>NZ_JBWKUQ010000016.1:0-128745 GCF_059420925.1 Pseudomonas sp. GW821-FHT03C07
CAGCAGCGCGATGCGGTGCAGATCGAATGCATCAACCGCGGTGGTTATGTGTTGAAGGATTGCGCGGGCGAGCCTGAACTGATCCTGATTGCTACCGGTTCGGAAGTGGGCCTGGCGGTGCAGGCGTACGACAAGCTGACCGAGCAGGGCCGCAAGGTCCGTGTGGTGTCGATGCCGTGCACGAGCATCTTCGATGCGCAGGATGCGAGCTACAAGCAGGCGGTATTGCCGCTGCAAGTGGGGGCGCGGATCGCCATCGAAGCCGCGCACGCGGACTACTGGTACAAGTACGTGGGCCTGGAAGGTCGTGTGATCGGTATGACCACCTACGGCGAGTCGGCGCCCGCGCCAGCCTTGTACGAACACTTCGGCATTACCCTGCACAACCTGCTTGCAACCGCGCAAGCCCTGCTGGCCAAGCCGCGGGTGGGGGAATGACCGTACAGGCGCCGCAGTCGGCGTCTGACGGACACTGCCCAGCCAAGCACTATCTGCAACCCCTCGATGCGACGGGCCTGGCTTCCTGGCAGGCGCTTGATACGCATCGGCTGGCCATGCAGCGCTTCAACATGCGCGAGGCGTTCCAGGCGGATGCCGGGCGTTTCAACGAGTTTTCCGTTTCCGCTTGTGGGCTGTTCCTGGATTACTCGAAGAACCTGATCACCCGGGAAACCCGAGAGTTGTTGATCCGCCTGGCTCGGGAAAGCGGAGTGGCGCAAGCGATCCAGGCGATGTTCGACGGTGAGCCGGTCAATGCCTCGGAACGCCGCCCGGCACTGCATACGGCCTTGCGCCGACCGGTGGGGGATCGGGTGATGGTCGACGGACATAACCTGATGCGCGATGTCCACGACACCCTGGGGAAAATGACCGATATTGTCGGCCGCATTCACAGCCAGTTATGGCGTGGCTACAGTGACAAGGCGATCACCGATGTGGTCAATATCGGCATCGGCGGCTCTTTCCTGGGGCCGGAGCTGGTGTCCGAGGCGCTCTTGCCCTACAGCCAGCAGTCCGGGGTACGTTGCCACTACCTGGCGAATATCGATGGCAGTGAGTTCCACGAACTGACCGCGCGGCTGAATGCTGAAACCACCTTGTTCATCGTTTCCAGCAAGTCCTTCGCGACCCTGGAAACCTTGAAGAATGCCCAGGCCGCGCGCGCCTGGTACCTGAGCAGCGGTGGCAATGAGCACAAGCTCTACCGGCACTTCATTGCCGTCACCAGCAACAACCAGGCGGCGCTCGATTTCGGCATCCGCGAGAAGAATATCTTCCCCATGTGGGACTGGGTCGGTGGCCGTTATTCGTTATGGTCGGCGATCGGTCTGCCGATCGCCCTGGCCATCGGCATGACCAACTTCAAGGAGTTGCTCTCCGGTGCCCATGCCATGGACGAGCACTTCCTCAACCAACCGTTCGAAAGCAATATGCCGCTGCTGCTGGCGATGCTGGGCATCTGGTATCGCAATTTCTGGGACGCCCAGGCCCATGCCTTCCTGCCCTACGACCATTACCTGCGCAACTTCGTCAAGCACCTGCAGCAGATGGACATGGAGTCCAGCGGCAAGAGCGTGCGCCAGGATGGCTCGCCGCTGTCCTGCGCCACCGGGCCGGTGATCTGGGGCGGTGTCGGTTGCAACGGTCAGCACGCCTATCACCAATTGCTGCACCAGGGCACGACGTTGATCCCGGCGGACTTTATCGTGCCGGTGGTCAGCCACAAGCCGGTCGCCGACCATCATCACTGGCTGTACGCCAACTGCCTGTCGCAGAGCCAGGCGCTGATGCGCGGCAAGAGTCTGAAGGAGGTCGAGGTCGAGTTGCGGGCCAAGGGGCTGTCGAAAGCCAATGTGCAGCGCCTGGCCCCGCACAAGGTGATCCCGGGCAACCGCCCCAGCAACACCCTGGTGATGGAGACCCTCGATCCGCGGCGTCTCGGCGCCTTGATCGCGTTGTATGAGCACAAGGTCTTTGTCCAGGGCGTGGTCTGGGGCATCAACTCTTTCGACCAGTGGGGCGTGGAGTTGGGCAAGGAGCTGGGCACGAGCGTCTACACCAGCCTGACCGGGTTTGATGTGCCTCCCGCCGACGATGGCTCGACGCAGGGCCTGGTTGACTACTTCCGCCGCCGTCATCGCGGCTGAGCCAGACAGCCACCGCGGGCGAACAACAGGTTCAGCTTGTTCGCCCGCGGTGGCCGGCGCTCGTGCCCAATTTATTTGCCTGGAGTGATATATGCTTCTCAGAAAGCTGAATCTTGCGCCGCGTTCGGTTGTCTGCTTCGGGCTTTTTTGCCTGTTGATCGTTGGCATGGGCCTGTTTGCGTTGAGGCAGGCCTCGGCTTTGAATGACGCCGAAGATCTTGTCGAAGGCAGGGTCCTGCCGACAGTCCAGGTACTGGGAGAACTGGATAAAAGCGTTGTCCTGCTCCGTGCCGACAATGCCAGCCTGCGTAATCCGTTGGAAACTGAAGAGGTCAATGCCCATGGCCTGGAGGAGATTACCGCGCTGCGTGCCAGTACCGGGGAGAAGATGAAGCGCCTGTCCGGGCTGGTGGTAACGTCGAAAGAGCGGGCACTGTTCGATGCGTTGCAAAGCAGCATCCAGGCCTTCAATGTCATCGAAGACCAGTACCTGGCCTTTATGACGGCGAACGACCTGATCGGCGCCAATCGTTTTACCCAAACGGATGTGCGCCCCGGGGGTGAGCAGGTGTCCGCCGCTATCCAGGCCCTGATCGAGCAGGGGCAACTCAAGGCCAGGGATGCCGGCGAGGCGGCGAACGCCGTCTATCGGCAAACACGGGTCATGGTCAGTGCACTGATCCTGGTGTCATTGATTGCCACGGTGCTGTTGGCCTGGCTGTACACCCGTAGCGTCATGGCACCTCTCGAGCAGTCCCTCGAAATCGCCCGGCGTATTGCCCGCAACGATCTCAGCCAGCCCATTGTGATCAAGGGGGCGGACGAACTGGCGCAACTGCTGGCGGCGCTGGCGACCATGCAGGCCAACCTGCGCGAGACCATTACCCGGATTGGCGGCTCATCGACCCAGTTGGCCGCGACCGCCGAGCAGATGCATGCAGTGACGGAGGCCGCCGCCAGGGGGATGGTCCGCCAGGACAATGAAATCGCAATGGCGGCCACGGCGGTCACCGAGATGAGCGCCGCGGTCGACGAGGTGGCCAGCAACGCGGCGCAAGCCTCGGCGGCGGCGACCACCTCAAGCCTGACGGCTTCGAGTGGGCGCGCTCGCGTCGATGAGACCCTCGGTGCCATTGGCCAGATGGTGTCGAGCGTGCAATCCACTGCCACCGATGTGAAAAGTCTGTCGGTGATGGCCGTGGATATCAGCAAGGTGATGGATGTGATCCGCGCCATTGCCGAGCAGACCAATCTGCTGGCCCTGAACGCGGCGATCGAGGCTGCCCGCGCTGGCGAGGCCGGGCGCGGTTTTGCGGTGGTGGCGGACGAGGTGCGGGCACTGGCCCATCGGACCCAGGTGTCTACCGAGGAAATCGAGACGATGATCCGCGATATCCAGGCCGGGACCGGTAATGCCGTGGCGTCCATGGACCAGACCACCGTGCAGGCGCAAGCCACCTTGCGCCTGGCCGAGGCCGCGGGCCAGGCCTTGAGCGAGATCACCGAGTCGATCCAGCAGATCAACGAGCGCAACCTGCTGATCTCGACGGCGGCGGAGGAGCAGGCGCAGGTCGCCCGGGAGGTGGATCGAAGCCTGATCAGTATTCGCGACCTGTCGACGCAAACGGCGACCGGCTCACACCAGACGTCCATTGTCAGCGGCGAGCTTTCCCGGTTGGCCGTCGGTCTCCAGGGGCTGGTTGAGCGTTTCAGGCTGTAAAGCGCCATGCGTGGCTGCAGATGGGATGACGCCAGCGGTTTGTCATAACGGGATCTCTGGTGTCCTATCCTGAACAGGCTGTTCGAGCAGATGGAGCAACTGATCGAGGATCTCAAGCACATCCTGGTCGGGGCCGAAGCAGGCGGCGACACCCGATGAGCAAAGCCGGTGAATGTCCGCCTCGGGAAGGATTCCGCCGACAACCACCGGGACCTTCAAGTCCAATCCCTTCAACAACGTCATCAGTTGTTGTAGCAGTTCGATATGAGCGCCGGCGAGGCTCGAAATGCCGATTAGATCGATGTTTCCCTGCGTTTGGCATGCCCCAATAAATTCGTCCGGGGTCAGGAACATGGGCAGTATCCGCACTTCGACCCCGGCGTCTGTCAGCGCGGCGGCAATCAGGCGCAGGCCGCGGTCGTGACCATCCTGGCCGAGCTTGCCCAAAATGGCCGTGGGGGGGCGACCATGTCGGCTACTGAACGCCTGCGCGCGCCGGCACAGCCTGTGCCATCGTGGCTCCGCGTGTATTTGTGCGCCATAGCAACCCGGCAGGAATTCGCTCGGCAGCTTGAAGCGCGGCCACACGCGTTCGAGTGCCTGGGTGCATTCGCCCACGGTTGCCCGAGCCCTGATCGCCGCGATGGTCGCGTGCAACAGATTGCCCTGGCCGGTTTGAGCGCAGGCGGTCAATGCATCCAGCGTTTGTTCAACCTGCAGGCTTTGACGGGTGAGTCGTAGCGTATCGAGGCGCTGAACCTGGCGGGTGCGCAGTGCGGCGCTGTCAATGGGGGAGGCGGTTTGCAAGGGTGTCGAAGTGCACAGGAGCGCGCGCCCCTTGACGCGCGGTTGGGCTCCACTGTCGAGTCGGGCTTGTGTGGCGATGGCTTGTGCTTGAATGAGGCGGCTGATCCAGCCTGACTCAATGCCTTTCAGCGCGCCCCCTTCGCGATCGATCCGGGCGACGAGCTGGCGTACTTGTGTCGCCATGTTTGCGGTCAGGGCTTCCATCATGTACGAGCCCGCCCAGGGATCGATGACATCGCATAACCCGGTTTCCTGCTGAAGAATGTGTTGTGTATCGCGGGCAAGCCGGGCCGAGCTTTCACTGGGCAAGGCCAGCGCTTCGTCCCAGGCGTTGGTGTGCAACGATTGGGTACCGCCGAACACCGCCGCCATTGCTTGAACAGTGGTGCGGGCAACGTTGTTCAGCGGGGTCTGGACGCTCAGTGACCAGCCCGAGGTTTGACAGTGCATTCTCAGCGCCTGGGCTTTTTCACCCTCGACCCCTAAATCCCTGACCATTTCGCACCACAGCAGCCGTGCGGCGCGCAGCTTGGCAATTTCGCTGAAAAAATCGCTGCCGACCCCGAAGAAGAAACTCATTCGTGTGCAAAAGGTTTCCAGGTCCAGACCGCGTTTCGCTACCGCTTGCGCGTAGGTGCGGGCGTTCACCAGGGTCAACGCCAGTTCTGTTATTGCATCGGCCCCGGCTTCCTGAAAGTGATAGCCGGAGACGGAGATCGGGTTGAACCTTGGCATCGTCTTACTGAGGTATTCGATGACATCGAGACTGATGCGCATCGACGGCTGAGGGCCGAAGATGTAAGTGTTGCGCACCATGAACTCCTTGAGAATGTCGTTCTGGATGGTGCCGTGCAGGTGTTCAGGCGCTACGCCGCTTTCCTCGGCCACCACAATGAATGCGGCCAATATCGGCAGGACGGCACCGTTCATGGTCATGGACACCGACACCTTGTCCAGCTCGATGCCCGCCAGCAACTCATGCATGTCTTCGACGCTGTCGATGGCAACCCCGGCTTTGCCTACGTCGGCGTGACACTGTGGGGCGGTGGAGTCGTAGCCGCGATGGGTGGGCAGGTCGAAAGCCAGCGACAGACCTTGGGCACCCTCCGCCAAGCTTTGGCGCAGGCGTTGATTGCACGCCTGGGCGCCGGCAAACCCGGTGTATTGGCGCAACGTCCAAGGCCTTTCGGTGTACATGCCGGGATAAGGGCCACGTATGAAAGGGGCCCGACCGGGGCGGCCGTCGAGGTGTTCCAGCCCCTCCAGGTCGCTGGCTTGGTAAACTGCTTTCAACTGTAGACCCTGAGGGCGCCAGAGAGGGGGGCGGGTCATGGTCTGCTGCAATCCGAAAGGTAGACTTTCTCGGTGAAGATGTCGGCCAGCTTGTAGTCATCGCCACGCCGATACAGCTCGCACCAGTGCAGGTTCCTGTTGCCCGGTTGGCTGGGATGCAGCTTGATCCGCAGGCTGTCGCCGATGTTCAGATTGCCATGAAAGTGCAGCTCCCTGCGCCGGATATGACCGGGGCGACGCAGTCCCGGAAGCGACCATTCCGCCCGTTCGACCATGGCTTGGAAATTGGCAAAATAAAGGAAGCCCGCGCCGTTGAAATCCACATCCGGGCACGGGCTGAAATCGAATACGTTTGACGGTGCGCATTGTTCGCGATGGATACCATAGTGACTTTGCCACTCTCCGCTGCGCAGCCGTCGATTGTCCGCGTGCAGTTCTTCGAGCCGTGTCGACGGTGGGGCGATTCGGGCATTCGAGCCGGCGAGGCAGGCTTTTTTGACGCTGCGATTGTCTCCGGACGTGTGCCGGCTGACGAAGGTCGAGATCAACGCCAGTCGACCCACCGTGCGCTCGCCGAGCAGGATCTGATGTTCGCTGAAGTGTCGGGCAAGGCCGGCACGGCTCAGGCGGGTATGAATGTGAAAGTGGCGATTTTCCGTGATCTGCTCAAGGGCCATGTCCCAGCTGCGTACGGCGGTAAACGCCGCGTAGGCAATACGCCCACGGTCGTCTCGAAAGTCTGGCAAAGGGCGGTCATGCAGGTTGGCCAATGCCAGCCAGTGTTGATGGCCGCATTCTTTCAGCAGCCAGTTTTCGCAGACCCCGCTAAAGGCCAGATTGGGCATGCTGGCCAGGTAGGTCTGTTCGCGCGAAACATGAAAGAGGGGATTGTCTGGCATGGCGGTCTCGGGTGATTGCCGACCGGGATATCGGTCGGCAATGCTCTGCTCAAGGTAGGATCCGGTGATGCACGGTGCTGGCCGCTTTGATCAGTCGTGCTGTCTCGCGGCCAGGTGCTCCACCAGGTACTGCGCGTCCCGGGCAATCCCCGAGAACCGGCCGGAGCCCCAGGTGTGCAGCCATGGCAGGCCGAGGAAATACAGGCCGGGTCGAGCGGTGACGCCACGGCTGTGACCGGGATAGCTGCGGCCATTGAAAACCGCTACATCGACCCAGCTGAAATCCGGCTGGAAACCGATGCACCAGATGATGCTGGTGATGCCGCTGTCCGCCAGATCCAGTTCGCTTCTTTCGGCTTGCGGGGTCCAGAGCGGGGTATACGCTGTGCCGGCTGGGGCATCGATGGCGTTGTCGGCAATGTATTTGTCGATACTGCTGTTGATGCGGTTGTACACCGCGTCGGCGGCATCCAGGTTGGGCCCCAGGTCGCAGGCGAATTTCAGGATGCTGCCGTCCAGGCTGTTCAGTCGGCCAAACAGTTCCATGCCTTCGCTGGCGAAGCGCCGCAGGTCGATATCGCGCCCGCCGTCACGCCCGGTAACGTAATGGTTGGTGTTGTCGCGTACGCCTTCGCGCAGCGGATGGGTGTCGACGCCGATGTCGTAGTAGCCCATCTGTGCCAGCCAATCGACCACATCCTTGCCGCGATAGAAGCGAGCGCAACGCGGCGCATCGCCGACGGCCAGGAACACCTTGCGACCGGCCAGATGCAGGTCCTCGGCGATCTGCGCCCCGGACTGCCCGGAGCCGACCACCAGCACGGCGCCTGCGGGCAGGGCCTGGGGGCTGCGGTACTGCTCGGAGTGAAGCTGGGTGATTTCGTCGGACAAACGTTCGGCCAGGCGTGGGATGATGGGCGTGTGATAGCCGCCGCTGGCAACGATCACCTGATCGGCCGTGAAGTCACCCTTTGATGTGTTGAGCAGGTAGCCACCCTCGGGGCGTGCGCTCATGCGCTGCACCGCAACCCCTTCCTTGACCGGGGCATTGACCTTGGCGATAAAACCGTCGAGGTAGTCGATGATCTGGGCTTTTTTCATGAAACCGTGAGGATCGTCACCCTCATAGGGATGGCCTGGCAGCGCGCATTGCCAGTTCGGCGTCACCAGGCAAAAGGCGTCCCAGCGCTGGTTGCGCCAGGTGTGCGTCAATGTGTGTTTTTCCAGCACCAGATGATCGATGTCCCGCTCCTGCAGGTAGTAACTGGCGGAAAGTCCGGCCTGGCCGCCGCCGACGACGATTGCTTTGTAGTGAGTCATGTTGAAGTCCTCTGGGGGATGAAGGGGGGCGGTCAGATATCGCCGAAGCCCGAGTAGTGAACCTTGCCGGCGCCCTGGTTGCTGATTTCCAGGACTTCCACCTGGGCGGCGGGATCGGCAAAGGCCCGGGCCCTCAAGCGCAAGCCGCCGAGGCTGTCCATCGCTGCACTGCAATAGAACCCCTTGACCTGCCTGACCCGTTCCGAAGCCGCGTTCAGACCGGTTTCCGCCCGGCGCAGAAACTCGGCCATGACGTAGGCGCGGCCGGCTTCGAGGTGCTCGTAGATGGTGGTCGAGGGTGAATAGGCGTTGCTTTCCTGGCCATCGGGCCAACGCAGGCGAATATTGACGGCGGGCATGTCAGGGTTCCTTTGATACGGCTGAAGGTTGGCGTTCGGGGTAACTGAATCCGGTGAAAGGCTGGGCGGCCAGGTTCCAGAACTCGCGCTGTTCGTTGCCCTGGCTGACCCGCAGTCGGGCGCTGTCATCGACCTCGCCGATACAGGCGCAGTGAATGCCTTCAAAGGCAAAGGCGGCCTCTACGGTGGACAGGTCCTTGCGCTCCAGGGTGAGCAGGAAGCCGTAGCTGGGGAAGGCTTGCAGCCAGCGCTCCAGCGGCGCATCGGTCGGGATGGGCAGGGCGTCCAGGTCGATTTTCGCGCCACAGGTGTTGGGCTCCAGCAGCATCAGCAAGGTGCCGAGAATCCCGGCGTTGCTGATGTCCTTGGCGGCCAGCAGGAGCCCGGCTTCGGCCAGACGCGGGATGACTTCGAGTTTTTCCCGCAGGCGCTCGGCGGGCACATTCTCGAAGGCTTTCCAGTAGGGCGCATGACCGTGCCACTGGCCGTCGAGGTCCACGGCCATGGCAATGACCTGGCCCGGCGCGACATGCAGGGTCGACAACAAACTGCGGGCCCAGCCGCTGATCGCCACCGCCAGTGCTGCGGGGTTGCCCGCTGCCTGGCTGGTGTGACCGCCGGCGAGGATCAGGCCGTAGGCCTGGCAGGCGTCGTGGATGCCGGCCAGTACACTGTCGGCGGCCAGGCTGTCATGGTGCCAATAGGCGTTGACCACGGCGTTGGCGCGGCCGCCCATGGCGGTGATGTCGCTGACATTGGCCATGACCGCCGACCAGCCGGCGAACCACGGCGCCTGTTCGACAAAGGCCGGGATCATGCCCTCGATGGCGAGCAGCTGATACTGATCGCCGCAGCGAATCGCCGCCGTGTCGTCGCCCGGCAATGCATAGCGATCGTCATGGTTGATTGCGTGTGGCGGCAGTGCCCGCGCCGGGCGTTGAATCGCTTGCTTGGCGCGCATCGCCGGGGTGTCACACAGCCTGGCCAGCATGCTTTGCAACGGTGTTTCGAGGCGTTGTGGCTTAGTCATGCCGGCGTACCTTGCGTGTCAACAGCGCGACCTGTCGTGGCATGAACGGATAGCACTGCAGTTGTGCCTGCATCAGGCAGTGCGGCTGGCCGAGCAAGTCCATGGGGTGCAGGGTCTGCCAGTGCAGGCTGTGGAAGTAGCTCTCGTTGGCTTGCTGCACGGTGGCCAGGAAGGTCTGGCAGCCGAGGTCGATGGCCCGCGACACGGCCTCATTGACCAGCGCCTTGCCGATCATGCCGTGACGCCGGTAGGCCTGCTCGACACACAGGCGCCCGCCATACCAGACGCCGGGTGCGCTCTCATAGATGCGCACGGCACCGACCACCTGTTCAGGCATGCCGCAGTGATGGGCCACGGCAACGATGGGGATGGCCTGGAAATCCTTTTCGTCCTTGTCCTGGGCCAGCAGTTGCTGCTCGGTGCTGAACACCGCCCGGCGCAACGCATAATAGTCCTGGCGCTCCCAGGCTTCGGCGGCGGGCTTGACCAGCAGGTCGTCGGCGAGAAAATCACTGAAGGTACTGTCGATCAGGGCAAAGGCATGTTCGGCCATGGCGGGTACTCCGGTTACTCGTGGTGTTTCAGGGCCGAGCAGGCACCGCATTTGGCGCAGCCGGCGTTGATCTGGTCCGAGTGCAGGCCGTGCCTGCGCAGGCTGGCGCCGATGCGCGGATAGAGCCGTTGCATGAAGGCGCTGTCAGGCTTGGGGTGATGGGCCAGGGGCGTGCCGTCGATGGGCACGAATGGCACGACGAAGGGGTACACCCCGAGGCTGGCCAGGCGTTCGCTCATCTGCGCGATGGCATCTTCGCTGTCGCCCAGGCCGGCGAGAATGTAGGTGCTGACCTGGCCGCGGCCGAACACCTGGACGGCAGCCTCGAAGGCGCTGAAATAGCGCGCCAGCGGCACCTCGGCCTTGCCCGGCATGATGCGTTGGCGCACGGTGTCGCTGACCGCTTCCAGGTGCATGCCCAGCGAGACCACGCCGCTGTCCTTGAGGCGCTGGAACCAGGCGTCGTCGTCCGGCGGCTCGCACTGGGCCTGGATCGGCAGGTCGACGACGGCGGTCACGGCCGCCGCCGATTCGCAGAGGATCGCCGCGCCCCGATCGGAGGTTTGCGGGGTGCCGGTGGTCATGACCATATGCTTGACACCATCCAGTTCGACGGCGGCCTTGGCCACTTCAGCCAATTGCGCCGGACGCTTGCGGGCAATGGTCTTGCCCGCGGCGAGGGACTGGCCGATGGCGCAGAACTGGCAGGAAGTGGCGGCTTCGTTCATGCGGATGCAGTGCTGCAGGATCGTGGTCGCCAGCACGTCCTTGCTGTGCAGGGTGGCGATTTTCCAGTAGGGCGTGCCGTCTGCGGTGCTCAGGGCATAGAAGTTCGGCACCCCCGGCAATTGCACCTGGCCCACTTGCCGGCCTTCGCGAAAGATCAGCGCCTGGCTCCCGGCCGCATCGGGGATGGCGGAGTAGGGCGAGTCGAGGGAGGCACGGTTGAGCATCGGCACCATGGCGGTGTGTTCGCCCAGGCTCAGTGCCTTGTGGTCCGACGGCCCGGCGCCGCCTTTGCGCGACAGGCCGTCGGCGCCTTGCCAGCGCACGCCGTGGCATTGCAGTTCGGCCAGCAGGTCACTGCGGGCAGGGGGCGCGCTCAGGTTATTCATGGGCCTGTCCCTCGAAGCTTTCGCGGCGCTCATGCAGGTGCGCGGTAGGGCGCCGGTCAATCAGCAGGCTGAGCAATTCCGGGCGGCTGTAATGCCCCACCGAGTCCATCATCCGCTTGCGTTTATTGATCAGATTGAAATCGAGGTCGGCAATCACCGCGCCTTCGCCACTGCGCAGTGGCTCACCCAGCAGCTTGCCTTCCGGCGAGACGATGGCGCTGAAGCAGCCACCGGAAATCGGCTCCAGGGCGCAGCCGGTGTCGGCCATGATCTGCGCCTGTTGTCCGGCATCCAGCCAGGCCGTGGCATTGACCACGAAGCAGCCGGATTCCAGAGCATGGTGGCGGATGGTGACTTCAATCTGCTCGGCGAAGATCTGCCCGACCAGGGAGCCGGGGAACATCGCCGCGTGGATTTGCTCACCATCGGCCATCAGCGCATAGCGTGCCAGCGGGTTGTAATGCTCCCAGCAGGCCAGTGCGCCGATACGGCCGACGGCGCTGTCGGTGGCGCGCAGGCCCGAGCCATCGCCTTGGCCCCAGACCATGCGCTCATGGTAGGTCGGGGTGATTTTGCGGCGATGCTGAATCAGCGTGCCGTCGGCATCGAACAGCAGCTGGGCATTGTAGAGCGTGCCGCCGTCGCGTTCGTTGATGCCGATGCAGGCGACGATCCCGGCTTCCCGGCAGGCCTCGCCCAGCTGCCGGGTCACAGCGGACGGCACGCTAACGGATTGTTCCAGCAGTTGCAGATGTTCCTTGCCCATCGAGAAAGGCGGTTGGACAAAGGAGAAATAGGGGTAGTAAGGCACCACGGTTTCCGGGAACACGGCGAACTGAACGCCCTCGCGGCCCAGGTCCAGGAGCGTGTTGCAGAGCTTGGCCACCGTGGCTTCACGGGAGTACAGCACGGGGCTGAACTGGACGGCGGCGGCGCGGATAGTAGGCATGTCGGGGATTCCTGTCGGGGGATCGACGCTTGAATGGCGTTGGACGTTGCGATGGCGTTTGAGCTCGCCATCGCCGGCAAACCAGGCTCTTTTTACGAGTCCGGGTGCTGTCTTACGCGGTCCAGGTGTCGATGATCATGGCGCCCTCGCGCCGCATCAGCAGGCGCAGGTCCATCACGTCCAGCGGGTTGATCGGGCGGATGCCTTCGATCAGGGCTTTTTCGGTCTGGCCGTACAGGGCTTGCAGGGCGAAGCGGCAGGCGTAGACCTCACCGCCTTCGGCCATGAAGGCCTTGATCTGGTTGTTCACGGCCAAATGGCCGGGGAAGGCCTCGGCGCCGAGGGTAGGAAAGCCGCGTTGTACACCCAGTTGCACGCCGGGTCCGTAGAGCAGGATCTTGGTTTCGAAGCCTTTGCGCAGCAGGCGCTTGGCCTGCAGCAGGTTGACCAGACCGATGGAGCCTTCGAAGGCGATGGTGTGGAAGGTCATCAGGGCCTTGGCGCCCGGTTCGGCCTTGACGTCTTCGAAGACTTTCTCTTCGTAGTTGACGAGAAAGTCGCCGTCTTGGTAATGGGCAATTTCCACGTTTGGCATGTTGTCGTCTCCGTTAGGGTTGCTGTTCTCGATGGCCGGGAGTGGCGGATCGTTGCAAGGCCTAGAGCGAAGGACGTGCCAGTTTTTCAGGGTGGCTGAGGGTTGTTTTTATCTCTTTGAAAAATATGGGTATTTTATAATTTAGAGAGACTTTTTCGGCGATCTTGGGCAACTGATCGGCTACGTAATTACGTAGTAATACGATTTTTCGTAGCGGGTATGACGAGAGTTCGTATTGGGCCGGGCGTCGCGGCCTGACGCCCAGCCGTGCTCAGGTCTGTTGAATGATCGAGCCGTTGCTGAGGAAGTCGCGGACGTAGGCGCTCGGGGTTTTGCCGGTGAAGGTGGTAAACGCCAGGGTGAAGGCGGCACCGCTGTTGAAACCGACTTCCAGCGCGGTCTGGGTCACCGACATCTGCTTGCGGGTGAGCAATTCGATCGCCCGGGCCATGCGCAACTCCTGCAGGAAGCGGCGCCAGCTCATGCCCAACTCCTCCTGGAAATGTCGGCGCAGGGTTCGGGTCGAGGTGCCGGCGGCATCGGCGGCCAATTCAATGGTCGCGGTATCCAGCCGCGTGCGGGTATAGGCGACGGCACGCTTGATGATCGGCGACTCGCCATAGGGCACCCACATCATTCTCGAGCATTCGAACCAGTCCTTGCAGAGCAGGCCGAGGGTGTTCAGGTAGCCGTTGGCCACGGCATCGTCGGCATTGCGCGTGCGCCCCCAGCGCAAGGCATAGCCGAACATTTCCCGGGCCAGGCTGCTGATCGACGCAGCCCAGCAACCCTCGTGTTGCCAGACGGTATGTTGCGCACTCAGGTGGATGACCACCAGCACGGCATCCGCACTGGTGCAGATCCGGTAGGCCCGATCATGGGGAATGAACACCATATGCGCTGGCAATACCAGCCACTGGCCATGGGGGCCTTCGAGTTTTACCCGGCCACGCTCCACGCACAGAATCTTGTTTTTGCAGTCGCCCCGGGAACCGACCGTCAGTTGTCCCGGCTCGATGCGTTCCACGCATTCGGGAATGACAGCCTCGCAGCGGAACGGGTTGTGTCGGTCATCCTCCGGTTCGATCCAGGCCGATAACTCTGCCGCATCGCCCATCTCATCACTCCCGCCGATTCGTCGCTGTGGGCCGAACTGTGTTTTACCGCTGGCCGATATTCGATGATTGATTGGCCGATTTCAGCCGGTGGCAATTTTTCTGAAGCGGATAATAGCCGAAAACAAAAATAACAGGCCGATAAAACGAAAATCGGCCACGGAGGATGATATGCCCGTTGATCTACATCCTGGAAGTCTCACGCATGATGCGACCCGTCCGGCCATTCTCACGGTTGAAGGGGTCGGGAAAAAATTCAACGGCGTGCCGGCCCTGATGGCCGTGAGTTTTGCTATCGCCCCCGGCGAAATCGTCGCCCTGCTGGGGGAAAACGGTGCCGGAAAATCGACCCTGATCAAGATCCTCGCCGGCGTCCACCTGCCTTCCAGCGGCCGCTTGCTGTTTCGTGGCGAGCCCTTCGATCCCGCGGCCAACCGCAAGCGTATTGCCTTCGTGCACCAGGACCTGGGGCTGGTTGACTGGATGAGCGTGGCGGAGAACATCGCACTCTCGACCTTCTATCCGAGGCAGTCCGGACTTATCCATTGGTCGTCGGTCACCCGCCGGGCCCGTGAGGCGCTGGCGCTGGTGGGGGGCGAGATCGATCCGGAGCGACGGGTCGCTGAATTGAGCCGGGCGGAAAAGTCCCTGGTGGCCATTGCCCGTGGGCTTTCCAGTAACGCCGATGTGCTGGTCCTGGACGAGCCGAGTGCCAGTCTTCCCGAGAATGAGGTGTTGCGGCTCCATGAAGTCCTGAAGGGGCTGCGAGCCCGCGGTGTGGCGATGATTTATGTGTCGCACCGGCTCGACGAAGTCTTTGCCCTGTCGGATCGCATCGTCGTATTGCGCGATGGTCGTAAGGTGGCGGAGCAATTGACCCGGCAAACCCGTCCGGACGAACTGATCCGGCACATCATCGGACGCGAACCCGATGCGGTCTTTATCCGTCCGCAACTGCTCAGCGCCGCACCGACCGTCCTGACCGTCAGGGGATTGGTGACGGAGGAGGCCGGGCCGTTGAGCTTCGACGTTCGCCGTGGCGAGATCCTTGGCCTGGTTGGCTTGCGTGGGGCCGGGCACGACAGCTTGGGCAAGGCACTGTTCGGGGCGGCTCCGATCCTCTGCGGCGAAGTCTTGCTCAATGGCGCCCGGGTGGACCTTTCGACACCCGCCGCCGCCATCGCCAGCGGGGTCTGCCTGGTGGCCGGCGACCGCTACGGGGAATCGATCGCCCCGGGCCTGAGTATCCGGGAAAACCTCTTTCTCAATCCGTTGGCCAGCGGTCGCGGCGGGCTTGCATTGCGCCCGGCAGCCAGTGAAACCCGTGAAGCCCTCGACCTGGGGCGACGCGTGGCCTTGGTGCCGAATGATCCGGCGGCGCCGATTGAAAGCCTGTCCGGCGGCAACCAGCAGAAGGTGGTCATCGCCCGCTGGCTGCGCATTGGCGCCCATGTACTGATGCTCGAGGATCCCACCGCCGGTGTCGACATCGGCGCCAAGGTGGAGATCTACCGCCTGCTCGGGGAGGCGGTCAGGACCGGCATGGCGGTGCTGCTGATCTCCTCGGACTTCGAAGAAACCGCACAGATCTGTCACCGCGCCCTGATCTTCCGCGAGGGCCGGATTGCCCGTGAGTTATCGGTTGCTCAACTGAGCGTCGATGCGCTGCTGCGCTGCGCGTCCCTGGATGCCGTCGATCCTGCTCCCACAACAATAATCCAACCCGAGTGAGGTTCCACCATGCAATCGCTTAAATCCAATGCGCTTGAACCGACCCGGCGGGAGCTGGCCGAGCTCTCGGGCGGCGCGCGCCTGTTGCGCCGGCTACCGGTGTTCGGCCTGCCGATCCTGACCGTGCTGTTGATCGTGTTGTTCTCGGTCCTGCTGCCGGACACCTTTCCGACACTGCTCAACCTGCGCTCGATCGTCGGTGACAAGGCGATTATCGCCATCCTCGCGCTGGCGGCGATGATCCCGATGTCCAGCGGGCGCATCGACCTCACGGTGGGCTACGGCATTGTGCTGTGGCACATCCTGGCAATCAGCCTGCAGACGGTCTATGGGCTCGACTGGATCACGGCCGTCGTCATCGTCCTGCTCCTGGGAGCGCTGCTGGGTCTGTTGAACGGCTTGCTCGTGGAAATTGCCCAGATCGACTCGTTCATCGCCACGCTGGGCACCGGCACCGTCCTGTACGCCATTGCCATGTGGCATACCCAGGGCCGGCAAGTCATTGGCAGCTTGCCGGACTCGTTCACGGCACTGTTCACCCGTCACCTCTGGGGCATGCCGATTGTCGCGGTGTATGTCCTGGTCATCAGCCTGCTGCTGTGGCTCGCGGCCGACTACCTGCCGGTCGGCCGCTACCTGTATGCGATTGGCGCCAACCCCCGGGCGGCCACGCTGAATGGCATTCCCACCCGCCGTTATGTGATCGGCGCGTTCGTCGCGTCCGGCTTATTGACGGCGTTCGCCGGGGTGATCCTGGCCGCCAAGCTGCGCATCGGCCAGGCCAGTGTCGGGCTTGACTTCCTGTTGCCGGCGTTGGTCGGCGCGTTCCTCGGTTCGACCACCCTCAAGCCGGGACGGGTGAATGTCTGGGGCACCGTGGTCGGGGTGGTGATCCTGGCCGTGGGTATCTCCGGTATCCAGCAACTGGGTGGCGAGTTCTATGTCGAGCCGCTGTTCAACGGCATGACGCTGCTGGTGGCCATCGGCATTGCCGGCTACGCCCAGCGCCGGCGTGGCGTAGCGCGTAAACGCCCAGCTGTTCCGGCGCAGACACAGGCCAATCCGGAGGGTAAGCCGGCCCATACCTGACACCCTTTTTTCAGCGATGCACCTCCTCCAAAAACAACAAAAGGGGACACCATGAAAATGCTCAACCTGAAGCGGCTACACCTCTGCGTGGCAATGGCGGCATGGCTGCCACTGTCGTCACCGGCCCATGCCGACGATGCCTTCCTTGACGCCGCACGGGCTTATACCCTCGAGGTCACCAAGCCTGGCCAACCTTGGACCGGTCCCACTACCGGCGTGCCCGCGCAACCGCGCAAGAGCATTGTGTTCGTCTCCGCGGACCAGCGTGACAGTGGCCCGCGGGGCGTCGGCCAGGCGGTGCAGGAAGCTGCAAAATCCATCGGTTGGAGCTTCCGCTCGCTGGATGGGCAAGGCTCCATTTCGGGTCGCTCGGCGGCCTTGAACCAGGCCATTGCCCTCAAGCCGGACGGTATCGTGCTGGGCAGCGTGGATGCCAATGAGCAGGCGCAGTTGATCAAGGATGCCAGTGCGCGGGGCATCCGCGTGGTCGGCTGGCACTCGTTGTCCAGGCCCGGTCCGGCGCCCGCGACGGGTCTGTTTACCAATCTGGCCACTGATCCGCTCGAAGTCGCTAAGGCGGCGGTGATGTATGTCGTCGCGCAGTCCTATGGTAAGGCCGGGGTGGTGATTTTCACCGACTCCACCTACGAAATTGCGATCAGCAAATCCAACGCGATGGCTGACCTGGTCAAGCAGTGTTCGGGTTGCCAGCTACTGAAAGTCGAGGACGCGCCCCTGGCCGATTCCGCGACGCGCATGCCACAACTGACCACCACGCTGTTGCAGCGTTTCGGGGCGAAATGGACCTACGCCTTGTCGATCAATGACCTGACGTTCGATTTCATGGCCCCGGCGCTGCAGCAGGCGGGTTATGCCCCGGATGGGCCGCTGCTCGGGATTTCCGCCGGGAACGGCAGCGAAACCGCTTTCCAGCGCATTCGGACCGGGCAATACCAGAGCGCCACGGTCGCCGAGCCGGTGTCCCAGCAGGGTTGGCAGGCAGTCGACGAGTTGAACCGGGCGTTTGCCGGGCAGGCACCGAGCGGCTTCAGTGCGCCGGTGCACCTGGTAGTGGCCGGCAATATCACCGCGGATGGCGGGCCCCGCAACCTGTATGACCCGGACAACCACTACCGGGATGTCTATCGCGGCATCTGGGCCCGCCAGTAGCGCGTGTCCGTTCTTGCAAGCCAGGGCCAGGCCAGTGCGGACCTGGCTTTCGATCCCCGCATCACCCTGAAAGAGGCAAGAAAATGACCAAGGCGTTCTGGCCGGAAGGTGTCCGGCTCGTGATATCGGTTTCCATGCAGTTCGAAGCGGGCGGCGAAGCCCCCTTTGGTGCGATGGGGCCGTTCAGCAACATGTTCGGGATGAAGGACGGCTATCCGGACTTCCCCACCCAGTCCTGGTACAAGTACGGTTACCGGGAAGGGATTCAGCGGATGCTCGACCTCTGGGACAAGTACGGCATCAAGGTCACCTCGCACATGGTCGGCAGCGCGGTCGACCGTTCCCCGGAGGTGGCCAGGGAAATCGTCCAGCGCGGCCACGAAGCGGCAGCTCACGGGCGTGACTGGATTCCACAGTACGACCTGTCGCTGGAGGACGAGCGCCAGTTCATTGCCGACAACATCGACAGCATCGTCAAGGCTACCGGCGTGCGCCCGGTCGGTTACAACGGCGCCGCCATGCGCGGTACCCCCAATACCCTCAACCTGCTGCAGGACCTGGGCTTCGAGTATCACATCGATGATGTCAGTCGCGACGAGCCGTTCCTGATTCCGGTGCGGGGCAAGGATTTTGTCGTGGTGCCTTATACGATGAACCTGAACGACATCATCCAGTTCGAGGGCTACCAGTACAGCGTCGACGCGTTCGAGCGGCAGTTGCACGATGAGTTCGAGCAGCTCTACGAAGAAGCCGGCAGTCGTCGGCGGATGATGTCGATCAGTACCCATGATCGCATCGCCGGTCGACCGGCGCGGGTTCGCTCCCTGGGACGATTCCTCGAGTATGCCCTCAAGCAACCGGGGGTGGTGTTCATGCGTAAAGATGAAATCGCCCGCTTTGCGGCGGCGAGCCCGGACACCGTGCGCGACATCAACGAATACGATGTATGGGCCAGGAAACTCGGGCTGGGTGCCTGAGTTTGCAAGGGGCTGCCGTCGCGCGGCCCCTTCGTTCCGTGGCATCGATCACGTCCTAGTGAAGCAAGGGGGCCAGCGCTTGGACATTGCCCTGGAATATCGAGCCGTAGTAGGCGCGACCGCTATCAAGGTGAGGCCCGAACGCAAAGCCTTTGTCCAGCATGGTATGCATCTCGGCCTCGGTAATGCGCATCACGTAACTGTGTTCGGTGGTGATCAATGCGCAGTTCGCCCCCTGGGCTTCGCGGATATTGAACCACTGGCCGGGATCGGCGTGCCCGCTGGGAAACGAACGGCCGTGGTAGTCCAGCCGCCATCCGCCGTCGAGCAGGATCCAGTAGTCCGTGGCCGAGGTGCCGCTCCGATCACCCTTGGCGACGACCGCGCCGTCCTCGGTTGCCCATTCCTGCGAATGATCGATCACCCACTGCAATTGCTCGGTCGACAGCGCTGTGAAAAACGGCGTGTGCCGCAGCAGATGCAAATAGGTAATGGAGGGTTGCATGGTCATCTCCTGTGTGGCATCGGGGCTTCGCGTCGCAGCGCATGCCATGAGCGTCATCGCGGCGAGCAGTCCAAGGCTTGCAATCTGCAGGCAGCGGCGTAGCACCGGCGTGTCTGTGTTTGAGCAGGGCGTCATTGCTGTTTGGCTGGCGGCGGAGTGGGCATGTGTCGTTTCCAGAGGCGGGTTGGCGAGCGGGCGTCATGATGGGCGGTATTTTTGCAAAGATAATCAGAGCAAAACGGACAACATCATTCCATTTTTCTCAACTATCAGGCGGCGGTTTGCTTTGGCTCGATTCTGCTATCTGATGCGGCTTTTTCAGATCAATCTGATCCTATCGAGATATTACGAACTTCCGTATAAATAGGCGCTTCGACGGCAGGCGGTTACGGGATTTCGTAGGCATGAGCGACACTGACTTCCTCAATGGCTGGGCCGACCTGGCCTATTCCTCCCGCCATATGGTGTTCGAGCATTGCGCCGAAGCCATCGCCTTGCTCAACCCCTATGGCGACCGTTTCGGCGACTTGAACATCGCCACCTGCCAGTTGCTCGGCTACCCCCGTCAGGAGTTGCTGGAGTTGCCGGTCAGCAAGCTGTTCGGTCATCAGTTGGCGGACCTGATCGTCTTTACCCAGGCGGTGATGGACAAGGGCCGCGGTTGGACCGACGGGCTCAGTTGCAACTGCAAGAGCGGTGAGCGCATCGAGCTCGAAATATCCGCCACGCTTCTCCAGGTCAAGGGCCAACCGCAGCTGATCCTGGTGCTGCGCGAGCAAAGCCGGCAGCGCTACCAGCGCGACCAGGCCGAAACCGAACGGACCATGCGTGGCGGCCTTCTCGAGTGGCGCAATATCATGAACCTGTTCCAGGAAACCGAACGCGACAAGCAGTTGCTGCTCAGTTCGGTGGGGGATGGTATCTACAGCATCGACAGCGAAGGGCTGGCCACTTTCGTCAATCCAGCCGGCGCGCGCATGCTGGGCTGGGCCCCCGAGGAGTTGATCGGCAAGAACATCCATCGTATCCACCACCATACCCACGCCGACGGCAGTCACTACCCGGTCGAAGAGTGCCCGATCTACAAGGCGGTGCATGACGGATTGGTCCACGAGGGGCGCCAGGAGGTGTTCTGGCGGCGCGATGGCAGTTCCTTTGCCGTCGAGTTCACCAGCACGCCGGTGATCAGCGACAGCCGGATTGTCGGGGCGGTGGTGGTGTTTCGCGATATCACCGAGCGGCGTACCACCGAGCTGCAACTGCAAAACGCGCTGGCCGAATTGCAGGCCCTGAAGCAGCGTCTCGAGGAGCAGAACGCCTACTTGCAGGAAGAGATTCATATCGAGCACAACTACCGCGATATCGTCGGTCAGAGTGAGCCGATCCTGAAGATCGTCCGGCAGATCGATGTGGTCGGCCCCACCGATGCCAACGTGCTGATCCATGGTGAGTCCGGCACCGGCAAGGAGCTGATCGCCCGGGCCATTCACCAGGTCAGCAAGCGCCGTGACCAGCCGCTGATCCGAGTCAATTGCGCGGCGATTCCGGCTGAGCTGTTTGAGAGCGAGTTTTTTGGCCATCTGCGTGGCGCCTTCACCGGCGCGGTACGCGACCGGGTTGGGCGCTTCGAGCTGGCCGATGGCGGCACCCTGTTTCTCGACGAGATTGGCGAGATTCCCCTGGAACTGCAGAGCAAGCTGTTGCGCGTGCTGCAGGAGGGGCAATTCGAACGGGTAGGGGAGGAGCGTACCCGCAGCGTGGATGTGCGGATCGTTGCCGCCACCAATCGCGATTTACGGGCTGAAGTGCAAGCCAAGCGTTTTCGCGAAGACCTGTTTTTCCGCCTGAATGTGTTTCCCGTCCATTCGCCGAGCTTGCGCGAGCGGCGCTCCGATATTCCCTTGCTGGCCTCGCACTTTCTCCAGCTGATCGGCGCACGCTTGAACATGCCCGGGCACCGTTTGAACAAGGGCGACATGGCCCGCCTGCAGGCCTACGACTGGCCGGGCAATATCCGCGAACTGCAGAACGTGATCGAGCGCGCGTTGATCACGGCGACCGGTGCGGAGCTGAATATCGACCTGCCCAATGCCGTGGTGCCCGGCCAGGCGCCGCTGGTCGAGCGCCATTCGCGGATCATGACCGAGCAAGAGCTGCGGACGCTGGAGCGCGACAACTTGTGCGCGGCAATGGCGGCCTGCGGCGGCAAGTTGTTCGGCAAGGATGGCGCCGCCGAATTGCTGGGGATCAAGCCGACGACCCTGGCTTCGCGCTTGAAAAAACTCGGCATGGCCTAGCGGGTCCTGCTTGCTCGACCTGGAAACGTTGTATTCCCCGCTCTCGGTAGGAAGTGAATTTCATGCCCGGCCTCTAATCCCGCCTGGGGATTGGCGCTAGTGTCACAGCGAAATTGCGCCCACAGGAGTAGAAAATGCCGCCGATCGATCGTCGAGACTTCCTCAAGGCCGCAATGGCCATTCCGGCGGCGTTTGCCGGTCTTGCGGATACCGCCCTGGTTAACGCCAGCGATACCCCGCCGGCAGTGGTCAAGCGAACACCACTACCCTCCGGGCAGTTCGACTATGTGATTGCCGGCGCCGGTCATAACGGCCTGGTCTGCGCCGCTTATCTGGCCAAGGCGGGTTACCGGGTACTGGTGCTCGAAGGCGATTCGGTGATTGGCGGCGGCTGCAAGACCACCGAGCCGCTGCTGCCCGGCTTCAAGGAAGACCTGTGTTCCAGCGCCCACGGCGCCATTCTCGGCAACCCGCTGATACGCGACCATGAGCTGGACCTGGCGCAGTACGGTTACGAACTCCTGTATCCAGAGGTCGTGCTGCACTATCCCTTCCTCGATGGCGCCTCCTTTACGGTGTTTCGCAATGATGTCGAGCGTACGGCCGCGACCATCGAGCCAGTGTCGAAAAAAGATGCCCAGACTTTCCGGCGCGCGGCGGCGGCCCGTGCGGGACTGGCGGCCATGACCGTGGAGGTGGCGGCCGCTTCTCGTGACGGCCTCTACCTGCGTCGGCTCGGCGAGATGAGCGGGTTCACTGCCGCCCAGGCCGTCTGGGAAAGCCCGCAGATGCGCGCGGCAGCCCTTTCCGGCGGTCGCTTTTTCGGGCCGCAGGGCAGTGATTACGGCACGGGCAGGCAGGCGTTTTCAATGCTCGATCACCTCAAGGGACGGCCCATTCCCAAAGGTGGCTCGGGGATGTTGAGCGTGGCGCTTGGCCGGTTGATCGAAGCCCACTACGGGGTCGTTCTCACCGGCAAGTCGATTGTCCGACTGCTGATCGACAAGGGCGCGTGCAAAGGTGTCGAGTGCGCCGACGGCAGCCAATACAGGGCTGACAAGGGCGTGGTGTCGAGCATCCACGTCAAGCACCTGGTCGATATGGCGCCGCGCGAACTGTTTGGCGATGCCGTGCTGGATGGCGTCAACCTCATGCAGCCGGAACTGGCCATGTTCCAGTTCCATTTTGCATTTACCCAGGAGCCTGAATATGCGCTGGCCTCGGGAGGCAGCATTGCCAGTTGCGAAGCTTCACTGATGGAGGACCCCGCGAGCATCTTCACGCTGACCCCGGACGATGCCCGTGGCGAACTGAACCTGGCGGACTATCCGCTGCAGGTCTGCCATCCCTCGGTGTTCGATCGCACGCGGGTACCGGCCGGCCAGGGGCTGCTGAAAATCGAAGGGTGCATGCCCTACCACCTCAAGGGCGGGCCGCAACACTGGGACGAGATCAAGGAGCAGGTCGCCGATGCGGTCCTGACGCGCTACCTGCGTTACACGAGCAACCTGAGCAAAGACAAACTACTCGCCAAATTCCTGCTCAGTCCCCTGGATATCGAGCGGATGAACCCTTCCATGTGGCGCGGCAGCGCGCACCATTTCGACAATCGCGGTGGCAACTTCGCGCCCTGTCGCATGGGCATTCCCGGTCTCTATCAGACCGGCGCCTGCACGGCACCGGGTGGATCCATCAGCGGCTTGCCGGGGCGTAATACGGCACAAGCGGTGCTGCAGGACCAGGGGCGCAGTCTGAAAGAAGTCGTGGCTGCGCAAGTGGCGTCTTGAGCCGCGGCAAATGAGCAGCTTTTTGAATATGACGCCGTGAAAATGATTGAAATGATCATAAAAATGATTACTTGCGCATTTTTACGCTTTGTCATATCGTTATTGTGACCGTTTCGATCATATCGATGACTGATTCAGTCAGGCTTGCTCAGCAGCGCCCACATAAAAATAAGGAGTACCCGCATGGCCCAGTTCCCCATCAAGCGGTCAATCGAACGCGTCCCGGGCGGGATGATGATTGTCCCGCTGCTTATCGGTTCACTCGTTGCCACCTTCCTGCCGGATATGCCGAAGTTCTTCGGTTCCTTTACCAATGCACTGTTTACCGGTGCCCTGCCGATCCTGGCGGTCTTCTATGTCTGCATGGGGGCGAGCATCGACGTCAAGGCAACGCCTTACCTGCTGAAGAAAGGTGGCGTGCTGTTCGGTACCAAAGTCGGCACCGCCATGCTCATCGGTATCGTGATGGGGCATTTCCTGGGTGAGCAGCCGATCTCGTCCGGGCTGTTTGCCGGCCTGTCGACCCTGGCCCTGGTCGCCGCCATGAACGATACCAATGGCGGTTTGTACATGGCCTTGATGGGGCAGTACGGTCGTTCTGAAGATGTGGGGGCGTACTCGGTGATGTCGCTGGAGTCTGGCCCGTTCCTGACCATGGTGACGCTCGGTGTCGCAGGTTTGTCGGCATTCCCCTGGCCAACCCTGGTCGGCGCGATCCTGCCGTTGCTGCTGGGTATGCTGCTGGGCAACCTCGATCGCGAGATGCGCGACTTTCTCGCCAAGGCCGTGCCGGTGATGATTCCCTTCTTTGCCCTGGCCCTGGGCGCGACCCTGGACCTGCACAAAGTCTGGCAAGCCGGGTTGCTCGGTATCGGCCTGGGTTTTGCCGTGGTCGTGATCACCGGCATCCCCCTGTATTTCGCCGATCGTTTGTCCGGTGGTACCGGCGTGGCGGGGGCGGCGGCGGCCAACACCGCCGGCAATGCCGCCGCGGTGCCGGCGCTGATTGCCGCGGCGAACCCGGTTTATGAACAGGCCGCCGCCAGCGCCACCTTGCTGGTCGCCTCCTGTGTCGTGGTGACGGCGATCGTCTCGCCGCTGCTGGTCTCGGCCATCGCCAAGCGGGCCAAGGCGCGGGAAGCCCTGGCTGCCGAGAGGCAGGCACCGAGCGAGCAAGGAGTGCCACGATGAGTGTGCTGATCATCGCCGACGATCTGTCGGGCGCTGCCGACTGTGCCATCGGCTTTGTCTGCGCCGGCCTGCGCACGGTGGTGGCGCTGAGTCCGGCGCAAGTCATGGGTGATGCCCAAGTCATCGCCGTGGACACCGACTCCCGGCGCCTGCCACCCAAGGAAGCGGCTGATTGCGTCGTTGCTGCGTTCCAGGCGTTGATCAAGCCGGGACAGCGGCTGTACAAGAAAATCGATTCAACGTTGCGCGGTAACTGGGCGGCTGAGGTCGCGGCGCTTCAGCGGTTGGCCGGTCTGGCGATTGTCGCCCCGGCATTTCCCTCAACGGGCCGTACGTTGCGCGGCGGTCGTGTGCTGGTCAACGGCGCCCCCCTGGAAAGTACTGATACCTGGCAATTGGAAAATGCCGGTCGCCCCGCTGATGTCGCCGGGATGCTCGCCGCTGCCGGGCTGACCACCCGCCACATGGGGGTCGAACTGTTGCGCGGCCACCCCGCGCTGCTCATCCAGCATCTGCTCGAGGTCAGGCGTAGTGGTATTCAAGCGTTGATCGTCGATGCGCAAACTTGTGACGATCTGCGAATCCTCGCGGATCTCACCGTGCATCTGGAACAACCGTTTTTCTGGGTCGGTTCCGGTGGCCTGGCCCGCGAGATCACCCGTCTGCCGGAACTGCTGCAGGCCTCGGCACCTAGCGCCACGGCGTGTGAGCCAGGACCCGGCCCGGTGCTGGTCATGGTCGGCAGCCTGTCCGGCGTTTCCGAGCGCCAATGCGCGGAACTCAAGGCGCGCAGTGGGATTGCCGAGCTGATGGTGCCGTCGGTGGTGTTGCGCCAGGGCGTGGGGCACGAAGACTGGGCCCCATGGGCGGCTCGTATCGCCCAGCAGCTGAGTCATGGCGAGGATCTGTTACTGCGCATCGGCCGCGACGCCGCCTTCGATCCGGCCGAAGGCGCGCACTTGTCGAGCCAATTGGCAGCCATGGTCAAGCCCTGCTTCGCACTGGTCAGCGGTCTTGTTGCCACGGGGGGAGAAACCGCGCGAGCGATGCTCACGGCCGTCGGTATCGAGAGCCTGGAACTGATCACGGAAATCGAAGCCGGTGTCGCCGTGGGGCGCCCGCTGGCCCTCGAACACGGCCGGCGCCCGGGCATCGTCACCAAGGCCGGCGCGTTCGGCAGTGAACAGGCGCTGTATGCCGCCTGGCTTCATTTGAGCGCGGACGCCAAGTCCGGCGTTCCACTTCATGCATTGAAAGGATCAAGGTCAGTCTTATGAGCAACTATCTTCCCGTTATCGGTCTTACCATGGGCGACGCCGCGGGCGTCGGGCCGGAAATCATTGTCAAGAGCCTGACCCATGACAGCGTCTACCAGCAATGCCGACCGCTGGTGATCGGTGATGCCCGCCGCCTGGAGCAGGCCAACCGGATCGTCAATGGCAGCGCCACGATTAGGCGTATCAAGGACGCCTCCGAAGCGCTGTACCAGCCAGGCACCATCGATTGCATCGACCTGGACCTGATCCCCGATGACCTGCCGTTCGGACAACTGTCGGCGGTCGCCGGCAATGCGGCCTATCAATATATCGCCCGCGCCGTTGAGCTCGCGCAGGCCAAGCAGATTGACGCCATCTGCACCGCGCCGCTGAACAAGGAAGCGCTGCACGCTGGCGGCCACAAATATCCTGGCCATACCGAATTGCTCGCCCACCTGACGCACGTCGACGAAGTGTCGATGATGCTGGTTGCGCCGCAACTGCGGGTGATCCACGTGACCACCCATATCGGTATCATCGACGCGATCCGCAAGATCGAGCCCGGCCTGGTGCAGCGCACCATCGAGCGTGGCAACGCGACACTGATCAAGGCCGGTATCGTCAGGCCGCGCATCGGGGTATGCGGCATCAACCCGCATGCCGGTGAGAACGGCCTGTTCGGTTATGGCGAGGAAGAAGAGAAAATCATTCCGGCGGTCAAGGCACTGCAAGCGCGTGGCTTCGATGTGACCGGCCCGCTGCCCGCCGACACGCTGTTCTTCCGCGCCGGGCGCGGTGACTTTGACCTGGTGGTCGCGATGTATCACGACCAGGGACATGGCCCGGTCAAGGTGTTGGGGCTGGAGGCGGGTGTGAATGTGACGGTCGGACTGGAAGTGGTGCGTACTTCTGTCGATCACGGCACCGCGTTCGATATTGCCGGCAAAGGGATCGCCGACGAGCGCAGCTTGCTCGAAGCCTTGCGCCAGGGGGCCGAGCTGGCGACCCGACGCTGAACCTGAAGGCCAGCTGCCGGGACTGAAAGTGGGGAGTCCTGGTAGCCGCCGGCCGGTCCAGACTGGCTGGACCGCCTGCTGCCGAGAGGATTCAGCCCTGGCGGAAAACCTGGAGAATCTGTTTGTACTCCATGAAATCGTCCAGGCAGGCCAGGCCTCCCAGTCGACCTTGTCCGCTGTTCTTGAAGCCGCCTTCTTCGAACTCGACCTGCATGCCGGCCCAGTCGTTGATGCAGATATGACCGGCGTCGAGCTGTCGAGCGAGCCGAATCGGCCGGTTGACGTCCCGACTCCAGATACAGGCGCTGAGCCCGTATTCGCTGTCGTTGGCCATGGCCACCGCTTCATCCTCGGTATCGAACACCTGCAATGTCTGGACCGGGCCGAAGACTTCCTCGCGTGAGATGGTCAGGCCGGCGGCCGGCACCTCCAGCAGCGTGGGCCGGTAGAACGCGCCGCCGGCCAGGAGGCCTTCGCTGATCAGGCCGCCACGGACAATGGCTGTCGCACCGTCGTCGAGGGCGACCTTCACGGTCTGGTCCACCCGTTCCGCCGCCTGGCGGTCGATCAGTGGCCCCATTTGACTGGCCGGGTCTGTCGCGGGCCCCGGTTGCACGGCCGACAGTCTTTGCGCCAGCAGCCCTTTCAGTTTTTCCGCGATGCCACGTTGCACCAGAATTCGACTGCCGGTCACACAGAACTGGCCGGCAAACACCGTCGATGAGGCAACAATGGCCGGCACCGCGGCGTCGAGATCGGCATCGTCAAACACCAGGTGTGGGGTCTTGCCGCCCAATTCCAGGCCGATGCGCTTGAAGCGGGCAGCGCCGGCCACGGCGATCATGCGGCCTGTCGAGGTGCTACCGGTGAAGTTGATCACCGGCACGTCGGGGCTGTCCACCAGGAACTTCGCGCCTTCGGCGCCGCTCTCGACAAAGATATTCACTGCGCCCTGGGGAATCTCCGCAACGCTGGCCAGAATCTGCGCCGACAACCAGGCGGTCTGTGCGGCCTGGGCCGGCAACTTGATGACGGCGGTACAGCCGGCGGCCAGTGCCGGAGCGAGTGCGCGGATCAGCAGGAACGCCGGGGAATTCCACGGCACGATCAGGCCTGCCACGCCCACGGCCTGGCGCAACGCCATGGATTGCGTGCCAGGGCGTGGCTCGGCCACTCGACCGTAGGTGTGCAGCGCCAGGCCGGCGGCAAAGCGCAGGGCGCGGACGATTTGCATGGCCTCGAAGCCGGCCTCTATTTTCAGCTTGCCGTTCTCAGTGGTCAGGCAGTCGATCACCTCTTGCGAACGACGCTCGTAGGCATCGGCCAGGTGACTGAGGGCGGTCGAGCGCAGCATCGCATCGACTTTCCAGTCGCTTTCGAGAAAGACCCGCCTGGCCGCCGCCACGGCCTTTTGCGCTTCGGTCACGCCGCCGTCATAGAAGCAGGCGAAGACTTCTCCTGTGGCCGGGTTGCGGCTGTCGCGCAGTTGCCCGCTGTCCATCCACTCGCCATTGATCCAGTGTTTTGCTAGCTGTCCCATGTGAAAACCTTTGCAAGGGTAAGGAGGTAGAGAATGCTGATATTGGCATTATCATTCAACATAAATCTTGTAATGTGGGATTTAATTAATAAATCGTCGCTATGAGTCGTCAGCCGCTCGTCGAACCTCGATCACGACCTTTCCGAAGTGCTGGCCTGATTGCAGGTATTCGTAGGCGGCAACGGCGTCATTGAAGGGGAAGACCTTGTCGATGCTTGGCACGATCCGGTTGACGTCGACGAAGCGCACCAGGTCTTCGAGCATGGCTCGGCTACCCGCCGTCACCCCCACCAGTCGTTTGGCGCCGCCGATCAGCATGCCCGGTTCGATCGACACGCCACCGCCACCACTGACCCGACCAATGACCACGACGGTTGCGCCGGGACCGGCGGCTTTGAGCGAGCGGGCCAAGGTATCTTCGCCACCGACTTCGACCACCAGGTCGACGCCGCTGCCGGCGGTCAGCCGCAGGACTTCGTCCTGCCATTGCGGCGTGGTGCGATAGTTGATCGTGGCGTCGGCACCGAGGGCTTTTACCCGTTCGAGTTTTTCGTCCGAAGACGAGGTCACGAGGGTGAAGAGCCCCGCGGCCTTGGCCAGTTGCAGCGCCCACAGCGATACGCCGCCGGTGCCGAGGATCAGCACGCTTGCGCCCGGCTTGGCGGCTCCGGCAACAAACAGTGCGTTCCAGGCGGTCACGCCCGCGCAGGACAAGGTCGCCGCCTGCGCGGCGCTCAGGCTGACGGGGGCTCGCGCGAAAAACGTCTCGCTGGCGACGATTTCCTCGGCGAGGGTGCCGTCGAATTGGGCGCCGAACGAAACAGCGGTCTTGTCCAGTGACAGCGCACCGTCAATCCAGCGCGGGTAATAACTGGTGATGACGCGATCACCGACTTTGAAACGGGTGACCGACTCGCCCATCGCGATGATTTCCCCGCAGCCATCCACCAGCGGGATGATCGGCTCGCTCGGCGGGTTATAGAACTGACCCCGGGCGAAGCTGAGGTCGCGGTGATTGAGTGAGGTGGCGTCGATACGCACTTTGATTTCGTGAGCGTCGGGCGTGCGAGCGCTACGTTCGACGGGTTCGAGCCCGACAATGCCGCTACCGGCGAGGATTTGATAAGCCTTCATTTTCTGCCTCAAGGTTGGGTCATCGGCTAGGGCTCAGCGCTTGGAGGACTCCGTTCTCCAGCAGGATGACGCCGTTGCCCGACACTCTATCTATTCACTCTAGGGGTGATAATGTGCTGATCTGGCGATTCAGTTTTTAATCAGAGTGAGGAATTGAAATGCTTGATCGGATTACCGGCATGCAGATTTTTTCCCATGCTGCCCATCTCGGCAGCCTGTCGGCCGGCGCCCGACAGATGGGCGTGTCGCCGGCGATGGCGACCAAGCATGTGGATGCGCTGGAGTTGCGCCTGGGCGTGCGGCTGTTTCATCGAAGTACGCGCAAACTCACCCTGACGGAAGCAGGCCAGCAGTATCTGGAGGCGTGCAGCCGGATCCTGCCCGACCTTGAGGATGTGGAAGCCATGATTGCCTCGCAGCGTGTGGAGGCTACCGGGCTGTTGCGGCTCAATGTCCCGTTGTCTTTCGGGGTGCGCTTCGTCGCGCCGTTGTTGCCGGAGTTCAAGCGCCAACACCCTGGGGTCACGGTTGACCTGGGGCTCAATGATCGCGTGGTGGACCTGATGGAAGAGGGCTGGGACCTGACGATCCGCGTCGGGGTGTTGAAAGACAGTCGCCTGGTGTCGCGCAAGCTGGCCGACAGCGCCATGGTCGTCTGTGCCGCTCCCGACTACTGGAAACGGCAAGGGCGACCTGAGCGTTGGGCCGATTTGCCCAGGTACAATTGCCTGAGCTTTACCTTGTCGAACCTGTCGCGTCCTGATGAGTGGCGCTTTGGCAAGGATGGCGACCAGCGGGTAGCGGTCAAGGGCAGTCTGCGTACCAACAACGGCGACGCTCTGGTCGCCGCCGCTGTAGCCGGGTTGGGGGTGCTTTACGAGCCGGAGTTCATCGTCACGGACGCGATCCGTCGGGGTGAACTGGAACCGGTCAGCCTGGACGCGCCGTCGGCCGACATGGGTGGGATTCACCTGTTGCGCTCATCCGACCGAACGCCGCCGGCGAAGGTCCGGGTGATGGTCGACTTCCTTGTCAATGCGTTCAATCCGCGCGCGCCCTGGTCGTTGCCTTGATCCCCGGCATCCAGCTCTCAGTCGGGTTTGCTGTCGGCCAGCCCGGGGGCCGGGAACGCCTGGGCCGTCGCTGCTTTGCGCTTGCTCGAAAGGGTTTCCTGGAGGAACAGGCTCACCACCAGGCCGATTCCCAAGCTGCCCAGCGCCAGCAACAGGGTTTTCTCAATGCCGTAATGCTGCGCGATAAAGCCCGCCAGTGCCGGCGCGACAGCCCCGCCGAACAATTCCGCGGCGCCGACCACCAGCCCGGTCGCGCTGGCGATTTGTGCTGGCGATACCGACTCGCTGGTCAGCGGCCCGTTGATCAGGCAAATCATGCTGAAGTTGAAGAAGGTGGTCATGAACAGCAGGGCGAACAACTTCAATGGTTCGGCCCCGGTATTGATCAGCAGCCACAGGGACACCGCCGTGGCCACGAATGACAACAAGAGTACCGGCTTGCGTCCGAGGCGGTCGGACAGGCTGGGCATGCTCATGTCCCCGGCGAAGCCACCGAAGCCGATGGCCGACATCACGAAGCCCATCTGCGCGATGCTCAGGTGCAGGTAGTCGGTCAGGTAGTTGGCGGTCATCACACTGACAACGAACAGGCAGGTCAGCGCGCAGCACATGGCAATGATGTTCAGCGGCATGTTGCGATGGCGCAGGATGCTCAGCCAGCTGTGCTTTTCGACCGCTTCAGCGGCGACTGTCGCGGTCCGGGCGGCCTGCGGGCGGGTTTCCTTCAGGTTGCGGTAGATCAACCAGGCCAGCACGAAGCCCGGCAGCGCGACCAGGGCAAAGACCCAGCGCCAGGACGGCACCACGGCGAGCAATTGGGTCGCGATGATCGGTGCCAGCCCCAGCCCGAGCAGCGGAAAGAAGCTCAACTGGATACCCATGTTTCGCCCCCGGCGCAACGGATGGGAGACTTCGGCATTGGTGGCGATCGAGGTGGTGGTGAACGCGCCTTCGGCAATCCCCATGATCGCGCGGATCATCAGCAGCGAGGCGATGCCCGTCGCCAACCCGGACACGCCGGCCAACAGCGAAAAGACGATCAGCGAGGGGATCAGCACCTTGCGTCGACCGAAGGTGTCCGAGATCCGCCCGATCAGGATCGAGGAAAGCGCCCAGGCCAGGGCCAGTACCGCGGAAATGTTGCCCAGGTCCTGATAGTCCAGGGCCAGGTCCTTCATGATCGCGGGGAACAGCGGCAGGATGATGAAACGGTCCAGGCCGACCAGGCCGAAACCGAAAGCCAGGAGCAGGATGGCTTTCCATTCGTAACGCGAGTCCCATGCAGTCTTGTTATCATTCATGGTTCGGGTTTCCAGATTTGAGGATGAGGCGTGCCCATGGCCCGGGGTTTCCCAGGGCCAGGTGCGGCTAGGGAACAGCGGTTTAGAAGTAGAACAACGCATCCATGCTGGCGGTCAGCTGATCGCGGTCGCGGCCGTTGCCAAAGGGGTGGTCCTGGCGGTTGCCGTCGAACCAGTCGTAACGCAGTTCCGGACGTAACGAGAGGTAGCGGTTGACGTCATAGCGAAAACCGGCGGTGACGGCGTTGAAGTCGCCGCGGGCACTGCTGACCGGGAACAGGGCGAAGCCATCCGGGTCGCTGAAGTGCTCGCCACGTACCGAGAAGGCCAGGTTCTTGCGATAGCGATAGGTCAGCACCGCGTTCGCGTCCCACCAACGGGCCCCGTCGAAGCCCGGGCCATTGACGATATCGATGGTGCTGGGTTTGCCGTCGCCGGCCTGATGGCCGTAGAGCACTTCGGCGCCCATCGACCAGTGCTCGTCGAAGGCATGCCAGCCATTCAGCGAGTGCTGCTGCTTGAGTTGGCCGTTCGGTGAGATCAGCCGCTCGATCGGCGCCTGGACATCGTTGGCGCTGGAGTTCTCCTCGTTACCGACGACGAACTCATAGTCGACCCAGGTTTTCATGTCCGGCGTGCGCCAGCGCAGCGCGCCGGTCAGGGTCTTGCTGTCATTGTTGTCACTCAGGTTGTTCCAGCCTTGCACCACGCCCAGCTCGACCCCCAGTACGCCGCTGTCGTTGCTCATCAGGCGCGTACCCAGCAGCACGCCGGAAAAGGTTCCCGGTTCCGAGACCAGGGCGTAGGTCTTGGTGGCGAAGGCATTGCGCGCCTCGCGGATATCCGGTGGGATTTCATAGCCGATACCCGGGCCGAAGATCCCGGCCATGACGGTCAGGCCGGTGCCGATCGGCAGGTAGGCGGTGGCGGCCAGGTTGGGTACGGCGAGGAAGCGTTGTTTGTCGCGCTGGGCCTTGGCCGGGTCATTGTCGCCAGGGGCATTCGCCGCCCAATGCATGTCCCAGCCGAAGGTCCGGGCGAACTGGGCGTTGCGCCCGTAGTTGCCCTCGAAAGTGAAGCCGAACGAGAACTTGTCGGGTGTCGGCCCGGGCAGCGGGGTGACCCGCGGGATCATGTTCGAGTCCAGTGGTTTGTCGACGAACAAGTGCAACGAGCCGAATTCCAGACCTTCGTCGCCGGCACCGATCACCGGGAAGTTGCTCATGCCAGCCTGGCGTTCGTTCGCGGTGGAGCGGTTGTTCCTGGAGTAGGTGGTTTCCGAAAGCCCCGATACGATGATCCCGGTTTGCTTTTCCAGGCTGTCGCCAAAAAGCGAGGTAAACAGGGCGCCTTCGCCGCGGTCTTCGGACGGTGCGGCATGGGCGGTGAGCGTTACGCAGGCGGCCAGAACCGCACCAAGCCTAGAGATCTTGATGGTATGCATTGCCTTTCTCTTGTTCTTATAGGTAGGCGAATCCGCTGCCCGCCCGTATCCGACGGGCAGCGCGTTGTTTGCGCGGGGTTCAACCCATACGCAAAATCGGTTTGACGGTCAGGCCGCTCTGGGCGTCGGCAACGGCCTGGTTGATGTCATCGAAGTCGTAGAAGCGCACCAGCTTGTCGAAGGGGAAGCGACCCTGGCGATACAACTCGAGCAAGCGCGGAATGAACACCGAGGGAATACTTTCGCCCTCGATGACGCCGCGAATGGTCCGGCCCTGGGTCATCACCTCGTTGACGTCGAAACTGGCTTCGGTGCCGGCTGGCGGCGCGCCGACAATGGCGCAGGTGCCGCGTGCCCGCAGCGCATCGATGGCCTGGCGTAACACCGCGGGGCGGCCGCTGGTTTCCAGGGTGCAATGCGCACCGCCAGCGGTGATGCGTCGTACCTCTGCCACGGGGTCGACTTCCAGGCTATTGACCACATGGGTAGCCCCCAGCGACCTGGCCAGTTCCAGCCGGCCGGGGGTGATGTCCACGGCAATCAGCGTGGTCGCCCCGGCAATGCGCGCCGCCATCAGCGCGCTCAAGCCCACGGCACCGGCGCCGAAGACCGCAAATGAGCTGCCGGCCTTCGGCTGCAGGACATTGAGCACCGCGCCGGCACCGGTCTGCACGCCACACCCCAAGGGCCCCAGCAACTCCAGTGGCAGGTCCTTGTCGACCTTGACCAGGTTACGGCGGTTGGCAATCGAGTAGGTGGCAAACGATGACTGACCGAAGAAGTGGTCGTGGATCGCCTGCCCGTGGCTATCCTGGGTCGAGCCGCTGCCGTCGAGTCGGCTGCCACCGAAATTCAACGCGAAGGTGTGGGTGCAATAGGTCGCCTCGCCGGTACTGCAGGGTTCGCAGTGGCCGCAGGAGAGGTAGCTCATCACCACGTGGTCGCCGACGCTGAAGTCCTTCACATCGGCACCGAGCGCCTCGATCACCCCCGAGCCTTCGTGGCCGAGGACCATCGGCAGTGGGCAGGGGAAATACTGGTCACGCACGATCAGGTCGGTGTGGCACACCCCGCAGGCGACCACCCGCACCAGCACCTCATCGGCACGCGGGGCTTGCAGTTGAATCTCTTCCATCAGGAAGCGACCGCCTTTTTCCCGGATCACCGCGGCTTTGGCGCGGTGCGGGTTTGACTGTGGCTGTTGCATGAGCAGGCACTCCTCGGCTCAGAACGGATAGGGACGCGGTGCGTGTTGCACGCTGATCCAGTGGTCGGTGGTGAAGGCGTCGATGATCCAGTCACCGTTGAAGCGCCCCAGCCCGCTGTTTTTCACCCCGCCGAACATGCTGTTGGGGCTGTCGTTGGCCGGGATGTCATTGATATGCGCCATCCCGGCCTGAAGCTGCTGGGCAAAGCGCAGGCCACGGCCTTCGTCACGGGTGAAGACCGCGCTGCTCAAGCCATATTCGGTGTCGTTGGCCATGCTCAAGGCATGCGCTTCGCTGTCGGCGCGGATCAGTTGCGCAATCGGGCTGAACAGCTCGGCCTGGGCCAGTGCCGAGTGATTGTCGACCGGACCGAACACATGGGGTGGCAACACCAGCCCCTGCGGACCAGCGCCGAGCAGTTGTGCCAGGCCATCGGCCCGGGCCCGCTCGATATGCCCCAGGGCGCCGTCCAGTTGACGACGATTGATCAATGGGCCGATCACCGTGTCGGCGGCGTCCGGATCACCGAACTTCAGGCGTGCTACCCGCTCGACGAACAATGCGGCAAAGTCGTTGTAGAGCGAGTGATCGACGATGATCCGGTTGGTGCTCATGCAGATCTGGCCCTGGTGCAGGAAGCGCCCGACGACCGCGGCATGCACCGCATGCTCCAGGTCGGCATCGTCGAGGACCACCAGTGGCGCGTTGCCGCCCAGTTCCAGCGCGACATGCTTGAGGGTGCTGGCGGCGGCGATCTGCGCATTGATATGGCGCCCGACATTGTTCGAGCCGGTAAAGGAGATGAAGCGCAATGTCGGGTGCTGGACGAAGGCATCGCCGATCTCGTTGTTCTGGCCGACCAGCACATTCAACAGCCCGGCCGGCAGCCCGGCTTCTTCATAGATGCGCGCCAGCAGCAGGCCGCCGGTGATCGGGGTTTCCTGCGACGGCTTCACCACCACGGCGTTGCCCAGGGCCAGCGCCGGGGCGATCGAGCGGTGCGACAGGTGCATCGGCCAGTTCCAGGGACTGATAACCCCGATCACCCCGAGCGGCTTGCGGTAGACGCGGCTTTCCTTGTCGGCGATATCGATCGGCAGGATCTGCCCGACGACGCGGTTGGGGAAGGTCGCGGCTTCGAGCATGCCAGCGTGTACGGCGGCCCATTCCATATTGGCCTTGGTGCGGGTGCTGCCGCTTTCGCGGATCAGCCAACTGATGATTTCCTCGCGGCGTGCCTGCATGACCTGCACCGCCCGGTGGAACACGGCGCTGCGTTCGGCGGGCAGTGCCCGCGCCCAGTCCAGCTGCGCGGCCTGGGCTGCCTGGCAGGCGTGTTCAAGGTCCGCGAGATCGGCCAGTTGCAGTTCGGCGAGCACTTCGCCGTTGTATGGGTTGCTGTCCAGCAACAGATGACCGCTGCCGCCGTGGAGTTGCCGACCGTCGATGTATTGACCGGCAAAGCCGGTGTAATGACTGGAACTCATGATCTTCGCTCTCTTGAAGGGGGTGAGCGCCGGGCGCTCGTTGGCGTTCTCAGCGGCGCAAACGCGGGAACAGGCGCAGTGCATTGCCTCGGGCAATGGCTTCGTGCTCGTCGGCGCTCAAGCCTTCGAGGGCGCGAAAGTGGTTTACGTTGGCCTGGACGTTGGCGGCCGGCTGGAATGGAAAGTCCGTGCCGAACAGGATCTGCGACAGCGGCGCCAGCGTGCGCAGGCCATCGAAGGTCGGCTGGTTGGCCGACATCGCCACGTCGTAGTACAGCCGTTGCAGCTCCTCGATCACTTCGCTCCCCGGCTTGGGCGCTGGCTTCATCGCCGGCATGCCGGAGAGCAGCGCGATACGCCGGGCAATCGACGGCAACACACCGCCGGCGTGGGGCAGGATCAGGTTCAGCTCCGGGCAGCGCTTGAAGGTGTTGGAAAACACCAGGTCGATCACCGTGCGCGCGGTGTCCACCGGGAATTCGAACAGCGGTGCCGGGCGGCCCAGGCCGACCGCGTCGAAGCACTGCGGCGAGGTCGGGTGCAGGAATATCGTGGCCTGGCGGCGGTTCAGTTCATCGAAAATCGGTGCCAGGTCGTCGCTGCCCAGGTACTTGCCGTCGGCGTTGGTTTCGATCACCACACCGTCGAATTTCAAGGTGTCGAAGGCATAGGCGATTTCTGCCAGGGATTCCTCGACGTGGGGCAGCGGCAATGTCGCGAAGCCGCCGAAACGGCCGGGGTGCTGCTCGATCACCGCGGCGGTGTCTTCGTTGACCGCACGGGCCAGGGCCACGCGCTCGCGCTTTTCCTTGAGAAAGCCGACGCTGGGCGAAGACACCGAAAGGATCATGGTGTCGATATTGCCGGCGTCCATGACGGCGAGTGCTTTCTCCGGCGACCATTCGGGCACTGGGTAACCGCCGTCCAGGGTCAGCAGGCCGGCCCGGGTCAGCGCCGTCTTGTAGGTAGGCGACAGGCAATGGGCATGAACATCGATCAGGCCGCAGTGGCAGCGGGCTGTCGAATCGGTTGGCAGGGACATGGGCATTCCTCGACTCAATACAGTTGCAATTCGATCGGCAACCAGCGGTAGCCGCCATCGCGGGCGACCAGGTGGCCGTGCCCGGGGAACGGAAAGTGATAGGACAGGACGGCGTAGCGTTTGCGCGCGACTTCTTCGAGGATCCGCACGCGGGTGTGGGCGGCGGCCGCATTGTCGAAGTCGAACAGGAAACCCCATTCCGGGCGCTGCAACAGCAGCACCTGGTGGTGACACAGGTCGCCCCAGAGCACCAGCGTCTGCTCCTGGCTCTCGATCTTGTACAGGGTGTGGCCAGGACTATGGCCTGGGGTGCTGACCGCGGTGATGCCGGGCAGCAGTTGGAAACCGTCACCGATCAGGATGATGCGTTCCCGTTCGACATAGGGGGTGAGGTTCTTGTGCGCGCCGAGGAAGTGATCGCGCATGTGCGGGTTCATCGCTTCGCCCTTGGGCGTCGAGAGAATGCTCAGGTCGGTCCAGTAATCCAGCTCGCGCGGGTCGATGGCGATCCGCGCATTGGGGTAGAGCAATTGACCGTCATCGTCCACCAGGCCCCAGCAATGATCGGGGTGGGCGTGGGTGAGGGCGACGATATCGATGTCCGCCGGATCAATGCCCGCCGCGCGCAGGTTGATCAGGGCCTGGCCGGTTTGCGCGCCAAAGGTCTTGACGCCGAATTCGGCATTGATCCCGGCGCCGGTATCGAACAGCACCAGCTGGCTGCCGGTGTTGACGATCAGGATATTCTGGTTCAGTGACATCCGGTCCTTGGGCAGGAAGTTGTCTTCCAGCAACTGATCGATTTCCTTCGGATCAGCTCCGATGAAGGTCGGATGCGGCGCGCCCATGTGCAGGGGGCCGTCGGTAATGACCGTGCATTCGAATTCGCCGTGCATGAAACGAGTCCAGCCACCTTGCAGTTGCTGAGTGAATGAAGCGCTCATAGGTCACCTGTCTGTTGTTTTTGTCGTGTGGATTGAGGGCGTTGCGCTTCAGCTCCTGATCCAGGCCTTGCCCCAGGAGTTGAGCGAGTATTCACAGTGCGGCCAGACCCCGGCCTGGCGTTCCGGACCGGTGATTTCCAGCTCGGAGGAAATCTCCAGGCGGTTGCGGTCGGCATCCACCACCATGAAGAACAGGTTGTTGCCGGGGCCGTGGCGGCCGGGGCCGAAGAAGATGCTGATGCGCTCGGCGGCGAAGCGATCACCCCAGTCGCGAATGTCGTTCCATTCGTTGGTTTCGTAGCAGTGGTGATCCAGTTCGTTTCTTGAGCCGCGGAAGAACGCCAGGGAATGGTGTTCGTTGTCCGAGCGCATGAAGCGGGTCATCAGCGCGCCGTTGGCTTCATCGACCACATCGTCGGAAACGGTGAAGCCGACCTTGTTGACGTAGAAGTCCAGCACCGCTTCCAGCTCGGTGGTCTGGAACACCACATGCTGCAGGCGGCCCGGCATGCCGGGGTGGCTGGCGTCGGGGATATCGCGGCCGACGCCGAACAGCAGTTGCCGGCCCTGGGGGTCACGAATGCTGAAGGCGTTGTCTTCCAGCAGCGGCGAGCGGGCGTCTTCGGTCTGGCAGTCGCGGGCCTGCAGGTTGACCCGCAGCCGGCTGAGGCTGGCCTGGTCGGCGACGCCATAGGCGGCGGCGAGAAAGCCGTTGTGGTCGGCCGGGCTGATCAGCACGGCGCGTTGCGGTCCGGTCAGCACCCAGGTGCCATCGGCCTGCCGGTAGCCCTGTAAATCAAGCATGCGTTGGTAAAAGTCGACCTGGCGCTGCGGCTCCTTGCTGGAGAGGTGCAGGTACAGCAGGTGCGCAGGGGTCTGGGTCTGCAAAGTGTGCATGACGGTCTCCTTAGCGTGAATTTCGCAGTAACGGTTCGTCGAGCGGGAGCCGATCGATCAGGCTACTGGCAGGGAGCTGTTGAATGCCCAGCAGGGCGGCGAAACCCTCGGCGATCGCCAGCTCTTCGGCGAGCGGGAAAATCGCCGCGACATAGCGGTCGGGCCGCAACAGCAGCAGTTGGCCCGCGGGTTCGCCGAGTAGCGTTGCCAGGGCACCGTCGCTGTCGACCCATGCGTCCGTGTGCGCCGGATCGAGCGGGCTGCCCTTGGGCAGGATCAGGATTCTCCGGGCTTCCAGGCGATCCCACAGGGGGTGTTGCAACGCGCCCAAGCGACTCTCGGCCAAGCTGGCGTATTGCAGCAGGGCGAAGCCGGTACCGAGGACTTTATCCAGCAGTACGCCATTGCCCTTTGCATCCTCGACCCGGGGCTGCGGGAACATCTGTCCGCAACTCAACTGTCCGCTGCTACCGTTGCCGATCACCAGGCCCTGGGTGAAGCGTGGCTTGGGCTTGAAGCGCATCTGCAAGAAGTAGTCGCGCAGCGGTGGCAGCAGGCCGATCAGGCGGAACGCGCCACTGATCAGGTTGGCCCGCCAGACGCTGGACGGCGCCATGACCACCCCGAGGCCCAGGGCCAGTTTGATCAGGGCCCAGGCGTGATCGCGGCGCTCGGTTTCATAGCTGTCCAGTGCATCGCTGCCGAGCTGCCCCTTGAATACGCCGGCCAGCTTCCAGCCCAGGTTGTGGGCATCGCGAACACCGCTGTTCATACCTTGCCCGGCATAGGGCGGGGTCAGGTGCGCGGCGTCGCCGGCCAGGAAGATCCGCCCTTCGCGCCAGCGCTCGGCCACCCGGGCGTGGAAGGTGTAGACGGTCTTGCGCACAATCGAGGTCGGCTTGTCGCCGCGAAACGGCTTGAGCAACGCCTTGAGCTGCTCTTCGCCGAGCATCTGCTCGTCGCTTTCATCGGCCTTGAGCATGAATTCGAAGCGCCGGGTACGATGCGGCCCCGGTACATCCACGGTCGGTCGGCGGGCGTCGCAATACATCCGGCATTGCCAGAACGGATCGTCATCCTGCTCGGTGTCCACTACCAGCCAGCGCGACTGGAAGCTCGAACCCACCAGGTCGATGCCCAGCTGTTTACGCACCGGGCTGCGGCCGCCGTCACAGGCCACCAGATAGCGGGCGTGGACAGTGAGGATTTCGCCGGCGGCGTTACGCACGCTGGCGGTCACCCCGTGGGCATCCTGTTCGACATTCAGCAGTTCATGAGCGAAACCGACCCGCAGGTTTTCGAAGCGCCGCATGCCTTCATGCAGGGTTGCCTCGAACAGTGGCTGGCGGAACGCATTGCGTTTGGGAAAGCCATACAGGGTCGAGGTCGGTTCGACCTTGCCGAAGCAGCGGCCGCCCGGACGGGTGTAGTAGTGCACGCCATAGCCCGGCACCACGTCCTTGAGCACGGCTTGATCCATGCCCACGGCTTGCATGGTGCGCAGGGATTCGTCGTCGATCGAGACAGCCCGCGGTTCGCCAACCGTGCTCTGCTTGCGATCGATAATGAAGGTCTCCACGCCGGCCTGACCCAGATAATTGGCCAAGGTCAGGCCCGTGGGACCGGCGCCGCTGATCAGCACGCCGGTCTTGATGATATTGGAAGTGGTCATGATCGATACCGAGGTTGTTCAGTCCAACGGCCGGGGACGCCCGGAAAAAGCCTGCATGAGTTGCGAAAGCTTCTGTGCCAATTGCGCGACTTGCTGTCCGTACTCGTCATCGCGCGCGGCATCGCATTCGCTGTCCAGCCGCACGCAACTGATGCTGCCGATGGCCTTGCCGTCGCTGTCGAAGATCGGCGCCGCGACCCCGCAGATGCCGCTGTCGACTTCAGCCCGCGAGACGACATAGCCTTTCTTGCGCAGGCGCTGCATCGCGCGACGAAACTCTTCCCAGTTCTGCCCCAGGTTGCTGAGCCGGACTTCTTCGTGCTTTTCCAGGTACAGGCGGTTGTGCTGGCGTGAACCCAGGTTGGCGAGAATGGCCTTGGACGTCGCGCCGAGGAACAGCGGGCGTGGCGTGCCACGGGTGTAGCTGACTTCACTGGTGATACTGCCGCTCTGGTGCACGCAGACCACCTGGTCCTTGAACAACCGGCAGGTCAGCCAGACCTGTGATGGGCTCCACTGCGGGAATTCGCTCGACAGCTGGTTGGCCGCGCGTACCAGCGGATCGCTGACCCGCAGTTGCCGATCCCAGGTAATGATCCGAGCGCCGAGTGCATAACGACCGGCTTCGACCTGGAACAACAGATCCACTTCGGCCAGTTCACGCACATAGCGGTAGATCGTCGAGCGGGTGAAGCCCATGGCAGCGCCCAGGTCGTCGACGGTCCACACCGGTTGGTGCTCGGTGAACAGGTCCAGCACTTTGAGCATGCGCTCCAGGCTGGAGCCCTTGGCGTCGGCGGCGCTTTCCGGGGCCTCGGTCAATGTCTCGGCAACGGCGGGTTGATTGGTGTCAGTCATGATTCAGATCTCGTCCGCGATGGTGTTGCGTAAAATGCCCAGGCCGGAAATTTCCACCTCGACCACATCGCCCGGTTTCATCCACACCGGTGGTTCACGGAACGCACCGACGCCGCCGGTGGTGCCGCTGACGATCACATCACCGGGCGCCAGCTCAGTGAATGTGCTGCAGTACTCGATGAGTTTGCGCACGTCGAAAATCATGTCGCTGGTAGGGGTGTGCTGCATGACTTCGCCGTTGAGCCGGGTGGTCAGCTCCAGCGCCTGTGGATCGGGGATTTCATCGGCGGTCACCAGCCAGGGCCCGAAACCACCGGTCTGTGGGAAGTTCTTGCCGGGCACGAACTGGATCGTGTGTTTCTGCCAGTCGCGCACGCTGCCATCGTTGTAGCAGGCATAACCGGCCACATGGTCGAGGGCGTTTTCGGCTTTGACATGGCGCGCCTTCTTGCCGATGACAATCGCCAGTTCACCTTCGAAGTCCAGCTTGTGCGAGGCCTTGGGACGCAGGATGGCTTGCTGGTGGGCGACCTGGCTGTCGGCGAAGCGGGTGAAGATCATCGGATAGGTCGGCATGTCCCGGCCGGTTTCGCGGACATGGGTGGCGTAGTTGATGCCGATGCACAGGACCTTGCCGGGATTGGGGATCACAGGCATGAAGGTGACTTCGCCGAGGGCCAGTCGTGGCAACGCGGCAAGGCGCTCGGGTGTCAGGCTGCTGAACAGGCCGTGGGTGATCGCGGCTTTCAGGTCATAGCCCAGTTCGGCTTTCAACGATTGCAGGTCGAGCACCTGATCGCCGTCGACAATGCCGTAGCTCGGGATTCCCTGGTTGAGGAAGCTGGCAATTTTCATGGTGTGTCTCCTGGAAGGATCAAAAAGTCGGGGTAGGGTGAGAGGCGTGGTCGCGGCGCTGGCTGAAATGAATCGCCAGCAGCGCACCCAGGGCAATCAGGCTGGGAATCAGGGCCGCCATGAACACTTGCTGGACCTGCCAGCCGAGGCCGAGCATCAGGCCGCCGAGCAAGGGGCCGAGGATCGAACCGATCCGGCCGATGCCCAGGGCCCAGCCAATGCCGGTGGAGCGGATTTCCTGGGGATAGAGTTCGGCGGCCAGGGCGTTCAGCCCGGCTTGGGCGCCCTGGATCAGCAGGCCCATCAGCAACAGCAGGGTCAGGAAGCTCGGCGCCGTGAGCGGCAGCATCACCAGCAGCAGAACCAGCACTTGATAGGCCAGGAACTGCCCGATCAACACCCGGTGGGCGCCCAGGGCATCCATCAACCGGCCCTGTACCAGCGAGCCGACGACGCCACCCAGGCTGAACAGGACGATCGCCTGGACGCCGGTCTGGGCGGGCAGTTGGGCACTGCTCAATACCGTCGGCACCCAGCTCATGATCGAGTACAGAATCAGCAGGTTCATGGCGTAGGGCAACCACAGCAGCAGCGTCCGGCGCCACATGCCCTGTTCGAACAGGCGGCGTGGGGAAATACGTGGGGTCTTCGCCAGGGGGCGGTTGAACAGCGAGTCCGGCAGGGTTTTCAGGCTCGGCACCAGCCGTGAAACGATCCTGAGCACTTGCTCGCGGTTGGCCGCTGTCCGCGAGAGGAACTCCACCGACTCCGGCAGGCTGCGCCACAACAGGTCGGCGAAGATCAGCGGCAGCACTGCACCGCAGATGAAGACCGCGCGCCAACCCAAGGCCGGCAACACTTGCTCGGCAATCAGACCCGCCGCCATGGCCCCCAATGGCATGCCGCAAAACACCAGGGTGACGGCGCTGCGGGCGTGGCGTTTGGGGGTGTACTCGCAGACCAGAGCAATCAGGTTGGGAATCGCGCCGCCCAGCCCCAGACCTGTGAGAAAGCGCGCCAGCAGCAGTTGTTCGTAGCCGTGGCTCATGGCGGTGAGGAGTGAAAACAGGCTGAAGGTGGCGACGCAGCCGAGCAGGACTTTCTTGCGCCCGATACGGTCCGCCAGGGGCGCCAGGCTCAATGCACCGATCATCAGCCCGAGCAGGGTACTGGCGAACACCGGGCCGAAACTGGCCGCCGGCAAACCAAGGGATTCAGCCATCGGGCCGACCAGAAAGCCCATGACTTGGGTGTCGAAACCGTCGATAGCGGCGAGGATCACGCACAGGCCGATCAATTCGAACTGTAGACGCCCCATGGGGCGTTGGTCGATCACGTCGCTCAGGACGTTTTCTGTTGCAGGCACGGTTTGCATGGCATGGACTCTTTTTTTTGTTTTGCGGCCCGTGTTTCGGCAGGTGGGCCATGGAGTCCAATTTATGCTCAATCAAAAATTCTGTAAATAGGGATTTATCAAATATTTCATATTATGAGATTTAAGTGATTTTTTGTTGAAGCGCCGAGGAGATGAAGGGATCAGTCCCCCAGCGCCAAGCCCGCCGTGCTCACCTTCGGCTGTAGCGACAGCCGGGCTTCCTGCGACCAGATCAAGAGCAGGCCGAACACCGGGACTATGGCCGCCGCGAACGGGATCGCGGCGGCACCGAGATGGCTGTCGATCACCGCGCCCCCGATGAATCCGCCCAGGGCATTGGCGATATTGAAGGCCGAGATGTTCGCGGTCGCCGCCAGTTCAGGTGCCTTGGCGCCGTACTTCATGACCCGCATTTGCATGGAGGGCAGATTGGCGAACGTCGTCACGCCGTAGATGAAGGCCGCCGCCAGGAACAGCCATTTGTAAGGGGCCAGGAAGCCGACCAGGATCAGTGCGGCGATCATTGCCAGCGGCCAGACACTCAGCGAGCGGCGCAGGTTGGCATCCGCGGTACGGCCACCAATGCTGTTACCGACCACCAGGCCGGCACCCACCACAACCAGGACCCAGGTGATCGCGCTGCGGTCGAACCCGGCGATCTGTTCGGCAACCGGAGCGATATAGCCATACAGCGTCATGAAGCCGACCCAGCCGAGGGTGGTGAAGGCCAGGCTGGCGAGGAGGTTGCGGTCACGGAAAACCGACAGTTGGGTCAGTATCGAAGCGGGTTTGTTTTCGGGGCTGCGGGCAATGGTGGCGGCAATCATCAGCAGGGCGATGACCCCCATGACGGCCACGACGAGAAAGGTGCTGTGCCAGTCGAAGGTATTGCCGATCCAGGCGCCGGCCGGTACGCCCAGTACATTGGCGAGTGTCAAGCCACCGAACATCTGGCCCACCGCCCGGCCGGCCATATTATCGGCCACCATGCGGGTCGCCACGACCGCGCCGATGCCGTAGAACGGGCCCTGCGTCAGACCGGCGACCACGCGGCTGATCAGCAGTGTCGTGTAGTCGGTGCTGAAGGCCGCAATCAGGTTGCCAGCGACAAACAACCCCATGAGGGCAATCAGTACGTTGCGTTTTTCGAAGCGCGCCAGCCACAACGTCAGGAGGGGGCCGCCGATTACGATGGCGAGGGCATAGGCGGTAATCAGGTTGCCGGCTTGACCGGTGCTGATCTTCAGGCTGTCGGCGACCTGGGGCAGGATGCCGGCGATCAGAAATTCGGCGGTGCCGATGGCAAAGGCGGAAAGGGTCAGGATCCAGATCTGGATCGGCATTCTTGAGGTCAGTGTCATGGGAGTTCTCCTTGCGCAAAAAACAGTGGATCAGTCGGTTGATGTGGCGAAGATAGACATTGCGGATTGGTTTGATAATTGCTTAGGATTCGAAATTATATTTCGGAGATTCCGAATAATGACCCTGGATAACCTGGCGCTGTTCCTGATGATCGTCGAGAAGGGCGGCCTGTCCGCCGCCGGGCGGGAGTTGGGGTTGTCCCCGGCGTCGATGTCCGAGCGCCTGGCGCTGCTGGAGGGCTATTACGGCGCGAGCCTGCTGACTCGCACCACCCGCTCGATCAGCCTGACCGACGAGGGCCGCTTGCTGGCCGAGGGTGCCCGCCGCCTGCTGGCGGAAGCCGATGAGCTGGAAAGCAGCATCCGACTGGGGACGCAGAAGGTCTCGGGGCTGATCCGTCTCAGTGCCCCGGTCGATCTCGGGCAAGCGCGGATCGTGCCGATTCTTGATCGTTTCCTGGCCGAGCATCCCGCCGTGACCATCGATCTCAATCTCACCGATGGCTTTGTCGATCTGGTCAGCCAGGGGATCGACTTCGCCATCCGCTACGGGATCCTCGCCGACAGCACCTTACGTTCCAAGCCGATTGGCGAGAACCGCCGGGTTGTCTGTGCCGCTCCCAGTTACCTTGAACGCCATGGCGTCCCCGGGCATCCGGACGATCTTTCGCGGCACGATTGCCTGGTCATGCGCTTTGGCAGCAACATCGATCGGGTCTGGACGTTCCGGGTGGCGGACGAGGCCTACCGTGTTGTAGTCCGGGGGCGCCGGGTGGCGAACAACGGTGGGCTGGTCAGGCAGTGGTGCCTGGACGGGCACGGCATCTGCAACAAGTCCATCTGGGATGTCCAGGCCGATATCGCCACCGGGCGCCTGGTGGAGGTGCTCCCGGATTATTCGCCCGGCCAGACGGCGCTGCAGATCGTGTATCCGCCAGTTAACGTCGTGCCGCGCCGTGTCCGGGCATTGATTGACACCATCAGCTCGGAACTGGCGTTGTAAATCAGGCGAAATCGGTACTTTGCGAAAGCGTTTCCCATTGCTGGATTTCAGTCTGCAGCGCCGTGAGTTTTTCCTTCAGCAATTGCACCGCATCGCACCCCAGCAGCAGGTGAGCCGGTGGCGTCGGCGAGTCCACGATCTGCATGATTGCCAGGGCCTATTGTTCGTGCCCGCTGCTCAGACTGATCCGGCATGGGGATCGAAAGCTGTCATGCCCGCCTGCGCCTGTTGGCTGCGCAGGGCTATCGCGCCGGGTACCCAGGCATGGGGAAAGAGGTAGAAGCGGTTCTCCTCCACGCCCTTCAGGGTTATTTCGGCGATTTCCCAGGCGGAAATCTTGCCGGCCTCCACCGCGCGTCTCACCCGTTCCTCGTACTGACGCTTCATCTCGCTGTCGGCCGCAGCGTCGGCGAATTCCGCCGGACGATTGCGCTCGGCCTCGATGATGCCGGTGGGGAAAAAGGCCGGTGAGAGCACGCTGACACCGACCGTGCTGTTGGCCATTTTCAGGTCATTGGCCAAGCTCTCCGAGAGCGCCACCACCGCCGCTTTAGTGGCGTTGTAAATGCCACTGCCGGCCGAGTACATCCAACCCGCCGCCGAGGCGATATTGACGATGTGTCCCTCGCCCTGGTCGAGCATGATCGGCGTGAAGGCTTTCACGCCCCAGGCGACGCCATACAGATTGACATTGGTGACCCATTGCCAATCGGAGACGGTGTTTTCCCAGATAGGGGCAGTGACGCCCACGCCGGCGTTGTTGAACAGTAGATGGACGCCACCGAAACGCTGCATGGCCAGTTGCGCCAGCGCGGCGACTTGCTCGAATTTGGAAACGTCTACTTGCTGGGTGGCGATGTCGGTGCCAGGGAGTTCCTGCTGGATCAAGGTGCGGGTGGTCTCCAGGTTGCCGGCTTCGACATCGACCAGTACCAGCTTCATTCGCCGTCGCGCGCAAGCCATCGCCAGCTCGCGGCCCAGGCCTCCGCCAGCGCCGGTGATCACGCTGACCTTACCGTTCAAGTCTTTCATCTGTTGCCTCCTGATGGGCGGTGTCGACACGCTGTTTCAGCGCCTCGTTCATACGTTGATAGAGTCGTTTCGATTGGCTCAGGCGCTGCCAGAGTGCCGGTAGCAAGAGGCCGGAAAAACGCTCTCCGTGGATGAAACGGGTGGAGCCATCGGCGTTCTCCATCAGCTGGAAGAAGTGTTCGCCGGCCACCGTGAAAGGGTTGCCGCCACGCCAGGCGAAACGGTGTGGTGCTTCGTCGCTGCTGATGCGGGCCTGGAAGGAGGCCTTGCGTTCCTTGCCCAGCTTGACCGCGAAGCGCACCTGGCCGCCGGGGCGGTGATCGATCTGCTGGATTTCCAGCATGGGGTTCCACTGCGCGTAGCGCTCGAAGTCGACGAGGCAGTTCCACACCGCGGCGGGTGCTGCATCAATCTCGATTTCGGTCCTGATCTGCCGCGAGAAGAGACTGTCGCGGCGAGTGCCCAGCGCTTTGTAGGCCTGCCTCTCGCGTTGGCGGTTGAACAACCGGGCTTTCCAGTCCGGCTTGCTGAAGCCGACCAGGGCGTACAGTCGCGGCGAGCAGTACAGCATCTCCACGGAAAACCCCTGCGGGTCGTTGACGTAGACGCACTGCACCAGTCCCGCCTGACCCAGCGGTTTGTAGTTGGGCACGAAGCCGGCCATGAGCGCCCGTTCGAACAGTGCGCTGAACCCCTCCTGGCTGTCGAAGCCGACGGCCAGGTTCATGATGCCGATGTCGCTCAGTCGGTAACGCGGCGGCCAGGGCTTGGGGGCTGCTGCTTGGCGGATGTCCAGCCACATGTCGCCTTTGCTCAGGCGGGCGTGGGCGACGCTAGCGTTATCCGGCTCAACAGCCGCGTCGCCACGCTGGAAAGCCAACCCGTCGACAAAGGCCGCTACGGTGTGTGCGCAATCGGCGACAATCAGACCCAGGCCTGTCAGCTTGCATGGGTAGGGCGACCCTTGCAGCGAGCGGTCCTCGATCAGTTCGATGAGAATGCCGTCCGGATCCCGGATGAAACGGCGATTGGCAACCTGGCGGGTTTCCAGGGCCATGCCCAGGGACTGGGCGAGCGCCTCGAAACGTGCCAGCGAATCGACCCGTGCAAGGATGCGTCGATAACCGACGCGCTCGTCGTCCTCGGGGGAGAGGGCGGCGGCGACCGGCGACTCGAATTCGAACAGTTCCAACTGGAAGAACGCCCGGTCGTCGATCAGCCAACTGACCCGCGATGCCACACCGGCCAGGCCTTGTATCCGCTCGGCCTGCTTGCCGCGAAAGGACAGGGTGCCGAAGACATGCTTGAGGCCGAACAGTTTCTGGTAGAAATGCAGGGATGCGGTGGTGTCGCGCACGCTCAGCGCGATCTGGCAGATATTGGCGGTCATGGTCGTGTGCTCAGAAGAGTTTGCCGATCAGCGCGGTCGGCAGCAGTTTCAGCAGGGGGCGCAGCAGCAGCCAGGGATAGCCGGGAATCACTGCACGCTTGCGCCGTTGCACAATGGCATCGGTGATCCGTTTGCCACCGTCCTCCAGCGACAGCAGGAAGGGCCGGTGCTTGAGCTTGTTGTTCATCGGCGTATCGATAAAGCCCGGATAGATGACGGTCACGGTGAGGTTCTTGCCCAGCGATTCGGCACGCAGGGCCTCCATGTAGACGCTAACGGCGGCCTTGCTGGCGCTGTAGGTGCCACTGCCGGGCAGGCTGCGCCAACTGGCGACCGAACTCATCGCGACAATCTGGCCATGACCCTGGTTCTTGAACAGGGTGATGGCGGCGTCGATGGTGGCGCAGGCGCCGATGACGTTGACTTCGAACATCTGACGGGAATTGGCGAAATCGATGCGGCCTATGCGTCCGTCGCTACCCAACCCGGCGTTGGCCACCACGATATCGAGCTGGCCCAGTTCGGCGCTGGCGGTATTCAGTGTGTCGCGTACCTGTTCGGTATCACTGACATCCAGCGGATAGACCCGCACCCGCACGCCATGGTGTTCCTCCAGTTCGGACTTGATGATTTGCAGGACGTCGAGTTGACGGGCTGCCAACGCCAGGTCATAGCCGCGTTTGGCGAATTCACCCGCCAGCTGGCGCCCCAAGCCAGAAGATGCGCCGGTGATGAAGACCGATTTGCTCATGAACGCTGCCTCATTATTGTTTTTCTCCAGGCGCATTAAGCCAAGCCGGTCCCATTGAGACGATGTTCGAACGTGTCAGATGATTGATTATTCCGGCCAAAAAGACATTAAATAGCCCTTTGTGCGAAGCATGAGCTGCCATGAGCCTTTCCCTGTTTCCCCGTGCCAGCCAGGCACCGATGTGCTTCTGCATCGCGCAGATGGACGCTTGGGGCTATGCGTTGCATGAGGTGCTGGCGGGGAGTGGCCTGGATGTCGACAGTTTTGCGCTACCGGAATCGGTTCCCAACAGCCGTCAGGAGCAGAGGGTCTACGAGAACATCCTGCGTCTTTACCGCGGCACGGCGGCCGGGCTGGACCTCGGTCGACTGACCAATGTGAATAGCGTGGGTGTGCTGGGCGCGCTGCTGGCAAACGCGATCGACCTGGGCCATGCCGGCTATCTGTCGCGGCGGTTCTATTCGCTGTCCAATCCCTGGATCGTGCCCGAACTGATCGGTAGTCTGGCGACAGGCCAATCGACTGTCCGATACCGTCAGGCTGGCGGATTGCCCTCTCTGTACCGGTTTCTTATCGACCGCGATATCCTCGGCACGCGCCAGTTGTTACGTGACATCTTTGGCGTGGCGGCAGAGGGTTATGTCCGCGCAGTGGCATTTGGTTATCCCGAGCCCGAAGATGCGGAGCGCTATCCGCTCGAGTTCGATTGCCCGGTGAGTTTTGGTCATGACTACACCTATGTCACCTACGACAATGAACTGGGCTGCCTGCGCAATGCCCGGCGAAATCCGCACGCTTATCACCTGTATCTACGACTGTGCCGCGAAGCCCAGGCCGAGCGTGCATCGTTGTCCTGGCAAAGCCGGGTGAGCAGCATCCTGGCCTGCATCGACTTCTATCCGAACGCCGCCGCCATGGCCACCAAGCTCAACTGCTCGGAGCGCAGTCTGCGGCGGCATCTGGAGGAGGAGGGGGTGCAGTATTCCGCGTTGCTGGACAAGCTACGGTTCGAGCGGGCGATCTACCTGCTGCGTCACTCCGAGGACTCGATCAAAACCATCAGTTTCAAGCTCTTCTACAGCGAGCCGCCGGCGTTCGTTCGGGCGTTTTCACGCTGGAGTGGAACGACGCCGGGGGAGTTCAGGTCCGCAATGGGCCAATAAATTACTCGGTTTTCGCCGCCATCAAGGCATTCAGCTCAGCGTAGGTGTGGGCTTTCAAGGCGTGGGTGTCGAGCTGGCCGATGTCCAGGAAGCTGCGGACCCATGTGCCCATGGCGCCGTGCAGGAACTCGGCGATGCTCACAGCATTGATCACCTGGCCGACCTGCTCCAGGTCATTCGAGTAACCCGCCTCGATATCCACCGTGAGCGGGACGCTGAGTACCCGTGCCATCGACTTGACGGTGGTGCTCAGCAGGTCGAGCGGCAGCTGGTTGCCATCCTGGTAGCCATGGGACCAGGCCATGGCCGCGCTACTGGTCGCCACTGCCTTGCCAGCCAGGCGTTCGACGATGCGCGCCCCGCCGGCATCGGCCACGTTGGCCAGGACCAGAAGTCCATGCTGATGCAGGCTGTGAAAAAACGTTATCCAGTGTGGTCATGACAATTCAATTCCTTTGAGAAATCCATTGGGTCGACAGTGTGACACCTGTTGCTCCGTTCGCTACGTTGAAAAATTCTATTAGCCGGTGGTTGCGACATACGTCATCGCTTCAGGCTGATGGTTGTTCATTAAGAACCGCCAACCGAGCACCGAGCGCATCAAGAAACACCTTCGTCTTGCTCGGGGTAAAACGTCTGGAAGGCAGCAGGGCGTAGATCGGTGCCGGGGCACTGTGCCAGTCACGCAGGATATGCACCAGGCGGCCGGCAGTCAGGTCGTCGGCAACGTCGACACTGGATTTGAGCATGATCCCGTGGCCGCCAATCGCCCAGTCGCGCACCGCATCACCACTGTTGGCCTGGAGCCGCGAGCGCGGTTGGACATCGATCACTTCGTTGTCTGGACCTTCCAGGCGCCAGGGTAGGGAAGGGTCGTCGTAGCGCAGGCACCCATGCCGCTCCAGATCCTGGGCACAGCCGGGCTCCCCATGGCGTTCGAGATACGTGGGCGCGGCTACCAGAATCCGCCGGTTGTCAGCCAGCTTGCGCAGGATCGCGCTGCTGTCTCGAGGTTGGCCAATACGCACCGCGACATCGATCCGTTCATAGGTCAGATCAACCAGGCGGTCGTCGAGCCTGAGCTCGATATCCAGCTTCGGATAACGCTCAATCAGTTCCGCCACCAAGGGCACCAGATGAATCCGCCCGAAAGAAATGGGCGAGCTGACCCGGAGCCTGCCGAACGGCTCTTCACCTCCTTGCGTCATGCGCGACTCCGCCGCCTCCAGCTCCTCGAGGATTCGATCGACATGGGCAATCAGGGCCAGCCCCTCATTGGTCGCGGACAGTGTGCGGGTGGTCCGGTTGATCAGCCGCTGTCCCGCGCGGCGCTCCAGTGTCATAAGCCGTTTGCTGACCACCGCCAGCCCTACGCCCAGGTCGCGGGCTGCCGCTGACAGGCTGCCGCAGACCAGGATCCGCTGGAAGGTACGAAGCTCATTGAGGTCGTCCAACATATTCTCAACCCCTATTCAATAATCCATCTACCAATAGCCATATTCTCATCATTGAGGCAAGGAGCAACACTCTCCATAGCGGATCGCCACGGTCTCGCGTGTTTGCCCTTCATCAAGGAATCCTGACCATGCAACAACATTCCAACCTGCCCCGTTTCCGCGTCGCGGCAGTGTTCTTCGCCCTGACACTTGCAGGCGCTGCATCTGCCGCAACCGTCGATCTGGTGAAGCCTGGCGTATTAGTGATCGACAAGAGTCTGGCGCCCGCACAACTGGAAATCATGGAAACCGCCGCCCGACGTTACGACACGTTCTGGAACAGCGGCGACGAAAGCTTCGCCCTTGAAGCGCTGGCGAACAACTTCATCGACAAGACCCCGCCTGCGGGTCGCAAGCAGGGGCCGGAGGGACCCTTGCTGGCTTCCCGGGCGTTTCGTGGTGCGGTGCCCGACCTCCGTTGCGAGGTCGAGCAGATGATCATCGCCGCCGATCGGGTGGTGGCGCACCTGCACTTTCGCGGGCACTTCAGCGGCACCTTTGGCGAGATCAAAGGTCGTGGTCAAACCGTGGATTTCATTGCTACCGATATCTACCAGATTGAAAACGGCAAGATTGCCGCGAACTGGCACCTCGAAGACAACCTGACCTTGATGAAGCAGCTTGGTGCGTTATGAGCGACGGCATCTGAAGTCGACGGTAAGCGCAGCAATGAACGGGGTTCTTATCAATCAATCGACAGGAGATCAAGCATGACCATTCAACATCTCGATCACTTCACATTGCGCACGGCCAAAGTCGATGAGACGGTGGCGTTCTTTCGTGATGCCATCGGGCTCGAAGAGGGCTGGCGCCCTGCGTTCCCATTCCCGGGTAGTTGGCTCTACTCGGCGGGTCGCGCGCTTTTGCATATCGCCAACCTGGACAACAGCAGTGCGCAGCTTGACGCCTATCTTGGAACCCGTGTCCTGGCAGAGGGCTCGGGCGCGCTTGATCACGTCGCGTTCCGCGGCAGCGATCTGGAGAGTCATCGGCAACGTCTGCTCAACCAGGGATTGCCGTTCAACGAGCGCGTGGTGCCTGACCTGTTGGAACATCAGCTGTTCGTGGAGGATCCGAATGGCATACAAGTGGAGCTGATATTTGCCTATTCGCCGCCATCACGGTGATGCTGGCTTGCGCCCAGCCAGCTCTTCCAGCAGATCGGCGGAAGGCACGAAGAACAGGCCGCCGGTGACCGCGGTGCTGAAATCGAGCAAGCGATCGTAGTTGCCCGCTGGCCGGCCGATAAACATGTTCTCGAGCATCTGCTCGACAGGGGCGGGCGAGCGCGCATAGCCGATGAAGTAGGTGCCGAACTCGCCGGCACCAGGCCGGCCGAAGGGCATATTGTCGCGCAGGATCTTCACTTCCCGGCCGTCCTCGTCGAGGGTGGTCAGGGAACTGTGGGAACAGCTCGGCTTGACCGATTCGTCGAGTTCGATATCGGACAGCTTGGTGCGGCCGATAATGCGCTCCTGTGCTTCGACGGACAGCTTGTTCCACGCCGCCATGTTGTGCAGGTACTTTTGTACCAACACATAACTGCCGTTGATAAACGCCGGGTCTTCATCCCCGACCATGGTGAAGTCGACCGCTGCGTGACCGACCGGATTTTCCGTGCCATCGACAAAACCGACCATGCTGCGCATGTCGAAATAACGAAAGCCCTGGACTTCATCGACCACCGCGATGGCATCGCCCAACGGCGCGAGCAATTGCGTGGCCAATTCGAAACACAGGTCCATCTGATCGGCGCGGATGTGCAGCAGGATATCGCCTGGCGTCGCCACCGCGCGCCGGCCCTCTACACCGACTTCACGAAACCCGTGCAGCGAGGCCGGGCGCGGGCCACCGAACAGGCGGTCCCAGGCACTGGAGCCAAAACCGCAGACACAGGACAAATTGCCGGAAGGCACACGCTTGCCCACGGATCGTGTCAGGGCGGCGACATCTTCGCACCAGCCGCGTACTTTCTCGGCAGCCTCGCCACCGGGGGCCAAGGTGGCGACGATGAAAATCGCGCTGCTGGTGATGGGGCTATAGACCGCTTGCGGGTCCGGTTTGCGCTCGGCGGATGGCGAAAGGGTTGTCATTAGGAGCTCCACAAGCTGCAGGACAGATTTGAAAGACTGGAAAATAGCAGATTGCGACTCTGAGGCTACAATCGATCGAAGAGCGCGCAGATGCAGTGGAGAAAACCCAGGCGCAGCCGATACACTGCTGTCCTGATTGCTCGAGTGCGTTTTCGATGACCCTCACCGACGCTGTTCTGATTCTGCTGCTGGCAGCCCGTATCCATGGCACGGATGACGCCGTGCGGGCATCGGCCAGGAGCTGTGTAAAAAAATTGCCCCGTGGTAAACGCGAGCTGATCTACAACGTGATCAACAGTCGCAGCCCGATGGACATGGTGGCATTGATGGCCGAGAACCTGCAGTTGGACGACTAGGTATTCAGGTCGCCACCGGGTCAGTCCTCGAAGCCGACCTGCTCGTGAATCCCATCCACCTTCAATTCCAGGCGATAGGCCACGGCGATAAACAGCGCCTGGCACAGGCACAGGCTCGCACTCAACGAGCGAAAGGCGAACGAGCTGCCCTCATTCACCAGCAGCGCCGTACTGGCGCGCTTGACCAGCGGCGACAGGTTGCTGTCGGTGATGGTCAGGGTTTTCGCCTGGTGCAATTGGGCGATCCGCAGGCACTGCTGGGTTTCCTTGGCGTACGGCGAGAAGCTGATGGCAATCACCAGGTCGTTGGCGCGCACACTGCGCATCTGCTCGCGATAGCTGCCGCCCAGGCCCGAGACCAGGTGAATGCGCTTGTGGGTGTGCTGCAGGTTGTAGACCAGGTAATCGGCCACCGCGAATGAGCGGCGCACCCCCACCACATAAATGTTATCGGCATTGACCACCAGGTCCACGGCGTCGTCGAATGCCTGATCGTCCAGTTCCAACCCCAGGCGTTCAATACCCGACAGCGTGGCATTGATACATTCGCGCGCCAGGTCGGCGGCGCTGGCTTTCTGCGTCTTGTTGTCGATCAGGCTGCGAATGCGCTGTTGGTAGTTCTGTGCCGGCGTGGTCTTGTGGGTATAGGCCTGGCGAAACAACGCCTGCATTTCACTGAAACCGCTGAAACCGAAGCGCTGGGAAAAGCGCACGATGGCCGAGGGGTGGACTTCGCATTCCTGGGCGATATCGCTGATGCGGTCGACCATGATCCGGTCGCTCTGTTGGCTCATATAGGTGGCGATGCGTTTGAGCTGGCGCGGCAGGCTTTCGTATTCCTCGGTGATCAGTTGCAGCAGACGCTCGGCATTGATCGGAGGGCTGGCGATATCGCCCTCGGGTGCACTGTCGGTCATGGCCGGCTGATCGGTGCGGGACATAGAAAATCCTTCTGGTGTGTGCTTGTGGCTGGGTAGCTGCGCCTAGTCTACAGGGGCGATGCCAATAAAATCTTGAGTGTGGAGTCAGGTAGGGCGATGCTGAATCGATCCACCTCGGAAGTTCTGTCACATTCAAGTGTAATGGAAAATATATTCCATATAAAAAATAATAGAAAATATATTGAATGTCTCTGGCGGACGTTCTAGTCTGGCCTCACACCAAAAGTGTTCGCGGCTACCTCGCGGCGAACGCAGGCTGATAAAAATAACAGGAGCCAGCATGGGCCAGACTCGTTTTGCCAGTGGGCGTCAATTGGATCTGATCTGCCTCGGGCGCCTTGGCGTCGACCTCTATGCGCAGCAAGTCGGGGCGCGGCTGGAGGATGTCTCAAGCTTTGCCAAATACCTTGGCGGGTCCTCCGCCAACATTGCCTTCGGCACGGCCCGCCTGGGGCTGAAGTCGGCGATGTTGAGTCGGGTGGGAGACGACCATATGGGGCGTTTCCTGGTCGAATCCCTGGCCCGCGAAGGTTGCGACACCCGCGGTATCACGGTCGATCCGGAACGCCTCACCGCCATGGTGCTGCTCGGTCTCAAGGACCGCGAAACCTTTCCGTTGGTGTTCTACCGCGAGAACTGCGCCGACATGGCCCTGCGCGCCGAAGACATCCGCGAGGACTTCGTCGCCTCCAGCAAGGCCTTGTTGATCACCGGCACTCATTTTTCCACCGCCAGCGTCTACAACGCCAGTATCCAGGCCCTGGACTACGCGGAAAAACACAATGTCCGCCGCGTGCTCGATATCGACTACCGCCCGGTGCTCTGGGGGCTGGCCGGCAAGGCCGATGGCGCAACCCGGTTTGTCGCCGACCAGCAGGTCAGCCAGCATGTGCAAAGCATCCTTCCACGCTTCGACCTGATCGTGGGCACTGAAGAAGAGTTCCTGATCGCCGGCGGCAGCCAGGACTTGCTCACCGCGCTGCGCACCGTGCGTGGGCTGAGCGCCGCGACCCTGGTGGTCAAGCTCGGCGCACAAGGCTGCACGGTGATTCATGGAGCGATTCCGGCACGCCTCGAAGACGGCGCCATTTATCCGGGGGTGCGGGTCGAAGTGCTCAATGTGCTGGGCGCCGGCGATGCCTTTATGTCGGGCTTCCTCTGCGGTTGGCTGGAGCAGGCCAGCGATGAACGCTGCTGCCAACTGGCCAATGCCTGTGGTGGCCTGGTGGTGTCGCGGCACGCCTGCGCCCCGGCGATGCCGACCCGCGCCGAACTCGATTACCTGTTCAACAGCCCGGTGCCGATCACCCGGCCTGACCAGGACATGACGCTGCAACGCCTGCATCAGGTCAGCGTGCCGCGCAAAGCCTGGCGGCAGCTGTTTATCTTTGCCTTCGACCATCGCGGGCAACTGGTGGAGCTGGCCCACAAGGGCGGTCGCGACCTCAACAGCATCGGTGAACTCAAGCTGCTGTTCATCAAGGCCGTGGAGCGGGTCGAGGCTGATCTGCGCAAGCAGGGCATCGAGGCGGATGTCGGTTTGCTGGCCGATCAGCGTTTTGGCCAGGATGCGTTGAACGCTGCCACCGGTCGCGGCTGGTGGGTCGCGCGTCCGGTGGAAGTCCAGGGTTCGCGGCCGCTGGCCTTCGAACAGGGCCGTTCCATCGGCAGCAACCTGATTGCCTGGCCCCAGGAGCAGATCATCAAGTGCCTGGTGCAATTCCATCCGGATGACGAGCCCATGTTGCGTCTGGAACAGGAAGCGCAGATCAAGGCCCTGTACCAGGCGTCGCAGGTCAGCGGTCATGAATTGCTGCTGGAAATCATCCCGCCCAAGGATCACCCATCGACTTACCCCGATGTGCTCTATCGTGCCCTCAAGCGCCTCTACAACCTGGATATCTACCCGGCCTGGTGGAAGATCGAAGCGCAAAGTGCCGCCGAATGGGAACAGCTCGATGCGCTGATTCAAGAGCGCGATCCCTATTGCCGAGGCGTGGTTCTGTTGGGCCTGAACGCGCCGGCCGCGACCTTGGCGCAGGGTTTTCAGCAGGCCAGCCAGAGTCGGACCTGCCGCGGCTTTGCCGTCGGCCGGACGATTTTCCAGGAGCCCAGTCGGGCCTGGATGGCCGGCGAAATTGATGACGAAGCGTTGATCCTGCAGGTGCAGGCGACGTTTGTCGGCCTGATTGACGCCTGGCGTGCGGCACGCGGCTGAGCAGAACATCTGATTGATGCACTTAAGCCTGAACACCTACCTTGTGGGAGCCGGATTTATCCGCGAAGAGGCCCTTGAGGTCGCCAAAAGCTTCGCGGGCAAGCACCGCTCCCACAGGTGATCAGTTGAATATTTTAGAGAAAACAATAAAAGGTGCAGCCATGCCCGCTATCCGAATTGGCATCAACCCGATCTCCTGGAGTAACGACGACCTGCCTTCCCTGGGCGGCGAGACACCGCTGAGCACCGCCCTGAGCGAAGGCAAGGCCATCGGCTACGAAGGGTTCGAGCTTAACGGCAAATTTCCCAAGGACGCCAAGGGCGTCGGCGATGTGCTGCGGCCTTACGACCTGGCCCTGGTTTCCGGCTGGTATTCCAGTCGCCTGGCCAGGCGCTCGGCGGCCGAGGAAATCGATGCGATTGCCAGCCATGTCCAATTGCTCGCGCAGAACGGCGCCAAGGTACTGGTCTACGGCGAAGTCGCCGACTCCATTCAAGGCCAGCGCATTGCACTGGTGGAGCGCCCGCGTTTTCACAGTGAACAGACCTGGCGGGAATACGCCGACAAACTCACCGAGCTGGCACGTTTTACCCTGTCCCAGGGGGTACGCCTGGCTTATCACCATCATATGGGGGCCTATGTCGAATCGCCGGCCGACATCGATAAGTTGATGGCGCTGACCGGCCACGAAGTCGGCCTGCTGTTCGATTCGGGCCATTGCTACATGGGTGGCGGCGAGCCGCTCGAGGTGCTGCGCAAACATATCGGGCGTATCTGCCACGTGCACTTCAAGGATGTGCGCAAACCGGTGGTGCAACTGGCGCGCAACAACCTCTGGAGCTTCCCGGACTGCATCGTCAACGGCACCTTTACCGTGCCCGGCGATGGCGATATCGACTTTGCCGCGCTGCTGGATGTGTTGCTGGCCGCCGATTATCACGGCTGGCTGGTGGTCGAGGCCGAGCAGGATCCGGCTGTCGCACCGAGTTATATCTACGCCAAGAAGGGCTTCGACACCTTGCGTGGGTTGCTCGACCGGAGGACCGGACAATGAGCCTGCTGGTCAAAAGTCACGCCAAGGGCCGGAGCCTGGTTGAGTTGGCACCCGGTACCCTGGAGTATGTCGGCTTCGCCGCCTATCGCCTGAGCCTCGGCGAAAACTTGCCGGTCAGCGCCGGCGACCAGGAGCTATGCCTGGTGCTGCTCGGCGGTCGGGTCAGCATCAAGGGTGAGGCACCGGAGCAGGGCGCCTTCGACTGGGACAATATCGGCGATCGCCAGTCGGTGTTCGAAGACAAATCACCCTATGCCGTCTATCTGCCGCCTGGCAGCCAGGCCCAGGTGGTTGCCTTGAGCGATGTGCAGATTGCCGTGTGTGCCGCCCCCGGTTCGCCAACCGCCGGCCACGGCCCACGGCTGATCACCCCGCAAAGCATGAAGCGCAGCGTGCGTGGCAAGGGCGCCAACACCCGCTATGTCTGCGACATCTTGCCTGACACCGAGCCGGCGCACTCGCTGCTGGTGGTGGAGGTGCGTACGCCGTCCGGGCATTCGTCGAGCTACCCGCCGCACAAGCACGACACCGACGACGTGCCGCGCCAGAGTTTTCTCGAAGAGGTCTATTACCACCAGGTCAACCCGCCCCAGGGCTTCGTCTTCCAGCGTGTCTACACCGATGACCGTTCCATCGACCAGGCCATGGCCGTGGAAAACAGCGACCTGGTGGTGGTGCCCAAGGGTTATCACCCGGTCAGCGTGCCTTACGGCTACGAGTCGTATTACCTGAACGTGATGGCCGGGCCCAAGCGCGTCTGGCACTTCCATAACGATCCACAACACAGCTGGCTGCTGGATTTGTAGTTCCTGCGCGATTTCAACCTTCGGATGGAGAACAAGAATAATGAACCAGCCCCTGCGTTTCGCCCTGAACCGTATGGTTGCCCCACGTCTGTCACTGCCGCAATTCATTGAGCTGGCGGTGGCCCTGAAGGCCGATGCCATCGAGATCCGCAACGACCTCATGGGCGTTGAAATCGAAGACGGCACACCGGCCATACGGGTCCGCGAACTGTGTGCGGCCCACGGCATCAAGGTGCTGTCGATCAACGCCCTGTACCCCTTTGATGTCTGGAATGCCGAGCGCCGTGGGCAAACCCTGGCGTTGGCGGCCTATGCCCGCGATTGTGGGGCGCAGGGGCTGGTGATGTGCCCGTTCAACGACCGCGACGATCCGCGTTCTGAAGCGCAACGCAACGCCGGGTTGCGCACCGCCTTGAGCGAACTGGCGCCGATTCTGCGCGAGTATGGGATTCTCGGCTTTATCGAACCGCTGGGTTTCGCGGAGTGCGCGCTGCGACGCAAGCGCACGGCGGTGGACGCGATCAAGGCGATTGGCGGGCTGGATGTATTCCGCCTGGTGCATGACACCTTTCATCATCACCTGGCTGGCGAACAGGAATACTTCCCCGAACTGACCGGCCTGGTGCACATCTCCGGGGTCGAAGACGCGCAAGCGCCGCTGGCGAGCATCCGCGACGGCCACCGGGTGCTGGTGGGCGAGGCCGATATCCTCGGCAATGCGGCACAGATCGAGGCCTTGCGCAGCAGCGGCTACAGCGGCTATCTGTCGTTCGAGCCCTTTGCCGAAAGCATCCATGGGCGGGTGGATATCCAGCAGGCGCTGGGCGCGAGCATGGCCCATCTGCAACAGGCATTGGCGGTGCAAGCATGACCACGACACGACTGACCATGGCCCAGGCGCTGGTGAAGTTCCTCGACAACCAGTATGTCGAGGTCGATGGGGTGCAAAGCAAGTTCGTCGCCGGGGTCTTCACCATCTTCGGCCACGGCAATGTGCTCGGTCTTGGCCAGGCACTGGAGCAGGACAGCGGCGACCTGGTGGTCCATCAGGGGCGCAATGAACAGGGCATGGCCCACGCGGCCATCGGCTTTGCCAAGCAGCATCTGCGGCGGAAAATCTACGCCTGCACTTCATCGGTCGGCCCCGGCGCGGCGAATATGCTGACCGCCGCCGCGACGGCGACCGCCAACCGTATACCCTTGCTGCTGCTGCCCGGCGATGTCTACGCCAGCCGTCAGCCGGACCCGGTGCTGCAACAGATCGAGCAGTTCCACGACCTGAGCATCAGCACCAACGATGCCTTCAAGGCGGTCAGCAAGTATTGGGACCGCATCAACCGTCCGGAGCAGTTGATGAGCGCGGCGATCCACGCCATGCGGGTGCTCACCGATCCGGCGGAAACCGGCGCGGTGACCCTGGCGCTGCCGCAGGATGTCCAGGCCGAAGCCTATGACTATCCCGATTATTTCCTGCAAAAGCGCGTGCACCGCATCGACCGCCGTCCGGCCACCGAGGCCATGCTCGGTGATGCCGTGGCGCTGCTCAAGGGCAAGCGCAAACCTTTGATCATCTGTGGCGGCGGGGTCCGTTACTCCGGGGCTAATGCGGCGTTGCAGGCCTTTGCCGAACGTTTCGAGATTCCTTTCGCCGAGACTCAGGCCGGCAAGAGCGCGGTGGTCTCCAGCCATCCGCTGAACGTCGGCGGCATTGGTGAAACCGGCTGCCTGGCAGCCAACCTGCTGGCCAAGGAAGCCGACCTGATCATCGGCATCGGTACCCGCTATTCGGATTTCACCACCGCATCGAAATGGCTGTTCCAGCATCCCGAGGTGCAGTTCCTCAATCTCAATATCAGCCCCTGCGATGCCCTGAAGCTCGATGGCGTGCAGGTGCTGGCCGATGCCCACTGCGCTTTGCAGGCGTTGTCCGCGGCGCTGGGCGAGTATCGCGCCGGTTGGGGCGAGCAAACACGCCAGGCCAAGGCCCAGTTGGACGAGGAGGTCGACCGGGTCTATCAGGTCGAGTACCAGGCCAAGGATTTTGTCCCGGAAATCAACGACCACATGGACCCGGCGGTGCTGCGCGAATTTATCGAGCTGACCGGTTCCTGCCTGACCCAGAGCCGAGTGCTTGGCGTGTTGAACGAAACCCTGGCCGATGACGCTGTGATCGTCGCGGCGGCCGGCAGCCTGCCCGGTGACCTGCAACGCAGCTGGCGGAGCAAGGGCGTGAACACCTACCACGTCGAGTACGGCTATTCCTGCATGGGCTACGAGGTCAATGCCGCCCTCGGGGTGAAACTCGCGGAACCGGCGCGGGAAGTCTATGCGCTGGTCGGCGACGGCTCCTACATGATGCTGCATTCGGAGCTGGTCACCTCGATCCAGGAGCGGCGCAAGATCAATGTGATCCTGCTCGACAACATGACCTTCGGCTGCATCAACAACCTGCAGATGGGAAACGGCATGGACAGCTTCGGCACTGAGTTCCGTTTCCGCGATCCGGCCACCGGCAAGCTCGATGGTGACTTTGTCCCGGTGGATTTTGCCATGAGCGCGGCGGCCTATGGCTGCAAGACCTACAAGGTCAATAGTGTCGAGCAGTTGCAGGCGGCCTTGGCCGATGCACGGTTGCAGACGGTGTCGACGCTGATCGACATCAAGGTCCTGCCCAAGACCATGATCCACGGCTACCTGTCCTGGTGGCGGGTCGGTGTGGCGCAAGTCTCCAGCAGTGCGCGCACCGATGCCGTGGCCAAAACCCTTAATGAGCAACTGGCCAAGGCGCGTCAGTACTGACCCCTTGCACCGAACAATACGCACGCCAACAGGAGTTTTTCCATGTCTTTAAAGCTAGGTGTCATCGGCACCGGTGCCATCGGTCAGGATCACATTCGTCGTTGCAGCCAGACCCTGCTCAACAGCCAGGTGGTGGCGGTCACCGACATCAACCTGCAACAGGCGGCCAAGGTGGTCGCCGACCTGCAACTGAGCGCCGAGGTCTACCCGGACGGTCATGCGCTGATCAAGGCGGCGGAAGTCGAAGCCATCCTGGTCACCTCCTGGGGCCCGAGCCACGAGGAGTTCGTGCTGGCGGCGATCGCGGCCGGCAAGCCGGTGTTCTGCGAGAAGCCGCTGGCGGTCACGGCCGAAGGCTGTCGCAAGATCGTCGCCGCCGAAGTGGCCCACGGCAAGCGCCTGGTCCAGGTCGGTTTCATGCGGCCCTACGATGAAGGTTATCGCGCCCTCAAGGCGGTGATCGACAGCGGCCAGATCGGCGAGCCGTTGATGCTGCATTGCGCCCATCGCAACCCGAGCGTGGGCGAGAACTACAAGACCGACATGGCCATCACCGACACCTTGATCCACGAGTTGGACGTGCTGCGCTGGCTGCTGGCCGACGACTACGTGTCGGTGCAGGTGGTGTTCCCACGCAAGACCAGCAAGGCCCTCGCGCACCTGAAGGACCCGCAGATTGTCCTGCTGGAAACCGCTCGGGGGACGCGGATCGACGTCGAGGTCTTCGTCAACTGTCAGTACGGCTATGACATCCAGTGCGAAGTGGTCGGCGAAACCGGCATCGCCAAGCTGCCGGAACCTTCGCAAGTGCAACTGCGCAGCGGCGCCAAACTGTCCAACGCGATCCTGATGGATTGGAAAGACCGCTTTATCGCCGCCTATGACGTCGAGTTGCAGGCGTTTATCGATGGCGTGCGGGCCGGCCAGGTCGGTGGCCCGTCGGCCTGGGATGGCCTGGCGGCGGCGGTGGCAGCGGATGCCTGCATCGAAGCCCAGGGCAGTGGGGCGATTGTCCGCATCGCGTTGCCTGAGCGTCCGCATTTTTACGGCCGATGAAAAAGAAAATAAATTTCTAAAACAGATTGATATGGAAATTATTTTCCAATAAAGTCGATTTTAGATTGTCGAGGGTCAGTGGTCATTCGCTGGCCGGTTACTGAAAGAGTCACGTTTGATCCATAAAACCAACAAGAATGTGGAGAAAGACTTTTCATGAAAACCAAGATCCGTTTCACCTCCCTTGCCCTGTCCCTGATGCTCGCCAGCGGTGCTGCCTTCGCCGACATGAAGATCGGCGTGAGCATGTCGCAGTTCGATGACACCTGGCTGACCTACCTGCGCGAATCCATGGACCAGAAAGCCAAGTCCATGCCTGACGGCGTGAAACTGCAGTTCGAAGATGCCCGCGGCGATGTGGTCAAGCAACTGAGCCAGGTGGAAAGCTTCGTCAGCCAGAAAGTCGACGCCATCATCGTCAACCCGGTGGACACTGCCGCGACCAAGAAAATCACCGATGCGGCGGTCAAGGCAGGGATTCCGCTGGTCTACGTCAACCGCCGGCCGGATGACCTGAACCTGCCCAAGGGCGTGACCACCGTCGCCTCCAACGATCTCGAAGCCGGTCAGATGCAGATGAACTACCTCGCCGAGAAAATGAACGGCAAGGGCGACATCGTGATCCTCCTCGGCGACCTCGCCAACAACTCCACCGCCAACCGCACCAAGGGCGTCAAGTCGGTCCTGGCCAAGTACCCGAACATCAAGATCGAGCAGGAGCAGACCGGTACCTGGCAGCGCGACAAGGGCATGACCCTGGTCAACGATTGGCTGACCCAGGGCCGCAAATTCGATGCGGTGGTCGCCAACAACGACGAGATGGCCATCGGTGCCTCCATGGCGCTGGAGCAGGCCGGGGTGAAAAAGGGTAGTGTGCTGATTGCCGGGGTCGATGGCACCCCGGATGGCCTGCGTGCGGTGAAAAAAGGCGATATGGCGGTCTCGGTGTTCCAGGATGCCAAGGGCCAGGCGGTCGGCTCCATCGACTCGGCGGTGAAGATGGTCAAGCACGAGCCGGTCGAGCCGGCGGTGTGGGTACCGTATCGCCTGATCACCCCGGAAAACGTCGCTCAGTTCAAATAGTCAGTCCGTTCGATAAAAACAATAAGCAAGCAAGGTCGCACTGCCCACCTTGCTGATGGAGTATCTGATCATGTTCGCTTCAGCGACTGCTTCGAGCAACCCGCTGGTGGGTATCCAGCCAACCGCCATACCTGTCGATGAGCCGTACCTGCTGGAGATTGTCAACGTCAGCAAGGGTTTTCCCGGGGTAGTGGCGCTGTCCAACGTACAACTGCGGGTGCGCCCGGGGTCGGTGCTGGCCCTGATGGGCGAGAACGGTGCCGGCAAATCCACCCTGATGAAAATCATCGCCGGCATCTACCAGCCGGACGCCGGTGAGCTGCGCCTGCGCGGCAAACCGGTGATCTTCGACACGCCGCTGGCCGCCTTGCAGTCCGGGATCGCGATGATCCATCAGGAACTCAACCTGATGCCGCACATGAGCGTCGCCGAGAATATCTGGATCGGCCGCGAGCAGCTCAACGGCTTCCACATGATCGACCACCGGGAAATGCACCGCTGCACGGCGAAACTGTTGGAGCGGCTGCGCATTGACCTCGACCCGGAGGAACACGTCGGCAACCTGAGTATCGCCGAACGGCAGATGGTCGAAATCGCCAAGGCGGTGTCCTACGACTCCGACATCCTGATCATGGATGAGCCGACCTCGGCCATCACCGACAAGGAAGTCGCCCACCTGTTCTCGATCATTGCCGACCTCAAGTCCCAGGGTAAGGGCATCATCTACATCACCCACAAAATGAACGAAGTGTTCGCCATCGCCGATGAAGTGGCGGTGTTCCGCGACGGTGCCTACATCGGCCTGCAACGGGCCGACAGCATGGACGGTGACAGCCTGATCTCGATGATGGTCGGGCGTGAGCTGAGCCAGTTGTTCCCGGTGCGTGAAAAGCCGATCGGCGATTTGTTGCTGTCGGTACGCGACCTGCGCCTGGAGGGCATTTTCAAAGGGGTTTCGTTCGACCTGCATGCCGGCGAGATCCTCGGCATCGCCGGGTTGATGGGCTCAGGCAGGACCAACGTCGCCGAAGCGCTGTTCGGCATCACCCCGAGCGATGGCGGTGAAATTCGCCTCGATGGCCAACTGATACGGATCAGCGACCCGCACCTGGCCATCGACAAGGGCTTTGCCTTGCTCACCGAGGACCGCAAGCTCAGCGGCCTGTTCCCGTGCCTTTCGGTCATGGAAAACATGGAAATGGCCGTGCTGCCGCATTACGTCGGCGGCAACGGTTTCATCCAGCAGAAGGCCTTGCGCGCCCTGTGCGAGGAGATGTGCAAGAAGCTGCGGGTGAAAACCCCGTCCCTGGAGCAGTGCATCGACACCTTGTCCGGGGGCAACCAGCAGAAGGCCTTGCTCGCCCGGTGGTTGATGACCAATCCGCGCATCCTGATTCTCGACGAGCCGACCCGTGGCATCGACGTCGGCGCCAAGGCCGAGATCTACCGGCTGATCGCCTACCTCGCCAGCGAAGGCATGGCGGTGATCATGATTTCCTCGGAGCTGCCGGAAGTGCTCGGCATGAGCGACCGGGTGATGGTCATGCACGAGGGCGACCTGATGGGCACCCTCGACCGTGGCGAGGCGACCCAGGAGCGAGTCATGCAGTTGGCCTCCGGGATGACCGCGGTTCACTAGTTGTTCAACGAACAGAGGCCGGCAGCGGTGCTCCGCTGCGGCAACGCGATAGAAGGGTGAGTGGTTATGAACGTGATACTGGAAAACAAGCCTGCAACGGTGTCGGTCAAGAGTCGCCGGCGCCTTCCCACCGAATTGAGCATTTTTCTGGTACTGATCGGCATTGGTCTGGTCTTCGAGCTGTTCGGTTGGATCGTGCGTGACCAGAGTTTCCTGATGAACTCCCAGCGGCTGGTGCTGATGATCCTGCAGGTCTCGATCATTGGCTTGCTGGCGATTGGTGTCACCCAGGTCATTATCACCACTGGCATTGACCTGTCGTCGGGCTCGGTGCTGGCGCTCTCGGCGATGATCGCCGCGAGCCTGGCGCAAACCTCGGACTTCGCCCGGGCGGTGTTTCCGTCGCTGACCGACCTGCCGGTGTGGATCCCGGTGATCGTCGGGCTCGGCGTGGGACTGCTGGCGGGGGCGATCAATGGCAGCATCATTGCCATCACCGGCATCCCTCCGTTTATTGCCACCCTGGGCATGATGGTCTCGGCCCGTGGCCTGGCGCGTTACTACACCGAAGGCCAGCCGGTGAGCATGCTCTCGGATTCCTATACGGCCATCGGCCACGGCGCGATGCCGGTGATCATTTTCCTGGTGGTGGCGGTGATCTTTCATATCGCCCTGCGTTACACCAAGTACGGCAAGTACACCTATGCCATCGGCGGCAACATGCAGGCGGCGCGCACCTCCGGGATCAACGTCAAGCGCCATCTGGTGATCGTCTATAGCATCGCCGGGCTGTTGTCGGGGCTGGCCGGGGTGGTTGCGTCGGCACGGGCCGCCACCGGGCAGGCAGGCATGGGCATGTCCTACGAACTGGATGCGATTGCCGCCGCGGTGATCGGCGGTACCAGCCTGGCGGGCGGGGTGGGACGGATTACCGGCACGGTGATCGGCGCGCTGATCCTCGGGGTCATGGCCAGCGGCTTCACCTTTGTCGGCGTCGATGCCTATATCCAGGACATCATCAAGGGGCTGATCATCGTGGTCGCGGTGGTCATCGACCAATACCGCAACAAACGCAAGCTCAAGCGCTGAGTTTGCCGTAAACAAAAAGGGCCTGTTCAGGCCCTTTTTGCGTACTGATGTTTCTCTCTCGCGAAGGTCAGGCCACTGTGGACGGAATGGCGACTGAAGCCCGTTGTGTCGGCGCATCAGGCAGATAGCGCGCAACGGCCTGATAAACCTCATCCACCGAAATGTTATCCATTCCGTCTTTTCGAATGATGCTGTGATGGGTGTGTACGGGATACGGCCCTGTCTGCGCCGGATCGGTTTTCCCGCAGAGCAGGACCATCGGTCGCTCTACCGCGCAGGCGACGTGCATCGGGCCGGTATCGCCAGTCAGCAGTAGCTGACAACGCTGGAGTACCGCCGCGAGTTGGCCGACATTGGTTTTGCCAATGAGATTCAAGATATGCGGATGGGGGGTCAGCGCGTCGGCGGCAAAGGCCTCGCTGGATGAGCCCGTGAGCACAATATGGACAGCCGGGTGTTGCGTCACCAGGCGCTGTACCAACTGATCAAAACGCTTGAACGACCAGCTCCGCGTGTCTTTGGTCATCAGGAAAGGAAACAGCTTGTGCAAGAAGCGCTGGCCCTTTTTCGAAATCTGATGACAGCCCATGTGCAAGGCAATCACAAAAGGTTCAGGGGCCGCCGGGATACTCTTCAGTAATCGGTCGGCGTCTGCCTTGTCCTGTGCATTGACATTGAGTTCATAGGGGCCCGCTGGAAATTCAGCCGCCGATGGCAGTTGCTGAAGCACGAAGCGATAAAAATTTTCCGAGTAGTGAAAGGCGCCTTCATAGCGAGGAAGCATCAAGACCCGAGGAATGTCTTTTAGATACTCGGTGACTTTGTTGATGTTCTGTAAGGGCAATACGGCGTCATACTCGGCGGCCAGTTGGGCGATGGGGCGCTCTTTGGCGGAGTAGAGCGTGTTGATGCAACTGTTGTGGGCGAGCAATTCATGGGACAGCGCTGACAACGCCACGGCATCTATTTGAGCATGCGGTTTTGCCTGGCGCAGGGCACGGATACCGGGCGTTGCAAACAAGGTGTCGCCCAGGCGGTGCGGAGCAACCAAGAGAATTTTTTCTGCTGCCTGTAGCGGATTGGTTGTCATGCGCAAGGGATCCGGTTCGGGTTTCGAGGGCGACGGTTCGCGGGGTGACAGACTATCGTAAAAAAGGGGAGATTTTCCAATCGGCGGGTTTTTCCAGTGATTTCTCCGGATCGAGAAGCGCCGTTGCCACGCGGCGCTGAAGAAAACCGCCGCCAGGTCGATAACCTTATGGCCGGGATCGCCTGCGATCCGGCCGTGGCCTGTTGTCTTCCGTCCCCGTTCAATGCGAGATCCCGCCCATGCTGTTGAGAAATATCCGGATTGCACCCCGAGCGTTCATTGGTTTTGCCGCTATCGCCTTGCTCAGTGTGTTCCTGGGCGTGTTCGCGCTGAAGCAGATTCGCGATGTCCAGGCCCAGGCCGCCGATATCCAGAACAACTGGTTGCAGCGGGTGCGGGTGCTGGCCTCGGCGAACGCATCGCTGGACCGTTACCGCCTGGGCTCCATGGCCCATATCCTGTCTTCCAGCGCCGCGGACATGAAGGTCTACGAAGACAAATCGGCCGGACGCCTGCAAAGCGTTCATGAGCAGATGTCGATTTACGCGGGCTTGCTGACCAGCGGCGACGACAAAGGGCGGTTGGATGCCTTCAACCGCAGCCTGGAGGCGTATGCCAAGAATCACCTCGAGTTGCTCAGGCTCTCGCGGCAAGGGGACAAGGCCGGTGCCAACAGCTACCTCTCGACCATCCGCGAATCCTATGAGCAGATGACCAAGAACCTTGATGACCTGATCGAACATGCGAACCAGGGCGCGGAGCTGGCTGGCAAACAGTCGGCCAGCACCTATGACAGCGCGGTGGCGGGCATCGGCCTGGTGATTCTGCTGGTGGGTGTCGGCACCGTGCTGGTGGCCTGGTTGCTCACCCGCAGTATTACCGTACCGATCATCGAGGCGGTCCAGGTCGCGGAAACCATTGCCAAGGGCGACCTGACGCAACCGATCAATCCGGCCGGCAACGACGAAGCCAGCCGTTTGCTCGCGGCCCTGGCGGTGATGCAGGGCAGCTTGCTCACCACCCTCAAGCAAATCACCCATTCATCGACCCAACTGGCCTCGGCGGCCGAACAGTTGAATGCGGTGACGGCCGAGGGCAGCCGCGACCTGCAACAGCAGCACGGTGAAATCGAACAGGCCGCCACCGCCGTGACCGAGATGACCAGCGCCATTGAAGAGGTGGCCAGGAACGCCTCGTCCACCTCGGACCTGTCCCAGGAGTCGCGGACCATTGCGCTGAAGGGGCAACAGCGGATGATCGAGGCGGTGACGGCGATTGCCGCGCTGACCCGTGGCGTCGAGGTCAGTTCCGAGCAGATCGGTGGCCTGGCGGAGCAGGCGCAGGGCATCGGCAAGGTGCTCGATGTGATTCGCACCATCGCCGAGCAGACCAACTTGCTGGCGCTCAATGCCGCGATTGAAGCGGCGCGCGCCGGTGACGCCGGTCGGGGGTTTGCGGTGGTCGCGGATGAAGTGCGGGCCTTGGCCCATCGGACCGCGCAGTCGACCCGGGAAATCGAAGAGATGATCGGCAGCATCCAGACCGGCACTGCCAATGCGGTGAGCGGCATGCACAACAGCAGCAACATGACCCGCCAGACCCTGGAACTTGCCGAGGCGGCCAAGACCGCGCTGGCGGAAATCGTCGAGGCGAACGACGAAATCAATAACCGCAACCTGGTCATCACCACGGCCGCCGACGAGCAGGCGCATGTGGCCCGTTCAGTGGATCGCAATCTGCTGAATATCCGCGAGTTGTCGATTCAGTCTTCCGAGGGCTCGCACCAGACCACTGCGGCGTCGCAGTCCCTGGCCCACCTGGCCAGCGAACTCAACACCTTGGTCAAGCACTTCCAGATCTAGGCTCTCAAGCCTGACCGACGCCGCTTCGGTCCGAGCCCCCGACGCCCTGCAACAGGCCAGCCTGCCTCCCGGTAGGCTGTGCCGGCACAGCGGTCCCTCAGTCAATGCTTGTGCAGCGGCGCGTCATTCAATCTGCGGCGATGGGGACACGGCCGTTGTTGGCCGCACCGCTGAAGAACTGCACTTTTATCGCAATGACCAGTACGGCCAGTCCGGCAAACAGCAGACCGCTGTACAGGGTGCCCTGCAAGCCCAGGCGCGCGAGGAACCAGCCACCGGTCGTGGAACCGATGGTCACGCCCAGATTGATGAAGGAAATGTAGAGGCCAGTGGCGAACTCAGGTGCCTCCGGGGCCTCGGACGTCAGCCAGACCTGGGTGACGATCAGGCCGCTGGTATGTGTCGCCCCCCAGATCAGCATGATCAACAGCATGGCCGGCAAGGACGGACTGGCGAACAGGTACAGCAGGCCGTAGGTGCCGGCCAGCAGGATCGGATGCAGCAGGGTGGTCCTGACCTTGTTCTGGCCGATCAGCTTGCCGGCATACAGGTTGCCGGCGATTCCGCCAATGCCGAACACCACCAGCAGGAGACTGATCAGCTGTGCGTTCATACCCGCTTCCTTGGCCAGGTACTCGGCCGAGTAGCTGTACACGGAAAACATCGCGGCAAAGATCAGGGTCGAGGCGGTGATATTCAGCCACAGCGGGAATTTGCGCAGGATCGCCAGTTGTTCCCTGTAGGACGCGCTCACCTTTTTCGGGGCATCCGGCAACTGGGCAATGATCCCCAGTCCCGCGATGCAGTTGACCGCCGCGCAAAACAGAAACGAGGTTTCATAGGAGAATTGCGCGGCGATCAGGGTGGTCAACGGCACCCCCAGGACCATGCCCAGGCTGGTGCCGACAAATGCCTTGGCGGCGGCCCGTGTCGACTCCCGGGGCGGGTACAGCGCGATGGCGGCGACGAACGCCAGTGAAAAGTACAGGGGGTGGAACAGTGCCGGGATGATGCGCAGCACCATCAGCGATTCGAAGTTCGTTGCGTAGGCCGACAGCACGCTGCTGCCGGCGAACACGAATAGCGCCAGGCTGAGCATTTTCTTGCGGTTGAAACGCGAGAGCAGCAAGACCACGAGCGGACCGGACAGGGCGATGATCAGCGCGAACATCCCCACCAGCAGGCCGGCCTGGGCGGGGCTGATGGCGAAGCGTTCGATAATCACCGGCAGAATGCCCACCACGCCGAATTCGAGGGTATAGACGCCGAACAGGCCCAGGGCCAGAAAGTAGATTGGATGGAGGATTTTCATGATCCGGACTCCAGGTCTCGGTGGGGCGGGAAGGGGGGAAGCGTCAGGCCCTGGCGCGTCCGAGCCTGCGTGAACCGTGGGGCACGGGGTTATTGGCCATAGACCGCGTTGCAGAGGTTGACGGTGAATGGCCCGGACATGCCTTCGAATGCGGTGTTGGTAAAGGCTACTACGCTCAGCTCCGCGGCCGGGTCGACGAACCAGGAGTGTCCGTAGGCTCCGCCCAGGCGCCAGCTACCGACGGACTCGGCGGTCTGTGCCGCAACCGGGTCCTTGAGCACCGTGAAACCCAGGCCGAAACCGCGTCCGGGCCAGTTGGCCAACGCCAGGTCGCCGCTCTGGTTGCTGCCCATTTGCGCGACCAGGGACTCGGGCAGCAACGGGGCGCCGCCTTTGCGCAGGGTTTCCAGGAGCTGGAGAAACTCTCCGGCGCTGCCGACCATGCCCGAACCACCCGAGTCGTAGGCCTGAGTATCCAAGACCCGGGCTGGTTCCAGGCGGATGCCGGCGGTGCCTTCAAACACCGGGACCACTTCCAGCGCCTGCATGCGCCGTGGCCGTGGCTGATCGTTGAGGTAGGCCGGACCAAGGCGGCCGACGTCGGTCACCCGGAAACCGGTGTCGCGCCAGCCCAGCGGGCGACCGACCCACTGGTCCACGGCCGCGGCCAGCGAAGTGTCGTTCACGGCGGCGATCACGCCGCCCAACACATCGGTGGCTATCGAGTAACCCCAGTCACTGCCTGGCTTGTAGAGCAAAGGCGCTTGGCCCAGGCGGCGCAGGTTTTCTTCCAGCGAGAGCGCCGTGCGGTCCATGCCATCGGAGACGCCGGCTGCGCGATAAGCGCCGTCCCGATTGTTTTCCAGGAAACCATAGGTGAGGCCGGCGGTATGGGTCAGCAAGTGGCGCACGGTCATCCGCGCCGGTGTGCCGTCGGCCAGGGTCGGCTTGAAGTACGGCAGCCAGCGGGTGATGTCGTCGTCCAGGCTGATACGGCCCTGGGCGACGAGCGCCAGGGCCGCCACCGAGGTGATCGGCTTGGAGACCGAGGACAGGCGGAACAGGGCGTCCTGGCGCATCGGCACCTGAGCCTCGCGGTCGGCGAGGCCGGCCGCGCGCTGATAAATCTGTCGCCCACGATGGGCGACCAGTACCACGGCGCCGACCAGGCGTTGCTCATGCAGACTCTGTTCGAGCACGGCATCGATGCGTGACGCCAGTCCGGCCGTCTCGACCGGGTGAAGGGATTGCACTGGACGTAGCGGTTCGTTGACAGACATAAAGGGCCCCGACTGATGAATGGATCAAGCTCAGGAGTCGATGGTAGAGCGGGGCGTATTAGGGAAACAGAGGTTACAATTCCGGGCTGTACGGACTTTTCTGTCCTCAATCAAGGGAGTGAGCGGTGGATAAGCTCAATGGTATTAGCGTGTTCGTGCAGGTCGCCGAAAGTCGCAGTTTTGTCGCTGCCGGCCGCGTGCTCGGAGTTTCCGCCTCGGCCGTCGGCAAAGGCATTGCCCGCCTGGAACACAAGCTCAACGCGCGGTTGTTCCATCGCAATACCCGCAGCATCAACCTGACTGCCGAGGGCGCGCTGTTCCTCGAGCGCTGTCGGCGAGTGCTCAATGAGCTGGAGGCGGCGGAGCAGGAGCTGTCCAGTTCCCGCGAGGCACCACGGGGCAAATTACGCATCAGCCTGCCGTTGCAGGGCAATGTGCTGTTCATGCAGCTTTCGTCCTTCATGCGCGAGTATCCGGAAATCCGCCTGGAACTGGACTTCACCGATCGCCTGGTGGACGTGGTCGAGGAGGGTTTCGATGCGGTGGTGCGCACCGGGCAATTGCACGATTCGCGGCTGATGGCCAGGAAGCTGGGTAGCTTCGAGTTTCATCTGGTGGGGGCACCGGGCTATTTCGCCGCCAAGGGTTATCCGCAAGCGGTGGAGCATCTGTTGGAACACCAGTGCCTGCATTACCGGATGCCCTCCACCGGCAAGCTGGAAAAATGGCCGTTGGCGGGACTGGTACAAGGCACTGAGTTGAAGGTGCCGGAGACGATGGTCTGCAATAACCTGGAGATGCTTATCCATACCGCCCGACAGGGCCTGGGCATCGCTTGCGTACCCGAGTTCGCCGTGCGCGAGGCGCTGGCGGGCGGAGAGTTGGAGTCGATACTGCCGGGGCGGATCCAGCGCACACTACAGATGCAGGTGGTCTGGCCGTCGAGTCGCTACCTGCCGCCCAAGCTGCGCGCATTCATCGATTTCATCTGCACGAGTGGGAAACCGTTGCCTGGCTGACCCGCTTCAGATCGCCCTGAGCACCACGATGCCCGGGGTTTTCCTGACGTAATCCAGGAACGGCGAATCCACCACCTTGTGGTTGGCTTCGCGGGCGGAGGCGTTGCGCAGCACCGGGCCCTTGTCGGTCATGATGAAGATACCGGTGTGGGTGACGTCCAGCCCTTCGGCCGGGGTGTAGATACCGATGTAGTCACCGGTTTTCAGGCGACTGACCACGGCGTCGTCGATCCACTCGCTGGGGATATAGGTAATGGCGCGCTCGACCGTGCCCACCGACGGGATCAGCGTGCCGCCGCTGCCGTCGCCTTGTGCGTTGAGGACCTTGGTGACGGTGGTCGCCCTCGGGCTGGCCTGCGTTGTCACATCCCGGGCATTGAGCGGCTGGGTGTGCGCCCAGTCGGTGAAGAAGTGCTTGCGCTCGGCGTAGCTGACCTTGCCCTCGGCGTAGCGTGTGCGCACCAGGTTTTCGACGAAGCGCGGCAGGCTGTCGGATTTGCGCAAGGCCTCGACGTAATCCAGGTAGGTAAAGCAATCCAGGCCGCGGAAGTCGATCACCAGCTTCTCCGGCGCGGTCGCGGAGCCGACCAGCATATGCGCCACATAGGGCGTGCCGAGGAAGTTGGCGGAGATATTCTTGATCCGTTCGCCTTGCTCATGGCCGGCGTGCTTGAGGATTCGGGTCTCGATGAACTCGATCTTGTGGCGCGTGTAGTCATCCAGCGTGACCGGATCGTCGAGGTGTTGCCGGGTGGTGAAACCACTCAACGCGAGCATCAGGGGCAAGCCCGATACCAACGCGATAACCTTGTTCATTGGCACTCCGCAGGGGTGCAGGAGACCCGCACTGGGTGATCGATTTTACATCACGGTTGCGACGACTCAATGAAACCTGGCGGTTTTCCGTTTGTTATTCCTTAATTGAATAAAATCATGATTATTTATTCCTTTTATAAGTTGTTGAGCTGGCGCATTTTAGCCTCCAGCACCTGAAACGCAGGTGTACCTCTCTCCACGAAAAGGAAGCAACCCCATGACGATCAAAGCGATCAACGTTCGTAACCAATTTCGCGGCGTCATCAAGGAAATTCTCATTGGCGAGGTGCTGTCCGAGATTGATGTGCAGACCGCGTCGGGGATCGTCACCTCGGTGATTACCACGCGCTCGGTACGCGACCTTGAATTGGCGGTAGGCAGTGAAGTGATCGCCTTCGTCAAATCCACCGAAGTCTCGATCGCCAAGCTCTGATGGAACGGTGCTTTCAGGCACTGACAATCAACTCGATCCGGCAACCCGGCTGCGCATCCTGCACCTCAAGGCGCATGTCATGCAGCCGGGCCACCGCCGCCACCATGCTCAGCCCCAGTCCGTTGCCCGCCGTATGCCGGCTGGATTCGGAACGGTACAGCCGGCGGAACACCGTTTCGCGCTCGGCTTCGGGAATCCCCGGACCATTATCCACCACGCACAGTCCGCGTCTGTCCGGGGCATCCATCACCGCCACCTGCACCCGGCTATGGTCAGGCGAAAACTTGATGGCATTGTCCAGCAGATTGCAGGTCGCATCGAACAGCAGCTGCGCATCGCCGAAGATCAGGCAGGGCTCGGGCGTGCCGCTCAAAGTCAACTCGATGCCACGCTCTTCGGCCAGCGGCTCGAAGAACTCGGCTGCATCGGCGGCGATGCGGTTCAGGTCGATCTCGGCAAAGCTGCTGCGCCGGGCACTGGCTTCTATCTCGGAAATCCGCAGCAGGGCGCGGAAGGTCGACAGCAACCCCTGGGCATCCTCAATGGCGTTGTCGATGGCTGCCGCGTATTCGTCTTCGCGCAGGTGCCGGCGCTGGGCCCGTTCCAGGCCCGCGAGCAAGCGGGTAAGGGGCGTGCGCAAATCGTGGGCGATATCGTCGCAGACGCCCTTGACCTCGCTCATCAGGCGTTCCAACTCGTCGAGCATCTGGTTGACCACCGTGGCGATACGGTCGATATCGTCACGGTTGCCGCGGGTCGGCAGGCGTTCGTTGAGGTCGCCCTTGACGATCCGTTCGATGGCGCGGGTCAGCACATCCAGCCGTCGGCGCGCCGAGTAGCCCAGCCCGACCGCCCCGAGCAAACCCACCAGCAGCAGCAACGAGCCGCCGGAGACCATCGCATTGACCAGCAACTCATCGAACTCGCGGATGTCATGGATATCCTGAGCCACCATCAGGGTCTGGCCATTGTCCAGGCGATGCATCATGAAGCGGATCGGGCGGTCTTTTCTGCGGGTCTTTTCCCAGTAGAATTCGTTGGGCTTGTCATAGCCCTTGAAAGCCGGCATTTCACTGACCGCCCCGGCAATCAGTTGGCCTTTGGCGTCGTAGATACCGTGGGGGACCCGACCGTCGATGTCCTGTTCGGAATGCTTGCGGATTTCCGCCAGGCGTAGCTCTTCGGGCTGTGCGCTGCGGTTGTCGATCTGCCGATAGAGGGCCGTATCGACCTCGGCCATCAAGTAGCCGGCAGTCTGCCAATAGAGGTAACCGAACAGCGCAAGGAACGAGCAACTGAACAGCGCCAGGGACATCAGCGCCGTACGGAAACTGATGGTGCGGGGGATTTCACGCAGGTGAACGGAGAACATAACCGGCCCCGCGAATGGTATGGATCATCGGTTCTTCGCCTTCGCCATCGACCTTGCGGCGCAAACGGCCCAAATGCACTTCGATGACATTGGTGCGTTCGTCGTAGGCGTAGTTCCACACCGCCTCGAACAGCATGGTCCGCGTCACCACCTGCTCCGCGTGCTGCGCCAGGTATTCGAGCAGGGCGTATTCCCGGGGCAACAGCTCCACCAACCGTTCACCGCGCTTGACGCTGCGCTTGAGCAGGTCCAGCTCCAGATTGCCAACCCGCAGGCGGTTGACCCGCTCTTCGCTGGGGGCGACCCTGCGGCGGCTCAAGGCATCCAGGCGCGCGGTCAGTTCGATAAATTCGAAGGGCTTGGTCAGGTAGTCGTCGCCGCCGGCCCGTAGGCCGCGAACCCGTTCGTCCAGCGCGCTGAGGGCGCTGAGGATCAGCACCGGCGTGGCGATACCCGAGGCGCGCAGGGCGGTGAGCATGCCCAGGCCATCGAGGGCGCCGGGTAGCATGCGGTCGAGCACGATGACGTCGAAACTGTCGCTGATGGCGCGCACCAGGCCGTCCCGACCGTTATCAACGTGGGTGACGTCGAAGCCGTGGTCTTGCAGGGCGGCTTCGATCTCCCGGGCAGTGGCGGGGTCGTCCTCGACGACCAGAACATGGGTCATGGGCACTTCGCAGAATGAGAGAGGGTGGTAGTCTTGCACTGCCCCCGGGGAGCCTGGCTGGTCAGTGCGTCGTGGTTGGCTTGTCGACCGGCATAGTGTGCCAAACCGGGTTTATCTGAAAGGTCGCGTCAATATGAAAAAAAGTTTAGCTGAGTCGGCTCGGAGCCGGTCTTGAGAATCCTGGTCATCGAGGATGACGCCCGAGCGGCCAGTTACCTGGTGCGCGGCCTCAACGAAAGCGGGCACGTCGCCGATACCGTCGCCGATGGTCGCAGTGGCCTGGACATGGCCCTGGAAGGGATCTACGACGCCTTGATCGTCGACCGCAAGCTGCCGGGGCTGGACGGTCTCGCGCTGGTCCAGGAACTGCGCCGCCAGGGCCTGCGCACGCCGGTGCTGATGCTCAGTGCCCTGGACTCCACCACCCAGCGGGTCGAAGGTTTGCGCGCCGGGTGTGACGACTACCTGGCCAAGCCCTATGCCTTCGTCGAGGTGCTCGCCCGGCTGGAAGCCTTGCAGCGTGGCCGTGACCCGGTGCTGGGATTGTCGCGGACCTTGCGGGTCGGCAGTCTGCAACTGGATTGCGCCGCGCGCACCGCCACCCGCGAAGGGCAGGTTATCGTCCTGCAGCAGCGCGAGTCGCTGATCCTGGAAAAGCTCATGCGTCACTGCGATGAGGTGGTGACCCGCAGCATGTTGCTGGAGAGTGCCTGGGACTATGACTTCGACCCCATCGACAACGTGATCGATAAACACATCTATCGGTTGCGTCGCAAACTGGACGCCGGGTTCAGCCATTCGTTGATCCAGACCGTGCCGGGGGTCGGGTACCGGTTGCTACAGGACGACGAAGACCCCCTTGATGCGCCACTGCGGTCAACGCCGCCTCTGTAGGAGCGAGCTTGCTCGCGATGGTCGTCCAGGCTCCGCTGGGTATCAGATGCCCCGCGTTATCGTTGACGTCCATCGCCAGCAAGCTGGCTCCTACAAGGAACCGCGTTCACATGATATTTACCTAAACTAAAATTTAGCTTTGGAGGAACGGGACGCGGGCCTCTGCCTGATAGCTTCGGAATCTGATCGATGGCTCTGCCACACAGGTTCTGGAGATATCCCGTAGATGCTGCTCACGCCGAAAATCGAGGCTTTTCATCCACCTCATGCCCCAAGCCGACTGTTCCGGGCCCTGGCCCTGGTCGGCTTGACGCTGCTGGGCGGTTGCTCGCTGGTGCCGGATTACCAGGCGCCGGCCTTGCCCCTGGCCCCGCAGTGGTCGGCCAAGGACCCGTCCGCGACCCCGGCTGACGCCGCGGGCGGACCCTGGTGGCGTGAGTTCCACAGCGCCGAGCTCGATGGCCTGATTGCCCGTGGCCTGAACGACAACTACAGCCTCAAGGCCGCCGTGAGCCGGGTCGACCAGGCCCGGGCCATCGCCCAGGTGGCCGGTGCCGGGCAATACCCCAACCTGTCCCTGGGCGGCAGCTACCAGCGCCAGAACAACTACGGCAGCACGAAAAAAACCAGCGTCTTCGCCGAAGCCACCTATGAGGTGGACTTCTGGGGCAAGCAGCGCGCCACGGCCGATTCCTCCCAGGCCCTGGCCAACGCCAGCCAGTTCGATGCCCAGACCCTGCGCATGACCCTCGGTGCAAGTATCGCCGACACCTATTTCCAGGTTCTCTCGCTGCAAGAGCGCGTGCGCCTGGCCCAGTCCATTGCCGCCGATGCCAGCCAGGTCCTCGACCTGGTACAGGTGCAGGCCAGCCAGGGCGCGGTGTCGAGTCTGGAAGTCGAACAGCAGCGCAATGCCCAGCAAACCTTCCAGGCCGCCGTGCCGTTGTTGCAACAGCAACTCGACGCGGCGCAGTACCAACTGGCGACGCTGGTGGGTGTGCCACCGGAAGGTTTCAAGGTCCAGCAGAGCGGGCTCGACACGCTCCAGGTGCCGCAACCCAAGGTCGGCCTGCCCGTCGGCCTGGTGCGTCAACGCCCGGATATCCAGGCCGCCGAGGCCCGCCTGGTGTCGGCCAACTTCGACGTCGGCGTGGCCCGGGCGGCGTTCCTGCCCAACCTTTCGCTGGACCTGCTCGGCGGTATCGACACCCTGGCCGGCGGGCATATCTGGAGCATGGTCGGCAGCCTGGCCCAGCCGGTGTTCAGCGGCGGCCAACTGACCGGGCAACTGCACGCCGACCAGGCCCATGTGCAGGAGCTGACCGCCAGCTATCGGGCCTCGATCATCGAAGCCCTGCGCGACGTGGAAACCCAGCTCAGCGCCGCGCGGCAACTGGACCAGGCCTATGCCCTGAACCAGGCCGCCGTCGGCTCGGCCCGTGAGGCCGCACGCCTGGCCCAGGTCCGCTACCGGCTCGGCTCCACCGATTTCCAGACGCTGCTGGTGGTCGAGCGCACCCAGTACCAGGCCGAAGACAGCCTGTTGCAGGTGCGCCTCCAGCATTTGCAGGCCGCCGTCGGCCTGTTCCGCGCCATCGGCGGCGACTTCAGCGCGCCAACCCTGGCTGCCGCCACATCTTCTTCTCTCTCTCAGGTCGTTCAGCCATGAAGCATTCACCCCAGGCGCCATCCCAACATCGTCGTCTGCGCCTCGGCCTGCTGGTCGTGGCCCTGTTCGGCGCGTCGTTGTTGATCAAAACCCAGTGGATCGACCGCGCCCAGGCGGCACCGGCAACCCCTGTTGATAGCGCCATCCCGGTGGTGATGCAGGCGGCGGGGCAGAAGGACCTGCCGATCTGGATCGACGCCATCGGCAATGTCCAACCCCTCAACACCGTCAATGTACGGGTACGGGTCGACGGCGAGCTGCAGAAAGTCCTGTTCACCGAAGGCCAGATGGTCAACGCCGGCAGCCAGTTGGCGCAGATCGACCCGCGGGTGTACCAGGCCCAGGTGGCCCAGGCGCAGGCGTTGGTCAGCAAGGACCAGGCGCAGCTTGCCAATTTGAAGGTCAATCTTGACCGGGCCAGTAAGCTGGCGGCGGCCAAGGCCGGCCCGACCCAGGATGTCGACACCTACCGCGCGCAACTGGCGGCCCAGCAGGCCACGGTCCAGGCCGACCAGGCGGCGCTGGAGAATGCCCGCCTGCAACTGGCCTTTACCCGGATCGACGCGCCATTCACCGGCCGCACCGGGCAACGCCTGCTGGATGTCGGTTCGATTGTCCACGGCGCCGATGCCACCGGTTTGGTGACCCTGACGCAGATGGACCCGATCTCGGTGGCCTTCGCGGTGTCCCAGGACGACCTGGCGCGGATCCTCAAGGAAAACGCCGTGGCGCCCTTGCAGGTGTTCGCCATGAGCCGCGACGGCCATCGACAGTTGGCCACCGGTTACCTGAGTTTTATCGACAGCCAGGTGATCGCCGCCAGCGGGCAGATCCAGCTCAAGGCGCAATTCCACAACGCGGGCCAACAACTCTGGCCTGGCCAACTGGTGGGGGCACGCCTGCTGGTGAATACCCAGAAGGCCGCCACCGTGGTACCGGCCAATGCCGTGCAGCAAGGGCAGAAGGGGGACTTCGTCTACGTGGTCAATGCCGACCAGCGGGTCGAGCCACGGCAGGTCACGGCGGCGACGGTGGTTGACGGGCAACAGTGGATCAAGGACGGCCTGGCGCCAGGTGAAGTGGTGGTGGTCCAGGGGCAGTCGCGGATTGCCCCCGGACTCAAGGTCAAGCCGATCAGCCTGGAATCGGATCCGGCGGCCCCTGAGCTGGCATTGACCGGCAGCACCGGAGGCAAGCCATGAACCTGCTCGCCGGGCTGATCCAGCGCCGCACCGGGCTGTGCCTGCTGGCCCTGGGGGTGATGCTGCTGGGCATCTTCGCCTATTTCCAACTGCCGGTGGCGCCGTTGCCGACGGTGGATTTTCCCACCATTCAGGTCACTGCCAAGCTCTCCGGGGCCAGTGCCGAGACCATGGCGACCTCGGTGGCGACGCCACTGGAGCGAGCCTTCGCGGCGGTGCCGCAGGTCACCTCGATGACCTCTTCGAGCTCCTCGGGCAAGACCCAGATCGTCCTGCAGTTCGACCTGTCGCGCAATATCGACGGCGCGGCCCAGGACGTGCAGACGGCAATCAACACCGCCAGCTCCACCTTGCCGAAAACCATGACCAGCACGCCGACCTTCAACAAGGTCAACCCGGCGGAGTTCACCGTGCTGTCCCTGGCCTTGACCTCGCCGACGCGGACCTTGCCGGAGCTCGATCGCTACGCCGACAACTACCTGGCCCAGCGCCTGTCGCAGATGCCGGGCGTGGGGCTAGTGGATTTCCATGGCGAGCAGAAGCCGGCGGTGCGCATCCAGATCGACCCGGATGCCCTGGCGGCCCGGGGCCTGACCCTGGAGGACGTGCGCAGCATCGTCGGCCTCAGTACCCTCGATCAACCCAAGGGCAACCTCAACGGCCAGTACCGCTCGGTGACCCTCAATGCCACCGACCAGTTGCTCGACCCCAAGGGTTATCGCGAGCAGGTGGTGGCCTACAAGGCCGGGGTGCCGATCAAACTCGGCGATCTGGGCCGGGTCATCGATGGCGCCGAGGACACCCAGCAGGCCGCCGGTATCGACGGCCAGCCGACGGTGATCGTCGACATCCACAAGCAGCCGGGCTTCAACGTGCTGTCGACCATCGCCAATATCAAGGCCAGCCTGCCGGCCCTGACCGCGTCCTTGCCGCGGGACGTCCAGGTCCAGGTGGTCGGTGACCGCACCCAGACCATCAACGCCTCGGTCAACGACGTGCAGTTCACCCTGCTGCTGTCCATCGCCCTGGTGGTCGTGGTGATCTTCGTGTTCCTGCGCAAGGCCACCGCGACCCTGATCCCGACCCTGACCATCCCGCTATCGCTGGTGGCGACCTTTGCCGTGATGTACCTGCTGGGCTACAGCCTGGACAACCTGTCGATCATGGGCCTGGCGATTGCCGTCGGTTTTGTGGTGGACGACGCCATCGTGGTCATGGAAAACATCGTTCGCCACCTGGAGATGGGCAAGTCGCGGATCCAGGCGGCGGTGGACGGTTTGCGTGAAGTGGGTTTCACCATTGTCTCGATGACCGTGTCGCTGATCGCGGTGTTTCTGCCGATCCTGTTGATGGGCGGTATCGTCGGGCGGCTGATGCGCGAGTTCGCGGTGACGGTCAGCGTGGCGATCCTGATGTCCGGCGTGGTCTCCCTGACCGTGACGCCGATGCTCTGCGCCTGGTTGCTCAAACCGGAGCACGACTCGCGTCCGAGCCGTTTCGGCGACGCCTGCGAGGCGGTCTACAAGCGGATTCACGAGGGCTATCGGCGCAGCCTGGAGTGGGTGCTCGATCACCAGCGCCTGACCCTGGCGGTAGCCGTCGCCACCTTCGTCGCCACGGCGATGCTCTACCTGTATATCCCCAAGGGCTTTTTCCCGCAGCAGGACACCGGGTTGATCCAGGGGGTCGCCGAAGCCGCTTCGGACATTTCTCCGGACGCCATGCGCCAACGGGTCGCGCTGCTGGCCGATATCGTCAGCGCCGATCCGGCGGTGGCCAAGGCCTATTTCTGGATCGGCCCCAACCCGACGGTCAGCCAGGGCCGGGTGATGGTCAACCTCAAGCCCTTCGATCAGCGCAGCGTCAGTGCCCAACAGGTGATCGCACGCTTGCAGCCGGCCCTCGACAAGGTCCAGGGCATCAAGCTGTTCCTGCAGGCCAACCAGGATATCCAGATCGGCGGCCGCGCCAGCAAGACCCAATACCAGTACACCTTGCAGGACCCGGACAGCCAGGAGCTGGACCATTGGAGCGGGCTGTTGCTCGAGCGCCTCAAGCAGTTGCCGCAATTGCGCAACGTCACCTCCGACCAGCAGCGCGCCGCGCCTCAGGCCACCCTGGTGATCGACCGACCGTCGGCGGCGCGTCTTGGCGTCAATGTGCAGGCGATCGACGACGTGCTCTATGACGCCTTCGGCCAGCGCCAGATCGCGACCATGTTCACCCAGCTGGACCAGAACCACGTTATTCTCGAACTCGATCCGCACTGGCAGATGTCCATCGACACCCTCAAGCACCTGTATGTGCGTTCGACCAGCGGGGGCATGGTGCCGCTGGATATGCTGGCCAGTGTCCGCAACGAGCTGGCGCCGATCGTCATCAACCACCAGGGCGTGTTCCCGGCCATTACCCTGTCGTTCGACCTGGCCCCCGGGCAGGCCCTGAGCGATGCGGTCAACGCCATCGAGAAGGCCTCGCTGGCGGTAGGCCTGCCCGACACGGTATCGGGGAGTTTTCAGGGCACCGCCCAGGCGTTCAAGGATTCGCTCAAGTCGCAACCCTGGTTGATCCTGGCGGCGATCCTGACGGTCTATATCGTCCTCGGCGTGCTCTATGAAAACGCCATCCATCCGCTGACGATTATTTCCACCTTGCCTTCGGCCGGTTTCGGCGCCTTGCTGGCGTTGATCATCTGCGGGCAGGACCTGTCGGTGCTGGGCATGATCGGGATCATCTTGCTGATCGGGATCGTCAAGAAGAACGCGATCATGATCGTCGACTTCACCCTGGAGGCCGAGCGCGGCGGTATGGCGCCCCGCGAGGCGGTGCATGAAGCCTGTCTGCTGCGCCTGCGGCCGATCCTGATGACCTCGCTGGCGGCGCTGCTCGGTGCCGTGCCGCTGGCGTTTGGTCACGGCGCCGGTTCGGAACTGCGCCAGCCCTTGGGGATCGCCATTGTCGGTGGGTTGGCGGTGTCGCAGCTGCTGACGCTCTACACCACCCCGGTGGTCTACCTGTGGTTCGACCGGTTGCGCGGGCAAAAAAAAGCTCGCGACAAAGGCGAGCCGAATGGGATTGAAGCGAGGAGTGAGCCGATCCTAGGCGTGCACAAGTGAAATCGGCGTGAAAGCCCTGGTCAGGAAAATGTAAATTTCGTGACCGGGTGGTCATTCGTCGGAACCTTGCGCCAGCGTCTGCCAATCGCTATTGATCGGCTACGCTCAATATTTTTGAAGCCTGCAGGCGTTTGCTGGCAGGGATCAATTATGTTGAGAAGGAGATGGCTATGAAGGACGTGTACATTTACGACAACGGGGACGAGTTTCCCATCAACAATCGACTGCGTTGCGGCCAGACTGCTTATGTCGCGGAGTTTGGCGGGGAGCCGCCGGTCGAGGTGGTAGCGGCGAAGGCCGTGAAGCCCGCGCCGACGCTGCTGGTCAAACCACCGTATTTTCCCAAGGCCAAGCCGCGCCTGAACAAACACGCCTGACCTTGTACCTGTAGGAGCCGAGCTTGCTCGCGATGGAGGTCAACGATAACGCGGGGCATCTGATACCCAGCGGTGTCTGGACGACCATCGCGAGCAAGCTCGCTCCTACATCAGATATCAGATTGGATGTGACGGTGTTTTCGCATCGCGCTTTCAGCGTCGGCGCAAACTCTGCTCCATCCGACTGATACCTTCCTCCAGCAATGCTCTCGGGCAACCGAAGTTCAAACGCACGAACTGCTTCGCGTTGTCGCCGAATTCGATACCCGCGCTCAAGCCCACCTTGGCCTCGTCGAGGAAAAACTGGTATGGGTCCGCCAGCCCCAACGCGCTGCAATCCAGCCAGGCCAGGTAGGTGCCCTGCGCCGGGTGCAGGACCACGCCCGGCAGCCGGGTTTCCACCGCGTGTTGCAGGTAGTCGCGGTTGGCCTGCAGGTACTCCACCAGCCCCTTGAGCCACGGAGCGCACTCGGTGTAGGCCGTGCAGGTGGCCTCCAGCCCCAGGGTGTTGACGCTGTCGACCATTCCCAGGCGGGAGGCGTTGAAACGCTCGCGTATCAGCGGGTCCTGGATAATGGCATAGGCGGTCTTCAGCCCGGCGATGTTATAGGCCTTGCTCGCTGACATCAGGGTGATGGTGCGCTTGGCGATCTCCGCGCTCAGGGCGGCGATCGGCACATGCCGACGGCCGTCGAAGCAGAGGTCGGCGTGGATTTCGTCGCTGATGATCAGCGCGCCCTGTTCCAGGCAGATATCCGCCACCTGTTGCAGTTCTTCCCGTGGGAAGACCTTGCCCAGCGGGTTGTGCGGGTTGCTCAGCAGCAACGCGCCGCCGCCGTGCAAGGCGTTGCGCAGGGCATTGAAGGGGGTGACGTAGTCCCCCTGGGCGTCACGCTCGAACGCCAGTTCGACTTTCGGCAGGTTCCAGTGCCCCGGCGCCAGACGCAGCGGGCGGTAGTTCGGCGTCTGCACCACGACGTTCTGGCCCGGTTGCACAAAGGCGTGCAACGCCATGTTGAAACCCGGCTCGACCCCCGGCAGGAAAATCAGCTCCTGGGGCAGCACGCGCCAGGCGTATTTGGCCCAGAGATCGGTGACGATGGCCTGGCGCAGGGCGTCCTGGGCCACGCTGTAACCCAGTTGCGGATGTTCCAGGCGCTGCTGCAGGGCCTGGGTGATCGCACTCGCCACCGGCAGGTCCATATCGGCCACCCACATGGGCAGGACGTCGGCCGGGTAGCGGCTCCACTTGGTGCTGCCGGTGTTGCGACGGTCGATCAGGGTGTCGAAGTTGAAGGTCATGCTGGTGGTCAATCTCGAAAGAAATCCCCGAAAGCGTCGGGTGTTCGTGGCCTGGGACGGCGGTCCGATGCGTGTCGCCAGGGGGGGCAGTCTAACTGTTCGGCGCATCCGGCGGGGTCTCATCATCGCCACGCACCACCCGGTTGCGTCCGCGATCCTTGGCCCGATAGAGGGCCTGGTCCGCCGCCTGGAGGACCTGGGCCACGGTCTGCCCACCCTGCGGCCAGCCGGCCACACCCAGGGAGATGGTCACCGGAATGCCGTTCGGGCTTTCGGTGTAGGCCATCGCCGTGCGCAAACGCTCGGCCACCAGGGTCGCTTGGGCCAGCGGGGTAGCGGGTAGCAGCATGAGGAACTCTTCGCCACCCTGGCGGCAGAGCACGTCGCTTTCCCGGGAGTGGCGACGGATCTGCTGGGCCAGGTGTTGCAGCACCAGGTCGCCGGCGCTGTGCCCGTAGCTGTCGTTGACCTGCTTGAAGTGGTCGATGTCCAGGGCGATCAGCGAAAACGGCTGCTGGCGGCTTTCCCAGTCGTCGAGGATCAATTGCAGGCCGCGCCGGTTGGTCAGGCCGGTCAGCGGATCGGTGACGCTTTCCTGGTTGAGCCGGCCCAGTTGCTGGTGCAGTGACATCAGGGCCTTCTGCATGGTGTTCTTCAACTGTGCGGCCTCGTAGTACCAGGCCTTGACCTTGCTCACCGACTGGGCGGCGGTGGAGGAGCCCCAATACTGAGTGGTATTGGCCAGTTGCCAGAGCGGTTTGCTGATCAGCGTCGAAATCCACCAGATGCCCAGCAGTGACAGCAGCAACAGTGGCACGGCATACCCGGCCACTTCCAGCATCAGCCGTTGCAGGCCCTCCAGGGTGACGGAGGTCGGTCGCTGGCTGATCACGCCCCAACCGATCCGCGGTACCGGCGCATACCCGGTGAGCATGTCGACGCCCTTGGAGTTGTGCAACCGCAGGCTGCCGGTCTCGCCGGCGATCACCGCGTCGATGGCCGGGTTGCCCTTGATCGTGTCGCCGATCCGCGCCGGGTCCTGGTGATAGATCAGTCGGCCCTGGGTATCGACTACATAGAGGTAGGAGCCGTCACGGTAATATTGCTCGCCCAGCAGCGAGTGCAGGATATTCGGTTCGTTGAGATAGATACCGGCGCCCAGGTAGCCCAGGTAGTTGCCGTCACCGTCGAAGATCGGATGCGAGATCTGGATCATCAGGTGGTTGTTGGCCCCGACATAGGGGCTTGAAATATAGGGTTGGCGCACCGCGCTGGCCTGGCGAAAGCCCTCGCTGTTGGGAGCGGTGCCGGTCAGGTTCATTGACAGCGGAGAGGATGCGATGATCTTGCCGTCCGCGCGGATGATGATCACCGAGTTGAAGCTGCCGGTCTCGCGGCGCAGCCGATGCGCTTCCTGCCACAGTAGGTCTGGCTGGTCCCAGATCGCGGGGAGCAGCCCGGCACTGAAGGCCAGTTGCTGCTGGGTCGACTTGAGGAAGTTGTTGGTGCTGTTCGCCAACTTCAGGGCATAGATCCGATTGGCTTCCAGGGTCTGTTCCATCAGGAAGTTGCGCTGGGTCTGATAGCTGGCGAAGAAGAGATTGCCGGCAGTCAGGGTGACGACGGAAAGCGACAGCAACAGGATCAATCGGCGGAGGTCGATGCGTGGCATGGATTTCTTATAAAAATAATGGCGGGCCCGGGCAGCCTGAGGTGCAATGATAGATCAGAGCGCCCGGCAGCCCTATGGGCCTGGCATAAAAAAACGGCGCTACCCTGTAGGAGCCAGCTTGCTGGCGATGGTATCGATGCGGTGTCCTGTCAAACCGCGTCGTCTGGATCGCCAGCAAGCTGGCTCCTACAGGGGCAGCGTGGGTTTGCGAACCACACCGCTTGGGTGACCTCAGAAGATGTAGTCGGTGGTCAGGAACGTCGACTCGCGGTTATGGATGATATCGCTGATCAGCGCCTTGTTGCTGTCCTGGAACTTGGTCGCTACCAGGGTCCGGATCGAAAACACCCGCAAGGCATCGTGCACCGAGAGCGTGCCTTCGGCCGAATTCTTGCGCCCGTTGAACGGGTAGGTGTCCGGGCCGCGCTGGCACTGGGCATTGATATTGATCCGCCCGACCTGATTGGCGAAGGTGTCCACCAGTCGGCCGATCTGGGCCGGATCCGTGCCGAAAATACTCAATTGCTGGCCGAAGTCCGATTCCAGTACGTAATCGATCACGGTTTCCAGGTCGCGGTAAGGGACGATGGGCACCACCGGGCCGAACTGCTCCTCCTGGTACACGCGCATCCCGTCATTCACCGGGTAGAGCAGCGCCGGGTAGAAGAACGAAGCGCGGGTTTGGCCACCATTGGGGTTGACCACCTTGGCCCCCTTGGCCTGGGCATCGGCCACCAGGGCATTGAGATAGTCGATCTTGCTGGCTTCCGGCAAGGGCGTCAGCGACACGCCATTGTCCCAGGGCATGCCCGGCACCAGGCTTTGCACCTTGCGATTGAATTTCTCGATAAAACCCTCGACCACCGCTTCGTGCACGAACAGGATCTTCAGCGCGGTGCAGCGCTGGCCATTGAACGACAACGAGCCGGTGACGCATTCGTTGACCGCGTTGTCCAGGTCGACCTCGGGCAGCACGATGGCCGGATTCTTCGCGTCCAGGCCGAGGGCGGCGCGCAGGCGGTGGGGTTTGGGGTGGAGTTTCTTCAGGTCGCTGGCGGCCTTGTTGGTGCCGATAAAGGCGAAGATATCGATCTTGCCGCTGGCCATCAGCGCGCTCACGGTTTCCCGGCCGCTGCCATAGATCACGTTGATCACTCCGGCCGGGAAGCTGTCGCGGAAGGCTTCCAGCAGCGGACGGATCAGCAGCACGCCAAGCTTGGCTGGCTTGAACACCACGGTATTGCCCATGATCAGCGCCGGGATCAGGGTGGTGAAGGTTTCATTCAGTGGATAGTTGTAGGGGCCCATGCACAGCGCCACGCCCATGGGGACGCGGCGGATCTGGCCGAGGGTGTCCTGTTCCAGTTCGAAGCGACTGGAGCGGCGATCGAGTTCCTTCAAGGCATTGATGGTGTCGACGATGTAGTCGCAGGTACGGTCGAATTCCTTCTCGGAATCCTTGAGGTTCTTGCCGATCTCCCACATCAGCAGCTTGACCACCGCCTCGCGCTGCTCGCGCATGCGCCGCAGGAAGGCTTCGACATGCTGGATGCGCTCGGCCACGCGCATCGTCGGCCATTCGCCCTGGCCGCGGTCATAGGCGCGAACCGCGGCGTCGAGGGCGGTGAGGGCGGTCTCGGCATCCAGCAGCGGTGTGCTGCCGAGGATCACTTGCTCATCGCCGCTGGCAGTGGCGAGGTACACCGGGCTGCGGACCTGGGCAAGGGGGCCGGCCCAGGTCCGCAAGGCGCCGTCGACCAGGTATTCGCGTTGTTCCAGCGGGCCTTCGAATCGGTACTTTTCCGGGATGTCCGCGGCGGCGGGAAACAGTGAGTCGAGCAGCTTCTGGTCGGTCATGAGGCTATCACCCTGTCTGATGGAAAGGACGCTGAAACGCTTCAGTGCTTGGGCCTGTTTTATCACGAAACAGCTTAGCCGCGTCCAGCGCAAACGACAGGTTGGGGTACCGACGGTTGAAGCGCGGCGGTGCTGGCCGCAGAATGACGCCCATTTTTCATTTTCAAGGCGACTTTCATGACGCTGGCAACCTTGCTCCTGTTCCTGATCAGCTCGGCGGCGATCATTGCGATGCCCGGCCCGACGGTGCTGCTGGCGTTGCACAACGGTTCCAACCACGGCGTGCGTGCGGCGGCCTGGGGCATGGGCGGGGCGGTGTTGGCCGATGCGCTGCTGGTGACGGCGGTGGCCTGTGGCCTGGGGATTCTGCTGCAGGCCAGCGAGGCCCTGTTCCAGGCGGTGAAGTGGCTGGGGGCGGCGTATCTGGTCTGGCTCGGCTGGAAGATGCTGCGCTCGCCCGCGACCTTGGCCGAACTGCCGGTGCCGCAGGGTTCGAGCCGTTCCGTTGGTTTGTTCATGCGCTGTTTCGTGGTGGCGCTGACCAACCCCAAGGCGTTGTTGTTCATGTCAGCGTTTCTGCCGCAGTTTATCGACAGTGCGCAGCCGCAGTTGCCGCAATATGCGCTGCTGGCCATGGTGCTGACCTTGCTCAATGTCAGCATCATGTTGTTTTACGCACTGTGCGGCGCGCGCTTGTTGAGCCGCTTGCAGGGCGGCCAGCTGCGGGCATTCAACCGGGTGACCGGTGGTTTGCTGATGACCTTGGGCGCAGTGTTGGCGTTTTATCGGCGGGGTGCCGCGGCCTGACCCGTGGGGTTGTTCTTGAGGGCCTCTTCGCGGCGGTGCGGCGTCCCGACAAGCTCCGCTCCCACACTGTTCGAGTCGGACTCAAAGCATGCGTATGACACCGAACCTGTGGGAGCGGAGCTTGCCCGCGAAGAGGCCGGCAGCCTCAACTAAACCTTCGGATCCTCATGCGGCTTGAGCGGCCGCGCATATTCGGGCTTGAGCTTGCCATCCTTGTCCAGCAGCCAGGCATCGAGAATCTCCCGCACCACGGGACCGGCGACCCGACCACCGGCCTCACCGTTCTCGATCATCACCGAAATCACGATTTGCGGGTCTTCCGCCGGGGCAAAACCGACGAACAGGGCGTTATCTCGATTGCGCTCCGAAGTCTTCAAACGGTCATAACGCTCACCCTGCTTGATCGCCACCACCTGCGCCGTGCCGCTCTTACCGGCAATGCGATACTGCGCGCCGACCGCCGCCGCCCGGGCGATACCACGCGGATCGTGCATCACCAACTGCATGGCGTAGTTGACCTGCTCCCACTGCCTGGGGTCATGCAGCACGATATTGGGAATCGGATTCTCATCCACCGGCGCAACCTGGCCGATGGTCCGGGCCAGGTGCGGACGATTCCACACGCCCTTGTTGGCGATCAGGGTCGTGGCCTGGGCCAGTTGCAGCGGCGTGACCTGCATATAGCCCTGGCCGATGCCGAGGATCACCGTTTCGCCGGGGAACCAGGCCTGGCGCCGGGTCGTGCGTTTCCACTCGCGGGACGGCATCAGCCCCGGCGATTCCTCGAACATGTCCAGGGAGACCTTCTGCCCGACGCCGAACTTGTTCAGGTAATCGTGCAGGCGGTCGATGCCCAGCTTGCTCGCCAGGTCATAGAAGTAGGTGTCGTTGGAGCGCATGATCGCCGCGTTCAGGTCGACCCAACCGTCGCCGCTGTGGTTCCAGTTGCGGTATTTGTGGTCGACATTGGGCAACTGGAAGTAACCGGGGTCGAACACTCGGGTGGAGGGTGAGATCACGCCGCTGTCCAGGCCGGCGATGGCCACTTCCGGCTTGATGGTCGAACCCGGGGCGTAGAGCCCGCGCAGGGCACGGTTGAACAGCGGGCGGTCGAGGGAGTCGCGCAGGGCTGAATAATCCTTGGCGCGGATCCCGGTGACGAACAGGTTCGGATCGAAACTCGGCTTGCTGACCATTGCCAGCACTTCGCCGGTCTTCGGGTCGATGGCGACCACCGCGCCCCGCCGGTCGCCCAGGGCCTTCTCGGCGGCTTCCTGCAAATTGATATCCAGGCTCAGGACAATGTTCTTGCCGGGAATCGGATCGGTATGCTTGAGCACCCGCATCACCCGGCCCTGGGCGTTGGTCTCGACTTCCTCGTAGCCGACATGGCCGTGCAGCTCGTTTTCGTAGAAACGCTCGATGCCGGTCTTGCCGATGGACTGGGTGCCGCGGTATTCCACCGGGTCGAGTTGCTTGCTTTCCTTTTCGTTGATCCGGCCGACATAACCCACCGAATGGGCGAAATGGTCGCCCAGCGGGTAGTGCCGGACGAACTGCGGCTCGACCTCGACGCCCGGCAGCTTGAACTCGTTCACCGCCAGCAGGGCGATCTGTTGTTCGGTCAGTTCGTAGAGCAGGGTGACCGGCTCGAACGGGTGGCGCGACTGTTTGAGGATCTTGGTGAACATCGTCCGGTCTTCTTCCGGCAGATTGAGCACGCTCATCACCGTGTCCAGCACCTGGCCGACGTCACCGGCGCGCTCGCGGGTCAGGGTCATGTTGAAGCTGGGCTGGTTGTCGGCGAGGACCTGGCCGTTGCGGTCGAGAATGAAGCCGCGTTCCGGCGGGATCGGCAGGACGTGGACGCGGTTGTTTTCCGAGACGGTGGAGTTATAGGAAAACTCGGTGACCTGGAGGAAATACAGGCGGGCGACCAGGCTGCCGGCCAGCCCCAGGACCAGGATGCCGCACGCCAACAAGCGCTTGTTCACCAGGCGCTTTTCGTTCTCGTGATCCTTGATATGAATGGGATCGGTCATGAGGAACCTGTTTTGTGCAAAGAAAATTGAATATGAACGGAGCAGCTAAAAGGAAAAAGTATATAGGCGGCTATTTAAATCGGCGCACACGATACCAAGAAGCGCTCGCTTCCGGGGCTTATTTCGCAAGCAGGGTACCCAATGGTCGAACGGAGATCAGAGAGCAGAAAAATATTGTCATCGATTGTTTCAACCCGGCATGCTGGCAGGCTTCTTCCCCCCCTGCGGAGACCCGTCCCAGATGCCTGCCGTGGCTGCCCACCCGACCGACTCCGCCTCCCGCCGTTCCGCCACCGTCCTCGCCTTGTGCCTGCCCAGCGACGTGCTGCTTTACCTGTTGTTGCCCATGAACACCCAGGCCTTTGGCGTGACCTTGGCCCAGGCCGGGGTATTGCTGGCGGCCAACCGACTGGTGCGGATCTTCGGTTACAGCTATGTGCTGCGCTATTACGCCCGCCACGGCGATCGCTCGACCCTGATGCTGGCGGCCGGGGCCGCCGCGTTCTGCGCCCTGGGCAACTCGCTGATCTCCGGCTTTGGCTGGTTATTGCTGCTGCGCCTGGTCTGGGGCCTGTCGTTTGCCGCGATGAACCTGTCGACGCAGGTGCTGGCGACCCTGGAGCCGAGCGGTGCCGCGCGCCGGGCGGGGCGTTCGCGGGGAGTGATTGCCATCGGCCCGATGATCGCCTTGTCCGTGGGCGGCTGGTTGAGCCTGCACTTCGGGCCCCGGCTGATTTTCCTGCTGCTCTGCGGCACGGCGCTGATCGGGCTGTGGGTGGCGCGCGGGCTGCCGACGCTGGGGCATGAACTGGCAGCCCCTTCCGGGCGTCGCTTCAAACGGCCGGACAGTGTCGCAATGTGGTCCTTTGTCGAAGGCGTGGCGCTGGACGGGTTGTTTATCTTCGGTTTGTCGTTGCAGGCCTCCGCCGTATTGGGTGGCAATGCGGTGATCATCGCCGGGATATTGATGGCCCTGCGTTATGTCTCGGAAATGCTCCTCAGCCCCTTGGGCGGTCGGGCCGCCGACAGTTATGGCGTGGTGCGCATGTTGCTGTTGTTCTCGATCCTCAGCGGCCTGGCCCTGAGCGCCTTCGGCAGCCATTGGCTGATTCTTGGTGCCGGCGCGGTGCTGATTCTGCGGGCCTTGCAACTGCCGCTGGTGGTGACCCTGGTGGCCGAGCGCAATCCGGGGGCCGGACGGGTCCAGGCCCTGGCCTCGAATGCGGTGTGGCGCGATATCGGTGCCGGTGTCGGCCCGTTGCTGGCGGGAGTGTTACTGCCGCTGGCTTCGGCCAGTTGGGTGTATTCCCTGGCCGGTTTGGCAATTGCCCTGAGCGCGCTGGGTTGTGTGGTCTGGCGGCGCTAGGCGATTGGTACTGCCCAGATCGGTCGGAATGGACCTTTCCATGAGTCGGGCGTGACTTTCATGTCGCCAAGGAGCGGGCGATGCTGGGGGCAGGGCTGTCAGTCGCGCAGGTCCTGGGTGTTGATTTTCCGCATCGGGCGGCCAGGGGGGTGATCGGCTCGGCATTCGGCGGATGCCTATGAAGTCTCCGACTACAAGCGCGTCTCGGTCCGCCTGGCCTCCGGCTTGGATGCCTGGGTTTATGTAAGCGTTTAGTACAAAGCTTGCGACCTTCGGCGACTACACAAAAGCAGTCGTCGACGAGTATGCTTTTGCGACAAGGCTACAGGTTGAACGAGGGAGCGGAGTTATGGACAAAGTCATCGTCATCACCGGCGGCAGTCGTGGTATCGGCGCCGCCACCGCGGTACTCGCCGCGCAGCAGGGTTATCGCATTTGTATCAACTACCTGGCGGATGAGGAAGCGGCCCTGCGGGTGCTGGAGCAGGTGCGCGGGCTGGGTGCCGTGGCCATTGCCGTGCGCGCCGATGTCAGTATCGAGGATGAGGTGATCCGCCTGTTCAATCGGGTGGACGCCGAGCTGGGGCCGGTCACCGCCCTGGTCAACAATGCCGGGACCGTCGGACACAAGTCTCGGGTCGATGAAATGTCCGAATTCCGTATTCTGCAAACCCTGAAGGTCAACACCCTGGCGCCGATCCTCTGCGCCAAGCATGCGGTGCGGCGGATGTCACCGCGCCATGGTGGTCAGGGCGGTAATATCGTCAATGTGTCTTCGGCGGCGGCGCGTCTCGGCTCGCCCAACGAATACGTGGATTACGCCGCTTCCAAGGGCGCGCTGGACACCTTTACCCTCGGTTTGTCCAAGGAGCTGGCGGGCGAGGGCATTCGCGTCAATGCCGTGCGCCCGGGTTATATCTACACCGAGTTCCATGCCCTGAGCGGCGATGCCGACCGGGTCAGCAAACTGGAATCGGCCATTCCCATGGGCCGCGGCGGTCGCGCCGAAGAAGTGGCAGAGGCGATTGTCTGGCTGCTCTCGGACAAGGCTTCCTACGCCACCGGGACCTTTATCGATCTGGCGGGTGGCCGTTAAGTCGGTTTTTGCGCCGGTCATGTCGCTCGGGCACATCGACCCGTTGAGCGCACGCCTCACACTGTAACGCCGGCGCCAGGGCTTTGCCTGGCCGCCGACCGACCGTTACAGGGATCCCCGAATGACCGTTATCTTTCGTCCGGCGCTACGCTCGGATGCCCGCGAGATTGCCCGCCTGTTCCAGATTTCCTCGGAAGGGGCATCCGACTATATCTGGAGCCAGCTGGCTGAAGGCGCCGAATCCTTGCTGGATGTCGGTGAGCGGCGTTATGCCCGCGAGGGCGTGGATTTTTCTTATGAAAACTGCCTGATGGCCGAGGTGCAAGGCCAGGTTATCGGCATGTTGCACAGCTATCCGATGTTTGAAGACCCGGATGCGACGCCGAGCAGCGATCCGGTGCTGGCGCCGTATGCCGATCTGGAGATTCCCGACACCCTTTATATTTCCAGCCTGGCCCTGCATGAGGGCTGGCGCAACCAGGGCTTGGGCGCACGCTTTCTTGAATATGCTCGCCAACGCTGTCAGGCCCTTGAGCTCAAGGGCCTGAGCCTGATCGACTATGCAATGAATACAGGTGCCTGCCGCTTCTATCAGCGTCATGGCTTTACGATTGTCGGTGAATGTCAGATCGTGCCGCATCCAATGATTCGCGTGACCGGCGCGGCGTATCTGATGCACCGGCCCCTGAATACGACCACGGCTAACAGTTAAATGCGGTCCTTGAGGGAGCTGGCTTGCCGGCGATGGCGGTCACATGGTCGATGCAAGACTTGCGGGCCTCATCGCTGGCAAGCCAGCTCCTACAGGGGGCGGTGTTCTTGAGATTGTGTGGTCACTGCTCCAGCAATGACCGCACAATCCGTCCCAGGGTCTCCATCGCCTGCTCCGACACCTCGTTCCACGGGCTGCCGTAATTCAAACGGATGCAGTTGCGAAAACGTTGGGTCGGCGAAAAGATCGGTCCCGGGGCGATGCTGATGCCCTGGGCCAGGGCGATCTGGAACAGTTTCAGCGAATCCAGTTGTTCCGGCAGCTCCAGCCACAGGAAGTAACCGCCGCTCGGCTGGCTGACCCGCGTCTGCGCCGGGAAGTAACGGGCAATCGCCGCCAGCATGGCGCTCTGTTGTTCCTCCAGGGCATAACGCAGTTTGCGCAGGTGCCGGTCGTAGCCGCCGTTTTGCAGATAGTCGGCCAGGGCCGCCTGGGCCGGCATCGAGGCGCACAGCGAGGTCATCAGCTTGAGTCGCTCGACCTTCTGCGCGTAACGTCCCGCCGCTACCCAGCCGATGCGGTAACCCGGCGCCAGGCTCTTGGAGAAAGAGCCGCAATGCATCACCAGGCCCTCGGTGTCGAAGGCCTTGGCCGGTTTCGGCGCCTGTTGGCCGTAATAAAGCTCGGCGTAGACATCGTCTTCGATCAGTGGCACCTGATGCTGGCGCAACAGCTCCACCAGCGCCTGCTTTTTCGTCTCGGGCAGGGTCGCGCCGAGAGGGTTCTGGAAGCTGGTCATGCACCAGCAGGCCTTGATCGGATGGCGTTCCAGGGTCTGGGCGAGCACCCCGAGGTCGATGCCGTCGCGCGGATGCACTGGAATCTCCACCGCCTTGAGCTTGAGCCGTTCCAGCACTTGCAGGCAGGCATAGAAGGCCGGGGCCTCAATGGCCACCAGGTCGCCGGGCTCGGTGACGGCCTGCAGGCACAGGTTCAGCGCCTCCAGGGCGCCGTTGGTGATCAGCAGTTCCTCCATGGGCAGCATCAGCCCGCCGACCATGTAGCGCAGGACGATCTGCCGCCGCAGTTGCGGGTTACCCGGCGACAGGTCGGTGACCACCATGCGCGGGTCCATCTCGCGGCTGGAACTGGCCAGGGAGCGGGACAGGCGTTGCAGGGGAAACAGCGTCGGGCTCGGGAAGGCCGAGCCGAAGGGCACGGTGGCGGGGTCCTTGATGGAGTCCAGCACCGAGAACACCAGTTCGCTGACATCCACTTCGGTGGACTCGCTGACCTGGCTGCTGATCGCCGGCTCCGAGAACGGGCTGGGGGTGTGGGCGTTGACGAAGTAGCCGGAGCGCGGCCGGGCGCGGATCAGACCGCGGCGCTCCAGCAGGTAGTAGGCTTGGAACACGGTCGACGGGCTGACCCCGTAGGTCTGGCTGGCATAGCGCACCGATGGTACACGCTGGCCGGGGCCGAGGACGCCGGTGCGGATCAGCTCAGCGATGTCGTCGGCGAATTTTTCGTAGCGTTTCATGGCAACTCGATTGGTTTGGCGGGTGGGTCCTGATATCCGTCGATCAAGGTGGAACGCAGTTCCTGTGGGAGCCGGCTTGCCGGCGATGAGGCCAGTAAGTCCTGCATCGCCTGATCGGGTGCTATCGCCAGCAAGCCGGCTCCTACCGTTTTGCGGCGCTTTCAATACGGGCTGATCGGCGCCAGGGCCACCCCTTGGGGATTCTAAGGCATCAACGGTTCAGCGGGGCGACAAAGCGGCTCTTCGCCACGCTGTAGACCTCGGGTTGGTCGCTGTCGAGCACTTTGAAGCTCACCTCCTGCGAGCTGCTTTTCGGCCTGTCGCCGAGCATCGCCACCGACACCGGCAGGTCGACGATTTCACCCGCCGCCAGGTTCAGTTCGGTCTTGCCCTGCAACTGGAAGCCATCGCTGTCCTGCAGTTCCAGGCGATAGCGCTGGGGCTGTTGGGTCTTGTTGATGATCTTGAGGCTGTAGATGTTCTCGATCTGGCCCTGGCTGTTTTCCCGGAACAAGCCACGGTCCTTGCTCACGTCCAGCGAGACCATGGGCCGTTCCACCAGGGCTGCGGCCAACGCGCCGATCATGATCAGCAGCACGGCGCTGTAGCCGATCAGGCGCGGGCGCAGCAGATGGGTCTTGCCACCTTGCAACTGATGTTCGGAGGTATAGCTCACCAGTCCACGGGCGTAGCCCATCTTGTCCATGATCGAATCGCAGGCGTCGATGCAGGCCGCGCAACCGATGCATTCCATCTGCAGGCCGTCGCGGATGTCGATGCCGGTGGGGCAGACCTGCACGCACATCTGGCAGTCGATGCAATCCCCCAGGCCGACACTGGCCGGCGCTACCTCGCGTTTGCGCGGGCCACGGTTTTCACCCCGGGCGGGGTCGTAGGAAATGGTCAGGGTGTCCTTGTCGAACATGACGCTCTGGAACCGCGCATAGGGACACATGTGCATGCACACCGCTTCGCGCAGCCAACCGGCGTTGATATAAGTGGCTGCGGTGAAAAACAGCACCCAGAACAGGCTGACACCGCCGATCTGCAGCGTTATCAGCTCCTGGGCCAGCGGTCGGATCGGTGTGAAGTAACCGACGAAGGTCAGCCCGGTCAGCAGGCTGATCCCCAGCCACAAGCTGTGCTTGGCGGCGCGCCGGGCCAGCTTGTTCAGGCCCCAGGGCGCGGCTTGCAGCTTGATGCGTTGGTTACGCTCGCCCTCGGTGACTTTCTCGCACCACATGAACAGCCAGGTCCATGAGCTTTGCGGGCAGGTGTAACCGCACCAGACCCGACCGGCGAACACGGTGATGGCGAACAGGCCGAAGGCACAGATGATCAGCAGGGCCGAGAGCAGGATAAAGTCCTGGGGCCAGAAGGTCGCACCGAAGATATGGAAGCGGCTTTCGGCCAGATCCCAGAGCACCGCCTGGCGGCCGCCCCAGTTCAGCCACACCGTGCCGAAGAACAACAGGAACAGAAACCCGCCGCCACCCAGCCGCAGGTTACGGAACAGCCCGCTGAAGCTGCGGGTGTGGATCAGTTGGTCGGTGGACCTGGCCTTCAGCCTCGCACGTGCAGGCTCGAAGGTTTCAACACTCTGGACGGGGATTCTCTCGCTCATGGTCTGTCGCTCGTCAGCCTCCATCAGGCCTGGGCACTATGCCGAGCGAACTGTTTGCATAACAGACTCAGGTATTTGAATAAAAAGCGGATCAGATGGTCGACCTCGGTAGCCTGCGACAGCTTGTCCCAGCCTGTGCCGCTCGCTGCGGTCGTGCCCTGTGGCGCCAGACGCAAAGGCCGGGCGGCGCTGCTGACACAGGTCAATCAAATCACCGAATCACCGTCACTCACCTTTACATGGTGGCGGCTGTCGATGGCGCTGGCGACGGTCAGGGCGTCGGCCTCGGCTTCGGTCACCCGATAAACCGGTCGTCCAGTTCGGCGCGGGACATGCTTTTGCCGTCGTCGGTATTGATTCGCACGGCACTGGTCGGGCCATGCAGACGGATATCGCCTTGCTCCAGGGCACAGGTCTGGGTCGAGGGTTGGATATGCACAGGCATGGTGCTCGCCTTGTGTTCTGCCGATAGCGCGGCTGAAGCGCCATTCCCGTCTATGCTTCAGGCGCGCTGCGTCAGGCGATCACCGGTGGCATGCTGGTTGGCGGATCGGTCCTGGGCGGTGGTGTGCTGTCCGGCGGCTCCTGCGTCGGTATCGGCTGCGGCTCCGTCGGTGGCAGGGTCGGTTGGTCGATATTGGGATCTGGCGTTTCTGCCGGAATCGGAATATTCATGAAGCTGGCCTCCTTTATGCGTGCTGCAGGTGTGGCGCCCTTTTTGGGATCCGGACACCCCGTAAAGCGGTGGACCCTGCCCGGGTGTTTTTGACTCCCGCGTTATGACAAGTGGCGTTTCCCGACAAATCGGTCTGAACTTTTGTTCCGGTAGCGGGCTCCGAATTGAAGCGACCTTTTTCAGGATGAAGCCGGTGGCCATGCCGATCACGCAGAGTGGAGCGTCCATGGGGCGTAAGGAGTGATGCTCGATGACAGCCGATAAACCGTTGGACGAGGAAGGCACTGAAGTCCTGCCCTTGTCCCAGGCCTTGCTGCTGCCGCGCATCGCCATTGAAGACGTGACGCCGACCATTGATGGCGGGCAGTTCGCGGTCAAGGCGGTGGCGGGGCAGGAGTTGGTGGTAAGCGCCAAGGTGTTCGCCGACGGCCACGACAAGCTGGCGGTGCTGCTGGCCTGGAAAAACCTCGGCGAGGCCGACTGGCAGCGCACGGCCATGACCGATAAAGGCAACAACGCCTGGCGGGGCCGCTTGCGGGTCGGCGACCAGGGGCGCTATGTCTATCGGATCGAAGCCTGGATCGATCAGTTCGCCAGCTTCTGCTACGAACTGGAGAAGAAGTTCGTCGCCGGTGTGCCCATCGATCTTGAATTGCAGGAGGGACGGGCGCAGGTGCTGCACGCCATCGAGCGTAGTCATGACGAGGTGGCGATGGGCCTGACGGCCTTGCACGAGGAGTTGCTGCACCTGTCGAACGATGGTCAGGTCGAGCGCTTTCTCAAGCCCGCCACGGCGGTGCTGATGCGCAAGGCCGACCACCATGCCTACCTGAGTCGTAGCTACGACTACCCGCTGGACGTGGAGCGCAGCCTGGCGCAGTTCGCCAGCTGGTACGAGCTGTTTCCGCGTTCGGTCACCGACCGGGCGGCCCGTCACGGCACCTTCAACGATGTGCACAGTCGCTTGCCGATGATCCGTGACATGGGCTTCGACGTGCTGTACTTCCCGCCGATCCATCCTATCGGTCGCAGTTACCGCAAAGGCCCGAACAATGCCCTGATTGCCGGCCCCGACGACCCGGGCAGTCCCTATGCCATTGGCAGCGAGGAGGGCGGGCACGAGGCGATTCACGCGCAACTGGGCAGCCGCGAGGATTTTCGCCGGTTGGTCAGTGCAGCGGCCGAGCATGGCTTGGAAATCGCCCTGGATTTCGCCATCCAGTGCTCCCAGGACCACCCCTGGTTGCAGCAGCATCCCGGCTGGTTCAACTGGCGGCCGGACGGCAGCATCAAATACGCGGAGAACCCGCCGAAAAAATACCAGGACATCGTCAACGTCGATTTCTATGCCGCCGAGGCGATTCCCAGCCTCTGGGTCGAGCTGCGGGATATCGTGCTGGGCTGGGTTGCGGAGGGGGTGAAGATCTTCCGTGTCGACAACCCCCACACCAAGCCGCTGCCGTTCTGGCAATGGCTGATTGCCGACGTGCGCGGCGTCCACCCCGAGGTGATGTTTCTCGCCGAGGCGTTCACCACGCCGGCGATGATGGCGCGCCTGGGCAAGGTCGGTTATTCCCAGAGCTACACCTATTTCACCTGGCGCAACAGCAAGGCCGAGCTGGCGACCTATTTCACCGAGCTGAACCAGTCGCCCTGGCGTGAGTGCTACCGGCCGAATTTCTTCGTCAATACACCGGATATCAACCCGGCCTTTCTCCACCATTCCGGGCGCGCCGGGTTTCTTATCCGCGCGGCACTGGCAACTATGGGCTCGGGGCTCTGGGGCATGTACTCGGGCTTCGAGCTGTGCGAGTCGGCGGCGTTGCCGGGCAAGGAGGAATACCTGGATTCGGAGAAATACGAGATCCGTCCTCGGGACTTCAATGCGCCGGGCAACATCATCGCCGAGATCGCCCAGCTCAATCGTATCCGTCGCCAGCACCCAGCCTTGCAGACGCACCTGGGGTTGCAGGTCTACAACGCCTGGAACGACAACATCCTGTATTTCGGCAAGCGCACGGCGGACCTGCGCAGCTTCATTCTGGTGGCCGTCAGCCTTGATCCGCATAACGCCCAGGAAGCGCACTTCGAATTGCCCTTGTGGGAATTCGGCCTGACGGATGACGCCGCCACCCGTGGCGAGGATTTGATGAACGGCCACACCTGGACCTGGTACGGCAAGACCCAGTGGATGCGCATCGAGCCGTGGCACCAGCCGTTTGGCATCTGGCGCATTCAACCGCTTTGACAGGCAGGGCTCGGTTCTGTGGGAGCGGTGCTTGCCCGCGAAGAGGCCCTTAAGACCGCCGGAAGCTTCGCGGGCAAGCACCGCTGCCACAAGTTCCCGCAGTAAAGCTGTTGCCTGCAGTCCGACTGATTCGACAGGAGTTATTCATGGCGAAGAAAACCCGCCCAGCCAGCTTTATCGACGACCCGCTTTGGTACAAGGACGCGGTGATCTACCAGGTTCACGTCAAATCCTTCTTCGACTCGAACAACGACGGCATCGGTGATTTCCCCGGCTTGATCGCCAAGCTCGACTACATCGCCGACCTCGGCGTGAACACCATCTGGCTGTTGCCGTTCTACCCCTCGCCACGCCGCGACGATGGCTACGACATCGCCGAATACCGTGGCGTGCACAGTGACTACGGGACCATGGCCGATGCCAAACGCTTTATCGCCGAAGCCCACAAGCGTGGCCTGCGGGTCATCGCCGAGCTGGTGATCAACCACACCTCCGACCAGCACCCCTGGTTCCAGCGCGCGCGCCTGGCCAAGCCCGGCTCCAGCGCCCGCAAGTTCTACGTCTGGTCCGACACCGATGACAAATACACCGATACCCGGATCATCTTCCTCGACACCGAGAAGTCCAACTGGACCTGGGACCCGCTGGCCGGTCAGTATTTCTGGCACCGCTTCTACTCCCACCAGCCGGATCTGAACTTCGACCACCCGCCGGTGCTGCAAGCGGTACTGGCGGTGATGCGCTACTGGCTCGACCTGGGCATCGACGGCCTGCGGCTGGATGCCATTCCCTACCTGATCGAGCGTGACGGCACCAACAACGAGAACCTGCCCGAAACCCACCAGGTGCTCAAGAAAATCCGCGCTGAAATCGATGCGCATTATCCCGACCGCATGCTGCTGGCCGAGGCCAATCAATGGCCGGAAGACACCCAGCTGTATTTTGGCGAGCCGAAGGGCGACGGTGGCGACGAATGCCATATGGCCTTTCACTTCCCGCTGATGCCGCGCATGTACATGGCGTTGGCCCAGGAGGATCGCTTCCCGATCACCGACATCCTGCGCCAGACCCCGGAAATTCCCGCCAATTGCCAATGGGCGATCTTCCTGCGCAACCACGATGAGCTGACCCTGGAAATGGTCACCGACCGTGAGCGCGACTATCTCTGGAACTACTACGCCGCCGACCGCCGGGCACGAATCAACCTTGGCATCCGCCGGCGCCTGGCGCCGCTGATGGAGCGTGACCGCCGGCGCATCGAACTGCTCAACAGCCTGCTGCTGTCGATGCCGGGCACGCCAACCCTGTATTACGGCGATGAAATCGGCATGGGCGACAATATCTACCTGGGCGACCGCGATGGCGTGCGCACGCCGATGCAGTGGTCCATCGACCGCAACGGTGGCTTCTCCCGCGCCGACCCGGCCAGCCTGGTATTGCCGCCGATCATGGACCCGCTCTACGGCTATCAGACGGTGAACGTCGAGTCCCAGGCCGGCGATCCCCATTCGTTGCTGAACTGGACCCGCCGCCTGCTGGCGGTGCGCAAGCAACAGAAAGCCTTCGGCCGTGGCAGCCTGAAAATGCTCTCGCCGAACAACCGCCGCATCCTTGCCTATATCCGCGAATACACCGGGCACGACGGCAAGAATGAGCTCATCCTCTGCGTCGCCAACGTGTCCCGCACCGCCCAGGCGGCGGAGCTCGAGCTGTCCGCGTTCGCCGGCCGGGTGCCGGTGGAGATGCTCGGTGGCAATGCATTCCCGCCCATCGGCCAGCTCAACTTCCTGCTGACCCTGGCACCCTATGGTTTCTACTGGTTCCTGCTGGCCACTGAAACGCAAATGCCCAGCTGGCACGTGGAGCCGGTGCAGAGCCTGCCGGACTTCACCACGCTGGTGCTGAAGAAACGCATGGAAGAACTGCTCGAAAGCCCTTCGCGCACGGCCCTGGAGCAGACCATCCTCCCGGAATGGCTGCCCAAGCGGCGCTGGTTCGCCGGCAAGGATACGGCGCTCGAACAGGTGCGCCTGGTCTATGGCGTGCGCTTCGGCGATCCGCAGCACCCGGTGCTGCTGGGTGAAGTGGAAGTCACGGCGGGCGGCCAAAGCAGCCGTTACCAGTTGCCATTCGGGTTTCTGGCCGAGGAGCAGACCAGCGCCGCATTGCCGCAACAGTTGGCCATGGCCCGGGTCCGCCGTGGTCGGCAAGTCGGCTTGATCACCGATGCGTTCAGCCTTGAACCGTTTATTCGCGCGGTGATCGATGGCATGCGCGGCGACACGGTATTGGTCGGTGGCGACGGCACGCTGCATTTCCAGGCCACGCCCGAACTCAAGGCCTTGGAGCTGCCCGCCGACATGACGGTGCGTTACCTGTCTGCCGAGCAGTCCAACAGTTCGGTGGTGGTGGCCGAACGAATCATGCTCAAGCTGATCCGCAAGGTCGGTGCCGGTGTACACCCGGAGCTGGAAATGAGCGCCTACCTCACCGCCGCCGGTTTCCGGCATATTTCACCGTTGCTCGGTTCGTTGGTACGCCGCGATGCCGAGGGCGAAGACAGCCTGCTGATGATTGCCCAGGGGCTGCTCAACAACCAGGGCGATGCCTGGAGCTGGACCCAGAACAACCTGGAGCGGGCGATCCGCGATGAATTGGCCGATGCCGTTTCGGAACACGAGCAGCATTACAACGCCCTCGGTGAACTGGCGGATTTCGCTGCCTTGCTCGGTCAGCGCCTGGGTGAAATGCACCTTGTGCTCGCGGCGCCTACCAACGATCCGGCCTTCAGTGCGCAAGTGAGCACGGACAAGGATGTCCAGCGCTGGAGCAAAACGATCAGCCAGCAGATGGCGCGCGCCTTGCAGTTGCTCAAGCAGCATCAGCAGGCGTTGCCGGCGGACGAGCAGGCACTTGTGGATCGTCTGTTGCTGCAGAAAAAAGCTATTCTCGGCGATATCCAGAAGCTCGCCGGTCAACTGGTGGGCGGCCTGCGCCTGCGGGTCCACGGCGACTTGCACCTGGGCCAGGTGTTGGTGGTGCAGGGCGATGCTTACCTGATCGACTTCGAAGGCGAGCCCGCCCGCTCGTTGCAGGAACGGCGCGGCAAGCACAGCCCCTACAAGGATGTCAGCGGGGTGCTGCGTTCGTTCGATTACGCCGCGGCCATGGCCTGCAACAGCGCCAGCCACCTCGATCCGTCCAGCGCCGGGCCGGCCAGCCGGCGTGTCACCCAGCGTTACCTGAAAGAAGCGCGCAAGGTCTTTATTCAGGCATATCGGCGAGCGACGGCTAGTCTTGTTCAAGCGTGGCAGCATCCGGCCGGCGAAGAAGCGGCCCTGACCCTGTTCAGCTTGGAGAAAGCCGCGTATGAGATTGTCTATGAGGCGGAAAATCGCCCGACCTGGCTCGGCGTGCCATTGCACGGTTTGAGTGGGTTGTTGAGTGAGATGAAAACCTTGTCCGGTGGAGAGCAGTGATGAGTTTGAGCAAGGAACAAGGTCAATCCGTGAACCGTGCATTGCCCGCGAAGAAGGATATCGAGGCCCTGGTACGGGCCGAACACCAGGACCCGTTCGCCATTCTCGGGCCCCATGACGACGGTGCCGGGGGCCAGTATATCCGTGCCTTTCTGCCCGGCGCCCTGGGCGTCCAGGCCTTGGCCCGCGACAGCGAGGAGGTCCTGGGCAGCCTCGACAGCACCGAGGTGCCGGGATTGTTTGTCGGTCATGTCGCCCAGCAGCAGCCCTATCTGTTGCGTATCCAATGGGCCGCGGGGGAGCAGATCTGCGAGGATCCCTACAGTTTCGGGCCGTTGCTGGGGGAGATGGATCTCTACCTGTTCGCCGAAGGCAACCATCGCGACCTGAGCGGCTGTCTCGGTGCCCAGGTGACCCAGGTCGAGGGGGTCGACGGTGTGCGTTTCGCGGTCTGGGCGCCGAATGCCCGGCGGGTCTCGGTGGTCGGCGACTTCAATATCTGGGACGGGCGCCGGCACCCGATGCGCCTGCGCCACCCCAGCGGGGTCTGGGAAATCTTTGTGCCGCGCCTGCGTCCGGGCGAGGCCTACAAGTACGAGATTCTCGGCAAGGACGCGATCCTGCCGCTCAAGGCCGACCCCGTGGCCCTGGCCTCCCAGTTGCCGCCTGACACCGCTTCACGTGTCGCCGCGCCCCTGCGCATCGACTGGCGGGACCAGGCCTGGATGGCATCGCGCGGCGCCCGGCATCGGCACGATGCGCCGCTGTCGATCTATGAACTGCATGCCGGCTCCTGGCAGTGCGAGATCGATGAAATCGGCGAAGTGTCCCGCCAGTACACCTGGGGCGAACTGGCCGAACGGCTGATTCCCTATGTCCAGCAACTGGGCTTCACCCATATCGAACTGATGCCGATCATGGAGCATCCGTTTGGCGGTTCCTGGGGTTATCAGCCGCTGTCGCAGTTCGCGCCGAGTGCGCGTTATGGCAGCCCGGATGACTTCGCCGCCTTTGTCGATGCCTGCCACCGGGCTGAAATCGGTGTGATCCTTGACTGGGTGCCAGCGCATTTTCCCACGGATACCCACGGCCTGGCGCAGTTCGACGGCACCGCCTTGTATGAGTACGGCAACCCGCTGGAAGGTTTTCACCAGGACTGGGACACCCTGATCTACAACCTCGGGCGCACCGAGGTGCACGGCTTCATGCTGGCCTCGGCCCTGCACTGGCTCAAGCATTTCCATGTCGACGGCCTGCGGGTGGACGCGGTGGCGTCGATGCTCTACCGCGACTATTCGCGCAAGGCTGGCGAGTGGGTACCGAACCGCCACGGTGGCCGGGAAAACATCGAGGCTATCGAGTTCCTGCGTCATCTCAACGACGTGGTGGCCCTGGAAGCCCCCGGCGCCCTGGTGATCGCCGAGGAGTCCACGGCCTGGCCCGGTGTCAGCCAAGGCACCCAGCAGGGCGGGCTGGGTTTCGCCTACAAATGGAACATGGGCTGGATGCACGATTCGCTGCACTACATCCAGCAGGACCCGGTGTACCGCGCCCATCATCACAATGAGCTGAGTTTCGGCTTGGTGTATGCCTGGTCCGAGCGCTTTATCCTGCCGATTTCCCATGACGAAGTGGTGCACGGCAAGCATTCGCTGATCGACAAGATGCCCGGCGACCGCTGGCAGAAGTTCGCCAATCTGCGGGCCTACCTGAGTTTTATGTGGGCGCACCCGGGCAAGAAACTGCTGTTCATGGGCTGTGAGTTCGGCCAGTGGCGCGAGTGGAATCACGATCAGCAACTGGATTGGTACCTGCTGCAATACTCCGAGCACCTTGGGGTGCAGAAGCTGGTGGGTGACCTGAACCGCCTGTATCGCCAGGAGCCGGCGCTGTACGACCAGGACGATGTGCCCCAGGGCTTCCAGTGGTTGATCGGCGACGATGCGACCAACAGCGTCTACGCCTGGTTGCGCTGGAGCCGGGAAGGCCGACCGCTGCTGGTGGTCGCCAACTTCACGCCGGTGCCGCGTGAGGCCTATCGGATCGGCGTACCCTTTGCCGGGCAATGGAAGGAGGTGATCAACAGCGATGCGGCGATGTATGCCGGCTCCAACTATGGCAATGGCGGCGGGGTTTCCTCCGAGGACCACGCCAGCCATGGCCAGGCCTCGTCGCTGGTGCTGAACCTGCCGCCACTGGCGGTGTTGATGTTGCGACCGGAGGGCTAGCCTGTAGGCACCGGGCTTGTCGGATCGCCGCACCGCCGCGAAGCTTTTAGCGTTTTCGCGGGCCGCTTCGCGAGCAAGCTCGGCTCCTACAGTGACCGTGTTCGGGCTTGATCGTGCTACCAGCGCATCCGCACCCCGACGTTGCCGATGATGCCGTTCAGGCCGGTGTCGTCGGAGGTGCCGCTGTAGTCCGCGCTGACATACAGGCTGACTGTCGGCGACACCTTGGCTACCAGGCCCAGCCCCAGCTCCACGGTGGAGCTGTTGCGACTGATGGCGATCTTGTCGACCGGTTCCAGGCTCAGGGAGTTGCCGCTGCCGAATGTGTGCCAGAAGTTGGTCCGCAGGTAGGGCTCCACGGGCAGGCCGTGCACTTCATAACTACCCCTGAGACTGGCACCGATCCGGCCACTCCAGGACGATGGGTCGGCGGACGTAGTCGCCTGCCCGGGACTGTCCACGCTACCTTGCTGGTTGACCACCTGGGCCTGGGGTTCGATCACCCAGTCCCGGCCCAGTCCGATCGGGAATCCACCCTCCAGCGAAAACGTCATCTGCCGCGAAGCCTGGCCTTGCAGAATGCCCTGGTCGGAGCGGGTGTAGAGCGTACTCTGGTTATTCATGGCGGTCAGGTTGACATGCCAGCCCTGTTGCCCGGTCAGGCTCCAGAACGCGCCGAGATTATTACCTTGGGGACTCAGGCCATCCATGCGCGGGTCGCGTGGTGCGGTGACAAAACCGTCAGCCCGATCCAGTGCGCCGCTGCTTCCGGTAAAGACCCCGGCGGTCAATGTCTGGCCGCCGCTGCGATTGCTGTAAAGGCCGGGAATAATCAGCAGGTCGCCAAAGGCGCCGGAAAACAGCGGATCGAGGTTACCGACCTCACCCTGGCCCAGCGTGCGGTCCTGGAAGCGAACCGTCGGATGGGCATCAGCGCTGCTCGATACAATGCCGGCGAACCGCCAGCCCGGCAATTGGCCGCTGCTGTTCAGTATTGGCAATCGACCCAGTGGCAAGGGCGCGAGCGTGTCGCCCTGGTACCAGGGGTGGAGGTCTTCTTCGAGAGGTGCTGCCTGGAGTTCAAGGGCGCAGCACAGTAAAAGCACAGTCGAAATCGTATCAGCCGTGGTCCTCAGGCTGCGGTGGGTCATGAACGTTTTCATCGGGTGTTCCTTGCTGTCGCATAAATACCTGAATTGGCGTCTCTCCTGCCCCCGAACGAGGGACGGCCGAAATCATCGAGGCAAACCGCCGGCGACCCGCTATGGCGGGCATCCGAAGGCTTGTCCCTTGGGTTTTGAAACCGGGGGTAGTCACTTGTAGCTAAGGAGAGCCGCAGGTCTGCGTCAAGAAAATAACTAATAAATAGATCTGTTTGATCAGGTTTTGCAAGTCATTGAGTAATCGGCTATTTGGTCTATTCAGGCTGATTCTGAGCGGGACCGGGAAGAGCGGCTTGGCCCTGTGTTTTTCAGATAAACACCATCTCGAACGGTTGCCGCGCCCGTTCAATCAGGGTCGGGGCCAGGACCGGTGGCAGTCCCAGTTCCGGATCGCCTTGCAAGTGGCTGTGGTAGGCGTGCGCGGCGTGCAGCTTGCGGGCAATACCCCAGGTATCGAGGCGGATCTTGCGGGCCCGGTGCCAGGGGATCAGGCCTTCGTCGCGCAAGGGTCGGAACCAGGCATGCATGGGGATCTCCAGCAGCGTTGCGCCGCTGGCGACGCAGGCCTGGGCGGCGGCGCGGCCGACGCTGTCATGATCGGCAATGCCGTCTTCGCGCCAAGTGGTCAGCACCACGTCGTCGGGGCGCAGGTAGCGCCGCAGGAATTGGCTGAGCGGTTGTTCCTGCTGTTCCAGCGCCCCGTGGCGAAAGCCGCCGCGAAGCCATTTCAGCCGGTGCAGTTCCAGGCCCAGGCGGCGTAAGGCTTCGGCGCTTTCCTGGGGGCAAACCACACTCAGGCGGCTTGAGGGCCAGAGGGTCGAGCCGGGGTAGAGGGCACTGCCGTCGGTAATCGAGATCAGCAGCAGCGGGTGTTCGAGGGTGGCGAGCAGTTGCAGCAGGCCGCCGCAACAATGCACTTCGTCACCGGGATGTGGGGCGATCACCACCGCCCGGGCCCCGGGCCGGATCAGGCGGTGCAGGCCAATGGTCGGGACACGGGCCAACTGCCGCGAGTTCCAGATCAGCGGCGCAACTTCGTTGCGTGCGGCTTGGGTGCTCATGATGTTTGTCACTTCCTTGTGTGGACTTGCACGCATCCTCCATCAGCCTTGATGTGTCCGGTGTCGCCTGGCGACCCGGGAATGCGCGGGTGAGTATCGCCCATATAGAGTGAAATGCGACGTTTATTGCGGAAAAAAACCTCAGGTTTCTTCGTCAGGTTGTAACTCGAACATCACCAGCGAGCGTCCGGTGAGGGTGTATTCGCGGTTGAAGGCAAAACGCTCCTGGCCCTTGACCTGCGGGTCGTTGGTGTCGAGCACGCAGGTCCAGTCCAGGCCTTGCGGCACTTCCGGCAAGCGGAAGTTGACGCCGTCGTGGTGGGCATTGACTGCCAGCAGCAAGGTCGCATCGGCGCCGGTGCGGGAAACACCGGAGACCTGGGCGCGGCCGTCGAGCAACATGCCCAGGCAGCGGCCATTGCCGTCGTGCCAGTGTTCGGTGGTCATTTCCTGGCCGTCCGGTGTCAGCCAGGTGACGTCCTTGATCCCCAGTTGCTCGTTGTAGTCGCCGACCAGGAAGCGCCCGCGGCGCAGGATGGGGTAGGCCAGGCGCAGCTTGATCAGGCGCTTGACGAACTTGAGCAGCGACTTGCCGTCTTCATCCAGCGTCCAGTTGACCCAGCCGATTTCACTGTCCTGACAATAGGCGTTGTTGTTGCCATGCTGGGTGCGGGCGAACTCGTCGCCGGCGACGATCATCGGCGTGCCCTGGGCCAGCAGCAGGGTGGCGAAGAAGTTGCGCATCTGCCGCAGGCGCAGGGCATTGATCTGCGGATCGTCGCTGGGCCCTTCGATGCCATGGTTCCAGGACAGGTTGTTGTTGCTGCCGTCCTGGTTGTTTTCGTCGTTGGCTTCGTTGTGCTTGTCGTTGTACGACACCAGGTCGTGCAGGGTGAAGCCATCATGGGCGGTGATGAAGTTGACCGAGGTGTAGGGGCGTCGCCCGCGCTGGTCGAACAGATCGCCGGAAGCGGTCATGCGCCGGGCGAAGTCGGCGAGCTGGCCGTCATCGCCTTTCCAGAATGCGCGCACGGTGTCGCGGAAGCGGTCGTTCCACTCGGCCCAGCCCGGCGGGAAGCCACCCACCTGATAGCCACCGGGGCCGCAGTCCCAGGGTTCGGCGATCAGCTTGACCTGGCTCAGTACCGGGTCCTGGCGACAGGCGACGAGGAAACTGTGCCGCTCGTTGAAACCGTCGTGATAGCGGCCGAGGATGGTCGCCAGGTCGAAGCGGAAACCGTCCACGTGCATTTCCGTGGCCCAGTAGCGCAGCGAGTCGGTGACCATTTGCAGCACGCAGGGGTGGCTCAGGTCGAGGGTGTTGCCGGTGCCCGAGTCGTTGATATAAAAGCGCTTGTCCTCGGGCATCAGCCGGTAGTAGGAGGCGTTGTCGATGCCGCGCATGGACAGTGTCGGGCCTTGCTCGTTGCCTTCGGCGGTGTGGTTGTAGACCACGTCAAGGATCAGCTCCAGGCCGGCGTCGTGCAGGTGTGCGACCATCTCCTTGAATTCGGCGATCTTGCCGCTGGCCAGGTAGCGCGGGTCGGGCGCGAAGAAGGCGATGCTGTTGTAGCCCCAGTAGTTGGTCATGCCTTTGTGCAGCAGGTGCTGGTCGTTGACGAACGCATGGATTGGCAGCAGTTCCACCGAGGACACCCCGAGCTTGCGGATATGTTCCAGCACCTCGTCGACCATCAGTCCAGCGAAGGTTCCGCGCACCGCTTCCGGCACCGCGGGATGACGCATGCTGAAGCCGCGTACATGGGTTTCATAGAGCAGGGTGCGCTCCCAGGGCACGTTGACCCGCTGGTCGTGGCCCCAGGTGTGCGCCGGGTCGATGACTTTGCTCTTGGGGACGAAGGGCGCACTGTCACGTTCGTCGAAGCTGAGGTCGGCGTCAGGGTGACCGATGGTGTAGCCGAACAGCGCCTCGGACCATTTCAACTGGCCGACCAGTTGCTTGGCGTAGGGATCGATCAGCAGTTTGTTGGGGTTGAAGCGGTGGCCGTTCTGCGGGTCGTAGGGGCCATGCACCCGATAACCGTAGATCAACCCGGGATGGGCGTCGGGCAGATAGCCGTGGAAGATCTCGTCGGTGTATTCGGGCAGTTCGAGGCGTTCCAGTTCCACTTCGCCGTTGGCGTCGAACAGGCAGAGTTCGACCCGGGTGGCGTTGGCGGAAAACAGTGCGAAGTTGACCCCCAGGCCATCCCAGGTGGCCCCGAGCGGGAAGGGCAGGCCTTCGCGGATTCGCGAGGCCTGGGCTTCGGGCGTGGGTTCGGGCTTTTTCGGCTTGGACATGGGCGCTCCTGCGGGTGTGTTCTTGAAAGCCCCACGTGACGGTTGGAGATCGTCTTGACCTCGCGCTCGCAACGAGGGTCAACAGCGGTCGCTGTGGGAGCCGGCTTGCCGGCGATGAGGCCCTTGAGCCTTGTGGTGCTCATCCGGACGCTATCGCTGGCAAGCCAGCTCCTACACGGTTTGTGGTGCTTTCACTGTTGCTGACTGATGTTCAGCCGGCTGACGGCTTGCGGGGTGCTCGGGGTTTCTTTTCGGCGGTCGGTTTGGTGGCGGCGGTAGCCGATTTCGGGGTGGCCGCGGGCTTGGCGGCGACCTTGGGCTTGGCGGCGGGTTTGGTCACGGTCGGTTTTTTCGGCGTCAGCGCCTCGGCTTCCGCCAGCTTGCGCGCCATCTCCCAATGCCGGGCCTCCTGGCCCTCGGGGCGGCCCTCCGACTCCCAGATCTGATAAGCAAACTCACGGATGCGTTTTTCGTCGGTACTCATCGCCATGCTCCTGAACTCAAGTTTGGATAAAGAGATTGACCGGGAAATCTTCGAGTGCCGCACCCACCATCAGCTCGTTATGGGGTGTGACTGCGCACATCGAAAATAGTCCCTTTAATTTGCGCCCCGGTGCGGCGAATGGCAGTTTGACCCGCGTATCGCCCCAAACCGGTGCCTGTACCCGCGGCAGCTGATCGTCGGCCAGCAGTTGGGCCGACAGCCGGGGGATGATCACAATGGCGCGCTGCGTCGGTGTGCCGCGCATGAAAGCCAGCACCTGTTCGGCCCGCTTGCCGAGCACTGCCAATGGCTGATAGTCGCCACGACTGAAGACCCTCCCATATTCAGCCCGCACCCCCAGAGTACGGGCAATCAAGGCCTGTTTGAGTCGACCGCTGCGCCAGTCCGTCAACAGCTCCCCTGGCGCTGCCGGTTGCTGCAATGCCTGTTGCCGGGCCGCGAAATCCACCGCTCGGCGATTGTCCGGGTCCACCAGGCTGAAGTCCCAGAACTCGTTGCCCTGGTACAGGTCTGGCACGCCCGGTACGGTCATGCGCAGCAAACACTGGGCCAAACTGTTGAGTGCGCCGGCTGGCGCAATCTTTTCTACCGCTGCCGCCAGGGCCGTGCGCAGTGGCAGGCCGGCCGGACGGGTCAGCAGTGTTTCGAGAAAATCGCGGCAGGCCTGCTCGTAGGCCTCGTTCGGTGCGCTCCAACTGCTGTGCAGCTTGGCTTCGCGCAGGGCCTTGCATTGCCATTGCCAGAGACGTCCGGCGTAATCATCCAGCCCGGCCGAATCGTCGCTCGCCAGGGTCAGCGGCCAACTGCCCAACAGCGCCTGGTAGAGAATCAACTCGTCCGCCGCCGAGGGGGCCAGGGGATCAGCGCGCAGGGCTTGGGCCAGTTGGCGAAAGCCTTGCACCTGTTCGACATACCAGGGACCGTACTCGCTCAGTACCGCCAGCCGCGCGCGGCTGTCCTCGCCCCGTTTGTGATCATGGGTGGCGCTGGTCAACAGGTTGTCCGGGAAATTTTCCAGGCGTTGTCGGTTGGCCGCATGGAAGGCCTGCGGGGGGGCGCTGAAGCGCTCGGTGGCAAAGCCCACGTCATTGCGCGACAGCAGCACCGCCGAGCGATAGAACGCCGTATCTTCGACAGCCTTGGCGGCCGTTGGCGAGGTCAGTTGCTGGAAGCGCACGCAGGCATGCTTGAGCAGCTTGCGCTGACGCCCTGGTGCGCGCTGGCGCCAGGGTTGTCCGCCGAGCCACTGTTGCAGGTAGTCGAGCAGCGGCCAGTCGGCCTCGCCGAGGGTGGTGCGAGCGCCGGCCAGGGCCTGTTGGAAAAACCCCTCGTCCTCGGCCGGGCGGCCATTGGCGTTGATATAGGTGCGGTACACCGGGTAGTGCACAATCAGCGCCTGCAAGGCTCGGCGAATCGCGCCGAGGGTCAGGTCGCGGCTCATCAGGTCGTCCCGGGCCACTTGCAGCAGGGCCTGGGCCACGCTTTCGCAGTCCCCCGCCAGCCCGCCGGCAAGGACCTGCTGGCGGGCCAATTGGGCTTCCTCGGCGAACTTGGCGGGGCGCTCGCTCAAGCGGCTCCAGAGTTCGCTCAAGGGTTGCTCGCCGCGCGGATCGTGTTGCAGCAGCGACAGCTGGTCCATGAACTCGTAGCCGGTGGTGCCGTCCACCTGCCAGTCGCGGTGCAGGTTTTCGTCCTGGCCGAGGATTTTCTCCACGTAGATCGGCAGGTGCCGTCCGGGTGCCAGGCGATCGACCCGCCGGCGCAGTTTGCGGCAGTAGCCGCGAGGGTCGGCGAGCCCGTCGATATGATCGATGCGCAGGCCATCCACCAGGCCGTCCTCGATCAGCTGGAAGATTTTCCGGTGGGTGGCCTCGAACACCGCCGGGCGCTCGACCCGCAGGCCACCCAGTTCGTTGACATCGAAGAAGCGCCGCCAATTGATGTCGTCGGCGGCGGTGCGCCAACTGGCGAGGCGGTAGTGCTGGCGCTCCAGCAGCCGGTGCAGGCGCTGGAAACCTTCGGGCTGGCGCGAGTCATAACGTGCAAGACTCTGCTCGATGGCCGCGTGGAAATCGCGGCGTTGCGCCAGTTCCGCGCGCAGGACCTGCGCCTGGGCATAGGCGTCGGGCAGGCTGTTGAGGGCCTTGAAGTGCCCGGCCAGGGTTTCCAACTGGGGGATATCGGCGAGTATCTGCGCGTAGTCCCGGGGACAGATGGGAAAGCGGTGCTGGTAATGCTCGATATGGAAGCCGCCGTACTCGGCATCGAAGCGCAGGGGGATGGCGCCTTCCTGCAAGGCCACGCCGTAGTCGCTACCGAGGAAGGGCATCAGCAATTGCCCTTCGAGCAACGGGTCGGGCGAGTGCCACTGGATATCGAAGAATTCGCCGTAGGGGCTCTGCCGGCCCCATTCCAGCAGGTCCAGCCACCAGGGATTGTCCGCGCCGCCGACCGCCATATGGTTGGAAACGATGTCGAGGATCAGGCCCATGTCGTGTTGACGCAGGGTCTGCACCAGGCGCCGCAATGCCGGTTCACCGCCCAGTTGCGGATTGACCCGGGTCGGGTCGACCACATCGTAGCCGTGCATCGAACCGTCGCGCGCGGTGAGCAGCGGCGAGGCGTAGACATGGCTGATGCCCAACTGCGCGAAGTAGGGCACCAGCGGCACCGCGTCATCCAGGTTGAAGCCTTGATGAAATTGCAGGCGCAGCGTCGCACGCAAGGGTGGACTCATCGGTCACGCTCGGCGGCCTGGAGGCGGGCACAGGCCAGCAGTTCCAGGCGGCGGGCGGCGTCCACATCGTCCAGCAACTGGCTGCTGTCGCCGGGCAGGCGTCGACGCCAGTTCGGGTGGCTATCGAGGGTGCCGGGCAGGTTGGCTTGTTCTTCGACCCCCAGGGCGTCCTCCAGCGGCAGCAACACCAGGGGCGCGCGGGTATGACCGAGGAAACGCACGCTGGCATCGAGGATCTGGTCGGTTTCGTGGGACTCATCGCGGAAATTCTGCGGGTCGTTGCTCAAGGTACGATGCAGGCCGTCACGTTCATGCTGGCGGGTTTCGCGCCAGTGATCGGCGGTGCTGTTGTCGATCAGGCCGAGTTGGATATTCCAGTCGATATCCCGGGCATGCCACCAGCCATTGAGGGTCGGCAGGTCGTGGGTGCTGGTGATGGCCAGGGCGTTGTCCGGCCAGTCGAGGATCGGCCGGAAGCGATGGTCATATTCCTGCTCGAACAACAGCACGCGCATGCCGAGGATCGCCCGGGCGGCGAGTTTTTCCTGCAGGCCCTCGGGTACCGTGCCGAGGTCTTCGCCGAGCACCACCGCCTGGTGGCGCGCGGACTCCAGGGTCAGCAGGCGCAGCAGGTCGTCCAGCGGGTAATACAGGTAGGCGCCGTCACTCGGCGGTGAGCCGAGGGGGATCACCCAGAGCCGTTGCAAGCCCATCACATGGTCGATGCGCAGGCCGCCGGCATGGGCGAAGTTGGCCCGCAGCATCTCGATAAAGGCGCGGAACCCGTGGCGCTTCAGACCTTCCGGGGCGAAGGCCGAGATGCCCCAGCTTTGCCCGGTACGGTTGAGGATATCCGGCGGCGCGCCGACGGTGAGTTCGGCCAGCAGTTCATCCTGCCGGCTCCAGGCCTGGCTGCCGCCGCCATCGGCGCCGACGGCGAGGTCGGCGATCAGGCCGATACCCATGCCGCTGTCCCGGGCGGCCTTTTGCGCGCGCTCAAGGCAGCGGGCGACCAGCCATTGGCCGAAGGCGTAGAAACCGATCTCCTCGGCCTGCTCCTCGGCGAAGCGGGCAAGGACCGGGCTGTCGGGATGGCGCCAGATCGAGGGCCAGTGGCGCCAGTCGGTGCTTTCGCCGCGGGCGCTGCAGGCCGCCTGCAGGGCTTCGAAGCGACAGTGATTTTCCAGGGCTTCGCCGCCGATCTGGCGAAAATGCGCGAAGTCCGTGGCGAGCGGGTGGGTGCCGAAGCGGAAGCCGTCGTACAGTGCGCGCAACAGGTGCTGTTTGGCGCGGGCGGCGCGGGGCCAGTCGATCAAGGGCAGCGCTTCCAGTTGCCGCAGTTCATCGGCCAGCCCAGTGGTGTCGATGGCCTGGCGCAGGGCCGGTGCGCCGAGAATCGCCTCCGGCGCCGCATATAGACTGTTGAGAAACAACCGGCTGGAGGGCGAGTAGGGGCTGTAGCGTTGCGGGTCGCAGCTGAACATGGCGTGCAGCGGGCTGATCGCCAGGGCGTCGGCGCCGCGCTCGCCGGCGGCCCGGACCAGGTTTTCCAGGGCCAGGGTGTCGCCGAAACCGCCGTCGCCGGCGCGTTGCAGGGCATACAACTGGACCGTCAGGCCCCAGGCACGAGGTGTTGCGCTATCGGTGGCCGCCGCCACGCTGTGGCACTGCGCCGGGGCCACGGCGAGGGTGAAGTGCTGGCCGGCGATATGCACCGTCTGGTAACCCACTGGAATCTTGCCCGGCAGCACCGCGTCCTGGTCCAGCTGCAAGTGCAGGAGCGTGCCGTTCTCCAGATGCACCTCGCAGGGGGTGGCGGCGGCGAAATAGTGGGCCAGGTCCAGGCCCTTGCCGACGTCCACGGTCAACAGCGGCGGCAGATGTTTTTGTTGCTGGGCGAGTTGCAGTTCCCGCAGGCTGTTGTCGATGGCCAGGTCAGTGTCGGCGGGATGGCCGAGTCCGGCCAGGATCTTGCGCAAGACCTCGGGCCGGACTTTCTGCGGACGGCCATTGGCGTCGATCCAATCGACGGCCAGGCCGGCCCGGCTGGCGAGTATTTCCAGTTGCGCGTCGCTCATGGGTGCTCTCCGGTGGGTGACTGCATGACGTCCCCGGGGGTCAGGGTAACCAGCGCACAGTAGGGGGCCAGATGACCTTCATCCAATTGGCGACTGGCCCCGGCGGTGCTTTCGAACAGCAAACGGGCTGGGCTGGGCGGGTGATGGCTGACGGACTCGGCGCTGAGATTGAGGTCGATGCGCAGCAGGCTACCGTCGCCCATGCGCCAGCGCGCGCTGAGGGCGCCATCGGCCAGCACATCGCTGCCCAGGGCCTGGGCGCCGGGGAGCCGGGGGATGATTTCCCGGTGGCGCAGCTCCAGCAGTTGCCGGTAGAGGCATACGGTGGCCTGGCGATTGAGGTCGTCGCTGGCATCGTTCAGGTCGGGGCGCGAGTCGTTGAAGCTGTCGGCGGCATTCGGGTCGGGAATATGTGCCCGGTGTGCGGGGTCGGCAAAGGCCGGAAAATCGGCGAATTCCGCGCGCCGGCCTTCGCGCACCGCGTCGGCCAGTTCACCGTGGTGATCGGTGAAAAACAGGAAGGGCTCGCGGGCCGCGGTTTCCTCACCCATGAACAGCAAGGGGATCATCGGTGACAGCAGCAGCAGCGCCGTGGCCGCCCGCAAGGCCGGGGCTGGGCAGAGCTGGTTGAGGCGCTCGCCCAGGGCCCGGTTGCCGATCTGGTCGTGGTTCTGCAGGAACAGCACGAAGGCGCTGGGCGGCAGATGGGCGCTGGGCGAGCCGCGACTGCGGCCGTGACGGTCAGGATGGCCCTGGAAAACGAAACCCTGGCTCAGGCAGCGGGCCAGCTTGGCGGTGGTTTCCCGGGCAAAGTCGGCGTAGTAGGCGTCGGTTTCGCCGGTCAGCAGGACGTGCAAGGCGTTATGGCCATCATCGTTCCACTGGGCGTCAAAGGCTTCTTCCAGCAGGCTGGCCTGGTTGTGTTCGTTTTCCAGAGTCAGCCACACGTGTCGCGTTGGGTCCACCTGTTGGCGAACCGCTTGGGCCAGTTCGTGGAGCAAGGTGCTGTCGTTGATCGCGTGTACGGCATCCAGGCGCAGGCCGTCGAAACGGTACTCCAGCAACCACATCAAGGCGTTGTCGATGAAAAAATCGCGGACTTCGCGGCGGCGAAAATCGATCGCCGCGCCCCACGGAGTCTGCTGGTCGTCGCGGAAGAAGTCCTTGGCGTATTGGCCAAGGTAATTGCCGTCCGGGCCGAAGTGGTTGTAGACCACGTCCAGCAGCACCATAAGGCCATGTCCGTGGGCCGTGTCGATCAGGTGCTTGAGGTCTTCGGGCGAACCATAGGTGGCGTGCGGCGCATAGGGCAGCACGCCGTCGTAGCCCCAGTTGCGCTCGCCGGGGAATTGGCCCAGGGGCATCAGCTCAATGGCGGTGATGCCCAGTTCGGCCAGGCGCGCCAGTTGGTTTTCGACCTGGCGATAGCCACCCAAGACCCCGACATGCAGCTCGTAGATCACCGCCTCGTGCCAGGGCCGCCCCTGCCAATCCTTGTGTTGCCAGTGATAGGCCAGGGAATCGACCACCTGGCTCGGGCCGTGCACATCGCCGACCTGGCGCCGCGAGGCCGGGTCGGGCACCAACTGCTCGCCGTCGATATGGAAGCGATAGTGGCTACCGACCGGGCAGCGGGCCTCGAGGACAAACCAGCCGTCGTGCTGCGGCAGCATGGCCAGGGAGCGGCCATCGTCGAGCTCGACGCTGACGTAATAGGCATCCGGTGCCCACAGCGCGAAGCGGGTGTGCTCGGCGTCCAGCAGGGTTGCGCCATGAGGCCAGGTTTCCAGAGTCCGTAACGGCATCTATGAAGACCTCCTCAGTGCTGGCCCGACCTGCTCCGGGACTTGGCGACCAGGTTCTGGTACAGCTCGGCGTAGGGCTCCACCGCCTTGCACCAGTTGAAGGGGGCCGCCATGGCACGGCAGCGCATGGCGTTGAGCAGCGGTGGATGGGCGAACACCTTGAATGCCCGGCTCAGCGCCTCGGCATAACTGTCCACGCTGGACTCGTCGAAGAGGAAGCCGGTGACACCGTTCTCGATGGTGTCGGCCAGCCCGCCGGTGTTGCGCGCCACCGGCAGCGAGCCGAAGCGCTGGGCATACATCTGGCTCAGGCCACAGGGTTCATAGCGCGAGGGCATCAGCAGGAAATCGCTGCCAGCGAACATGCGGCGGGCATCGGTTTCGTTGAAACCGATGCGCACCCCGATCCGCCCTGGGAAACGCAGGGCCAACTGGCGCATGGCCTGTTCTTCTTCCGGTTCGCCACGGCCGATGATCGCGATCTGGCCACCTTCGGCCACAATCATTTCGCTGACCGCCTCGGTCAGGTCCAGGCCTTTCTGGTAGACCAGTCGCGAGACCACCGCAAACAGTGGTCCGGTCGATGGATCGAGGCCGAACAGGGTCCGCACATGGGCGGCGTTGACCGCCTTGCCGTCCCAGTCGCCCGGGGTGAAGGGGTGGACCAGGTGGCTGTCGGTGGCCGCATCCCAGCTTTCATCGATGCCGTTGGGAATCCCGCTGAGCAGGCCCTGGTGGGTCTTGCTGGCAAGGAATCCGTCCAGGCCACAGCCGAATTGCGGGGTGGTGATTTCCTGGGCGTAGGTGGCACTCACCGTGGTGATATGACTGGAGTAGGCCATGCCGGCCTTGAGGAACGACAGCTTGCCGTAGAACTCCATGCCTTCCTGTTGCAGGGCGTGGGGCGGGATCCCCAGTTCCGGGCAGCAGGCGAGGCTGACCACGCCCTGATAGGCAAGGTTATGAATGGTGAACAGGGTCGCGGTGCGCTGGCCGCGCCAGTGCATATAGGCCGGGGCCAGGCCGGCCGGCCAGTCGTGGGCGTGGACCAGGTCCGGGGTCCAGTGGATCTGCGCCAGGTTGGCGGCGATATCGGCTGCCGCCAGGCCCAGGCGGGCGAAGCGGATATGGTTGTCCGGCCAGTCGCGCCCGTTGTTGGCGCCGTAGGGGGTGCCATCGCGCTCATAGAGCTCGGGGCAGATCAGCACGTAGATCACCAGGCCGTCGGGCAGGTCCATGCGGCCGATCTTGCACGGTGGCAGCGCGGCGTGGCCACCCAGCTCGCCGATGATATGGATCGGGTTGTCGCTGTTCATCACCTGCGGATAACCGGGAATCAGCACCCGTACATCGTGCAGGTGGTGCATGGCCCGGGGCAGGGCGGCGGACACGTCGCCCAGGCCGCCGGTCTTGACCAGATCGGCGAATTCGGAGGTGACGAACAGCACCTTTTTCTTGTTGGAATTGACAGCGGCTGCCGTCAACACAGATTTTCCTCCCGCCAAGGGGGCTGACACGGGGACCGCTTCGCTGGCCTGATTAAAATGCTCTTCCTGAGTTTCCAACGCAGCGCTGCTGATCATGTGACTCTCCCATTTTATTTGATCTGGTTCTTTTTCTCTTTCATACAGCGTGCCCAAACCGCTTCCTTTGGTCGGACACACTGGTTTCGCGCGACTGGGCGAAGGATGCCCATCGCACGGAGGCAAGAAAGAGTGGGGAGCCCCTGTCCGCATTACATCCGGAACAGACGCCCTACCTCTAACCTGACCGGCCGCCGCATCAGAAGTTTCGACTTTTTTGCGCGAAAATGACTGGTCGGTCAGCAGGCCCGAAAATCAGTGTAGGAGAGATGTCGCCACTGTGAGCGGCGTTGTTTAGACGAATATTGGGAAAATACGGCGCAGTTGATCTATGTCACAGGCGATCCTGGGCGAATGCCCCGGAACGGCCGCACATCACTGGCGCAGGTTCGAAGCCCAAGCGCTCGAAAATAGTGCGTTGGTGGCTGGGCAGCAGTTGATGGTATGCCCAGATATAGAGCCCGCCGATTTGTTGCTCGATCACCTGGTCGAGAAATAACTGCAGATTGTGATCGCTCAGGCCACGGCTGGTCAGCGCCAGGATCAACTGCCCAGGCCGTGCACCATGGGCCAGGGTACGCTCCAGGGATTGGCCCACGTAGCGCTCGATTTCGGCATCGGTCCACATCCGGCTGGCGTAGCAATAGTGCACGATCTGCTCGCAATGCCCGGACTCGACCACTTGCCGGATCTTGTCGTTGAGGGCCATGCCGGTGCTGCTGGTGGGGGTGTTGTAGGTGTAGCCCGAGATAAAGCCAAAACGGGTCTGTTTGTTCCGCTGCTTGAGGATCTGCATGGCCGTGATGACATTCGGGATGTTCATCTGGCACTCGTCGTCGAAGTCGACGCCGTCCCAGTTATTGTCGAGGGTCGCGTTGACGATGGCGTCGATCTCGTTCTGGTCGGCCGGCTTGGCCTTCGGTGAGCAGAGGCCGCCGCCGTAGCTCCAGAGCACTTTGCCAGTGTAACCGTCTGGACGTGGAGCTGCCGAGGTAGCGGGGCTCCAGCCGGGTGTGCTGACAGTGCCGGTGGTCAGGCCGTCGAGATGGGTCACCATACCGTACATCATCTGGGTGAAATGCGGCATGGGTTCGCGAGTGAGGGTCTGGCTCCAGCCGCCGAGTTCGAAGGTGGGTCGGGTCATGCTCGTTCTCCTGGGCGTGCCGTCGAAGGTGACGGCACTTCAGGAGCGAGTAAACGAAGCCACGAGACTGACGTGGAGGTACTTATCTATCGCGCCAGCCAGGCAGCCGCGTGCTTAGCTCAGGAGCCGGATCGGCTGCCCGGCCGACCAGGCCTGGATATCTTCGATCATCTGGCTGTAGAACAGCCGGTAGTTGTTCTGGCTGACGTAGCCGACATGGGGGGTTGCCAGGACATTGTCCAGGGTGCGGAACGGGTGGTCGGCCGGCAACGGCTCCTGTTCGAAGACGTCCAGCGCGGCACCGGCCAGTCGGCCTTGCTCTAGCGCCGCGATCAGCGCCTGTTCGTCGACGATCGGCCCACGTGCGGTGTTGATCAGGTAGGCCGAGGGTTTCATCCAGGCCAGGGCCTCGGCGTCCACCAGGCCACGGGAACGCTCGCTGAGCACCAGGTGCACGGTGAGCAGGTCGGCCTGCTTGAACAGTTCCGCCTTGCTGACGTATTCCACGGCGGATTCGGCGGCGCGTTCGGCGGTGAGGTTCTCGCTCCAGGCGATGACCCGCATGCCGAACGCCTTGGCGTAGCCGGCAATACGCTGGCCGATGCTGCCCAGGCCGAGGATGCCCAGGGTTTTGCCATACAGGTCGCCGCCCAGGCCTTGCTGCCAGTGTCCGGCGCGCAGGGAGTTGGCCTCCTTGAGCAGATTGCGGTTGGCGGCCATGATCAGCGCCCAGGTCAGCTCCGGCGCGGCCTGCTTGTAGCTGTCGGTGCCGCAGACCTGGATGCCCAGGGCGCTGGCGGCCTTGATATCGAGGGCGGCGTTACGCATGCCGCCGGTCACCAGCAGCTTCAGGCGCGGCAGTTGGCGCAGCAGGGCCTCATTGAACGGGCTGCGCTCGCGCATCACGCAGATCACCTCGAAACCACCCAGGCGCTCGGCCATGGTTGCGGTATCGGTCGGGTAGTCGTGGAGAAAACTGACCTGGCCCACGGTGCTCAAGGCACTCCAGTCCACCGCCTCGGCGGCCACGCCTTGCCAGTCATCGATTACCGCGATCTGTAGGGGCATTCACTCTTTCCTCATTATTGTTTGCTGACCCGCCGGTCGAGCAGGTCCTTGAACGGGTAATAGACCGGCTGAGTGAAGATCATGTCGTAGATTAGCGCCGAGTTCCAGGCGATCGCGACGTGGGCGCGCGGGCATTCGACATACAGAATTTTCAGAAGAATCGGAGCGATGCTGGTGAGCGGCGATTAACCCTGGATTAACGCATCTCTTGAGAGCGCCACTGAACCTGTAGGAGCCCGGCTTGCCGGCGATGGCGTCGGTGAGTTCAATGCAGGACTTGATGGCCTCATCGCTGGCAAGCCAGCTCCCACAAAATTGGCGGAGGGCTGTGAGGTGTCAGGCCGTGGAGCGCTGTGGGGTTTCCAACAGGTGCTTGAGGTTGTCCATCGCCCGCGTCGAGACCTCGACCATGCGTGCGTGCAAACCGTTCAGGTGCAGTTCGGTGATGTATTGCAGGGTGCGGACAAACAGCGTGCCACGGCCGTCACGCAACAAACTGTAGTGGATGCAGCCATCGACCACGGCGGAGGTAAAGGCCATCTTGAACTCGCCCGGGGCATCGGCGATGACCACCCGATAGTTCATCTCGATCCGTAAACCCAGCAGGTCGATGACTTCGGTGAAGCGCTGATCCTTGGGCAAGGGACCACGGATGCCGGTCTCGGCGCTGACGGAGGTGGGGTGCCATTCGTGCCAGCGATCCGGCTGGGTCACGTAGGCGTAGACCGTCTCGATATCGGCTTCTATATAGACTTTGTTGCTGAGCGTTTTGGCATAAGGCTGGAAAGAGGGGGGTTCCATGGCTCTGCTCCGACTGCAATCCTTGTTAAAAGGCGGAAACAGTAATGAGCATAGGTGATACAAAATATTTCGTACTTTACAAAACCAACACAAGACCGGCGGTCGTGCCCCGACTCCGGGGCACGAGCGGCAGCGTGTTACTTGACCTTGAAGCGGCCCATCAAGGCGCTGACGCGGTTGTTGGCGTCCAGCAGGCTGTGGGTGTTGGCATCGGTGGCATGACCGCTCTGGACCAGTTCATCGACCATATGGCGGATCTGCACCATGCTGCGGTTGATCTCTTCGGTGACCGAACTCTGCTGTTCGGCAGCCGTGGCGATCTGGGTGCTGAGGCTGTTGATATGGCTGACGGAGCCGGCCATTTCATCGAGCCCGGCGTTGACCCGCGCGGTGGCGTCGGCCGCGGACTGACAGCTGGCCTGGGTATTCTCCATGGCGGCGACCGACGAACTGACCCCCTGGGTCAGGCGCGTGAGCATCTCGTTGATTTCCGAGGTGCTGGCCTGGGTCCGGGCGGCGAGGGCGCGGACCTCGTCGGCGACCACCGCGAAGCCACGCCCCTGCTCGCCGGCGCGGGCGGCTTCAATGGCGGCGTTCAGGGCCAGCAGGTTGGTTTGCCCGGCAATGGCGCCGATCACCCCGAGAATCTCGGTGATGCGCTGGGCATCCTGCTGCATGCTCTCGACCTTATGGGTGGCGCTGGAGACTTCGTCGATCAGGGCGATCACGCTATTGGACGCCTCGCCCACCACCACCCGCGAACGGTCGGCATGTTCGTTGGCGCGCTGGGTGAAGGCGGCGGTTTCGGCGGCGTTCTGCGCCACGGTGTCGGCGGTGGCACTCATCTCGGTGATGGCGGTGACCGTCTGTTCGGTTTCCGAGGCGTGGCGGGTGAGGATCTGGTTGGTATGGGCCGAGGTCTGTTGCAGCTTGTCCAGGCTTGAGGCCATGTCGCCGGTGGCCTGGGTGACTTCGCCGATCATGTTCTGCAGGTAGACGATAAAGCGGTTCACCGAGTGGCCGATGGCCCCCAGCTCGTCTTCGGCGCGGATGGTGATGCGCCGGGTCAGGTCGGCATCGCCGGTGGACAATGCGTCGATATTGGTCTTCAGCGCGCGCATGCGGTTGACCAGCTGGCTGATGGCATACACCTGCAACAGCACCAGCAGCACAATCATCGGGATCTGCAGCAGGGCCAGGGTATTGAGCACGTCATCGCGCTGGGCGGCGAGCAGTTGGGTCGGCAGGGCCGTGGCGAGGTACCAGGGGGTGCCTTCGATGGGGCGCATGAAGAAGGTGCTGGCCACGCCGTCATTGTTGAATTCCACGCGATGGGACGCGGCGTCACGGTTTTGCAGAGCGGTCTTGACCTGTGCGGCGAAGGCCGAGTTGCCGGCCAGGTCGTTGATGTTCTTGAGCACCACCGGGCTGTTGATATGGCTGCTGTTGCTGATGATCTTGCCGTCGGCTTCGACAATCAGCATTTCACCGCCGATGTCTTTTTCCTTGCGCGCCACCAGGTCGTTGAAGAAACCCAGGGTCACGTCGATGGTCGAGACGCCGTACGGCGCACCGTCGCGCTGGATGGCCATGGCGCAGTTGGTCCGCGGTTCCTGGCTGGCGTCATCCTTGTAGGCCGCCGCCCAGGCGCACTGGCCGCGTGGGGTGGCCATGCCGCCCTTGTACCAGGGTTGCTCGTAATAGTTGGGCGCTTCGGCACTGTTCCAGAAAGTATTGACCTTCAACTGGCCGTTGGCATCGCGATGCCAGAAGGTGCTGTGCTTGTTCCGTCCTGGCGTGCGCTGACCGGGCAGGGGCCAGATACCGCCACCGAAGACCTTCAACTCGCCGTACTGGTCCACCAGGCCGGGCAGGACCTTGTCGATGGTGTCGCTGTCGAGCAGGGGAATGGTCTGGGTAATGCTGCGTTGCTGGGCCTGGACCTTGTTCAACTCGCCCTTGATCTGCTCGGCCACTTCGGCCACGCGGTTGAGTACGACCTGTTCTTCGGTCTGGCGCAACGTGGGGGCGACCAACTGGCTGATCCCGACCACGGTCAGGACGAACAGCAGCAGAACGAACAGGACCAGAAACAGCGTGTAGCGGGCTTGGATCGTACGGAACATGGGCATGGGAGCTGTCCTAGCAAAGCGGTTTTTATTATTCGGTCGGCCTGATCTCGTCAGGGCTTCGTTCGGTTATCGGCTTGGGGTAAGCGAGCTTTAGGTACGATCGTGCAAGAAAGTGCCAGGGAGCCGTGAACACTTTTGCGGATTACCCAAGCGCGGGCTGGCGTTCATTCTGGCGAACGCGATGTTCTGGCAGTCGTTGCTGGCCCAGGCGGGCGGGATTGCCGTCAGCGGAGGCTCCACGCTGAGTCAGGCGGGCAATGGCGTGCCAATCACCAATATTGCCGCGCTACCGGGCTATCACGTCCATCTGGGCATGCTCTACGGCAGCCTTGGCAAGGACGATCAGATGGTGCAGCAGTTCCACACCGAGAAAGCCTTGTTCCCTGAATCGACGGCTTACATGGACTTTCTATTGGGCAATGCCAAGAAGGGGATTAAGCAATGAATCCACGTTTTCTGAGTGCTCTGGACGCTCTGTTGCTGGTGAGTCTGCTGGGTGGCTGCGCAGTCCCCAAGAGCGTGGATTATTCGTCGTATTGGCTTCGCCCCAACCCACAATTGCAGTACATCTTTTCGATGGGTGTCTTGTAACAAAGATTGTATATTTGTACATTCATGTTACATGACTGGAATCATTTCTTATTTCCACCTTTGACAGGACACTGCTTATGCTCGCCTTGAAAGGACCTCAGCAGCACGGTGACATCTCCCGCGACCGTATGGCCGGAGGTCGGGTATGAGCAGTGGTTCAGTCGTCGCCTGGGCCACCGCGCTCAGTACTCGCGTGTTTGAGCGCAAGGCTGCCGATACGAAGAACGCCAACCTGCAGGAAATCAAGAACAAGCAGGTGCTCAACAACATCCCGAGGGATCCGACCGCCCTCGACACCACGCAGATGCAGAAGGACAAGCTGCAGTCGCAGTTCAAGGGCTTCGACCCGAAATCGGTCACCCCGGATCAGTTGACCAAGTACAGCAATATCCTCAAGGAACATGGCCTGATCAGCACGACCACCGCCGGCCTGCTGGCTACCGCCGGGACGAAAAACAAGCCAGGCGAAAAATTCAACGCGCTGGACTATTTCGCCAGCCAGATCAGCACGCTGCAAAGCGGCAGCTCCAGCGACCAGTTCTCCAATCATATGATCCCGGAATACAAGAAGGCGATTAACGTGTTGCTGAACCTGCAGCAGTTCGCCAGTTCCGGCGCGAGCATGTCGATCGATACCAAGGTCTGAAACCCTTGTCGCACTGATGACCGTCTGCATCGGCCAGGTGCTTGCGCCAGGCAAGCGCCGATCAAACACGATCCATGTTCCCAGCCATCACCCTCCCGCCATTGATGGTCCGTGCTCGCCGCCTATGATGACCGTGACGTCTGTCGGCCTGCCGCCGTGATCCGACAGCCTCGCGTACTTTCATTCCTGCGAGCGCCACCATGACTCAAACAAGAACCCTCTACGACAAGCACATCGACTCCCATACGGTGTGTCGCCTCGATGATCAGGGCCATGTCCTGCTGTATATCGACCGTCAGGTCATCAACGAATACACCAGCCCGCAAGCCTTCAGCGGCCTGCGTGAAGCCCAGCGCGGAGTCTGGCGCGCCGAAACCGCGCTGGCCGTGGTCGACCACGTGAACCCCACCGCGCCCAAGCGCATTGCGGCCATGCCGGACGCCGGCGGTGCGCGGCAGGTGTCATACCTGGCCGAAAACTGTGCCGACTTCGCTATCGAACTGTTCGATGTGCTCGACAAGCGCCAGGGCATCGAGCATGTGATCGCCCCGGAGCAGGGCTTTATCCTGCCGGGCATGGTAGTCGCCGCCGGTGATAGCCACACCACCACCTATGGTGCCCTCGGCGCGTTTGGCTTCGGTATCGGGACCTCGGAGATCGAGCATCTGCTGGCCTCGCAGACGCTGGTCTACAAGCGCCTGAAGACCATGCGGGTTACGGTCAGCGGCGAGCTGGCAGCGGGGCTGACTTCCAAGGATGTGATCATGGCGCTGATCGGCAAGATCGGCGCTTCCGGGGCCACCGGCTATGCCATCGAATTCCGGGGTTCGACCATCGATACCCTGAGCGTCGAGGCACGCATGACCATCTGCAATATGGCGGTGGAGGCGGGCGCGCGCGGTGCTTTCATGGCGCCGGACGAGAAAGTCTTCGCCTACCTCAAGGACAAACCCCGGGCGCCAAAAGGCGAGCTGTGGGAGCAGGCCGTGGTCCGTTGGCGGGAGCTGCACACGGATGTCGGTGCGCGGTTCGACCGCGAAGTCGAACTGGATGCCAGCGCGCTGGAGCCCATGGTCACCTGGGGCACCAGCCCGGACCAGGCCGCGCCCATCGGTGCGCGCGTGCCGGACCCGCAAGGCATCAGCGACCTGATCCTGCGCCAGGACATGCGCCGTGCCTTGAACTACATGGGGCTGGAGGCCGGCATGCCGTTGAACGAGATCGTGATCAGCCATGCTTTTATTGGCTCCTGCACCAACGCGCGAATCGAGGACCTGCGTGATGCGGCCCGTGTGGTGCGTGGCCAGCAGGTGGCCAAGCATGTACGGGCGATGATCGTGCCGGGTTCGACCCAGGTGCGCGATCAGGCCGAGGCCGAAGGCTTGGCGGCGGTGTTTATCGACGCCGGCTTCGAGTGGCGGCAGTCGGGTTGCTCGATGTGCCTGGCGATGAACGATGACGTGCTGGAGCCCGGTGATCGTTGCGCCTCCAGTACCAACCGCAATTTTGAAGGGCGTCAGGGCGCGGGCGCGCGCACGCATTTGATGAGCCCGGCGATGGTCGCCGCGGCAGCCATTGCCGGACACCTGATCGATATTCGCCACCTGGAGCCAAGGCCATGAGCATGCAGCCGTTTTCCCAAGTCACCGGCAACGCCGCGCCGATGCTGGCGGCCAATATCGACACCGACGTGATCATGCCCAAGCAGTTTCTCAAGGGCATCGATCGCAACGGGCTGGACCGTGGTTTGTTCTTCGATCTGCGGTTTTTACCTTCCGGTGAACTCAATCCTGAATTCGTGCTGAACCAGCCGGCCTGGAAAGGCGCCAGCTTCATGGTGGTGGGGCCGAACTTCGGTTGTGGTTCCAGCCGTGAGCATGCGGTGTGGGGACTGAAGCAGATGGGGATCCGGGCGCTGATCGGTAGCAGTTTCGCCGGGATTTTCTACGATAACTGCCAGCGCAACGGGGTGTTGTTGATCACCCTGGACGAGGCCACGGCGCAGCGTTTGGGGCAGGTGGTGAGCCAGCCGCAGAGTGCGCAGATCAGCATTGATCTTGAGGCTCAGCAGATCCGTTTGCAGGATGGCAGTGTTATCGAGTTCCAGATCGATGGGTTACGCAAGACGGCGTTGATGCTGGGGCTGGATGCCATTGGCAGCACCTTGCAACGGAGCGAGGAGATCAAGGCGTTCGAGCGGGCGCATTTACAGGCCAATCCCTGGTTGGCTTGAAGCCGAGGTTGACTCATTGTGGCGGGGGGGGGAAACCACCCGCCCCACAAGGGTTGT
>NZ_JBWKUQ010000016.1:128755-167237 GCF_059420925.1 Pseudomonas sp. GW821-FHT03C07
TTACTACCTGGAGCGACGCATCCCGCAATGGCTGGCCGATAGAGGATGTTGATCACACTGCGGAATCATTGTGGCGAGCGGGCAAGCCCGCTCGCCACACGGGGTTCATGTGGTGAGTTCCGGAGCTGGCTAGATAGACAACTGTCGAAAGTGCTCCTGCAAAAACTCCACGCAGACCCGCAATTTACCCGAGTACGCCAGCCGTGTCGGGTACACCGCCCAGACATTCGCACTCTGGGTATAGTCGTGCAGCACCCGCACCAGTCGACCCTGTTCCAGCAGCGGTTTGACGTCCCACAGTGAGCGCAGCAGGATGCCGCGTCCGTCCAGTGCCCATTGCAAAACAATCTCACCGCTGTTGGACGATAACGGTCCGCGCACCCGCACACTGTCCTGGTTGCCGTCGCGCTCCAGGTTCCAGATGCCGAAGGCGTTGTCGCGCTCCTTGAGCACCAGACAATCGTGTTGCTCCAGGTCGCTCAGTTGCTGAGGCGTACCACGCCGCTCCAGGTAGGCCGGTGCCGCGCACAGTACCCGGCGATTGCTCACCAGGCGCCGACCGATATGCTGGCCGGGGATGTCGTCGCCCACGCGGATCTCCAGGTCGAAACCCTCGCTGACGATGTCCACCACGCGGTCGAACAGGTCCAGGCGGATCTCCAGGTCCGGGTAACGCTCGGCCAGCAACGACAGCGCCGGAGCCACGTGATTGCGTCCGAAACCAAAGCTGCTGCACAGGTGCAGGCGGCCGCTGGGGCTGTCGTGGGCTTCGCAGAGTTCGTCGTTGAGTTGCTGGAAGTCTTCGAGAATGCGCACCGCCCAGCGTTGTACCCGTTCACCGTCCTCGGTCAGGGCGATACGTCGGCTGGTGCGGTGCAGCAAGCGGGTGGCAAGGGTGGTTTCGAGAATCTGGATACGTTTGCTGACGTAGGCGGGCGACAGTCCCAGTTCATCGGCGGCGGCGGCAAAGCCGGCCTTGCGGATGACGGTCAGGAATACGCGCAGGTCTTCGGGCAGGGGCACGGTGTCTTTCTTTTGGCTCATGGGCGAAGCAACGAACACTGGCGGCAGGAGCCGCCAGAATAGCATTGGATGAGTAGGGCGAAGCACTGCCGTGCCCTCCTGTAGGAGCGAGCTTGCTCGCGATGGTGGCCGAGACACCGCTGGGTATCAGGCTCCCCGCGTTATCGTTGCTGACCATCGCGAGCAAGCTCGCTCCTACAGGGTGTTTAGGGTTGTGTGGCATCGGCCGTCTGGGCCTTGCGCCCACGCTTGAGGGCAATCGGCGCCATCTTGCTGCGGTCCAGTTCCCCTTCCCAGGCCGCCACCACCAGCGAGGCGACGGCGTTGCCGATGATATTGGTCAGGGAGCGACACTCGGCCATGAACCGGTCCACCCCGAGGATCAGCACCATCGCCGCCACCGGCACGGTCGGCACTACCGCCAGGCTCGCGGCCAGGGCGACAAACCCCGCACCGACCACCGCACCGGCGCCCTTGGAGGTGAGCATGGTCACCGCGAGCAAGGTCAACTGCTGTTCCAGGGTCAGGTCGATATTGGTTGCCTGGGCCAGGAACAGCACCGCCAGGGTCATGTAGATATTGGTGCCGTCGAGGTTGAAGGTGTAGCCGGTCGGCACCACGATGCCCACCACGCCTTTGGAACAGCCCAGGCTTTCCAACTTTTGGATAAGCTGCGGCAGGGCCGACTCCGAGGAACTGGTGCCGAGCACGATCAGCAGTTCCGACTTGATGTAGCCCAGCAGGCGGAAGATGCTGAAACCGGCATAACGGGCGATGCTGCCCAAGACGCAGGTGACGAAGATGAAGGCAGTCAGGTAGAAGGTGCCTACCAGCTTCATCAGCGGCAGCAGCGAGCCCAGGCCGTACTTGCCGATGGTGAAGGCCATCGCGCCAAACGCGCCGATCGGCGCCACCCGGGCAATCATGCCGACAATGCGGAAAAATACTTCGCTGGCCTGGTGAACCACGCCGACCAATGGGCGGGCCTTTTCACCGACCATCACCAGCGCCAGGCCGAACAGGATCGAGACGAACAGCACCGGCAGAATCTCGCCCTGGGAGAAGGCGTCGAAGAAGGTGGTGGGGATCACATGCAGGAGGAAGCCGGTGATGCCTTCGCCATGCTGGGCCTGGCCGACAAAACCGGCGATGGCGGCGCTGTCGAGGGTTTTCACGTCGACATTGAAACCCGCACCCGGATGCAGTATATGGGCCGCCAGCAGGCCGATCGCCAGCGCGAAGGTGGAGACGATTTCGAAGTACAGCAGGGCCTTGCCGCCGACCCGCCCGACCTGTTTCACGTCGTGCATGCTGGTGATGCCGGAGACCACGGTGCAGAAGATGATCGGGCCGATGATCATCTTGATCAGCTTGATAAAACCGTCGCCCAGGGGCTTGAGGTCGATGCCGGTCTGCGGCCAGTGGTTGCCGATCAGCACCCCCAGCACAATGGCGATGACCACCTGGACATACAGGGTTCCCAGCAGTTTGCGGATTGTCATTGTTATTATCTCGTCACGGTTTTTGGGCAAGCCGATCCCGTTATGGGCGGCTTGCGCCAGCCCACTGGGGGAAGGGTGGATCAGGTCCTTTGAGTCAGGCTGTTCAGCGCAGGAAGGTCAGGACTTCGCCGAGCAGCTGTTCCGGGATCTCTTCGGCCAGGTAGTGCCCGCCGGGCAGGGCCTTGCCGCGCACATCGGTGGCGACCTGTTGCCATTCGCGCAGTGGATCGAAGCAGCGACCGACAGTGCCTTCGGCGCCCCAGAGCACCAGCAGCGGCCTATTCAGCTTGCGTCCGGCCTCGATGTCGGCGCGGTCGTGTTCCAGGTCGACGCTGGCGCTGGCGCGGTAGTCTTCACAGATGCCGCGCGCGCTACCGGGCAGGCTGATGCAGCGCAGGTATTCGCTGAAGGCTTCGTCGGTAAAGGGCTTGAGGCCGGCACTGCGACTGCCCATCACACTGCGCAGGTATTGTTCCGGGTTGGCTTCGATCAGGGTTTCCGGCAAGGGGGCCGGGCGGATCAGGAAGAACCAGTGCCAGTAGGCACGGGCAAAGGCTTCGTCGGTCTGGGCGTACATCGACAGGGTCGGGGCGATATCCAGCAACACCATGCGTTGCACGATCGCCGGGTGGTCGAGGGCCAGGCGATGGGCCACGCGGGCCCCGCGGTCGTGGGCCAGGACCGAGAACTCGCTGAAACCCAGGGCCTTCATCAGGGCCACGCCGTCACGCCCCATCTCGCGCTTGGAGTAGTTCAGATGCTGCTCGTCGGCCGCTGGCCGGGCGCTGTCGCCATAGCCGCGCAGGTCGGCGGCGACCACGGTGAAGTGCTTGGCCAGCTCGCCGGCGATTTTGTGCCAGATGACATGCGTCTGCGGGTGGCCGTGCAGCAGGAGCAGGCCCGGCCCGCTGCCGCCGATGCGGTAGGCAATGTCCACACCGTTGACGTGGCGCTGGTCTTTCTGGAATCCGGCGAACATGGAATGACTCCTTATGATTGTTGCGTACATCCTAAGACCCACAGCGCGCAGGGCAAGGCGCAAAGCGTGGTGCGCCTGTTCATGAAGTGTGTTGTTGGACAGGTTAGGTCATTGCGCGGCGATGACTTCACGCTTTCATCCGAGGAACCGCCACGCCGACCGTCGCCCTGGTTGCTGTGGCGGTTTCGAACCGAGGGCTAGAAATCGACATCCGCCCGATTGTTGTAGCGGTCCAGCAGGACATCGTAGCGGTGGGTCACGTTCCAGAAGTCGTCGCTTAGCACTTGCGGTTCGGCTTGGTTACGCCAGTCCGTCGCCAGTTGCTCGAGGGCCGCCTGGTAACGCTGCGCAGGCTGTTCCAGCAAGGACCACAGCTCCTGAACCGGGCCTCGGCGGTGATTGCTGGGGAGGCTGTCGAGATAGCTCTCGCCGGCTTGTCTGGCCTGGCGCACAGTCTCGCTGGTAGCGCTCAGCAGGGGCAGGTCCAACTGCTGGCTATCGGCGGCTTCGGTCAGGCGGTTCACACTCTGCCGGGCCTGAATCATGTAGTTCAACAGGTGCCAGTGAAGGTCATGGCCCAATCGCAGCTCCAACTGTTTGAGCTGTTTCGCGCGTAGTGCGAGATCGAGCCATTCGAGTTCGTGGCGCAGCGCGTTGGAGGCCGGTAGAAACGCTTCGATCTTTCCATCATAGTATTTCTCATGGACGTTCCAGCCGAGTTTGGCGCTCGCTGGAGAATCGCGTTGTAGTTCCTGGTGACGTTCCAGTACATCGGCGAGTGTCGAGGTATAGCGATCCACCACCGGCCCTAGCTGCTGCGTACCTTTGAGTAGATTGACCTTTAAGGCGATGGCCGGCTTGCAGATGTCATGTCGTATCGCGTTGAGATCATGGCGTTGCAAGTAGAGGAAGTCACCGCTGTTATTGGTGGTCTGAGGCACTCGGTCGAGCCGCCAGGACACATCGGCAACGTTGATGCATTTGATCAACGGCCGCAGTGCATTGGCCTCGGCGATTTCCTCGCTGCTTTGGCGGTCGAGCCAAAGGCCGAAGCGGCTCTGCTGCTGTTCGGTACCGATGGCCACATAGATCAGGCCGATCAGCACCACGCCGAAGGTAAGAAACCAGCGTCTGTCCATCAGTGGGACTCCTTGCCGTACCATTGTTCCTGGGTCGCCGGCGGGCGGCAGTCTTCGACGCTGGCGGGTATTCGACTGCACAGGCGTTCGGGCCAAGGTTGCAGGCCCTGGTTGCGCCCGGCGACGGTCAGGCCGTGAGCGGCATACAGTGCCAGGGTGCCCAGGGTGACGCTCAGTATCAGACCCCAGGCCAGCCACCAGGAAGTCGGGCGGGCCGAGGCTGTCTTCGGGGTGGCGCGGCTTTTAGCGGGGCGGTCGAGCCAGGCCATCCCCAGCATCGCGCCACCGTAGGCAAGCAGCGGGACGATACCGAAGCAGGCGCCAATGACACCGGCCACCATCCAGCAGGGCAGCAGCTCACGCAGTATCAGTGGCGGCGGGCGGCGCGGGCTGAGTCTTGCCGACAGGCGCTGGCTCAGGCGTTGGTCGAGCGTCCACAGGGTGTCGGCGATACCGGGCCAGTACAACAACAGGATGCCGTTCAGCCCGCAGAGCAGCAGCGACCAGAGCACAATGGCGCTGGCGGTTTCGTTCAGCCCGCTGCCCGGCAGCAGCTTGTGCTGCACCGCCGCCACGCCGCCGGCCAGCATCACGGCGGCAAAGCCGAGCCAACCGGTACCAGGAGACTCCCATTCGCGCCAGAAAAAGGCATCGGCACCGGGCAGCAGGCTTTGCAGTCGTGGATGGCTGGCTTGTATCGATCGGGCCAGTTGATGGCAGGCCTGCCAGTCTTCTTTATGGAAGCGGCGAGAGAAGCCGTGGCGCTGGGCCAGGGTCATATCGGCAAACAACAGCTGTGCGACCCGGTTGTCGGGGGTGTCCGGCGGCAGGTCGAGACGGTGTTGCTGGTTGGACAGGAAGGTTTCGCTGCGGCTGCGCTCCAGCAGGCGTGTCCAGTAGGGCTCCGGGCAGTTCGGCGTGAAGCTGCCGGTGTTCCAGTGATTGAGCTTGCAGACGGAGTTGAACAGCTTGGCCGACCAGAACGGGCTTTCCAGCAGCAACTTCGCCAGCAGCGCATTGAGGCGCTCCCGCTGCCCCAGGCTCTTGAGCCAATCGAGCTGCTCCAGGTTGTAGTATTCGCGCCAGAACCCTTCGATATCCCCGCGCCCGAGCAGGTCCGCCAGGGGCTCTTCGAAGTTTTTGAACAGCCGTCGATCGAGTTCAAGCAACGTGTGTCGCGGCAAGTCGTTGCGTTGCCAGGGGCTCAGCCACTTGAAATGTTCCAACCCCCAGTGGGCGAGGGCCCGGAAGTCCTGCCCGGGTTCCAGGCAGCGCAGCAGCAGTTGTTCCTCGAACTCGCGCTGACAGTAATAGACGAGCGCCCGGGAAAAACGCTCGTCGAGCAAGGCCGGGGTGATGCCTTCGAGCAATTCGCTGGCGACCCGTTGCGCAGCGCTGGGGCCCGCGGGAGCAGGGGACAGGCCGGTTTCGCTGGTATACAGAACCGGTTCGACGACAGCTGCCGGCTCCGACGCCTGCGCGTTCCAGTCGAGGGCCTGCTCGTAGGCTTCGCGTAGCCGCTGGAAGCCCTCCGGGTCGTCGTCCGGGCGGGTCTGTTTGAGCAGGGTCGCGTATTGGCGCTTGATGCCGCGGGTATCGGTGTCCGCTGACAGCCCGAGAATTTCCCAGCAACTCATCGATCAGCCACCAAAAATGGCAGGGGTACAGGAGGGGTGCCACTGTGCAAAGCCATTCCTACGACCATACTGAATAAAGCTCCCTGAAAAGGCGGTTCCGCACTGGCCGCGGATCATAACAAAGCCAAGGCTATCGGTGCTGCTGAGGATTTTATGAGGGGTTCACGCTGGCTTTTTGTTCGGCGCTGCCTAAGATGGCCGTCACAAGGATCAGCACAAGGCTTGAGCGACAGCCAATGTTGGAAAAAGACACCATCTCCATCCCGCTGGTGCGTGAGGCACTGTTGCAGAGTTGCGCCCCGGGAGCGGCCACCGAGGAGGTCCTGAACAAGGTCGGGATTGCCACGCACTTGCTGGAGCAGCCCGATGCCCGCGTACCGGCCAGTGATTACGCCCGGCTGTGGCGACTGTTGGCGCGGCGCAACGATGACGAGTTCTTTGGCATGGACCCGCGCAAGCTGCGCTCCGGCAGTTTCGCCTACCTGTGTCGCGCCGGCATGGCGCAGCCGACGGTGGCGGCCGGGCTGGACTCGGTGCTGGGTTTCCTCTCGTTGATGCTCGAGCGCCTGCCGGCCCAATTGGTGCACCGGCAAAGCCTGGCGGAAATCGTCCTGCTGGAACCGCAAGGGCAGGGGCGGCGGCCGTTTACCTACTTCGCCTACTGGATGATCGTGCATGGCGTGGCTTGCTGGCTGGCCGGGCGGCGTATCCCGATCCTGGCCATCGAGCTGCGCTGTGCCGAGCCGGATTACTGCGAGGACTATCGGGTGATGTTTTCCGAGAACCTGCGCTTCGACCGGCCACGCACGCGGATGATTTTTTCCGCCGACTGCCTGGACCTGCCGATCAAGCGCAGTGCCGAGGAGTTGCAACGCTTTTTGGCGCTGGCGCCGGCCAATATCCTGGTCAAGTACCGCGATGCCCAGAGCCTGGCCAGCCGCATCAAGCTGGACCTGCGGCAACTGCCGGCCGAAGAGTGGCCGGAAACCGAAGGACTGGCCGTGCAATTGTGCATGTCGGCCTCGACCCTGCGGCGGCGGCTGGCGGAAGAAGGGCAGACCTACCAGGGTCTCAAGGACAGCGTGCGCAAGGAGTGGGCGATTGCCTGGCTGGCGGAGCCGTCGATCAGCTTTGCCGAGATCGCCACCCGGCTGGGCTTTGCCGATGCCAGTTCGTTCTACAAGGCCTTTCGCAAATGGTCTGGGTCCAACCCGGGGCATTACCGCAGCCTGATTCTCAACGAGGCGCACTAGGCCTTCTTGGTCCGGCTTGCTGGCGATGACGTCCGGATGGGCTGCGCAAGGCTCAAGGGCCTCTTCGCGGGCAAGCTCCGCTCCCACGACACACGCCGGCCCCTACAGGTCGAGGCCGCTTATTGGCCAAACCAGTCAATCAGGTTGAAAGCTTTGACCATTGTCCCAAGTCCCTGACAGCGCGACTATTTCCAGGATTTTTCTACGGTTCCTTCCAATAACAAGACCGAGAGATTCTGGACATGCGCGACTATCAGACCGCCACCGCGGACTTCGATTATCAGCAAGCAGCCCAAACGGGCCTCAAAGGGACTTTGACGGCGCTCAACGCCTGTGTCGAATGCTGCGACCGGCATGCCTTGCCGGGGCGTATCGCGCTGTTCTGGGAGGGCCGCGACGGCAGTAGCGCGGTTTACACGTTCAGCGAGTTGCAGGACCAGGCCGCACGTTTCGCCAACTTTCTGCTGGCCCAAGGCGTGCGCCGTGGCGACAAGGTTGCCGCGCTGTTGCCGCGCAATGTCGAACTCTTGATCGCGCTGTTCGCCACCTGGCGTATCGGCGCCGTCTACCAGCCACTGTTCACCGCCTTCGGCCCCAAGGCCATCGAGCACCGCCTGGGCAGCTCCGGCGCCAAGCTGGTGGTCACCGACGCGGTCAATCGGGAAAAACTCAGCGAAGTCGCCGACTGCCCGGCCATTGTCACGGTCGGCGGCGCCAAGGGCCAGGGCATCGTACGCGGCGATTTCAGCTTCTGGGCCGAACTGGACAACTACCCGGCCTACTGCGAGCCAGTGCTGCTCACGGGCGAGGACCCCTTTCTGCTGATGTTCACCTCGGGCACCACGGGGCCGGCGAAACCTCTGGAAGTACCGCTCAAGGCGATCATCGCATTCCAGAATTACACCCGCGACGCGGTCGACCTGCGCCCTGACGACGCATTCTGGAACGTTGCCGATCCGGGGTGGGCCTACGGCCTGTACTTCGGTATCACCGGGCCGCTGGGCACGGGCCACCCGATCACCTTCTACGATGGCCCGTTCACGGTGGAAAGCACCTGCCGGATCATCGAGAAATACGGCATCACCAACCTCACCGGATCGCCCACGGCCTACCGCCTGCTGATTGCCGCCGGCGATGCCTTCGCCAGCAAGGTCAAGGGCCGCCTGCGGGTGGTCAGCAGTGCCGGCGAACCACTGAACCCGGAAGTGATCCGCTGGTTCGCCGACAACCTGGGAGTGACCATTCTCGATCACTACGGCCAGACCGAAATGGGCATGGTGCTGTGCAACCACCATGGCCTTGAGCATCCGGTGCATGTCGGCTCGGCGGGGTTCGCCTCGCCGGGGCATCGCATCGTGGTGCTGGATGAGCAGCAGCGGGAGTTGGCGGTCGGGCAGCCGGGGATTCTCGCGCTGGATCGCTCCCAGTCGCCGATGTTCTGGTTCAACGGTTACCAGGGCTTCGAGACCACGGCCTTTGTCGGCCAGTACTACCTCAGCGGCGACACCGTGGAACTGAATAGCGACGGCAGCATCAGCTTTGTAGGGCGTAGCGATGATGTGATTACCACTTCGGGTTATCGGGTCGGCCCGTTCGATGTCGAAAGCGCCCTGGTGGAGCATCCGGCGGTGGTGGAGGCGGCGGTGGTCGGCAAGCCTTGCCCGGAACGCACCGAGGTGGTGAAGGCCTTTGTCGTGCTTGGTGCGCGCTACCGTGCCGAGCCGCAGTTGGCCGAGGAATTGCGCCAGTATGTGCGCAAGCGCCTGGCGGCCCATGCCTACCCCCGGGAAATCGAATTCGTCGACGAGTTGCCCAAGACCCCGAGCGGCAAGTTGCAACGTTTTATCTTGCGTAATCAGGAGATCGCCAAGGCCCAGGCCGCGACCTGAATAGACGAACCCTTTGTAGGAGCCGGCTTGCCGGCGATGGCGGCCGGACAGGCGATGCAAGGCTTGCGGGCCTCATCGCTGGCAAGCCCGCTCTGACAAAGGCTGGGTACGAAGACAGTTTGGCGGAGCGCCTACAGGGGATCGCGTCGGTCATCAGAATCACTTACGGTTTTAACGAAGGACAGTGCAATGGACATTAAAGACAAGGCTTTCATGGTCAGCGGTGGGGCTTCCGGCCTCGGTGCGGCCACCGCTGAAATGCTGGTGGCTGCCGGCGCCAAGGTGATGCTGGTGGACCTCAATGCCGAGTCCGTCGCCGCCCAGGCGCAAAAGCTCGGCGCGCAAGCCCGCAGCGTGGTCGCGGACATCACCCAGGAAGCCCAGGCCCAGGCGGCGGTACAGGCCGCGGTCGAGGCCTTTGGCGGTCTCCACGGCCTGGTCAACTGTGCCGGCATCGTGCGTGGCGAGAAGATCCTCGGCAAGAACGGCCCGCACCTGCTGGAAAGCTTCAGCCAGGTGATCAACGTCAACCTGATCGGCAGCTTCAACCTGCTGCGCCTGGCCGCCGCCGCCATTGCCGAAACCGAAGCGAATGCCGACGGCGAGCGTGGGGTGATCATCAATACCGCTTCCGCCGCCGCCTATGATGGCCAGATTGGCCAGGCCGCCTACGCCGCCTCCAAGGGCGCCATCGTCAGCCTGACCCTGCCGGCCGCCCGCGAGCTGGCTCGCTTCGGCATTCGGGTGATGACCATCGCCCCGGGCATTTTCGAAACCCCGATGATGGCCGGCATGAGCCCGGAAGTCCGCGCCTCGCTTGCGGCCGGCGTACCGTTCCCTGCGCGCCTGGGCAAACCCAGCGAGTACGCCGCGCTGGTGCGGCATATCATTGAAAACAGCATGCTCAACGGCGAGGTGATCCGTCTCGACGGCGCCTTGCGCATGGCCGCGAAATAGGAGAATCGATCATGACTGCCAACGACCCCATTGTTATCGTCAGTGCCGTGCGCACCCCCATGGGCGGCTTCCAGGGCGACCTGAAAAGCCTCAGCGCGCCGCAATTGGGCGCCGCCGTGATCCGTGCCGCCGTCGAGCGTGCCGAACTGGCGCCGGGCGAAGTCGAGCACGTGCTGTTCGGCTGCGTGCTGTCCGCCGGCCTCGGTCAGGCCCCGGCTCGCCAGGCGGCCCTTGGCGCCGGGTTGGACAAGTCCACCCGCTGCACCACCCTGAACAAGATGTGCGGCTCTGGCATGGAAGCGACCATCCTCGCCCACGACATGCTCGTGGCCGGCAGCGCCGAAGTGGTGGTGGCCGGCGGCATGGAAAGCATGTCCAACGCGCCCTACCTGCTGGACCGCGCTCGTAGCGGCTACCGCATGGGCCATGGCCAGGTGCTCGACCATATGTTTCTCGACGGCCTTGAGGATGCCTACGACAAGGGCCGCCTGATGGGCACCTTCGCCGAGGATTGCGCCGAAACCCACGGTTTCAGCCGCGAAACCCAGGATGCCTTTGCCGTGGCGTCCCTGACCCGTGCCCAGGAAGCTATCCGCGAGGGCCGCTTCCGCGCGGAAATCGTGCCGCTGACGGTCACCGTGGGCAAGGAGCAGCGGTTGATCAGCGACGACGAACAGCCACCCAAGGCCAAGCTGGACAAGATTGCCAGCCTGAAGCCGGCGTTCCGCCAGGGGGGCACGGTTACGGCGGCGAACTCCAGTTCGATTTCCGACGGTGCGGCGGCGCTGGTGCTGATGCGCCAGTCCGAAGCGCAGAAGCGTGGCCTCACGCCCCTGGCGGTGATTCGCGGGCATGCGGCGTTTGCCGATACCCCGGGCCTGTTCCCGGTGGCCCCGGTGGGTGCGATCGAGAAACTGATGAAGAAAACCGGCTGGTCCCTGGACCAGGTCGACCGTTTTGAAATCAATGAAGCCTTCGCCGTGGTTACCCTGGTGACCATGCAAAAGCTGGAGCTGCACCACGACAAGGTCAACGTCCACGGCGGCGCCTGTGCCCTGGGCCATCCGATCGGTGCGTCCGGCGCGCGGATTCTGGTCAGCCTGCTCTCGGCCCTGCGCCAGAAAGGCCTGAAGCGCGGTGTCGCGGCCATTTGCATCGGCGGCGGTGAAGCCACGGCCATGGCCGTCGAGTGCCTGTACTAGGAGTTGCCATGTTACCCAGCGATGAGCAAAAACAGATTGCCGAAGCGGCCCGGGACTTTGCCCAGGAACGCTTGAAACCCTTCGCCGCCGAGTGGGACCGCGAGCACCGCTTTCCGAAAGAGGCCATCGGCGAAATGGCCGGGCTGGGCTTTTTCGGCATGCTGGTCCCGGAGCAGTGGGGCGGCTGCGACACCGGCTACCTGGCCTATGCCATGGCCCTGGAGGAAATCGCCGCCGGCGACGGCGCCTGCTCGACCATCATGAGCGTGCACAACTCGGTCGGTTGTGTACCGATCCTCAAGTTTGGTACTGAAGAGCAGAAAGCCCGTTTCCTGCCGCCACTGGCCAGCGGTGCGATGCTCGGCGCCTTCGCCCTGACCGAACCCCAGGCCGGCTCTGATGCCAGCGGCCTGAAGACCCGGGCAAAGCTCGTGGGCGACCACTACGTGCTCAACGGCTGCAAGCAGTTCATCACCTCCGGGCAGAACGCCGGGGTGGTGATCGTCTTCGCAGTGACCGATCCGGACGCTGGCAAGCGCGGTATCAGTGCTTTTATCGTGCCCACCGACTCGCCGGGCTACATCGTTGCCCGGGTTGAGGACAAGCTCGGCCAGCATGCCTCCGACACCTGCCAGATCCTCTTCGAGGAGGTGAAGGTGCCGGTGGCCAACCGTCTGGGCGAGGAGGGCGAGGGCTACCGCATCGCCTTGGCCAACCTGGAAGGCGGACGGGTCGGCATCGCCGCGCAATCGGTGGGCATGGCCCGGGCCGCCTTCGAGGCTGCCCGCGATTATGCCCGCGAGCGGGAAAGCTTCGGCAAGGCGCTGATCGAGCACCAGGCCGTGGCCTTCCGCCTGGCGGACATGGCCACCCAGATCGCCGTGGCCCGGCAGATGGTGCACTACGCGGCGGCGCTGCGTGACAGCGGTAAGCCGGCGTTGGTGGAAGCCTCCATGGCCAAGCTGTTCGCTTCGGAAATGGCTGAGCGAGTCTGCTCGCAAGCCTTGCAAACCCTGGGCGGCTATGGCTATTTGAGCGACTTCCCGCTGGAGCGGATCTATCGCGACGTGCGGGTCTGCCAGATTTACGAAGGCACCAGCGACATTCAGCGCATGGTCATTTCGCGCAACCTGTGATCAAGGAATCTATCGATGAGTTATGAAACCATTCTGCTGGACATCAAGGACCGTGTCGGCCTGATTACCCTGAACCGCCCGCAGGCGCTCAACGCCCTGAACGCCCAGATCATCGGCGAATTGAACCAGGCGCTGGACGCACTGGAAGCCGATCCGAACATTGGTTGCATCGTGCTGACCGGCTCGAAAAAAGCCTTTGCGGCGGGCGCTGATATCAAGGAAATGGCCGAGCTGACTTATCCGCAGATCTACCTGGACGATCTGTTCAGCGACAGCGACCGGGTAGCCAACCGGCGCAAGCCGATTATCGCCGCGGTGTCCGGTTTTGCCTTGGGCGGCGGCTGTGAGCTGGCCCTGATGTGCGACTTTATCCTGGCCGGCGACAACGCCAAGTTCGGCCAGCCGGAAATCAACCTCGGCGTGCTGCCGGGCATGGGCGGCACCCAGCGCCTGACCCGTGCGGTGGGCAAGGCCAAGGCCATGGAAATGTGCCTGACCGGGCGCTTTATCGATGCCGTGGAAGCCGAGCGTTGCGGGATTGTGGCGCGGATTGTGCCGACCGATGAACTGCTTGAGGAAGCGCTGAAGGTCGCGGCGTTGATTGCCGGTAAATCGGTGCCGATCAGCATGATGGTCAAGGAAAGCGTCAACCGCGCGTTCGAGGTCAGCCTGTCGGAAGGTGTGCGTTTCGAGCGCCGGGTGTTCCATGCGGCGTTTGCCACCCTGGATCAGAAGGAAGGCATGGCGGCGTTTATTGCCAAGCGTGAGGCGCAGTTCAAGGATCAGTAAGTTCTGCGTTGATTGTTGGATCGCCATCGCCGGCAAGCCGGCTCCCACAAGGTATCGGTTGGCCACTAATCAGTGGTCCAACCACAACCCTGTGGGAGCTGGCTTGCCGGCGATGGCGTCCGCAAGCCCGCTACAAATCTTGCTGTCTTACACGAGGTAATGCCGTAACTCCCGCGCAATCAGCATCCGCTGGATCTCGCTCGACCCCTCATAGATCTGCGTGATCCGCGCATCCCGGTAATACCGCTCCACCGGATAATCTTCCAGATAGCCGTACCCCCCATGAATCTGCATGGCCGAGGAGCAGACCTTCTCGGCCATTTCCGAGGCGAACAGCTTGGCCTGTGAAGCTTCCGACAGGCATGGCTGGCCGGCACTGCGCAGGCGCGCCGCATGCAGGATCAGCAGGCGTGCGGCATTGATCCGGGTGTGCATGTCGGCCAGCAGGTTGGCGATGCTCTGGTGCTCGATAATCGGTTTGTCGAACTGCACCCGCTCGCGGGCATAGGCCAGCGCCGCTTCGAACGCCGCACGGGCGATCCCCAGTGCCTGGGCGGCGATCCCGATGCGTCCGCCTTCCAGGTTCGACAAGGCAATCGCCAGGCCCTTGCCGCGTTCGCCCAGCAGGTTGGCCTCGGGCACGCGGCACTGGTTGAGGGTTACCGCGCAGGTGTCGGAGGCGCGAATGCCCATCTTGTGTTCGGTACGGTCGACGATAAAGCCCGGCGTATCAGTGGGCACCAGGAACGCCGAGAGGCCTTTCTTGCCCAGATTGGGATCGGTGACGGCAAAGACAATCGCCAGTTCGGCGCGCTTGCCGTTGCTGACGAACTGCTTGGCGCCATTGATGATCCACTCGCCGTCCTTCAGTTCGGCGCGGGTTCGCAGGTTGTGGGCTTCGGAACCGGCCTGGGGTTCGGTCAGGCAGAAGCAGCCGATGGCCTGGCCCGTGGCGAGCCGTTCCAGCCAGGTTTCCTTCTGGGCCTGGCTACCGTAGTTGAGGACCGGCCCGCAGCCGACCGAGTTATGAATGCTCATCAGCGCGCCGGTGGCGCCGTCACCGGCGGAAATTTCTTCCACGGCCAGGGCGTAGGCCACGTAATCGACATAGGTGCCGCCCCATTCTTCGGGGACCACCATGCCCAGCAGGCCCAACTCGCCCATCTTGGCGACCAGGCCGTCATCGATCCAACCGGCCTTTTCCCAGGCCTGGGCGTGGGGCGCGATCTCGCCACGGGCAAAGTCCCGGGCCATATCGCGGATCATCACTTGTTCTTCGCTCAGTTCGATATCGTACATGGTTCAGTTCCTGCTCGCGTCGAGGCCATGGAAAAAGCTGGCGACATGCTCGGCATCCAGTTCGCGCAGGGTCGCGGGGTTCCAGCGTGGGTGCTTGTCCTTGTCGATCAGCAGGGCGCGCACGCCTTCCATCAGGTCACCGCGGTCGAACCACTGGCGATCCAGGTGCAGCTCCAGGGCGAAGCAGTCTTCCAGGGCCAGATGGCGGCCGCGCCGGAGCATTTCCAGGGTCACGGCCATGGCCAGGGGCGAGCGGGTCTCCAGCAGGTCGGCGGTTTCCCGGGCCCACTCATGGCTGTCGGCGACGGTGACTTCGCGCAGTTGCTCGACCATGCTCGGGACATCCGGCAGGGCGAAGAAGTGGTCGATGGCCGGGCGCAATGCGTCCAGCGGCGCCTCGGGCAGGGTTTGCACGGCGAGTTTCGCCAGCAGGCCCTGGAGGTCCTTGAGCGGCGTTTCATGCCATTGCAACCGGTCGAGGCGCTCATCCAGTTGCGCCAGTTTGTCGCTGGTCAGGTACCAGTCGGCCAGACCGCAGTAGAGGGCATCGGCCGCGCGGATCTGCACGCCGCTGACCCCCAGGTAGATGCCCAGCTCGCCGGGAATGCGCGGCAGGAAATGACTACCGCCGACATCCGGGAAATAGCCGATGGCAACTTCCGGCATGGCCAGTCGGCTGCGCTCGGTGACCACTCGCAGGTCGGCGCCTTGCACCAGGCCCATGCCGCCGCCGAGGACAAAGCCGTCCATCAGCGCCAGTATCGGTTTGCGGTAGTGGTGGATGGCCAGGTCCAGGGCGTATTCCTCGACGAAAAAGTCTTGGTGCAGGCGCCCGCCGCTCTGGTAGCTGTCATACAGCGAACGGATATCGCCGCCGGCACAGAAGGCCCGCTCGCCGGCCCCGCGCAAGACCACCGCGTGTACCTGCGGGTCGTGGGCCCAGGCATCGAGCTGCTGCTGCAGGGCGCGGATCATGTCCAGGGTGAGGGCGTTGAGGCCGGCGGGGCGGTTGAGGGTCAGGTGACCGATATGGTTGCGCACGTCGGCCAGGACGTCGGCGTCCGGGACGTCGAGGTCCTGGGTGGCGGAGGATGAAACCCGAGCAGTCATCACTAACTCCCTGCTTTTATTGTCTTTTTGGTGTGTTCGGCGGGCGAACGATGCCCGATCGTAACAGTGCAAATTTGCCCTGTACAACCGGAATAATCGCAGGTCGAGTCTGCATTTTTGCCTGGGCGCGCTGCGAGCACCTATGCCGTCTCTAGACCTTAGCCGTGCCTGGACTGCAAAGCGAATTATGGCCGCGCTGCGCGGAGTGTCGCGACAGGATCGGCTGTGGCCGCTTCGTCACGGGCTTTTTCCGGCTGTTTTGGCGCGGTCTTACGACACCCGCTCGGTTCTTCGAGTTGGCATTCTGGCCTCCTTGCGCTGACGTTCCCGCGAACGCTCGCAAGAGGACGGGCCCCGATCCTTAAAGGCGTGGGCTCATTCAATAACAATAAGAACGATAGCGCGGCATTGGCCGCCCATTCTCTGCCCCTGTCCAAAAGTGTGCCGGCATCCGCTCGCACACGATAACTTCAAATAAATCCGGGACTCTGAAGATGACTCATACATGGCTGACCTTACCTGTACTGGCATTGGCGCTTTGCTGCGGCGGCGCAAGCGCCAAGGAGTGGAAAGAACTGCGCTTCGGCACCAATCCGTCTTACCCGCCGTTTGAATCCAGCACCGCCGACGGTGGCGTGGAGGGTTTCGGTATCGACCTGGGCAATGCCATCTGCGCCGAGCTGAAGCTCAAGTGCGTCTGGGTCAGTAATGACTTCGACGGCCTGATCCCGGCACTCAAGGCCGGCAAGTTCGACGCCATCGAGTCGTCGATGACCGTCACCGAGCCGCGCAAGAAGCAGATCGACTTCACTGATCGGCTCTACGCCGGCCCGACCGCCATCGTCACCCGCAAGGACGCGGGGCTGCAACCGACCGCCGAATCCTTGAAGGGCAAGACCATCGGCTATATGCAGGGGACCATCCAGGAGGCCTATGCCAAGGCACGCCTGGCACCAGGCGGGGTGAAGATCCGCGCCTACCAGAATCAGGACCAGGTCTATGCCGATCTGGTCTACGGGCGTCTCGACGGTTCGATCCAGGACAAGCTGCAGGCAGAAATGAGTTTCCTCAAGTCGCCCCAGGGCGCGGCCTTCCAGAACAGCGCGGGGATCACTGATCCGCTGATCCCGATGGACATCGCCATCGGTGTGCGCCAGGGCAATGACGAGCTCAAGGGCATGCTCAACAGCGCAATCAAGGCGCTGCATGAGAAGGGCATCTACGCCCAGCTGCAGAAGAAATACTTCGGCGACCTGGACCTCTACAACAACTGATCCCGGCTCCCACGCCCCCCGTACGGTCCCTGGCCGTGCGGCGCCGGGGCGTGGCGCTGGAAGACGGGTGATCGATGTGACGACCTTTCTAGAATTCTTCGGCCTGGCTGCTTCCGGCCTGCAGGGCTATGGCCCACTGCTGCTGCATGGGGTGTGGGTCACCGCCAAGCTCTCGGCGTTGTCGCTGTTGGTGAGCATGGCCCTGGGCTTGCTTGGCGCCACGGCCAGGCTTTCGCCGCTGCGGCTGTTCAATCTGCCGGCGACCCTCTACACCACGCTGATTCGCGGTATTCCGGACCTGGTGCTGATGCTGCTGATTTTCTACAGCCTGCAAGGCTGGCTTAGCCATCTGACCGAGGCCATGGACTGGCCCTACGTGGAAATCGATCCCTTCGTGGCGGGGGTCGTGACCCTGGGCTTCATCTACGGCGCGTATTTCACCGAGACCTTCCGTGGCGCCATCCTGAGCATTCCCCATGGCCAGACCGAGGCCGCCACCGCCTATGGGCTGAGCGCCTGGCAGCGGTTCCGCTGCGTGGTCTTCCCGCAGATGATGCGCTTCGCCCTGCCGAGCCTGGGCAATAACTGGCTGGTATTGCTCAAGGCCACGGCGCTGGTGTCGATCATCGGCCTCGCCGATCTGGTCAAGGTTGCCCAGGATGCCGGTAAAAGTACCTTCAACATGATGTATTTCCTGGTGCTGGCGGCGTTGCTCTACCTGCTGATCACCAGTGCCTCGAACTACGTGTTGCGTTGCCTGGAGCGACGTTTCAACCTCGGTGTGCGGGAGTCGGCGCGATGATCGAGTTGTTCCGGGAATACTGGCAACCCTTCCTGTTCACTGACGGCGAGGGCCTGACTGGCCTGGCCATGACCCTATGGCTGTTGTGCGCGAGCATCGGCATCGGGTTTGTCCTGTCGCTGCCATTGGCGCTGTTGCGGGTGTCGCGCAACCTGCTGTTGCGCTGGCCGGTGCAGTTCTTCACCTATGTCTTTCGCGGCACACCGCTCTATATCCAGTTGTTGATCTGCTACAGCGGGATCTACGGCATGGCGGTGGTGCGTGAGCAGCCCTTGCTGGAAGCCTTCTTCCGCGACGCGATGAACTGCACCTTGCTGGCGTTCGTGCTCAACACCTGTGCCTACACCGTGGAGATTTTCGCCGGGGCGATTCGCAGCATTCCCTACGGTGAAATCGAGGCGGCTCACGCCTATGGCCTGAGTGGCTGGCGCCTGGCCGTGCGCTTGATCCTGCCCTCGGCATTGCGCCGGGCACTGCCGTACTACAGCAATGAAGTGATCCTGATGTTGCATGCCACATCGGTGGCCTTTACCGCCACCATCCCGGACATCCTCAAGGTCGCCCGGGATGCCAATTCCGCGACCTTCATGACCTTCCAGGCCTTCGGGATTGCCGGGTTGCTCTACCTGGGCCTGTCCTTCGGCCTGGTGGGTATGTTCCGCCTGGCGGAACGACGCTGGCTGGGCTTCCTCGGCCCGGCGCACTGAACCCAATCCATCTTGTAAACAGCGCACAACCTGTAGGTGCCGGCTTGCCGGCGATGAGGCCGGTGAGGCCGGTGAGGCCAGCGTTGAATTCGAGGACGCAATCGCCGGCAAGCCGGCTCCTACAGGGGGCGTGTTTCTCCCCTTTTTCCAGGGCTTGCCCCGGGAGCTTCCATGTACAAATTGAATATCGAAAACCTCTACAAGCGCTTCGGCGATAACGAAGTCCTCAAGGGCGTGTCGCTGCAGGCCCGCTCCGGCGATGTGGTGAGCATGATCGGCGCCAGCGGCTCGGGTAAAAGCACCATGCTGCGCTGTATCAATTTCCTTGAGCGGGCCGACGAAGGCCGCATCGAACTGGACGGCGAACTGATCGCCACCCATCCGGCCCCGGGCGGGATGAAGGTCACCAGTCCGGCGCAGTTGCAGCGCCTGCGCACCCGCCTGGCCATGGTCTTCCAGCATTTCAACCTGTGGAGCCATCTGACGGTGCTCGAGAACATTGTCATGGCGCCGTGCCGGGTGCTGGGCGTGGCGCGCAAGGACGCCGAGGAGCGGGCCCGCGCCTATCTCGACAAAGTCGGCTTGCCCCAGCGGGTGGCCGGGCAGCATCCGGCGTTTCTCTCCGGCGGCCAGCAGCAGCGCGTGGCGATTGCCCGGGCCTTGGCCATGGAGCCGCAGATCCTGCTGTTCGACGAGCCGACTTCCGCGCTCGATCCGGAGCTGGTGGGCGAGGTCTTGAAAGTGATTCAGGCGCTGGCCGAGGAAGGTCGTACAATGCTCATGGTAACGCACGAGATGGGCTTTGCCCGGCAGGTCTCCAGCCAGGTGCTGTTTCTCCATCAAGGTCGGGTCGAAGAGCAGGGCAGTGCCCAGATGCTCGATGATCCGCAAAGCGAGCGTCTACAACAGTTTCTTTCTGGCCGTTTGAAGTGAGGCAAGCCATTTATGGCGGATGTTCGTGACCTGTCGATCGTCCTGGATCGCATCGACCAGGCAATTATCGAGGTGCTGCGCCACGACGGGCGCATCACCTACCAGAAGCTCTCCGAGCGTGTGCACCTGACCCCCCGGCCTTGCCTGGAACGGGTGCGCAAGCTGGAGCAGTTGGGCGTGATCCGCGGCTACGGGGCGATTATCGACGAGAAGAAACTCTCGTCGGGCTTGTCGTTGCTGGTGTTGGTAGCGTTGTCGAACCAGAGCGGGCGGGCGGCTCAGAAGGCCTTCGAGGCCAAGACCCGGGCCTGCCCCCAGGTGCTGGAGTGTCGCTTGATCAGCGGGGCGTTCGACTACAGCTTGCGCATGCGTTGTCGCGACATGGAGCATTACCGGGTCCTGACGGAAACCTGGCTGGAAGACCCGGAGTTGCATATCGACAAGCTGGTCAGCCATCCTGAGCTGGCGATGGTCAAAACCTCGATGGAGTAACACTGCCTGCCTGTGTGGGGGCCGGCTTGCCGGCGATGGCGTCCGGATGGCCGCTGCAAGGCTCAAGGGCCTCATCGCTGGCAAGCCAGCTCCTACGGGGGCTCGGTTATACGCCGATTTTGAACATGGCCCCGACATGGTGGGAGCGGAGCTTGCCCGCGAAGAGGGCCTTGAAGTCGACAGCTGATTTTTCCCCTTGCGAGGTTGTTTCATCCACTCGCCGATTCTGCTGCACCGCGCAAATCTTTCAGCCGTTTCCAGCCTTCGCCAACGGCTTATCAACCGGGTTTTTCCCCGCCTCGAACAGACAATGAGCACCTCAACCCTCATTGAATTCGTGCCCATGCAAACCACCCACACCGTCTTGATGGTTCGTCCGGCGAGCTTCGCCTTCAATCCCGATACCGCCGCCAACAACCGTTTCCAGCAGCAGGCCCTGGCCGACGAAAACGTCCAGCAGCAGGCCCTCGAGGAATTCGACCAGTATGTCGCGACCTTGCGCGCCCACGATGTCGAGGTCCTGGTGCACCAGGACCGCGCCTTGCCGCATACCCCGGACTCGATCTTTCCCAATAACTGCTGGAGCAGCCATCCCGACGGCACCCTGGTGATCTATCCGATGCAGGGGCATAACCGCCGCCTGGAGCGCAACAAGGGCGTTCTCGATTGGCTGCGTGAGCAGCACCAGGTGCTGCACTGCGCGGACTTTTCCGGCCTGGAAGCCCAGGGCCTGTTTCTCGAAGGTACTGGCAGCATGGTCTTCGACCGCGAACAGCGGATCTGCTATGCCGGCTATTCCACCCGCACCCATGCGGCGGCCTTGCAGCCGGTGCTCGATCACCTCGGTTACCAGCTTTGCGCGTTCAACGCCGTGGACCGGGCCGGGGTGCCGATCTACCACACCAACGTGATGATGAGTGTCGGTCGGCACCTGGCCGTAGTTTGCCTGCAGGCCGTCAGCGACCCGAGCGAACGCGACGGCCTGCGCCAGCGCCTGGAGTCCAGCGGCAAAGCCGTCCTGACCCTGGACTGGAACCAGTTGGAGTCCTTCGCCGGCAATATGCTGGAAGTGCACAACCGCCGGGGCGAACCGCTGCTGGTGATGTCGCGCACGGCCTGGGCGGCGCTCGATGCCGGGCAGCGACGACAAGTCGAACGCCATGCCACGCCCTTGCCGGTGAAGATCGACACCATCGAGCGTATTGGCGGCGGCAGTGCGCGCTGCATGTTGGCCGAAGTGTTCCTGCCCAAACAGCCCACCGCCGTGGAGTGTGCCCGATGATTGTTCGTCCCGCCCGCCTGTCCGACCTTCCAGCTCTGCTGTCCCTGGCACAAAGCGCTGGCGCCGGCCTGACCACGCTGCCCGCCGACCCGCAGCGCCTGCAACATCGCCTGGAATGGGCGCAAAAAACCTTCGCTGGCATCGCCGAGCGGGGCGATGCCGACTACCTGTTCGTCCTTGAGGCCGCCGAAGGCGAAGTCGTGGGCATCTGCGCCCTGGCCGGCGCTGTCGGCTTGCGCGAACCCTGGTACAACTACCGGGTCGGCCTGTTGGTCGCGGCGTCGAAAAACCTGTCGATCAACCAGCATCTGCCGACCCTGTTCCTGGGCAATGACATGACCGGCCATTCCGAGCTCTGCTCGCTGTTTCTCGGAGCTAATCATCGCGAGGGCCTGAACGGCCGGCTGTTGTCCAAGGCGCGCTTTTTGTTCCTTGCCGAATTCCGCGAATGTTTCGGCGACAAGGTGATCGCCGAGATGCGCGGCTACTCTGACGAGCAGGGTATCTCGCCGTTCTGGGAAGGTCTGGGGCGACACTTCTTCAAGATGGATTTCGCCGATGCCGACTTCCTCACCGGCCAAGGCAACAAGACCTTTATCGCCGAACTGATGCCAAAATTTCCATTGCCCACCTGCCTGCTGCCGAAGGCCGCGCAGGCGGTGATCGGCCGGGTACATCCCAATACCGAGCCGGCGCTGGGCATGCTCAAGGCCGAAGGGTTCGGCTTCAAGGACTACGTCGACATCTTCGACGGTGGGCCGTTGATCGAGTGTGCCACCGATGAAATTCGCGCCGTGCGGGACAGCCAGGTGCTGGTGCTGAGTATCGGCACGCCCGGGGATCACGCCGAGCCGTACCTGATCCACAATCGCCGGTTCGCCGAATGCCGGATTACCGCCGCGCCGGCCCGGGTCGCTGCCGGAACCCTGGTGGTCGAGGCGCGGACCGCCGCGGAACTGGGACTTGAGGCCGGGGCTTCGGTGCGCGCCGTGACCCTGTCAGCGCGCCGCTCGCAACAAGCCGCCGCCTAGCCTGGCGTGGCCCTGAAAACGGCCCGGAGGCTTTGGGAGATAAAAAAGGACCGCAAAGTCAGTATTCTGGCTCGGAAAAACCCTACAACTGTCATTTCTAACAGTTGTAGGAAGCGGGAATGAGCGATTGAATACTCGGCAGCCCTGCCGGCCGGCAGGGCAGGCAAGGGCGCCAATCCCAGGGAGGACCCGCTCATGATGCTGGAGGAACTGCGAGGCTATCGGCTCAGCTCGGCGGGTGAAGCGGATTCGACGTTTGGGCAGTCGGGCACGCTCAGGTTGCAGTTCCCCGGTTGTCTGTCGAGCCTGGCCAATGACGTGGTCGCCTGTGCCGATGGCAAGGTCCTGCTGGCGCTCAAGATGGGCTTTGCCGACGGCTGTTGTTTTGGCCTGGCGCGGTTGCATGAGGACGGCACGCCGGACGCTTCCTTCGGTGATGGCGGTTTTGTATGCGGCCGCTTCGAGGCCGGTGCCGGGGCCATGGCCAGCAGCGTGCAGTTGCTCGCCGATGGACGGATCCTGCTGTTCGGCCTGCACTACCTGGACGCCGAACATACCTTGCCGGGCGTGGCACGATTTGACGCCAATGGACACCTGGACCCGGGTTTTGGCGACCTGGGCGTGAAAGTGCTGCGTTTGCCCGGCGGGCTCGCCGAGGGCCCGCGGGACGGCTGGTTACCACCGGGGTTGCCGGGTGTCGAGGCCTGTACGGGGGCGGTCCAGGACGACGGCAAGATCCTGCTGATCGCCAATCACACCTACACCTTTGCCGACTATGTCGGGTTATTGATCCGCCTTCAGCCCGACGGCAGCCTGGATTCGGACTTCAATGGGCGTGGCTTTGTCCTGGTGCGGCATTTGTTGATGAACTCCTGGTTGAGCTGCGTCCGGCTCCAGGCCGACGGCAAGATTCTGGTGGGTGGCTCGGTGGGCTTTCCCCAGTTGGGGTTGCTGGTGCGCTACGAGGCCGATGGTCGTCTCGATCATGGCTTTGGCGACCTGGGTTTTCTCTCGTTTGGCTTTGCCGGCGCCAGTTCCCTGGTGACGGCGTTGGCCGCTGGCGAGAACGGGCGGCTGCTGTGTGCCGGCAACCGTTTCGGCCCGATGCGCGGTGCCCTGCAAGGGTTCAATCGCGAGGGTGCTCCGGACCGTGGTTTCAATGAGACCGAGGCCGTCCTGCTGGACATCGATACCCCGGCCAGCCTTTGGGCCAGTCTTGCGGTCCAAGCCGATGGCTCGATTTTGTTGGCGGGCTCGACGGTAATGGGCTTTGGCTCGGACTTTGTGTTGGCGCGCTACCAGGCCGATGGACAGTTGGACCGGGACTTCGCCGACGGACGCGGCTGGGTGCGCACCAGTCTGGGCCACAGCCTGGATACCGCCACCGCTCTGGCCTTGCAAGACGATGGGCGAATCCTGGTGGCCGGCTACTCGCTGTTCGGCAGTTTCAGGGCGGTGGTGCTGCGTTACCGGGGCTGATCGGCTTGCCCAGGGCGCGTGACCGTTGGGCCGGCAGATCGCTACGCGAGCATGGGGGTGCCATAGTAAAGAGCAGCGGATGTAAGAACGCTCCGTTTCGGAGGGTGGGTATGTGGCGGTTCAGCCTGTTATTTGGAATGACCTTGGCGTTGTCTTCTACTGTTTGGGCGGACGATATGCTCTATGACGCAGGGCAACCGGTCGAACTCGGCGTCGGAAGAACGCAGGTCGTGTTGCAGGCATCGATGCCCACTGATCAGGGGCTGGCGTCCTGGATAGGGCGAGGCCCATTGGTCCTGGCTTTATCCGGTATCTGGGCGTCCGAGGCGCCGGCGGTCGCCTATCATCTCTACCTTGATCTGCCGCGGGACAGCATTCCCGGCGCTGATGATCCCGGCTATCTGGGGGGGTTGAATTTTTATGACACCCCTGACCACTACGTGGCCGAGCATCCCAAACGGCTCAGCTTTCTACTCGACCAGGCGCTGGTCCGCTTGCGCGATGCCGGGCGGTTGACGCAGCCGGCCACCTTGACCTTCATTCCCGTTCGCCCCGAAGAACCGGGCTACTCGCCGCGAGTCGAGCATATTTCGATCGTCAGGACATCGGACTGATGTAAAAGTTCCCGCGTTGATGGGGGAATGGTCCTTCACTGCTACTCTGACCTTGCTGTTGATTGTGGAGATCAATTCGTACGGCTCAAGGAGTGAAGATGACAATCAGTCGAAGGAAGGTGCTGAAGGCAGGTTTAGTGGGTGGTGGGATGGCGATGCTGCCATTCGGTCTGATGAACAATGCCTGGGCGGTCCAGGGCAAGACCCTGACGCGCTACAACGTGCTGTCCCAGGAAGGGCAGAAGATGTTGGCGATTTATGCCGATGCCGTGAAGAAAATGATGGCCAAGGATCCCAAGGACCCGTTGTCCTGGACCTTTCAGTGGTACACCCATGCAATGCCTGGTGATCGACCCAAGCCGGAAACCATCGAGAAGATGTATGGCCCAGGTAGCAGTCCGAACAAGGAGCTGGCGAAGGCTATGTGGTGGACATGCGAACCCCACGCCAGCCAGGGCGTCAATTCCAATGCCTTTCTACCGTGGCACCGCATGTATGTGTTGTATTTCGAGCAGATTATCCGCGCCGTTTCGGGCCGGCCCGACTTCACGCTGCCGTACTGGGACTATACCGGTCCCTACAGCGCCAGCGGTAACAACTACAGTGTCATGCCCAAGCAGTTTCTGCTGGAGAAGGACCCTGTCTGGGCGCCCCTGTATCGTCCTGATCGCAACCCGGGCTCGAATGCCGGGAAACCCGTGGTCGATGCGGGCAACCCGCTCGACTTGTCCTGCATGAAGTGGCCTAACTACGCCGACAAGGGTAACGTGGCGGGGTTCTGTTCCAACATCAATGGCAACCCCCACGGCGCCCTGCATGGCGATGTCGGCAATCAGAAAGGCATGGGCCAGGTCCCTTGGGCGGCGAACGACCCGATTTTCTGGCTGCACCATGCCAATATCGACCGAATCTGGGCCAGTTGGAACAAGAGTGGCGGAAAGAACCCCAATGACAGCGCTTTCCTGAACCAGACCTGGGTCTTTGCCGACGGAGCGGGCAAGGGCGTCAAGGTCAAGGTGGCGCAAGTACTCGATACGACGACCCTGGCCTATCCCTACGTTTATGCGGAGTATGCCGAGCGTCCCAAGGGCAGCCTGCCGTTTCCCTCCGCTCAGAAAAATTTCCAGCTGCGTGCCGAGAGTGTCGCCCCTGGAGCCACGGCCAAGGCGATCGCCTTGGGGGGCAAGGCGATCAGCGTGGCATTGCAGGTTCCCGTCGCCGCCAATGCGCTCAAACAATCCTTTGGTGCGCAGCTCAAGGCTCTGCCCTCCAGCAGCGTCTACGCCTTGTCGTTCGATGCCATCGAAGCGAACGGAGAGCCCGGCAACAGCTATCTGGTCTATCTGGGGTTGCCGGCCGGAGCCGCGCCGACGCCTGAGTATCTGGTGGGTGGCATCAGCATGTTCGGGGTTGGCTTGCAGGGTATGCACGGCGGGCATCATGCCTCTTCCACACGTGTCAGCTTCCTGGTCGGCGAGCGCATACAGAAGCTGCTCGCCACTGGGGGGCTGGAGGCTGCGCCCACGGTGACATTGGTACCTATCGGTGAGCCAGATCCGGGCACCACACCGACGATTGGCAGCATCACATTGCAGTCCCTGTCGATCTAGCGCGCTGGCGGGAGCCGGTCAGCCGGCTCCCGCCGTATGCTTCAGGACTGTAGCTCGGTCCTGTCCCGGAACTGCTCCAGCGCCTCGGGATTGGCCAGGGCATCGGTGTTTTTTACCGCCTGCCCATGCACCACATTACGTACCGCGAGCTCGACCAGCTTGCCGCTGAGGGTGCGCGGGATGTCCGTGACCGCAAGGATCTTCGCCGGCACATGGCGAGGCGTGGTATTGGCGCGGATCACCTGGCGGATCTGCTGCTCCAGGGCCTCATCCAGTTCGACACCGTCGCGCAGGCGGACGAACAACACCACCCGCACATCGCTCTGCCATTGCTGGCCGATGGCGATGCTCTCCAGCACCTGTTCGACCTTTTCCACCTGCCGATAGATTTCCGCCGTGCCGATGCGTACCCCTCCGGGGTTGAGCACGGCGTCGGAGCGCCCGTGAATCATCATCCCGCCGTCGGTGAATTCCTCGGCATAGTCGCCCTGGGCCCAGACCCCGGGAAACTGGCTGAAATAGGAGGCCTTGAGTTTTTCCCCTTGCGGGTCGTTCCACAAACCCACCGGCATGGCCGGAAAGTGCCGGGTGCAGACCAGTTCGCCTTTGGCCTCAAGCACGGGGCGCCCGTGCTCATCCCAGACTTCCACCGCCATGCCCAGGCTCTTGCACTGCATCCGGCCGCGCACCACCGGCAGCACCGGATTGCCGCTGACGAAGCAGGAGACGATATCGGTGCCGCCGGACATGGAGGTCAGGCAGACCTCGTCCTTGATCTGGCGATAGACATAGTCGTAGCTGTGGGGCGACAGCGGCGAACCGGTGCACAGCAAGGTTTTCAGGCTGTCCAGCCGATGGCTCTGGCGTGGCTCGAGACCGGCGTCTTCCAGGGCGGCGAGGTACTTGGGGCTGGTGCCGAAGGCGCTGATGCCTTCGCTGTCGATCAGGTCCAGCAGGCGTTGCGGGCCAGGATGGAACGGCGAGCCGTCATAGAGCACCAGGCTGGCGCCGACCGCCAGGCCCGAGACCAGCCAGTTCCACATCATCCAGCCGCAGGTGGTGTAGTAGAACAGGCAATCGTCGCGCCCCAGGTCGACATGCAGGCCGTGTTCCTTGAGGTGTTGCAGCAGAACCCCGCCGGTGCTGTGGACGATGCACTTGGGGACCCCGGTGGTGCCGCTGGAATAGAGGATGTACAGCGGATGGGCGAACGGCACCGGGGTGAATTCGGGATCGCCGCCGGCCTGGTAGAAGTCGTTCCACAACGTCACCCGGGCCTGGCTGCGGAAGTCCTCGACGCGCGCCTGGGGACGGGCGTAAGGCACGATCACCAGTTGCTGCAGGCCGGGCAGGCGTTCGAGGATTTCGTTGAGTTTGGCGGTCTGGTCGATCAACTTTCCGGCGTAGCGATAGCCGGCGCAGGTGATCAGCACCTTGGGCTCGATCTGGCCGAAGCGATCGATCACGCCCTGGGTACCGAAGTCCGGCGAGGAGCACGACCAGATGGCGCCAAGGCTGGTGGTGGCGAGCATGCCCACCAGGGTTTGCCAGGTGTTGGGCATGCAGGCCGCGACCCGGTCGCCGAGGCCGACGCCGGCGGCCCGCAGGCTTTTTTGCAGGCCCGCGACCTGGCCGGCGAGTTCGCTGTGGCTCAGGGTTTCCCGGCGCCCGTCTTCGCTGACGGCGACCACGGCCAGGTGATCGTCACGGCGGCGCAGCAAGTGTTCGGCGAAGTTCAGGGTGGCGCCCGGGAACCAGTGGGCGCTGGGCATCCGCGGGCCTTCGCGCAGTACCGCGCTGGCCGGGGTGTGGAACTCGACGTCGAAGAAGTCGACGATGGCCTGCCAGAAGTCCTCCCGGCGCTCGATGCTGAAGCGGTGCAGGGCGGGGTAGTCGCCCAGTTGCAGGTCGTGGCGATGATTGATGAAGCGCCGGAACGCTTCGATCCGGGTCTTGCTGACACGCTCGGCGTCGGGGCGCCAGAGGACTTCGGTCATGGTCTTTCCTTTGTTGTTTGTCTAACCGATCTTTGACGGCACACCACCTTTATTGACACCCGCAATCCTGTGGGAGCTGACTTGCCGACGATAGCGTCCTCGAGTTCAACGCAGGATTCGCTGGCCTCATCGCCAGCAAGCCGGCTCCCGCAGGTGTAGTGGTGTTTTCGAGATTCGATATCAGGCAATCAACTATTGTGCCAGCCAGCCACCGTCGATATTCCACGCCGCGCCGCGTACCTGGCTACCGGCCTCGCTGCACAGGAACAGCACCAGTTCGCCCAGGTGCGCCGGGGTGACAAACTCCAGCGACGGCTGTTTCTCCGCCAGCAGATCGTGTTGCGCCTGTTGCGGATCGACCCCGCCGGCGGCGCGGTCGTCGATCTGTTTCTGCACCAGCGGGGTGAGCACCCAGCCCGGGCAGATGGCATTGCAAGTGACGTTGCTGGTGGCGGTTTCCAGGCCCACCACCTTGGTCAGGCCGATCACCCCGTGCTTGGCCGCGACATAGGCGGCCTTGCCCACGGAGCCGACCTGGCCGTGGACCGAGGCAATATTGACGATCCGCCCCCAGCCTTTGGCGCGCATCCCCGGCAGCGCCAGGCGCGTGCTGTGGAACACCGACGACAGGTTGATGGCGATAATCGCATCCCAGCGCTCTACCGGGAACGCCTCCACCGTGGCGACATGCTGGATCCCGGCATTGTTGACCAGGATATCCACTGCGCCGAACTCGCGCTCGGCATAGGCGAACATCTCGGCGATCTGCGCCGGGTCGCTGACATCGGCCGGGTGATGGCCGACCCGGCCACCAAACTGCTTGACCTCGGCGATCACCGCGCCAGCGTCACCGAAGCCATTGAGCACCACATCGGCGCCGGCCCGGGCCAGGCCCAGGGCAATGCCCAGACCGATGCCGCTGGTGGAGCCGGTGACCAGGGCGGTTTTACCTTTGAGACTCATTGTCGACTCCTCAGACGATGCCGGTGGCATAGAAGGTTGCGATCACCACGAAGACCGCCACGGTCTTGATCAGGGTAATGCAGAAAATATCTTTATAGGCTTGCCGATGGGTCAGCCCGGTGACGGCCAGCAGGGTGATCACCGCGCCGTTGTGGGGCAGGGTGTCCATGCCGCCGCTGGCCATGGCCGCGACCCGGTGCAGAACTTCCAGCGGAATATTCGCGGCATGCGCGGCGCTGATGAAACTGTCGGACATCGCCGCCAGGGCGATGCTCATGCCGCCGGAGGCGGAACCGGTGATCCCCGCCAGCAGGGTAACGGTGATGGCCTCGTTGACCAGCGGATTGGGAATACTCTTGAGCCAGTCGGCCAGCACCAGGAAACCCGGCAGCGAGGCGATGACCGCGCCGAAGCCGTATTCCGAGGCGGTGTTCATCGCCGCCAGCAGGGCGCCGCTCACCGCGCTCCTGCTGCCTTCGGCCAGTTTGCCGCGAATGGCCTGGTAGCCAAAGAGCAGGACCATGATGATGCCCACCAGCAGGGCGGCCTGCACCGCCCAGATGGCGGTCAGCTTGGCGATATCGGTCTGTACCTGCGTGGTCATGCCCGCCAGGCTGAGGGTGTGAGTCTTGCCGTACCAGAGTGGAATCCAGTGGGTGAACAGCAGGTTCATGATACCCACCAGCAACAGCGGAGAGAGGGCGACCCAGGGGTTGGGCAGGCGGATGTCCTCGGCGGTTTCCGGTTCGTTGCGCAGCTCCGTGCCGTAGCCTTCGCCCGCGCGCTGGGCCCGGTTGCGCTGGCGTTGCAGGAACAGCATGCCGGCGCAGAACACGAAAATCGTACCGATCAGCCCCAGCCAGGGCGCGGCCCAGGCAGTGGTATTGAAGAAGGTGCTGGGGATGATGTTCTGGATCTGCGGCGTGCCGGGCAGGGCGTCCATGGTAAAGGAGAACGCGCCGAGGGCAATGGTCGCCGGCATCAGGCGCTTGGGGATGTTGCTCTGGCGGAACATCTCGGCGGCAAACGGGTAGACCGCGAACACCACCACGAACAACGAGACGCCGCCGTAGGTGAGCAGGGCGCAGACCAGCACGATTACCAACATTGCCTGGCGGGTACCGAACAGGCGGATGGCGGCGGCGACAATGGAGCGCGAGAAACCGGACAGCTCGATCAGCTTGCCGAATACGGCGCCGAGCAGGAATACCGGGAAGTAGAGTTTGACGAAGCCGACCATTTTTTCCATGAACACCCCGGTGAAAGCGGGGGCGACGGCGGAGGGGTCGGTGAGCAGGACGGCGCCGAGGGCGGCGATGGGGGCAAACAGGATAACGCTGTAACCACGGTAGGCGGCCAGCATCAGCAACGCCAGCGCCGCGAGGGCGATGATCACACTCATGGTGTGTCTCCAAAATTGTTATTTTTGTAGGTTAGGTCTGAATCTCCTGTAGGGTTTGCGAGTTTTGTGCCATTTTTTTAAGTTATTGAAATATATGGTTTTTTTAGTATTTTTGGTGAGGGGGAGGGTTTTTTGTCTCTGTAGTGAGACATCGGTGTGTTCGAGGGCCCCTTCGCTGGCAAGCCAGGCTCCTACAGGACGGTGTCGAACACCTATCTGGAGCACGACACAACCCTGTAGGAGCAAGCTTGCTCGCGATAAGAGTGCAGGGTACTCTCCATACTGAGACTAAAGTCTCTTTATTGAGACTCTGCAATCCCCAGCGCCACCATCTTCTTGTACAGCGTCGACCGCCCCAGCCCCAATTGTTTCGCCGCCTCCACGACCTTGCCGGCGCACTGCGCCAACGTCGCTTCAATCAATTGCCGATCAAAACGCTCCCGGGCCGCGCTGAAAGTCTCATTGCCCAGCGGTTCCATGGCTCGCGCCGGCGGTCGTTCCAGCGGCCTGAACGTACCAATGGCCCCGCGAATATCCGCCTCACTCAACACCTGCGCATCACTCAACAGCGCCGCCCGCTCCAGCACATTGCGCAGTTCGCGGACATTCCCCGGCCAGGCGTGCCGGCCCAGCAGCTCCAGGGCTTCGGCCGCGAGCTCATGATGGCTGCGCAGTTCTTCGAGGATCGCTTCGCTCAACGCCGGCAGATCCTCCAGGCGTTCGCGCAAGGGCGGCACCTGAATCGGCAAAACATTGAGCCGGTAATACAAGTCGGCGCGAAACTCACCGCGCCGGATAGCCGCCTCAAGGTCGGTGGACGTGGCGGCAATCACCCGCACATCGCTGCGCAGTACCTCGTTGGAACCTACCGGCTCGAACTCCTTCTCCTGCAACACGCGCAGCAACTTGCTTTGCAGGGGCAACGGCATATCGCCGATCTCATCGAGAAACAGCGTGCCGCCCTGGGCGATCTGCAACTTGCCGGGTCGACCCTTGCGATCCGCACCGGTAAAGGCCCCCGGCGCGGTACCGAAGAACTCGGCTTCCAGCAAGGTCTCCGGAATCGCCGCGCTGTTGATGCTGACAAAGGCCTTGTGCGCCCGTGGCGAAGCACTGTGTATCGCCTGGGCGAGCAGTTCCTTGCCGGTGCCGGTTTCCCCCAGCAGCAGGACCGGTGAGTCGCTGCTGGCGCCACGCCGGGCCCGGCGCTTGACCTCCAGGCTCTCGGCACTGGTGCCGATGAAGTGGGCGAAGTTGTATTTGGTCTGCCGCGAGCGCAGCAGCGAGCGCGTTGAAGCCAGCTCGGCCTGCATGCTCTGGTAGCGCTTGAGCAGCGGCGACAGGCTGCGCAGCTCATCGAACAGGGCGAAGCCGATGGCGCCGATCACCGTGCCGACGGCGTCGTGGATCGGCAGGCGCATGACCACCAGGGGTTCCTTGGGCGTGTCCTGCAAATCCAGCAGGATCGGATGGCCGGTGCGCACCACTTCGCGCAACAGGCTACCGGGGATCACGCTTTCGCAAGCACGGCCGATGGCTTCGCCGGCATTGGCCAGGCCGAAGCGTCGGGCGTAACGCTCGTTCATCCAGACGATATTCGCGTCACGGTCGACGATCACCGTGCCTTCGCTGGATTGCTCGATGATTTCGAACAGCGAACGAATCGCCAGCAGGCGAACCTGCTGGTAGTCCTTGAGGCTTTCAGTGTCGGTCATGGCAGGTTCGTCCATTGCCGGCGGGCGGCGATCGATCAAGTCGGGGCGATCAAGTCGGGGGCTATCAGGGTCGCGGCGAGCAGTTCCCGAGTATAAGGATGCTGCGGCGCATCGAACACCGCGTCAGTGGCGCCGCGCTCGACCACCTGGCCGTCCCTGATCACGATCAGGTCATGGGCCAGGGCGCGCACCACCGACAGATCGTGACTGATGAACAGGTAGGTCAGGCCGTGTTTTTCCTGCAGATCGCGGAGCAGGGCGACCACTTGTTTCTGCACCGTGCGGTCCAGCGCCGAGGTCGGTTCGTCCAGCAGGATCAGCGCCGGCTTGAGCACCAGGGCCCGGGCAATGGCGATGCGCTGGCGCTGGCCGCCGGAAAACTCATGGGGGTAGCGGTGGCGGCTTTGCGGGTCGAGGCCGACTTCTTCCAGTGCGCGAATCACCAGGGCGTCGCGCTCGGCAAGGGTGTTGGCGCAGTGCACCTCCAGGCCCTCGCTGATGATCTGCGCCACCGACATGCGTGGGCTGAGGCTGCCGAACGGGTCCTGGAAGACCACCTGCATCTGCTTGCGCCAGGGCCGCAGCTGTTTCTGGTTCAGGCCGTCGAGGGCCGCACCCTGGAAACGGATGCTGCCCTTGGCGTCCAGCAGGCGCAGGATCGCCTGGCCGAGGGTGGATTTGCCGGAACCCGACTCGCCGACAATGCCCAGGGTCTTGCCGCGCTGCACGCTGAGACTGATGCCGTCCACGGCGTGCAGGTATTCCTTGCGTCGGAACAGCCCGCCACCGACCTGAAAACGCACGTGTATGTCCTCGGCCTGCAACACCACCTCATTGTCCTCCAGCGGCAGTGGCTGGCCCGCCGGTTCGGCGTCCAGCAGCACGCGGCTGTAGGGGTGGGCCGGGTGCTTGAACAGGGTTTCGCAGTCCGCCTGCTCGACAATCGCCCCGGCCTTCATCACGCAGACCCGCTGGGCGATGCTACGCACCAGGTTGAGGTCATGGCTGATCAGCAGCAGCGACATGCCCAGGCGCTGTTGCAGGGACTTGAGCAGCAGGAGGATCTTGCGCTGCACTGTCACGTCGAGGGCCGTGGTCGGTTCGTCGGCGATCAGCAGCTCCGGTTCGCAGGCCAGGGCCATGGCGATCATCACGCGCTGGCGTTGGCCGCCGGACAGTTGATGGGGATAAGCCTTGAGACGCTCCCGGGGTTTCTGGATACCCACCAGTTCGAGCAGTTCGAGAATCCGTGCCTGGGCCGCCTTGCCGCCGAGGCCCTTGTGCAGCAGCAGGGTTTCGCCGATCTGCTTTTCCACGCTGTGCAGCGGGTTGAGGGAGGTCATCGGCTCCTGGAAGATCATCGCGATACGGTCGCCACGAATGCTGCGCAAGGTGCGGTCGTCGGCTCCCAGCAGTTCCTGGCCGCGATAGCGCACGCTGCCTGCGACCTGGCAGCCGCTGCGTGGCAGCAGTTGCAGGATCGAGTGCGCGGTGACCGACTTGCCCGAACCGGACTCGCCCACCAGCGCCAGGCATTCACCGGCACGGATATCCAGACACAGGTCGCGCACCGCCGGCTGGCCGTTGAAGGCGACGTTGAGCTGGCGGATTTCAATCAGGTTATGGGTCATCGCGGCGGCCTGGTTCATGAACGGGGGTCGAAGGCATCGCGCAGCGCCTCGCCGATAAACACCAGCAGCGAGAGGATCAGCGCCAGGGTGAAGAAGGCGGTGAAGCCCAGCCAGGGTGCTTGCAGGTTCTGTTTGCCCTGGCCGATCAGTTCGCCCAGGGAAGCGCTGCCGGCGGGCATGCCGAAGCCGAGGAAGTCCAGCGCTGTCAGGGTCGAAATCGCCCCGGTGAGAATGAACGGCAGGTAACTCAGGGTGGCGTTCATGGCGTTGGGCAGGATGTGCCGCAGGATGATCTTGCGGTCGGTCAGGCCCAGGGCCCGGGCGGCCTTGACGTATTCCAGGTTGCGCCCACGGAGGAACTCGGCGCGGACCACGTCCACCAGGGCCAGCCAGGAAAACAGCGCCATGATGCCCAGCAACCACCAGAAGTTCGGTTCAACGAAGCCGGACAGGATGATCAGCAGGTACAGCACCGGCAGGCCCGACCAGACTTCCAGCAGGCGCTGGCCGAGCAGGTCGATCCAGCCGCCGTAGTAGCCCTGCAGGGCGCCGGCGGCAACACCGATCAGGGCGCTGACGGCGGTCAGGGCGAGGGCGAAGAGAATCGACACCCGGGCGCCGAAGATTACCCGCGCGAGGACGTCCCGGGCCTGGTCGTCGGTGCCCAGCCAGTTCACTGTGGTCGGCGGGCTGGGGGCCGGTTTGTTGAGGTCGTAGTTGGGTGTGTCGGCACTGAACGGGATGGGCGGGAACAGCATCCAGCCGCCATCCTTGGTGATCAACTGGCGCACGTAGTCGCTGCGGTAGTCGGCCTGGAAGGGTAGCTGGCCACCGAATTCCTGCTCGGTGTAGCGCTTGAACGCCGGGAAATACAGCGAGCCCTGGTAACTGAGCACCAGCGGCTTGTCGTTGGCGATCAACTCGCCCCCCAGGCTCAGGACGAACAGCGCGGCGAACAGCCACAGCGACCACCAGCCACGGCGGTTGGCCTTGAAGCGGTCGAGCCGGCGTCGGCTCACGGGCGAGAGTCTGAACATCAGGCGTTCCTCGCGGCGAAGTCGATACGCGGGTCGACCAGGGTGTAGCAGAGGTCGCCGACCAGTTTTATCAAGAGGCCGAACAGGGTGAAGATGAACAATGAGCCGAACACCACCGGATAGTCCCGCGACACCGCCGCTTCGTAGCTCAGGCGGCCGAGGCCGTCGAGGGAGAAAATCACCTCGATCAGCAAGGAGCCGGCAAAGAACACGCTGATAAACGCCTGGGGAATGCCCGAGACCACCAGCAGCATGGCGTTGCGGAACACATGGCCGTAGAGCACCCGTCGTTCGCTCAGGCCCTTGGCCCGGGCGGTGACCACGTACTGGCGGGTGATTTCATTGAGAAAGGAGTTCTTGGTCAGGATGGTCAGGGTGGCGAAACCACCGATCACCAGCGAGGTGACCGGCAGCACCAGGTGCCAGAAGTAGTCGGCGATCTTGCCCAGGGTCGAGAGCTGGTCGAAGTTCTCCGACACCAGCCCGCGCACCGGGAACCAGTTCAGCGAGGTGCCGCCGGCGAAGGCGACGATCAGCAGCATGGCAAACAGGAACGCCGGCATGGCGTAGCCAATGACGATGGCGGTGCTGCTCCAGACATCGAAGCGGCTGCCGTGGCGGGTCGCCTTGCGGATGCCCAGGGGAATCGACACCAGGTAGGTGATCAGCGTGGCCCAGAGCCCGAGGGAAATGGTCACCGGCATTTTTTCCAGGATCAGGTCGGTGACCTGGGCGCCGCGAAAGAAGCTTTTGCCGAAGTCCAGGCTGGCGTAGTGCTTGAGCATCAGCCAGAAGCGCTCGGGAGCCGGTTTGTCGAAGCCGTACTGGCGCTCGATGTCGGCGATCAGCTTGGGGTCCAGGCCACGGCTGGCCCGTGAGGCGCTTTGCACTGTGTCGCCACCACCACCGAGGGCGCCGGCACCCGCGCCGCCGATCCCCTGCAAGCGGGCGATGGCCTGTTCCACCGGGCCGCCGGGGGCGGCCTGGACGATAATGAAATTGACCAGCAGGATCATCATCAGTGTCGGGATGATCAGCAGCAAGCGCCGCAGGGTGTACGCCAGCATCAATGCTGTCCTCCGGAACTGCCGCGCTTGATCAGCTCGGCGGTCATCTGTTCGTTGGTCAGCGGGGTCGGGCTGACTTCCCACCAGGTTTCGACAGCGGGGTCATTGCTGGCCTGCTCCCGGGGGAAACCGAAGCGATTCCACCAGACCGTCGAGGTGCCCGGCGGGTAATAGTTGGGAATCCAGTAGTAGTTCCATTGCAGCACCCGGTCCAGGGCGTGGGCGTAGCTGAGCATCCGCGCTTGGGTATCGGCCTTGATCAGGCCGTTGATCAAGGTATCCACGGCCGGGTTTTTCAGAACCATGAAGTTGCTCGAACCTGGGTCGTTGGCCGCCGCGGAGCCGAAGTAGTTGTACAGCTCGATGCCTGGCGAGGTGGTGACCGGGTAGCCACTGACGATCATGTCGTAGTCGCGGGCCTTGAGGCGATTGACGTACTGCGAGGCGTCGATGCGGCGGATATCCATGCTGATACCGATCTGCGCCAGGTTGCGTTTATACGGTAACAGCAGCCGCTCCATACCGTTTTGCGCGTTGAGGAAGGTAAAGCTCAGCGGCTCGCCCAGAGCGTTGACCAGGCGATCGCCGTCGGGCTTCCAGCCGGCCTGCTCCAGCAGGGCCAGGGCCTGTAGCTGTTTGTCCCGCAGGTTGCCGCTGGCGTCGGTTTTCGGCGCTTCGAAGACCTGGTTGAAGACTTCGTCGGGAATCTGTCCGCGCAGCGGTTCGAGGATCGCCAGTTCCGCCTTGTCGGGCAACTGCCGCGCGGCCAGGGCGGTGTTGGAGAAGAAGCTCTGCTGGCGAATGTACATGTTGCGCATCATCTGCCGGTTGCTCCACTCGAAGTCCCAGAGCATGGCCAGGGCCTCACGCACGCGGCGGTCCTGGAACATCGGCTTTTGCAGGTTGAATAGATAGCCCTGCGCAGATTGCGGCGCCTCCCGGGCCAGATGGGCCTTTTGCAAGCGGCCATCGCTGAGGGCCGGGCTGTCGTAGCCGATGGAGTAGCCGGTGGCGGAAAACTCGCGGTTGTAGTCATAGGCGCCGCCGCGCAGGACCTGGCGGGCCACGTCGGTGTCGCCGAAGTATTCGAGGGTGAAACGGTCGAAGTTGTAGAGACCGCGGCTGACCGGCAGGTCCTTGCCCCACCAGCCGGCATTGCGTTCGAAGGTGATGCTGCGTCCGGAGTCGATCTTGCTCACCTTGTACGGGCCGCTGCCCAGCGGGGCTTCGTAGCCGCCGCCGTCGGCGAAATCGCGGGTCTTCCACCAGTGCTCCGGCAGCACCGGCAGGCTGGCGATATCCAGCGGCAGTGAGCGGTTGTCGTTGTTCTTGAAGTCGAAGCGGACCTGGGTCGGCGACTCGACTTCAACAGCTTTTACCGCTTCGAACTGCATGCGGTAGCTGAGGCTGCCCTGGGTCATCAGCAGGTTGTAGGTGTAGCGCACATCTTCGGCGGTGATCGGCGTGCCGTCGGCGAAGCGGGCCTTGGGGTTCAGGTAGAACCGCAGGGACAGGCCGTCGTCGCCGCGCTGCATTTTTTCCGCCACCAGGCCATAGACGGTATAGGGCTCGTCGAGAGAGCGCACGGCCAGCGGGGAGTAGATCCAGCCGTCGATCTGGGTGACGCCGGTGCCTTTGTCGACATAGGGCAGGATATGGTCGAACTGGCCGATCTCGATGGCCGAGCGGCGCAGGCTGCCGCCCTTGGGCGCGCGCGGGTTGGCGTAGTTGAAATGGCTGAAGCCAGGGGGGTATTTGGCCGGTTCGCCGTAGACGGTCAGCGCGTGCTGCGCGGGGGCGGCGTTGGCGGACAGGCCGGGAAACAGGGTCAGGGCCGTGAGTAGCAGGGATGGGGCCAGTCGCATCTTCAGCCTTAGAAGCCGGTTCGAAGTATCAGTAGGAGCGAGCTTGCTCGTGATGGTAATCCAGGCGCCGTGGGGTATCAGATACCCCGCGTTATCGTTGACGTCCATCGCGAGCAAGCTCGCTCCTACAGGGGCGGGCAGGATCAGTCCTGGCGACTGGTCACTTCCAGCAGGTGGTAACCGAACTGGGTTTTCACCGGGCCTTGTACGGTATTGACCGGAGCGCTGAAGACCACGCTGTCGAACTCCTTGACCATCTGGCCTGGGCCGAACGAGCCCAGGTTGCCGCCGTCGCGGCTGGACGGGCAGGTAGAGTTGGCTTTGGCGATCTCGGCGAAATCGGCGCCGCCTTCGATCTGGGCCTTGAGTTCGTTGCACTTGGCTTCGCTGGCAACCAGGATGTGACGGGCAGTGGCTTTGGCCATGAGGTAATACTCCTTTCAAGAAAGTGTTGAGATTACCGGATTCAGGCCGGATTTTCCCGGCAAAAGTTCCCGGCAGCGTGGTGTGTCGGATGAACCGCGTTATCGTTCATCGCCGGCAAGCCGGCTCCTACAGAGGACCGCGTGCATTCCGGCAGACGCGGTCACTGTAATTGGATGGACTCGCCCAAGCCGAGGCGTCTGTAGCGCCACGGTGGCATTCTAATGAAGCCAACGACAGCGA
>NZ_JBWKUQ010000017.1:0-44606 GCF_059420925.1 Pseudomonas sp. GW821-FHT03C07
CTGTCGTCTTCCCACCAGACGTAGACTTCATCGCCCCAGGTCGGACGCTGGCCCTGGCGCTCGGCGTTGGCGACGAACGACTGGACCAGCTTGCCGCAAGGCAACTCGACGTAGAACACCGAGTGGCCACCCAGGTAAGCGATATCGTGGACCTTGCCCCGCGACCAGTTGTACTCGCAGGTCGGCTGCACCGGGGTCACCAGCAGTTTTTCCGGGCGAATCGCGTAGGTGACCCGTTTGTCCTGCACCGAGGTGCTGACACCGTGGCCGACGTAGATGTCGCGCTCCAGCTCCGGGCTGGCGATCCGCGCGTAACCTTCGGCGTCGTCCACCACTTCACCTTCGAAGATGTTGACGTTACCAATGAACTCGCAGACCAGGCGGCTGGTCGGGGTTTCGTAGATGTCGATCGGGCTGCCGATCTGGGCGATCCAGCCCAGGTGCATGATGGCGATCCGCTCGGCCATGGTCATGGCCTCTTCCTGGTCGTGGGTCACCATGATGCAGGTCACACCGACGCGCTCGATGATCTCGACAAGCTCAAGCTGCATTTGCGAGCGCAGCTTCTTGTCCAAAGCACCCATGGGCTCGTCGAGCAACAACAACTTCGGCCGCTTGGCCAGCGAACGGGCCAGGGCCACGCGCTGACGCTGGCCACCGGAGAGCTGGTGTGGCTTGCGCTTGGCGTACTGGCTCATCTGCACCAGCTTGAGCATTTCGGCCACGCGGGCGTCGATCTCGGCCTTGGGGATCTTGTCCTGTTGCAGGCCAAAGGCGATGTTCTGCGCCACGGTCATATGCGGAAACAAGGCGTAGGACTGGAACATCATATTGATCGGCCGCTCATAGGGCGGCAGGTCGGTGATGTCGACACCGTCGAGGTAAATCCGCCCTTCGCTCGGACGCTCGAAGCCGGCGAGCATGCGCAGCAAGGTGGATTTGCCCGAACCCGATCCGCCGAGCAGGGCGAAGATCTCGCCCTTCTTGATTTCCAGGGACACATCGTCCACGGCAATCGTCTCATCGAACTTCTTCGTGACCCGGTCGATTTTGACCAGCACCTGCTTCGGTGTCTGCTCGCCCTCGAGGGTTTTCTTATAGGCGCCGGAGGCAACTGCCATTTGTAAAACTCCCAACAAGATTTAGCCGCCGGACCTGGGTGACCCGGCTTTGGATGGTTCGACCCACGGGCATCATTTGCCCGACTTGACCTTGGTCCAGCTGCGGGTCATCAAACGTTGGATTTTCGGGGGTAGCTCAGCATTGACGTACAGCTTGTCCACTACGGCCTGCGGTGGGTAAACCGCTTCGTCGGTACGCACGGACGGGTCCATCAGAGCGCCAGCCTTTGGGTTCGGGTTGGCATAACCGACATAATCGCTGACCTGGGCAATCGCTTCAGGTTGCAGCAGATAATTGATAAAGGCGTGAGCCTCCTTGACGTTACCGGCGTCCTTGGGAATCGCCAGCATGTCGAACCAGAGGTTGCCGCCCTCCTTGGGAATCACATAGGCGATGTTCACGCCTTTCTTGGCTTCTTCGGCGCGTTTCCTGGCCTGGAAGATGTCGCCGGAGAACCCGGCCGCCACGCAGATGTCGCCGTTGGCCAGATCGGAAATGTATTTGGCGGAGTGGAAGTAGGTGACGTAGGGCCGGACCTTCAGCAGCTTCTCTTCGGCCAGCTTGTAGTCTTTTTCGTTGGTACTGTTGGGACTCAGGCCCATGTAGTTGAGCACCGCCGGCAGCATCTCATCGGCCGAATCGAGGAACGCCACGCCGCAGCTGGAGAGCTTCTTCAAGTTCTCCGGCTCGAACAACACCGCCCAGGAGTCGATCTTGTCGACGCCCAGCGCCGCCTTGACCTTCTCGACGTTGTAGCCGATGCCGTTGGTACCCCACAGATAAGGCACGGCGTACTGGTTGCCCGGGTCGTTCTTTTCCAGACGCTTCATCAACGCCGGGTCGAGGTTCAGGTAGTTCGGCAACTGCGCCTTGTCGAGCTTCTGGAACGCGCCCGCCTTGATCTGCTTGCCGAGGAAGTGGTTGGACGGCACCACCACGTCATAGCCGGTGTGGCCGGCCAGCAACTTGCCTTCCAGGGTTTCATTGGAATCGAAGACGTCATAGACCGGCACAATGCCGGTGGCCTTCTGGAAATCCGCCAGGGTGGTCTGCCCGATATAATCCGACCAGTTATAAATATGCACGGTCGGCGCCGCTTGCACACTGACCGCCAAGGTCAGCGCTGCGCCCGCCAGCATGGCGTTGCGAAATAAAGAAATAGACAAGTGGAGGTCCTCTAGAAATCCACGGGAGCCGCCAAAGGCTGCGCAGCTCCCGGGAGTTGTCTCAAATCGACTTATTTACCCGATTTGATCTTGGTCCAGCTGCGGGTCATTTCGCGCTGGGTCGCCGCCGGCAAGTCGGCGATGGCATACAGCTTGGCCTGCACATCCGCAGGCGGGTAGATGCCCGGGTCGCTGGTAATGCTCGGGTCAACCAGTGCGGTCGCCTTCTCGTTACCGTTAGGGAAACGCACGCTGTCGGTGATCGCCGCCATGACTTCCGGCTTGAGCAGGTAGTTCATGAACTTGTAGGCCGCTTCGGTGTTTTCCGCATCTTTAGGGATCGACACCATGTCGTAGAAGCTGCCAGCCCCTTCTTTCGGAATGCTGTAGGCGACCTTGACCTTGTCACCGGCTTCGGCGGCACGGGACTTGGCCTGCTGGACATCACCCGAGTAACCGATGGCGACGCAGATGTTGCCGTTGGCCAGGTCGGAGATGTACTTGGACGAGTGGAAGTAGGAGATCGACGGACGCAGTTTGAGGAACAGGTCTTCGGCTTTCTTCAGATCGTCCTTTTTCTGGGTGTCGGTCGGCAGACCCAAGTAGTGCAGGGCCACCGGCAGCATTTCGGTCGGCGAATCGAGGAAGCTCACGCCGCAGCTCTTGAGCTTGGCAAGGTTCTCCGGCTTGAGCACCGTGTCCCAGGAGTCGATCTTGTCCACGCCCAGCGCGGCCTTGACCTTCTCCGGGTTGTAACCGATGCCGATCGAGCCCCACATGTACGGGAAGGCGTGTTTGTTGCCCGGGTCACTGACCGAGACGGCCTTGAGCAGCGACGGGTTCAGGTTGCCGTAGTTGGACAACTTCGACTTGTCCAGCTCCTGGTAGACACCGGCCTTGATCTGCTTGGCCAGGAAGTTGTTGGATGGCACAACGACATCGTAACCGGACTTGCCGGCCAGTAACTTGGCTTCCAGGGTTTCGTTACTGTCGAAGACGTCGTAAACCACCTTGATGCCAGACTCTTTTTCAAAGTTGGCCACGGTGTCCGGTGCGATGTAGTCGGACCAGTTGTAAACGTGCAGCACCTTGTCGTCCGCGTGAGCGGCACCAGCCATGACACCCGCCAACGACAGGGCGAGGAGAGTCTTGCCGGCTACGTTCTTACCTAATGCCTTCATGCGTCATGCTCCAATTGTTCTTTTTAACCCGCTGTTCGGCGGCCGATTCCAGGGCAACTCGAAACAGTGGGGGTAGTCTGGCAAGATCCAAGGCAGCCTTTCAAGAAAAGACCACCCTTTCTGATTGCTCTGAGCGAAAGCACCTACACCGTACTTCCGGCTCAGAGCCTAGCACTTAGCCCTGTAACACACTCAGGGTCAGATCCAGGCACTTGCGTGCCTTGGCCACCAACTCGTCGATCTCGGTCTTGCTGATCACCAGTGGCGGCGCAATGATCATGGTGTCGCCAACGGCACGCATGATCAGTCCATTATCGAAGCAAAACTGCCGGCAGATCATGCCGACGCCTTTACCTTCATACCGCGCACGGGTGGCCTTGTCCTTGACCAGTTCGATGGCGCCCAACAGGCCCACACCGCGAACTTCACCCACCAATGGGTGATCGTTCAGCTCCCGTAGACGTTTCTGCAAATAGGGTGCCGTTTCGCTGTGGACACGCTCGATAATTTTTTCTTCGCGCAGGATACGGATGTTTTCCAGGGCCACGGCAGCGGCCACCGGATGGCCGGAATAAGTGAAACCGTGGTTGAAATCACCGCCTTCGTTGAGCACCGCGACCACTTCGTCACGCACGATCAGGCCACCCATGGGGATATAACCGGAGGTCAGGCCCTTGGCGATGGTCATCATGTCCGGTTTGAGGCCGTAGAAATCACTGCCAAACCACTCACCGGTGCGACCGAAACCACAGATCACTTCGTCGGCGACGAAGAGAATGTCGTACTTGGCGAGGATTTCCTTGATCCGCGGCCAGTAGCTGTCCGGCGGCACGATCACCCCGCCTGCGCCCTGGATCGGCTCGGCGATAAAGGCGCCGACGTTGTCGACACCGAGCTCGAGGATCTTTTCTTCCAACTGGTTGGCCGCCCAGACCCCGAACTCTTCCGGGCTCATGTCGCCACCTTCGGCGAACCAGTACGGCTGCGGGATATGGACGATGCCCGGGATCGGCAAGTCGCCCTGCTCGTGCATATAGGTCATGCCGCCCAGGCTCGCGCCGGCCACGGTAGAACCGTGATAGCCGTTCTTGCGACTGATAATGACCTTCTTGTTCGGCTGGCCCTTGATCGCCCAGTAGTGGCGGACCATACGCAGCATGGTGTCGTTGCCTTCCGAGCCGGAACCGGTGAAGAACACGTGGTTCATGCCTTCAGGCGCGATGTCGGAGATCGCCTTGGCCAGCTCCAGCACCGGCGGGTGGGCGGTCTGGAAGAACAGGTTGTAATACGGCAGCTCGCGCATTTGCTTGCTGGCGGCGTCGGCCAGCTCATCGCGACCGTAGCCGATGGCCACGCACCAGAGGCCGGCCATGCCGTCGAGGATCTGGTGGCCTTCGCTGTCCCAGAGGTAAACGCCCTTGGCGTGGGTGATGATGCGCGGGCCTTTCTCTTTCAACTGCTTGAAGTCGCTGAAGGGCGCCAGGTGGTGGTCGCGGCTCAGGTCTTGCCATTCACGGGTTTGCGGGTTGTTGCTGGTCATACGGTTCTCCTAGATTCCAGTAGCGGCGCGCTCGTCACGACCCGCGCCCGGCGCATCAGACGGCGAAGAGCAGAAACTCCCGCTCCCACGAACTGATCACGCGCTTGAAGTTTTCATGCTCGGCCCGCTTGACCGCGACGTAGCCCGTGATGAATTTCTTGCCCAGGTATTTCTCGATGGTCTTGCTGTTTTCCATCCGTTCCAGGGCGTCCTCGATGGTCAGCGGCAGGCGCAGGTTGCGGCGCTCGTAACCTCGACCGACCACCGGGGCACTCGGGTTGAGGCCTTCGACCATACCGATGTAGCCGCACAACAGGCTTGCAGCAATCGCCAGGTAGGGGTTGGCGTCGGCGCCTGGCAGACGGTTTTCCACGCGGCGGTTCTGCGGGCCGGCATCCGGTACCCGCAGGCCGACGGTGCGGTTTTCTTCACCCCATTCGACGTTCACCGGGGCCGAGGTATCCGGCAGGAAGCGGCGGAACGAGTTGACGTTCGGCGCGAACAGCGGCAACAACTCGGGGATCAGCTTCTGCAGGCCACCGATGTGGTGCAGGAACAGTTGGCTCATGCTTCCGTCTTCATTGGAGAAGACGTTCTTGCCGGTGGCGATGTCGATGATGCTCTGGTGCAGGTGCATGGCGCTGCCCGGCTCGCCGGTCATGGGTTTGGCCATGAAGGTCGCCGCCACGTCGTGCTTGAGCGCCGCTTCGCGCATGGTGCGTTTGAACACCAGGATCTGGTCGGCCAGGGACAGCGCGTCGCCATGCCGGAAGTTGATTTCCATCTGCGCCGTGCCGTCCTCATGGATCAGCGTGTCGAGGTCCAGCTCCTGCAATTCGCACCAGTCGTAGACGTCTTCGAACAGTGGGTCGAATTCGTTGGCCGCTTCAATGGAGAAGGACTGGCGACCGGTCTCCGGGCGCCCGGAACGGCCGATCGGCGGCTGCAGCGGGTAGTCCGGATCGTCGCTGCGCTTGGTCAGGTAGAACTCCATTTCCGGCGCCACGATCGGCTGCCAGCCCTTGTCGGCATAGAGTGCCAGGACCTTCTTGAGCACGTTGCGCGGCGACAGCTCGATGGGGTTGCCTTGTTTGTCGTAGGTGTCGTGGATCACCTGGGCGGTGGGTTCGATGGCCCAGGGCACCAGGTACACCGCATTGCTGTCGGGGCGACAGATCATGTCGATGTCGGCCGGGTCGAGCAATTCGTAATAGATGTCGTCTTCGACATAGTCGCCGGTCACCGTCTGCAACAGCACGCTCTCGGGCAGACGCATGCCTTTTTCGGCTATGAACTTGTTGGTCGGCGAGATCTTGCCCCGGGTGATGCCGGTGAGGTCGGCAATCATGCATTCGACTTCTGTGATCTTGTGGTCTTTCAACCAATCGGTGAGCTGGTCGAGGTTGTTACTCATAAATGCCTCTGGGTTGGGTTTCCTGACGTCTGCACTGGCATGGCATGGGCGGGACCATACTGCACGTCCAGGGGCTGGGATTCGTCTTCACGATGATCGATGAAGGTTCCAACCTCATGAACCTTTGGATGCAGGGTGCTGCGGTCCCGTGCAGAATCATGAGCAGTGCCCGGCGCGCTGGCCGGACCGCCGTACAAATGCGCTTCGAGGTTGGAAGGAGAGCCGGTAAACAGGAGTCCATCCAGGCCGTCGAGAATATCGGACGGATCCGGCAGTTCGGCCAGGGATGGAAGAATCGGCGGCAGCCCTTTGGCTGCGACAGCGACGGCACGGACATATTTGTCGCCACTGATGTGATAGGCATGCAAACCGATCTGTTTGGAGCATGCGGTAACGCCGATTAACGGCAGGCGAGACATGAAGCACCCCGGTATTATTGCTGTTATGGGTTTCAATCGAGCTTAGCCTTGTTCATTTTTTTACACAACACCCCCGTAAAAAATACAACACGGCCCGCTCAAGCCCGCGGTACCGGAGAGCGGCCGGGGCAAAAATTTGCCCCAAAAGGCCGCAAAAAAGCCCTTCAAGCGCTTTTTCAGGGCAAAAAAGGCCTCGCTTGACTTCGGCATGCCGTTCGGGTTGACTGAAACCAGAAAAGATCAATGATTGATATTTTTAACAACAAAGGTGTTGCATCATGTCGGTACCCCCGCGTGCCGTTCAGCTTAACGAAGCGAACGCGTTCCTTAAGGATCATCCTGAGGTTCTGTACGTAGACCTTCTAATTGCGGATATGAATGGTGTGGTGCGCGGCAAGCGCATCGAACGCACCAGCCTCCACAAGGTTTACGAGAAAGGCATCAACCTGCCTGCCTCTCTATTTGCCCTGGATATCAATGGCTCGACGGTGGAAAGCACTGGCCTGGGTCTGGACATCGGCGATGCTGACCGAATCTGTTATCCGATCCCCGACACCCTGTGCAATGAACCTTGGCAAAAGCGCCCGACCGCGCAGTTGCTGATGACCATGCACGAACTTGAAGGTGCACCTTTCTTCGCCGATCCTCGCGAAGTCCTGCGGCAAGTCGTGAGCAAGTTCGACGAGCTCGGCCTGACCATCTGCGCCGCGTTCGAGCTGGAGTTCTACCTGATCGACCAGGAGAACGTGAACGGCCGCCCGCAACCGCCCCGCTCACCGATCTCCGGCAAACGCCCACACTCGACCCAGGTCTACCTGATCGACGACCTCGACGAATACGTCGACTGCCTCCAGGACATCCTGGAAGGTGCGAAAGAGCAAGGCATCCCGGCCGACGCCATTGTCAAGGAAAGTGCCCCGGCGCAGTTCGAAGTGAACCTGCACCACGTCGCCGACCCGATCAAGGCCTGCGACTACGCGGTCCTGCTCAAGCGCCTGATCAAGAACATCGCCTACGACCATGAGATGGACACCACCTTCATGGCCAAGCCTTACCCGGGCCAGGCAGGCAATGGGCTGCACGTCCATATCTCGATTCTCGACAAGGAAGGCAAGAACATCTTTGCCAGCGAGGATCCCGAGCAGAACGCCGCGCTGCGTCACGCGATCGGCGGTGTGCTCGAGACCCTACCGGCGCAGATGGCCTTCCTCTGCCCGAACGTCAACTCCTACCGGCGTTTCGGCGCACAGTTCTACGTGCCGAACTCGCCGTGCTGGGGCCTGGACAACCGCACGGTGGCGATTCGCGTACCGACCGGCTCGTCCGACGCCGTGCGGATCGAACACCGGGTCGCCGGTGCCGATGCCAACCCGTATCTGTTGATGGCTTCCGTTCTGGCCGGTATTCACCACGGCCTGACCAACAAGATCGAGCCGGGTGCGCCGGTGGAAGGCAACAGCTACGAGCAGAACGAGCAGAGCCTGCCGAACAACCTGCGCGATGCCCTGCGCGAGCTGGACGACAGCGAGATCATGGCCAAGTACATCGATCCGAAATACATCGATATCTTCGTCGCCTGCAAAGAGAGCGAGCTGGAGGAGTTCGAACACTCCATCTCCGACCTCGAGTACAACTGGTACCTGCATACCGTGTAAGCGCTTGCGGCAATAAAGAAGAACGCCGCCGGCCTAGCGCCTGCGGCGTTTTTTTTGGGCTCCGTCAGGTAGACAGAGGCGCTCCCTTCGCGGGCAAGCTCCGCTCCCACAAGTCATGCAGCGCCTGAAAAATCCGAGTACGACACTGCCTTTGTGGGAGCGGAGCTTGCCCGCGATGGCGTACTCACAGACTCTGCAGAACCTCGCGTACAATGCCCGCTGCCCTTGTCGGAGAACCCCATGACCCGCCCCGCCACCGCTCGCAAACCCCGTGCACGCAGCCAGGCCCGGATCGACTCGATCCTCGACGCCGCGCGCACCTTGCTTGCCGCCGAAGGCGTGGCCAGTCTGTCGATCTACAGCGTGGCGGAGCGGGCCGAGATCCCACCGTCCTCGGTCTATCACTTCTTCGCCAGCGTCCCGGCCCTGCTCGAAGCCCTGACCAATGACGTGCACGCAGCCTTTCGCGCCACCCTGCAAGCCCCCATCGATCACCAGGCCCTCAGCAGTTGGCGCGACCTGTCACGCCTGGTAGAGCAGCGGATGCTGAACGTCTACGAAGAGGATGCGGCGGCGCGTCAGTTGATCCTCGCGCAGCACGGCCTGACCGAGGTCACCCAGGCCGACCGCCAGCATGACATCGAGCTCGGCGATTTGATGCACAAGCTGTTTATCCGGCATTTCGAATTGCCGGCATTGCCGGCCGAGGTCGATGTGTTCGCCCTGGCGATGGAGCTGGGGGATCGGGTCTACGCGCGCTCGGTGCAGTTGCACGACCAGATCACGCCACGCATGGCCGAGGAAGGCATGCGGGTATTCGATGCGTACCTGGGGCTGTATTTACCACCCTATCTGCCCCGGCGCGAGCACCCACTCTAAAGAACGACACCGGCCCTTGTAGGAGCCAGCTTGCTGGCGATGGTCGTCAACGATAACGCGGGGCGTCAGAATAATCGCGGTGTAGCGACATTCATCGCCAGCAAGCTGGCTCCTGCAGTGACCGCGTTGAACCCAGGGTCACGCGATCAGAACGGCGCATCACCAACAATGGTCGCCCGATGCATCACCCGCCGATTCGGCCGGTAATCGTCCACCGCATAATGCTGGGTCACGCGGTTGTCCCAGAAGGCCACGTCATTCTCCTGCCAGCGCCAGCGAATGGTGAACTCCGGGCGCGTCGCGTGGGCGAACAGCAACTTGAGAATCACCTCGCTCTCGGCCTCTTCCAGCTCGTTGATACGAGTGGTGAAGCCCTCGTTGACGAATAACGCCTTGCGCCCGCTCACCGGGTGCGTGCGGATCACCGGGTGCGACAGCGGAGGATTCTTCCTGCGGGTCTCCTCCCAACGCGCCAGGTCCTCGGGGCTATTGCCAAAGCGCTCGACGGGAAACGACTTGATGAAGTTGTGACTGGCCGTCAGCCCGTCCAGCAGTTGCCGCAACGGCGCCGACAAGGCCTCGAACGCGGCAATGCCGCTGGCCCACAGGGTGTCGCCGCCAAACGCCGGCAGCTGCTTGGCGCTGAGCACCGCCCCCAGCGCCGGAGTCGGCAGGAAGGTCACGTCGGTGTGCCAGACCGCGTTGTCGCGCACATCGGTGACGGCCGTATCGAGAATGAGTACCTCCGGCTGCTCCGGTACGTTCGGGTAAATCGGATGAATATGCAGGTCGCCGAAATGCGCCGCAAAGGTCGCCTGTTGCGCCGGGTTCAACGGCTGGTTGCGAAAGAACAGTACCTGATACTTGAGCAGGGCCTGCTGGATGGCGTCGCGGTGCTCGACGATCAACGGCCGGTTCAAGGCAATGCCGTCGATCTGCGCACCCAGGGCGGCGCTCAGGGGAGTAAGGGTCAGGCTCATGATCGCTCTCTTCAAATACGCGCCGGGCTGTCGGCGTGGTCAATACGTTGCGCTCTATCAGTGAGCCTGGCCGTGCCACGGCACCAGCTTGCGTTGCAGGGCGCGCAAGCCCAGCTCCATGGCAAAGGCGATGAGGGCGATCAGCAGGATCCCCAGCACCACCACATCGGTCACCAGGAACTGCGCGGCCGACTGCACCATAAACCCCAGGCCGCTGGTGGCGGCGATCAGTTCGGCGGCCACCAGGGTCGACCAGCCGACACCCAGACCAATGCGCACACCGGTGAGAATCTCCGGCAAGGCGCTGGGCAGGATCACATGGCGAATCAGTTGGGCACGGGTGGCGCCCAGGGATTGCGCGGCCCGCAGCTTGGCCGGGTCGACGGTACGCACACCGGTGGCCGTGGCGATGGCGATCGGGGCGAAAATCGCCAGGTAGATCAGCAGCACTTTCGACAACTCGCCGATCCCGCACCAGATCACGATCAGGGGCAGATAGGCCAGCGGCGGAATGGGCCGGTAGAACTCGATCAGCGGATCAAAAATGCCCCGGGCAATGCGGTTGTGGCCGATGGCGATGCCCACGGGAATCGCGCTCAGCACCGCAAAGCCGAGACCCAGGCCGATACGCCCTAGGCTCGCGCCCAGGTGCTGCCAGAGGGTCGAGTCCATGTAGCCCTTGGTCGCCAGCAACCAGCCTTTTTCCAGCACCGCGCCAGGCGCAGGCAAAAACAAAGGCTCGATAACGCCCGCGGCGGTCACTGCCCACCAGAGCAGGATCAAGGTCAACAGGGTCAGCACGCTGATCCAGCGCGTGCTTAGACTACGACGTACGGGCACGGCTTTCGGCTTGCTCGCCAGCGTTACCGGCAATTCATAGCTGCTCATACGAACTCCTGCCGTTGGGCGGCGCTGCGTTGGGAGAACACACGGGCCAGCACGTGCTCGCGGGTTTCGATAAAACGCGGGTCGGACTTGATCGCCCGGGCCGACTCACCGGCGCTGTAGCGCCGGCCGAAATCCAGACTCAGGCGTTCGACGATCTGCCCCGGATTCGGCGCCAGCAGAATCAGGTCGGTGGCGAGAAAAACCGCTTCTTCTATATCGTGGGTAATCAGGAACACCGGCTTGGCGGTGCGTCGCCAGACTTGCAGCAACAACTCCTGCATCTGTTCGCGGGTAAAGGCATCGAGGGCGCCGAACGGCTCATCCATCAGCAACACCCGAGGGTCCGCCGCCAGGGCACGGGCCAGGCCGACACGCTGTTTCTGACCACCGGAAAGTTGCCAGATCCGGCGCTTGTCGAAACCGGCCAGATCCACCAGGGCGAGCATCTCCCGGGCGCGGCTTTCGCGCTGCGACCGAGGCACCCCCGCCAGCTCCAGACCGAAGCCGACATTGGCCAGCACATCCTGCCAGGGCAACAAGGCGTCATCCTGGAACACCACACCACGCTCGGCACTCGGGCCCTTGACCGGCACGCCGTCGAGGGTGATGCGGCCGGCGCTCGGTTCGACGAAGCCGGCGATCAGGTTCAACAGCGAAGTCTTGCCACTCCCCGAAGGGCCGAGAGCCACCAGCAGTTGCTGAGGACCGAGGCTGAGGGAAATATCCGCCAGCACCGGCTCGGCCGCGCCGGGGTACTGTGCGCTGATGCGCTCCAGTTGTAACAAGGCCATGACGGCGGCTCCTCGACTGAATCAGTTGGTGATGAACTTGGCGCTTACGAAGGGGGCGTAGTCCGGCAGCACGGCCTCGACCTTGCCCTGCTCTTTCAGGAACGCAGCGGTGTCGGTGATGGCCTGGGCGGTCGGCTTGCCGAGGACGCTGACCTGGTCAGCCGCCAGCGGGTAGACGTTGCCTTGCAGCAGCAGGGGAATATCAGAGGCCTTGGCACCGGAGAGCTTCACCAGCTTGTCGACATTGCCCTTGTCCGCCAGCCAGGCTTGCGGGTCCTTGCGGTACTGGGCGTAGGCATCCAGGGTGACCTTGGCGAAGGCCTTGACGATCTCCGGGTGCTTCTCGGCAAAGTCCTTGCGCACGATCCAGGCATCGAAGGTCGGCGCACCGAACTTGGCCAGTTCGCCGGAAGTGATCAGCACCTTGCCGTTTTCCTTGGCCACGCCCAGGGCCGGGTCCCAAACGTAGGTGGCGTCGATATCACCGCGCTTCCAGGCGGCAATAATGGCCGGTGGCGCGAGGTTGAGAATCTGTACTTTCGAAGGATCGATGTTCCAGTGCTTCAGCGCGGCCAGCAGGCTGTAGTGCCCAGTGGAAACGAAAGGCACGGCGACTTTCTTGCCGATCAGGTCCTGGGGCGAATTGATCCCCGAGCCGTCACGGGCCACCAGGGCTTCGGCGGCGCCGATCTGGGTGGCGATCAGGAAGGTTTCCACCGGTACCTTGCGGGTGATGGCTGCGGTCAGCGGGCTGGAACCGAGGTAACCGATCTGTACATCGCCCGAAGCGATGGCGGCGATGATGTCGGCGCCGTTATCGAACTTGCGCCAGTCGATCTTCGCTTGCGTGGCCTTTTCATAAGCGCCGTCGGCCTGGGCGACTTTCGCCGGATCGACGGTGGTCTGGTAGGCCACGGTGACATCGGCGGCCTGGGCAAACCAGCTGGCCCCAGCCAGGGACAGGGCCGCCAGGAGACGGAGCGGAGCAGGGAGTTTCATGGGACAAGTTCCTCGACAGGCGACCGGGAATCGGCATGTCGAGAGACTAAATGATCTAAGAATCTTAAAATAAATAACTTATTAGCATTAGCTTATGAGTCAAAATATGACACTCGCGACAGCGCTGTTGAGCCCCGCAGCACCAACGCAGACCCGCCCGTCTCTAAGGAGGATCGTGCAGGCAGCCGCGCAGAGGAAAATCCGCACAAGAACTAAAACCGACGAATGAAGGTGCATCCCGTGCTTTTTCTTCTATGGTTCTTTGCACAGCAACGTGTCAACCGTCCGGCTGAATCAGACAAATGCTGTAATAAATTGACGGGAGTAGCAGCGTTTAGCCATGATTGCGTCGCCTTTTTGAACTTTCCTGTCCCTGAGAACCTGTCTCAAATACAGATTGAGCTAAAAAAGGGGCTAAAAATACTTTTCAGAAATAAGTCTGGAGGCCGATACACTCCTCAGGCTTGGGTAAACCCCCAGGCGGATTATTCCTGAATCGTCTTAAAAAGGACGAAATAGTTCTTTTTGGGTTTATGAAGAATTTCATTACCCTGTAAGAAGCAAATTTACGGCGAGCTAGACCAAAGTCTAGGCATGGTTTGTTACGATTGACTTACCAGTCACGATCTGGTGCTAATCGCGCATCTGTGGCTACAAAGGGACGCTAGATCCCAGGCCAGGACACACAAAAATTAGAAATGAGAGGAGCTGTACCATGAAGAAGTCCACCTTGGCCCTGGCTGTGGCCGTAGGGGTTTTGGCGCAACAGGCTTATGCAGAAACGCAAGCCGAAGCCAAAGGTTTTATCGAAGGCGCTACGTCGACTCTGGGTCTGCGTAACTTCTACATCAACAACGATAACCGTAGTGGGAAACCCGCTCAGAGCCTGGCCTCGGAATGGGGTCAAGGTTTCGATCTGCGCTTCAACTCCGGTTACACCCAAGGCACCGTAGGTTTCGGCCTTGATGTTATTGCCCTGGAAGGTATCCGTCTGGACACTGGTGGTGGTACCAACGGTGCGACCAAAACCAACTACAGCAGTACCGTTTTCCCAAGCGAAGCTACCGGCGGCAAAAACGCCAAGTCCGTCAACGACTTCGGTAGCCTGGGCCTGACCGGTAAAGTCCGCGTTTCGCAGACCGAGCTGAAGATTGGTACCCTGTTGCCGAACAACCCGGTGATCAAGGCCAACGACGGTCGTCTGTTGCCACAAACCTTCACCGGTGGCCAGGTCACTTCGAACGAGATCAAGGACCTGACCCTGACCCTCGGTCAAATCGAGAAGGCCAAGGGCCGTAACTCCAGCAACGACGAAGATCTGTCGATCGCAGGCGCCAACAGCTCCTCCGACTTCACCAAGGGCAAGTTCAGCAACAAGTTCCTGTACGCAGGTGCCGACTACAAGATCACCAAGGATCTGGTCGCTTCGTACTACTACGGCGAGCTGAAAGACTTCTACTCGCAGAACTTCCTGGGTCTGGTACACAACTGGGCGATCGGTCCTGGCGTGCTGAAAAGCGACCTGCGCTACTACCGTAGCCGCGACAACGGTGCCAACGGCAACACCTCCGGCTACTTCACCTCGGGTTACTACACCGATGCTGCCAAGCCTGTAACCGCCGGCAAGGTTGACAACGACCTGTACAGCTACCTGGCCCTGTACTCGGTTGCCGGCCACACCTTCGGTGGCGGTTATCAGTACACCAAAGGCGAAAGCGACTTCCCATGGCTGAACCAAGGTGACGGCTCGTCGAACAGCACCATCACCGACATGCAGATCCAGAAGTTCGCCCGTGCCGGGGAGAAGACCTGGCAAGCTCGCTACGCTTATGACTTCGCTAAAGTTGGCGTACCTGGCCTGACCGCCGGCGTGATCTACCTGCACGGCGAAGATATCAAGACCACCACTGGCGACAAGAGCGAGTGGGAACGCGATATCAGCCTGGCCTACGTGATTCCTGAAGGCACCTTCAAAAACCTGGGCTTCGCCTGGAAAAACGCGATGTGGCGTACCAACGTTGCCACTAGCAACCAAGACGAAAACCGTCTGATCGTCAGCTACTCGATCCCGCTGCTGTAAGCGTGATCGTTTAAAGTCGAGATCCACACTCAGCCCGGCGCAATGCCGGGCTGAGTGCTTCACGTACTGCCTAACACTACCTTCTCAGCTTCGACTCGAACGCCAACCTTCGACATCACGGCGTCCCCCACTGAGTTACATCCCCTTAGCCCTCTCACAAGCTGTGGACTAGGTTGCTCCCGCGCGCGCGCGACGTCCAATGAAGAACTTTTTAATATTCAATTATGATCTAAATAAATCGATATTTATTCTTTTTAAATAAATCCCGCAACAGGCACAGTAGGCTCATCACGCACTCACCAGGAGCAGCACCATGAGCCTAAGACTCGGCGACATCGCCCCCGACTTCGAACAGGATTCCAGCGCCGGCACGATTCGTTTCCACGAGTGGCTCGGCGATAGTTGGGGCGTGCTGTTCTCCCACCCGGCGGACTTCACTCCGGTGTGCACCACCGAGCTGGGCTTCACCGCCAAGCTCAAGGACGAATTCGCCCAACGCGGCGTCAAGGCCATCGCCCTGTCGGTGGACCCGGTGGACTCGCACCACAAGTGGATCGAGGACATCAACGAAACCCAGCATACCCTGGTCAACTTCCCGATCCTGGCCGATGCCGATCGCAAGGTTTCCGACCTCTACGACCTGATCCACCCGAATGCCAACGACACCCTCACCGTACGCTCGCTGTTCGTGATTGATCCGCACAAGAAGGTCCGGCTGACCATCACCTACCCGGCCAGCACCGGGCGCAATTTCCATGAAATTCTGCGGGTGATCGACTCCTTGCAACTCACCGACAACTACAAGGTGGCCACCCCGGCCAACTGGCAGGACGGTGACGAGGTGGTCATCGTGCCATCGCTCAAGGACGAAGACGAAATCAAGCAACGCTTCCCCAAAGGTTACCGCGCGGTGAAGCCCTACCTGCGCCTGACGCCGCAGCCCAATCGCTGAAGCCGATTTTTTACAAGGAATTACCGGCATGCTGGTCGTCACACTTGGAGGAAGCCCCAGCCAGCGATCACGCTCAGGGGTACTGCTGGACCAGGCCAAACGCTGGCTGATCGAACAAGGCGTGGAAGTGGTGAGTTACCAGATCCGCGATTTCCCGGCCGAAGACCTGCTGCACGCGCGCTTCGGCAGTCCGCAGATCATCGACCTGCTGCAACAGATCGAACACGCCGACGGCCTGGTCATCGCCACGCCGGTGTACAAGGCCTCGTTCTCCGGGGCCCTGAAAACCGTACTCGACCTGCTGCCCGAACGCGCCCTGAGCCACAAGGTGGTGCTGCCCATGGCCACCGGCGGCAGCATCGCCCATATGCTCGCGGTGGATTACGCCCTCAAGCCGGTGCTGTCGGCGCTCAAGGCCCAGGAAACGCTCCACGGCATCTTCGCCGAAGACAACCAGATCGCCTATGGCGAAGGCAGCGCCCTGGCGCAGCTGGCACCGGCCCTGGAACAACGCCTGACCGAGGCCCTGGAGCAGTTCCACAGCGCCCTGGCGCGACGGCCCAAGCCGTTGGACCCGACACTGCTCAATGATCGCCTGCTCAGTGCTCGCTGGAGCATCTGAGTCGCTTCACCCGATACCGATGTACTGGCCTTACTCGCCCGCCAACGGGCAAGCAGGTGCAGCCAAAACCCTCACAGCAAAAAGGAGAGCGCCATGCGCACTGTCATTTTGCGTCGTGGTCTGGTCGCTCTGTTTGCTGCGGCTGTCACCTTCGGCGCTATCACTCAAGCTCAAGCCGAGACGCTTCGGATCGGTTATCAGAAATACGGCACCCTGGTGCTGCTCAAGGCCAAGGGCACCCTGGAAAAACGCCTCGCCGCCCAGGGCGTGCAGGTGCAATGGACTGAATTCCCCGGCGGCCCGCAACTGCTCGAAGGGCTGAATGTCGGTTCCATCGACTTCGGCGTGACCGGCGAAACGCCGCCGGTCTTCGCCCAGGCCGCCGGGGCCGATCTGCTCTACGTCGCCTCGGAACCGCCGGCGCCCACCAGCGAAGCGATCCTGGTGCCCAAGGACTCGCCGATCCAATCGGTACAAGATCTCAAGGGCAGGAAGGTCGTCCTCAACAAAGGCTCCAACGTCCATTACCTGCTGGTCCGCGCCCTGGAAGACGCCGGTCTGAAGTACAGCGATATCCAGACCGTGTTCCTGCCGCCAGCCGATGCCCGCGCCGCTTTCGAGCGTGGCAGCGTCGATGCCTGGGTCATCTGGGATCCCTACCAGGCCGCCGCCGAACAACAACTGCAGGCCCGCACCCTGCGTGACGGTACTGGCCTGGTGGACAACAACCAGTTCTACCTGGCGACCAAACCCTATGCCGAAAAACATCCCGAAGTGATCAAGGCCCTGGTGGAAGAAGTCCGCGCCGTGGGCGACTGGTCCAAGGCCAATCCCGAGGAAGTCACCAGCCAGGTGGCGCCGCTGCTTGGCCTGCCCGCCGACATCACTCGGATCTCGGTGAAACGCCAGGGCTATGGCGCGCAATTCCTCACGCCGGAAGTGATCGCGGCGCAACAGAAAATCGCCGACAGCTTCTACCAGCTCAAATTGATTCCCAAACCGCTAAGCATCAAGGACGTGATCTGGATCCCGCCGGCGGCCGTTGCCAAAACACTTTGAACCGTATTCCTTAGGAGACCACTCCATGAGCCTCAATATTTTCTGGTTCCTGCCTACCCATGGCGACGGCCATTACCTTGGCACCGCCGAAGGCGCCCGCGCCGTTGACCACGGTTACCTGCAACAAGTGGCCCAGGCCGCCGACCGCCTCGGTTTCGGTGGCGTGCTGATCCCTACCGGGCGTTCCTGCGAGGACTCCTGGCTGGTGGCCGCCTCACTGATCCCAGTGACCCAACGCCTGAAATTTCTCGTTGCCCTGCGCCCCGGGATCATCTCCCCGACGGTGGCGGCACGCCAGGCCGCGACGCTTGACCGACTGTCCGGCGGGCGCGCGCTGTTCAACCTGGTGACCGGCGGCGACCCGGACGAACTGGCCGGCGACGGTCTGTTCCTCAGCCATGAAGAACGCTACCAGGCTTCGGTGGAGTTCACCCGTATCTGGCGGCGCGTGCTGGAAGGTGAAACCGTCGACTACGACGGTCAGCACATCAGCGTCAAAGGCGCCAAGCTGCTCTATCCGCCGATCCAGCAACCGCGCCCACCACTGTACTTCGGTGGTTCGTCGGAAGCCGCCCAGGACCTCGCCGCCGAACAGGTGGAAATGGTCCTGACCTGGGGCGAACCGCCCGCCGCCGTTGCCGAGAAGATCGAGCAGGTCCGGGCCAAGGCCGCCAAGCTCGGGCGCACCGTACGCTTCGGCATTCGCCTGCACGTGATTGTCCGTGAAACCAATGCCGAAGCCTGGCAAGCGGCGGACAAACTGATCTCCCATCTGGATGACGAGACCATCGCCCGCGCGCAGAAATCCCTGGCGCGCTTCGACTCCGTCGGCCAACAGCGCATGGCCGCCCTGCACGGTGGCAGCCGCGACAACCTGGAAGTCAGCCCCAACCTCTGGGCCGGCGTCGGCCTGGTCCGCGGCGGTGCCGGCACAGCGCTGGTCGGTGACGGCCCGACCGTGGCCGCGCGGGTCAAGGAATATGCCGACCTGGGCATCGACACCTTTATCTTCTCCGGTTATCCACACCTGGAAGAGTCATACCGGGTCGCCGAACTGCTGTTCCCGCACCTGGATATCGAACGTCCGGAGCTGCCGAAAAGCGCCGGCTACGTCAGCCCCTTCGGTGAGATGGTCGCCAACGACATCCTGCCCAAAGCCGTGTCCCAGAGCTGAGGCCGGCCATGACGACCTTGACCAGACTTACCCACAAGCTCGCGCCCTGGGCCCTGCCGGTGCTGTTGCTGGCGGTGTGGCAACTGTCGGTGTCGGCCGGCTGGCTGTCGACCCGGATCCTGCCCGCGCCAAGCGCCGTGGTCGAAGCTGGCATCGCCCTGGTGAAGAGCGGTGATCTCTGGAAACACCTGGCCATCAGCGGCTGGCGCGCCGGGATCGGCTTTGCCATCGGAGGCGGCATCGGCCTGGCCCTGGGCTTTATCACCGGCCTGTCGAAATGGGGCGAACGCCTGCTCGACAGTTCGGTGCAGATGATCCGCAACGTGCCGCACCTGGCGCTGATTCCGCTGGTGATCCTCTGGTTCGGCATCGACGAGTCGGCGAAGATTTTCCTGGTGGCCCTGGGCACCCTGTTTCCGATCTACCTCAATACCTACCATGGCATTCGCAACGTCGACCCGGCGCTGGTGGAAATGGCCCGCAGCTACGGCCTGTCCGGTTTCAGCCTGTTTCGCCAGGTGATCCTGCCGGGCGCCTTGCCCTCGATCCTGGTGGGCGTGCGTTTTGCCCTGGGCTTCATGTGGCTGACGCTGATCGTCGCGGAAACCATTTCCGCCAGTTCCGGTATCGGTTACCTGGCGATGAACGCCCGGGAATTCCTGCAAACCGACGTGGTGGTTTTGGCCATCGTTCTCTACGCCGTCCTCGGCAAACTGGCGGACCTCGCGGCCCGTGGCCTGGAACGGGTCTGGCTGCGCTGGCACCCGGCCTATCAAGTGAGCAAGGGCGGTGCGCAATGACGGCGCAACAACCTCCACGCCTGCTGCGGGGTATTCCGTTGGCGGTGCGCAACCTGCAAAAAACCTTTGGCCCGCGCCAGGTGCTGCGAGAGATCGACCTGCATATCCCGGCCGGGCAGTTCGTCGCCGTGGTCGGCCGCAGCGGTTGCGGCAAAAGCACCCTGCTGCGCCTGCTGGCCGGTCTCGACCAACCTAGCGGCGGTGAGTTGCTGGCCGGTTCCGCGGCGCTGAGCGAGGCCCGCGAAGATACCCGGCTGATGTTCCAGGAAGCGCGTCTGCTGCCGTGGAAAAAGGTGATCGACAACGTCGGCCTGGGTCTCAAGGGCAACTGGCGCCCGCAGGCTCTGGAAGCGCTGGAAGCGGTCGGCCTGGCGGACCGTGCCCATGAATGGCCGGCGGCCCTGTCCGGTGGCCAGAAGCAGCGCGTGGCCCTGGCCCGTGCGCTGATCCACAAACCGCGCCTGTTGCTGCTGGACGAGCCACTGGGGGCCCTGGACGCCCTGACCCGGATCGAAATGCAGCAACTGATCGAGCGGCTCTGGCAGCAGCATGGTTTTACCGTGTTGCTGGTGACCCATGACGTCAGTGAAGCCGTGGCCATCGCCGATCGGGTGATCCTGATCGAAGACGGCCAGGTCGGCCTGGACCTGCACGTCGAACTGCCGCGTCCGCGGGTGCGGGGTTCCCATCGCCTGGCGGCGCTGGAGACCGAAGTGTTGAACCGGGTGTTGTCGCTGCCTGGCGTACCGCCCGAGCCGGAACCTGTATCGCCCTTGCCTACGCAGTTGCGTTGGGCGCTGTAACCCATGCCTTGCCTACTCAATCAACGACAGGAATCCATGCCATGACCATCAAAGCCATCAACGTTCGCAACCAGTTCAAGGGCACCATCAAGGAAATCGTCAGCGGCGACGTGCTCTCGGAAATCGACGTACAGACCGCTTCGGGGATCGTCACCTCGGTGATCACCACCCGTTCGGTGAAAGAACTGGAACTGCAGATCGGCAGTGAAGTGATCGCCTTTGTGAAATCCACCGAGGTGTCCATCGCCAAGCTGTAAGCGATGGAACCCTATGGCCCCGGAGGGTTTGGCCCTTCGGGGTTTCTTTTTGGACAAAAGCTCACCAGTAATCCGGTTTTCTCGCCGGTTTTTTTCGGGTAGGCACTTGGCGTGGCAACTGACACGCGGCCAACTCCTCCCGTGTCACGACGTGGCGCATCCAGTGCGAGTGATTCCTCAATGAACCGGGGGCATTACGCTTGATATCTTCTCGATGCGGAAGAATCACCCCCACTTGGACTTCAGGGTAATCCTCTCGAAGTGCCTTGAGGACGGGAGTCATATCGGTATCGGTAGACACCAGCACGATTTGCCCGATGCGCTCACAGGCAGGCAATGCGGCTTGTTTGGCCGCGAGTCGATACATGCTGATCGCGATGTGAACATCGGTCTCTTTTTCTTCAAGCTTCCAGATAGCGACCTGATCCAGCCTTGACGCCGGTGTATTTCGATCGACGAATCGAGGTGCAAGCCTCGGCTCCAGTGGATGCCGCCCGTAATACACACGAACGCCTTTTTCGATGAGCGCACGTAGATAAGTGTCTTGAGCTTCTTTAGAGGTACGACCGCGGGTCGCGAGATCGGGTTTGACACCCGAGGTGAAAAAACACACCGACGCCAACTCGCTCTCTGGCTGTTCAGCATGAAGGATATGGGTAAGCAACGCAGGAAGGTCCAGCCATTTGTACTCAGTTCCTGCCAGCAGGCCGTAAAACAGGTTGTATCCGTCCACGAAGCAGGCTGTACGCACAGATTCAGTCCCTTGAAACGAAAAAACCGGCGCTAGGCCGGTTTTTTCACCCCCAACAGCCAGCGAACTGAATCGCTGCGTACGGGGCTGAGTAGTGTTTTAAGAATGCCACAGATGACGTTGATGTCAACTCACTACGACCGTTGAATACATTCTTGGTGCAAGCACCAAAGCTCATCAGCAAGACGTTTCCCTTTCCCTTGCGTGAACTTTCCTAGAAAATCCTTTCGGCTTGCGCCTGCCATTCTCGGGACCTAGGCTTGGACCTGTCACTGCAAAAACACAGTGATCGGGTTTGGTAGCCCGAGGTCAATCAAGGCGCATGGCGCCACCGAGTCGATTTTCTGTTGGCGTTTTTTATTGCCCACGGTTTTCGTCTATGGCGGCTCTGCGCAGGGCACCTTCGGGTGCGCTGGGTTCCTTGATTCCCGGTCTACCAACCTGCGTATAGCCGCCACCCATATCGTTTGGTAGCGATCAGTGTCGGCTCCATCAATCAAGGAGTTGCCATGAAAACAATCGTTCCTGATCCGCCCGTACAAAATGCATCTTTTGTAGATGCCGAGGCCGCCGAACGCGCCTTCGCTCACTATGAATTGCCACGCCATCCTGTGCGCAAAGTGCTCACTCCCAACACCGAAGACACCCTGAACAATCTCGACTCGATCCTGCGTTCAGCAGCCGCGACGGCGTATGAGTCCGCCGATCATCTCAGCGGCACGCCTCGCCAACTGGCGATGGCCTCGGTGCATCTGATCGAGCTGGCGCAGAGCCAGGTGGATGACTTGCTCGCACAACGACACTGACGCGTTGGACATGTCCTTTGTGGGAGCTTGAGAGCGCCACGAAACCTGTGGGAGCTGGCTTGCCGGCGATAGCGGTGGTGAATATGACGTTGCTATCGCTGGCAAGCCAGCTCCTACAGGGGATCGCGTTTCAAGGCACCTGCAAAGGGGCTCTTGAGGCCGTCAAAAGCTTCGCGGGCAAGCTCCGCTCCCACAATGTCCGAGTTGTCCGCAAATTTTGTGGATGCCCCCGGACCTGTGGGAGCGGAGCTTGCCCGCGAAGACGTCAGAACAAGCGCCGCAAAATCAGATCTTGCGCCACACGCTCGCCAGCCAAGGCTGTTGCTCACGCGGCAATCCGGTGGGGCGATAGTAGTGCTCCAATTCGACAAAACCCGCCGCCGTCAGCAGCTCCCGCCAGGCCGCCAGGTCATGGTACGAGCCATAACGCTCGCCGTTCCAACCTTCCTGGTTTTCCCCACGCGGGTTGGAACTGAACAACACACCGTCAGGCTTCAAGGCGCCGTGTAATTGCCCCAGCACTCGCGGCAATTCCTGGCGCGGGATATGGAACAACACGGCGTTGGCGAAGATCCCGTCGAAGCGCTCGGACGGCAAATCGAGTTCAAGGAAGTTCTGTTGCAGCACCTCGCAACCGCTGTCCTCGCGGGCCATCTGCGCAAAGCGCTCGGAACCGTCGAGACCGACCGCGATATGGCCCATGCGGGTGAAGGTCTGCAAATCCCTTCCCGGACCACAGCCGAAATCCAACACGGTAAACGGCGCCGTACCCTGGATATGCCGCAACAACGCGTCGATGTTCTGGCTCACATCGTGGTCGCGGGTACCTTCGCGGAAGCCTTCGGCACTGCGGTTGTAGTGACCGAGGGTGGTGGAAGCAATCTGTTCGAGGTCGTTGGGGCCGAGGGTTTTCATCGAGGTCTGCACGGGCTGGGGGGCGGATGATCTGAATATACCATCCAGGCTATTTCTGCGGTGCCTGTCAGGCCGTCTTCGCGGGCAAGCTCCGCTCCCACAGGGTTTCCGGTCGGACACAGGAATCCGGTACGGCCGCAAAACTGTGGGAGCGGAGCTTGCCCGCGAAGGGGCCAGACCATCCACCGCCCAACCCACTACCCTCAGCGCTTGTTCAACACCCGCGCCAATCGATCCCCACCCAACTGAATCACCGCCACCAGGATCACCAGCAAGACGATCACCGTCAGCATCACCTGGCTGTCAAAACGCTGATAGCCATACCGATAAGCAATATCCCCCAACCCACCCGCACCAATCGCACCGGCCATGGCCGAGGAGTTGATCATGGTCACCAACGTGATGGTGAAACCGCCGACAATCCCCGGCAACGCCTCGGGCAACAGCACATGCCAGACGATATGCCAGCGCCGGCAACCCATGGCCTGGGCTGCCTCGATCAAACCATGATCAACCTCGCGCAGGCTCACCTCGGCGATCCGCGCAAAGAACGGCGTGGCCGCGATGGTCAGCGGCACCACCGCCGCCCACACGCCATAGGTGGTACCGACGATCAACCGGGTAAAGGGAATCAACGCCACCATCAGGATCAGGAACGGGATCGAGCGAAACAAGTTCACGAACGCCCCCAGCACCCGGTTCACCGCCGGCGCTTGATAGATCCCGCCCTTGCCACTGGTGACCAGGATCACCGCCAACGGAATGCCCAGCAACAAGGCGATCAGCGACGACACGCCAACCATCAGGAAGGTGTCGATCACCCCCTGCCACAAACGATCAAGCCACATAACCCAGCACCTCCACCTGTTGCGCCCAACGCCCGGCCCGCTGGCGCAGCTCCTCGGCCCCCAACGCCGAACCGCTCACCGCCAGCAGCAGCTGCCCCAGCGCATGTCCCTGGATCCGTTCGACACCGCCCTGCAGCAAGCGCACGCGCCCGCCGAGGGCACTGAACAGCGCCGCCAGATCCGGTTCGTCGGCAACGCTGCCGGTCAATTGCAAACGCAACACCACCGCCGATTCCGATGACTCGGGCCGTGCCCGCAAGCGCTCTTGCAGCTCCGCCGGCAAGGCGTGTTGCAGTGGCGCCAACAAGGTCCGGCTGACCTCATGTTGCGGATCGCCAAACACCTGCCAGACCGGCCCCTGCTCGACGACCCTGCCATGCTCCAGCACCACCACCCGGTCACAGATCTCGCGGATCACCGCCATCTCGTGGGTGATCAGGACAATGGTCAGGCCCAGGCGCTGATTGATCTCGCGCAGTAAGCCGAGGATCGATTGCGTGGTTTCCGGGTCCAGCGCCGAGGTCGCCTCGTCACACAACAGGATCGCCGGGTCATGGACCAACGCCCGGGCAATCCCGACCCGCTGTTTCTGCCCGCCGGACAACTGCGCCGGGTAGGCCTTGTGCTTGTCCCGCAGCCCCACCAGGTCCAGCAACTCGCGGACCTTCTGTTCCCGTTGCAGCTTCGGCACCCCGGCCACCTTCAACGGCAGCTCGACGTTCTGCCAGACCGTCTTGGCCGACATCAGGTTGAAGTGCTGAAAAATCATGCCGATGCGTCGACGCAGCTCCACCAGACGGTTTTCATCAAACTCACCGATATCGACCTGGTCAATCAGCACCCGCCCCGAACTGGGTTGCTCCAGGCGATTGATGGTGCGGATCAGCGACGACTTGCCGGCGCCGCTGCGGCCGATAATGCCGAATACCTCGCCACGTTGGATGGCCAGGTCGATACCTTGCAAGGCATGCACCGAGCCCTCGCGGCCGTCGTAGGTTTTACCCACGCCGATAAAACGCACGTGGGCACGATTGAGTTCGGGATGCAGTTCGGTCTGCTCGGCACTGCGCGGCGTTTCCTCACGCGGGCGCTGGAGGTTGACGACACTCATGTCAGCCTTCCCAACCGGCCTGGTACAGCTTGCCGTGGGCTTTATCCAGGGCGGCGCGCACCGCCGGCGAATGCTGGTAGATATCGACGAACTTGATCAGCCGTGGGTCGCTTTTCTCTTTCGGCTGGATCACGAACTGGATCACGTATTCCTTGTGATCGAGACCATCGAACAGCAGCGCGGAGCCGGCATCGAAGGTCTTCGCCAGACGGATATAGGCCGGATAGCCCTGGACCAGATCGGCATCATCGTAGGCGCGCACCAATTGCACGGCTTCGACCTGGAGGATCTTGATCTTTTTCGGGTTGCTGATGATGTCGTCTTCGGTGGCCTTGTAGCCGACGCCAGGTTTCAGGCTGATCAGCCCGGCCTTGGCCAGCAGTTGCAGGCCGCGGCCGCTGTTGATCGGGTCGTTGGCGATGGCCACGGTGGCGCCTTGCGGCAGCTCGTCGAAGCTTTTGTATTTTTTCGAGTAGAGACCGACGTTGTTGATGATCCCTGGGGCAAAGGGCACCAGGTCGAAACCGGCGGCGGCCTTGGCATTTTCCAGGAAGGGAATGTGCTGGAAGTAGTTCACGTCGATATCGCCGGCGGCGAGGCTGACGTTGGGCGCGATCCAGTCGGTGAACTCCACCAGCTCGACTTTCAGGCCCTGTTTGCCGGCCTCTTCGACGGCGGCTTCCAGGGGAATGGCGAAGGCGGCGGTGGTGCCGACCTTGAGGGGCGCGTCAGCGGCGTGGGCGATGACGCTGAAGAGGCCGAGGGCCAGAACCAGTGCTTTGACTGGTTGGGTGAGGCGTGTTGTTTTCATGATGGGGTTCCAGTCATAGGTTTTGGGGTGTCCGGGCGGGCCTCTTCGCGGCGGTGCGGCGATCCGACAAGCTCCGCTCCCACAGTTTTGAGCCGTACCTGATTCTTGTGTACGATCGCCCCCCCCCCTTGTGGGAGCGGAGCTTGCCCGCGAAGACGACAGAACAGGCGCAGCAGTATCAAAGGGTGACTCAGGCTCTCAGGACCGGCGATAACCCGCCCCGGCATGCTGCCCCGGCAAATGCGCCTCACCGTGAAACAGCTTTTCGCGCAAGGTCCCCTGGTCATAAGCAGTCTTGTACGACCCGCGCCGCTGCAACTGCGGAATCACCAACTCGATAAAGTCCACATAGCTTTCCGGAGTGACGATGCGTGTCAGGTTGAAGCCATCCAGCCCGGTTTCGGCGACCCAAGACTCCAGCTCATCAGCCACCTGCACGGCCGAGCCGACCACGGTGAAATAGCGCCCGCCCAAGGCATGCTGCTCAAGCAACTTGCGCCGGGTCCAGTCGTTGTTCTGCAAGTTCCTGGTCGCCGACTGGATCGCATTGCTCTTCACGTACTGGATCGGCTCATCCAGTTCGTACTCGGAAAAATCGATCGCGGTGGACGCGGAAAAATGCGCCACCCCTGCCTCCGCACTGGCATAGCCCAGGTACTCGGCATGCTTGGCCCAGGCCACCTCTTCGGTTTCGCCGACAATCACGTTCAAACCCATGAACACCTTGATGCCGTCAGGATCACGCCCCGCCGCCACCGCACTGGCTCTTACCTTGTCCACCTGGACCTTGGTCGCCGCCTTGTTCTGCCCGCTGATAAACACGCACTCGGCATGCCGCCCGGCGAACTCCAGGCCACGCTCCGAACTGCCGGCCTGAAACAGCACCGGCGTGCGTTGCGGCGACGGCTCGCAGAGGTGATAACCCTCCACCTGATAGAACTCGCCGACGTGATTCACCTTGTGCACCTTCTCTGGCTGGGCGTAGATCCGCCGGACCGGATCGTTGAGTACCGCGTCGCTTTCCCAGCTGCCTTCCCAGAGTTGGTAGAGCACCTCCAGGTACTCATCGGCCTGATCGTAGCGGCGGTCATGCTCAACCTGCGCCTTGAGGCCCATGGCCCGGGCGGCACTGTCGAGGTAACCGGTGACAATGTTCCAGCCGACCCGTCCACGGCTCAGATGGTCGAGCGTCGACATCCGCCGGGCGAACAGGTACGGCGCCTCGTAGGTAAGATTGGCGGTCAGGCCAAAACCGAGGTTTTTCGTCACCGCCGCCATGGCCGAGACCAGCAGCAACGGATCGTTGACCGGCAACTGGATCGATTCCCGCAGCGGCACCTCCGCTGAACCCTGATACACGTCGTAGACCCCGACGATATCGGCGATAAACAAACCATCGAACAACCCGCGCTCAAGCAACTGCGCCAGCTCGGTCCAGTACTCCAGCGTCTTGTACTCGGTCGAGTTATCCCGCGGATGGGTCCACAAACCGTGGTTGATATGCCCGATGCAGTTCATGTTGAAGGCATTGAGCAGGATCTTTTTCTTCGCCATCAGAGGGTCCCCCGCAGCGGCGGGTTTTGCGCGTTGAGGTAGTAGTTGCCCACCGCGTGGTACTTCCAGCGCACCGGGTCGTGCAGGGTGTGCACCCGCGCATTGCGCCAGTGGCGATCAAGCCCGTGCTCGGCCAGGGTCGCCTGGCTGCCGGCCAGTTCGAACAGGCTGCTGCCGGCGGCCAGGGAGATTTCGCTGCTGATGGCCCGCGCTTGGGCAACGGCAATCGAGGCCGCCGCGACAGTCTCGGCGTTGGTCTCGGCCTGGGCTAGGTCGAGGTATTCACCGGCCCGCTCCAGCAAGGCCTCGGCGGCGTGCAGGCGAATGCTCAGGTGGCCGATACTCTTGAGGGTCAGCGGATCTTCAGTGGCCTTGTCGCTGCCGGCATCGATCCACGGACGTGTGCGGGTGCGGACAAAGTGCAAGGTGTCTTCATAGGCGGCGCGGGCAATGCCAGTGTCGATGGCCGCATGGAGAATCTGCGCCAGCGGGCCGACCGGGGTCGGGCGTTCGAAGGCGGTTTGAAAAGGGATTACGTCCTCAGCGGCGACATACACGTCCTCGAACACCACCGAACCGCTGCCGGTGGTGCGCTGGCCAAAACCGCTCCAGTCGTCGATCACGTGCAGGCCGGCGCTGTCACGCGGCACGAAGGCCAACTGCTGGATACCCTGCTCATCCACCACCGAGGTGGGGATGCGCTGGGCATACAAGGCCCCCGTGGCGTAGAACTTGCGACCGTTGATGCGGTAGCCGTCGCCGTCCCGGCGCAGGCTGGTGACACGGTCGTGGGCAGTCTTGGTCCCCAGTTCGGCCAACGCATTGCCAAAGCGCCGACCGGCGAGCACCTCGGCATACAGGCGCTGCTTCTGCGCCTCGTTGCCGTTGACCCGCAGCACTTCCAGGGCATAGAAATGGTTCTGTGGAATCTGTCCCAGGGAGGCGTCGGCCTCGGCGATCAGTTGCGTGACCTTGGCCAGGGTGACGTTGGACACACCGGCACCGCCGTAGGCTTTCGGCACGCTGATGCCCCAAAGGCCGGAGCGGGAAAACACCTCCAGTTCCGCCAGCGGCAGACGCCGTTCACGGTCGCGCAGGATGCTGTCGCGCTTGAAGTCTTCGGCCAGGTCTCCGGCCACGATCAGGGCTTGCTCGTCGCTGCTGATGAGCGCGACGTGGTGGGAAAAAGTCATGTGTTTCTCCAGAGGTCTGGTCGTCAAATCCAGGAATGCCGGGCCGGCAAACTGCCGTTCAGGTAATAGGCGCCAACGGCGTGGTATTTCCAGCGCACCGGGTCGTGCAGGGTGTGTACCCGAGCGTTGCGCCAGTGCCGGTCAAGGTTGAATTCGGCCAGGGTGGCGCGGCTGCCGGCCAGCTCGAACAGCTTCTCGCTGGCCAGCAGGGCAATTTCGGTGGTGAGCACCTTGGCCTCGGCCACGGCAATCGAGGCCCGCGCCGCGGCAGCCGCATCCACGGGACCGGCGCTGACCTGGTCAAGCACCTGCCCGGCCTTGCGCAACAGCGCCTCGGCGGCGTGCAGTTCGATTTTCAATTTGCCGATATCGGCAATCACGTAGAGGTCGTCACTGGCACGCTCGACCTTGGCATCGACCCACGGCCGCGAACGCTCGCGGACAAAGGCGATGCTGTCGTCGATCGCGCCACGGGCGATGCCCGCGTCGATGGCGGCCTGGATCAGTTGCGAGAACGCACCCTGGATATTCGGCACCTCGCCCTGGCGCCAGTTGTCGACGACATCTTCCGCGTCCACCCGCACGTTATTCAGCAACACCGTGCCGCTGGCGGTGGTGCGCTGGCCGAAGCCCGACCAGTCATCGACGATGCGCAAACCCGGCGTGCCGCGCCGGACAAAGGCCATAACCTGGCGCCCTTCGTCGTTGATCGCCTTGACCGCCACCCAGTGGGCAAACAGGGCACCAGTGGAATAGAACTTCTGGCCGCTGATAAGAAAACCGTCACCGTCGGCGCTGATCCGGGTCTTGAGTTCCAGGGTGTTTTTCGTGCCGCGTTCAGGCCCCGCGTTACCGATGCGCCAGCCTTCCAGCACACTCTGGAACAACTGCTTTTTCTGGCGCTCGGTGGCGCTGCCTTGCAGTAACTGAAGGATGCCGAACTGGTTCTGCGGGATCTGCCCGAGCGCCGGATCGGCGGCGGAAATAATCGCGAAGACCTCGGCCACGGTGACGAATGAAACCTGCGGCCCACCATACTCACGGGGAAGCGTGATGCTGCCCAGGCCACTGCGGGTGAACTGCTCGATCTCGGCCCAGGGCAGCTTGCGCTGACGGTCGCGGCGCGCGGCCTGCGAACGGGCAACCTCGGCCAGCTCACGGGCGGCCTGCAAGGCTTCGGCATCGCTGCGCAGCACTCGCGCCGGGAGCAGCAACGGGGCAATATCCAGGTCGCTCTGGACCTGTGCTTCGTGCAAGTTAGACATCAACGCCGCTCCGTGGCGTGCGCAATGCCCTGGCGATCCGCACAAGGGTGATTGTGTTCCTGACCATACCGTCCTCATCTCTCTTTGGAGGCGTCGCGAAAGCACGACGCCAGCGAAATCAAATAAGTCCGGTGGTCCGGTTCATATACCCTAAGCGCGTATAAAAATTAAATAAACTAACATTTAGGAATATGCATAGAAGGTCAGCCTCTCAGCCCCGGCAGGGTTGGACGAGCTTGGCCAAAGGCGCGCGCGGGGTGCGAATGTAGTGCCGGGCGCTGCCGACCCTGAGCCGCCTTGCCGGCGCCCAGCGGGAATTGTTGCCGACCCGGTCGATCACGCAGTAGGTGAGGTCCAGGCCACTGTCTTCACCCGCTTCCTGGATGACCGTCGGTGGCACGAAGACCCTGACCGGCTTGCCGATGTCCTCCCCCGCGAGCTTGGGCAGGTCGAGGCGCACATCGCCCCAGAGCAGGGTGATTTCGTCCTCGACGGCCATGTTCAGATAGGGCGCCAGGGTCAGTGGCACGCCCCGGCGCATCTGGCTGGGGTTGACCCCGTAGCGCTGGATCGGCGCGGGAATGATCAGCGGCGCCAGCCCCTGGTTTTCCTCACCGAAGGGCTGGCCACCCGGGCAAGCGAGCTTGACCGGTACCTGCAGCCGACGCGAACAGGCGCCGGCACTGCCCACCCGCATAACCCGATAGTGAACCCGCGCCAGGCCGTCCAGGACGAAACTCTCCGGCACCCGCAAACTCAGCGGCTGGCCCACGTCGTTGGCCGCTACCTGCCGGGCGGTCACATAACAACCGTCCCAGAACAACTCGATCAGGTCGCCCTCATCCATCCCGACATAAGGCCGGATGACAATCGACAGCTGCGCGGCGGCCAACAGGCCAATACCACGCCCGTGGGCCTGGGGGACGACAGGCGGAGCCAGCCGCAGGGTTTCCTGAAAATGAGTCATGCAAAAATCCTTTTTGTAGGGTGACGAAAAGTCCAACGTGCAGGCGCGGGCCTGGGCCGCATGAACAACCGTTGTCCTTGAACCTCAATAGGCGTCCTTACCATCGAACATTCTGGAAGGCGCACGCGCAGTCCGGCGAACAGTTGGCCGAAACGTGCATACGGTCCTGATAACGTCGTGCAGGTTGTGAAGTGCAGCTAAGAGTTTTGCCAGGAAGGTGTCAAGCCATTAAACAGTCATGGCGAGGATCGCCCGGGAATTCGGACACTTCCTACTTTCGTAATCGTTAGCGTGAAAGAAGAAGCAGAGGAAAGGCGCTAGTAAACATTTATGACCTGACACGCGATAAAACAACTTTTCCAAACTGTCGTACTCATTCCCTGAGTACGCCTTATTTAGTCAAGAAGTTTCCTACGTATTACCGAGAAACTTACTGAGAAACTGCCGTGTGCGCTCTTCCTTGGGATTAGCAAACAACGCCTTGGCTTCACCTTGCTCGACGATCACGCCCTTGTCGAAAAAGATCACCCGATTGGCCACATCCCGGGCAAAGCTCATTTCGTGGGTGACGATGACCATGGTGCGTTTTTCTTCGGCCAGACCACGAATGGTGGCCAGCACTTCACCCACCAGTTCCGGATCGAGGGCCGAGGTTGGCTCGTCGAACAGGATCACTTGTGGCTCCATCGCCAGCGCCCGGGCAATCGCCACCCGTTGTTGCTGACCACCGGAAAGCCGACGTGGATAGGCGTCTTCCTTGCCCGCCAGGCCGACCTTGGCCAGCAGCTTGCGGCCTAGGGCAAGTGCCTGGTCACGCGGGGTCTTCTTGACCACCAGCGGGCCTTCGATAACGTTCTCCAGCGCCGTGCGGTGGGGAAACAGGTTGAAGTTCTGGAACACGAAGCCGACCTGCTGACGCAATTTACGCACCAGGCCCAGTTGCTGGTTCAGCGGACGGCTGCCATCGATTTCGATGTCGCCGACCTTGATCCGGCCGCTGGTGGGTTCCTCGAGGAAGTTCAGGCAACGCAGGAAGGTGGTCTTGCCGGAACCGCTGGGACCGATGATAGCGATCACCTCGCCGGCCTCGACCGTCAGGTCGATGCCGTTGAGCACGGTCTGCCCTTTGAATTGCTTGGTCAGTTTTTCAACCACAATCATGCTGTCAAGACTCCTGGTCATGCCGATTGACCCGCTCTTCCAGACGGTTCTGCAAGTGCGCGAGCAGGCTGGCAAGGACCCAGTAGATCAGGGCGGCGGCAAGATACATGGTGAAAATTTCAAAGGTCCGGGCAGTAATCAGCTGGGCCTGGCGGAACAGTTCCGGTACCTGGATGGTCGCGGCCAACGCCGTGTCCTTGACCAGGGAAATGAAACTGTTGCCCAACGGCGGCAGGGCCGTGCGCGCGGCTTGCGGCAGGATCGCCCGGCGCAGGGTCTGCGCCCGCGACATGCCGATGCTCGCCGCGGCTTCCCACTGGCCACGCTCGATGGAGCTGATGGCGGCCCGGAGGATTTCACAGGCGTAGGCCGCCATGTTCAGCGAGAAGCCGATCAGCGCGGCGGGCAGCGGATCCAACTCGATGCCCATCTGCGGCAGTCCGTAATAGATCACGAACAACTGGACCAGCAGGGGCGTGCCGCGAAAGAACGACACATAGACCCTGGCAATCCAGCTCACCGTCTTGAAGCGCGACAGGCGCATCAAGGCCAGGCCGAAGCCCAGCAGCAAACCGAAGAACATTCCACCCAGGCTGAGGATGACCGTGTAGTACGCGCCCTGGAGCAGAAAGGGCGCGGAGTCCAACGCAAGCTGAAAAGCTGCTTCCATTATTGAGTGACGTCAGCGTTGAAGTACTTTTCCGACAGCTTCTTCAAGGTGCCGTCGGCGCGCAGTTCGTCGATGGCCTTGTTCACCGCGGCCAGCAACTCGGGTTCGCCTTTGCGCAGGGCGATACCGGCTTCCTGACGGGAGAACGGTTCACCGGAGACGGCCAGGGTGTCGTTGGTTTTCTTGATCAGTTCGAAGGCTGCCAGGCGGTCGACCAGAATCGCGTCGATACGGCCTACACGCAGGTCCTGATACTTGGTCGGATCATCGTCATAGGTCTTGATCACGGCTTTCGGCACATTGTCCTTGAGCCATTGTTCATAGTTGGTGCCCAGGCCGACACCGACCTTGTGGCCCGCCAGATCCTGGGCGGTCTTGAACTTGTCGACGTCCTTCTTCTGCACCAGCGCCTGGATACCGGAAACGGTATAAGGCTCGGAGAAGTCATACTTCTTCTTGCGCTCTTCGGAGATGGTCACCTGGTTGATCACCGCGTCCAGGCGCTTGGACTCCAGGGCGGCAAGAATCCCGTCCCACTTGGTCGGTTGCAGCTTGACCTTCACACCCAGTTTTTTCGCCAGGGCTTCGGAGAACTCGACCTCGAAACCAGCCAGCTTGCCGTCGGCACCGATGAAGCTGAACGGCGGGTAGGTGCCTTCCAGGCCGACGTTGATCGTGCCGGCCTTCTTGATGCTGTCCAGTTGCTCACCGGCAAAGGCCTGGCCGAGCAGTCCGGCACCGAGTACCAACCCCAGGCTGCCGACCAGCAGACGCTTGCGAAATGCGGAAATATTCATGACGAGCCCCGTGTGTTTTCTTATGGGAGGGAACGCGAATCTGACGCTCTGAAGAGCAGCGTCAATCCTGCCTTAAAGTGGCGCTGGCGTCTCGCGCCAAATCGCCTGCGCCGCGACTATAGCGAGCGCCATATATTCTATAAAATAATAAAAAACTATTTACATATTCTATTACAACCCATCCTGATACCGCTATCGCCAGCAAGCCGGCCACAGAGGATTTGTGTCGTACGCAAATTCGGTGTTCGACACAAATCCCGTGTAGGAGCTGGCTTGCCAGCGATGAGGCCGGCAAGCCTTGCAGCGATCATTCGGCCGCCATCGCCGGCAAGCCGGGCTCCTACAGATCAGTGTCTCACCGCAAATGATCAGGACGGCTCCGTTCCGTGTAGGAGCTGGCTTGCCAGCGATGAGGCCGGCAAGCCCTGCGGCGATCATCCGGCCGCCATCGCCGGCAAGCCGGACTCCTACAGGGTCCGCGCTCGCCTCATAATCAAGGCCGGGCTACAGCATAGCGTTGTAGGCGAACAACGCCGGTGCTCCGCCGGTGTGCAGGAAGATGATCGGACCGTCCTCGAAACGCTGGCGGCCAATGCCGTCGAGCAGCCCGGCCATGGCCTTGCCGGTGTAGACCGGGTCGAGCAGAATGCCTTCCTGGCTCGCCAGCAGCTTGACCGCCGCCAGGGTCCCAGCGTTCGGCTCGCCATAACGGGGGGCGAAATACTCGTCCCAGAGTTCGACCTTGAAACTGGCCGGCAGCGGCACCCCCAGCAACTCGGCCGTGCGCTCGGCCAAGCCCTGCACCTTCGGCCGCTGCGCCTCGTCGCTACGCGACACCGTCACGCCGACCACTGGCAACCCCGGCAGCGCTTCGCTCAAGGCCAGGCCCAGGCCGCTGTGGGTCCCGGCACTGCCGGACGCCAGCACCACCGCGGCAAATTCCAGCCCGCTGTCCTCGATCTGCGCCGCCAGCTCGAAGCCGGCCCGCACATAACCCAGCGCGCCCAGGGCATTGGAACCGCCGATCGGCACCAGATACGGCTTCTTGCCGTTGCTGCGCAAGCGCTCGGCCAGGGCCTGCAACTGCTCGTCGGCCTTGTCCAGGTTGTCCACCAACTCGACCCGGGCATCGAACAGGTCGAGCAACAAGCGGTTGCCGTTGCCCAGGTAGTTGGCGTCCTCGGTGCCGATGGGGTTTTCCAGCAAGGCCACACAGCCCAGCCCGAGCCGGGCCGCCAGGGCCGCGGTCTGGCGCACATGGTTGGACTGGATGGCACCCGCGGTGATCAGCGTATCGGCGCCGACCGCCAGGGCATCGGCACCCAGGTATTCCAGCTTGCGCAGCTTGTTGCCGCCCAGGGCCAGGGGCGTCAGGTCATCGCGCTTGATGTAGATATCGCGCCCGACCCACGCCGACAGGCGTTCGAGCTTTTCCAGAGGCGTGGCCTGGACCAGGAGTTCCAGACGGGTAAAACGGGCAAGCTGTTGTTTGATCATGGGTCCGAGCTGGCTGTAGGAGATGCCTGGACTATAGGCAGGGGCTTTTCCCCAGGCAACTGTCATTCGCTTATGCCGGAAAAATCTGAGTAAAGCACCATTCGTTCTTAATTACCGTTTGTGTCGGTGCCGTAAAGTGGAAGTCATTCAGGCGACCCAATGGGTCGGTCGTCCCCTCGGAGATTTGATCGTGAGCGAGCGTTCCAGCCATTGGCAACTACAGACCATCGTCGGCCAGCTGCGCAGCGCCCGGGATGAGTGGCGCAGCCGTAATGGCCGGGTCAGCGACGAACAGGGCGGCCGCGAGTTGCCATCGCGCCAGGCCATGGCCGAGATTCTCGAATCGCTCTGCGGCGCGCTGTTTCCCATGCGCCTGGGGCCGGTCGACCTGCGCGAGGAAAGCGAGGACTTCTACGTCGGCCACACCCTCGACGCGGCCCTCAATGCCCTGCTGGCCCAGGCTCGCCTGGAGCTGCGTTACGTGGCGCGGCACGGCGGTGAGTCGGACAGCGCGGTTCAGGCCAAGGCCGTGCAACTGATCCAGGACTTCGCCATGGCCCTGCCGGAACTGCGCCGGGTGCTCGACACCGACGTCCTCGCCGCCTACCACGGCGACCCGGCGGCGCGCAGCGTCGATGAAGTCTTGCTGTGCTACCCGGGGATTCTCGCGGTGATCCATCATCGCCTGGCCCATCACCTGTATCGGGCCGGGTTGCCGTTGCTGGCGCGGATCAGTTCGGAAATCGCCCACTCGGCCACCGGCATCGACATTCACCCCGGGGCACAGATCGGCCGCAGTTTCTTTATCGACCATGGTACTGGCGTGGTGATCGGCGAAACCGCGATCATCGGCGAGCGGGTGCGGATCTACCAGGCGGTGACCCTCGGCGCCAAACGCTTCCCGGCGGACGAGGACGGACAGTTGCAGAAGGGTCATCCGCGGCACCCTATTGTCGAGGACGATGTGGTGATCTATGCCGGGGCGACCATCCTCGGGCGCATCACCATCGGCCGCGGCGCCACCATCGGCGGCAATGTCTGGCTGACCCGCAGCGTGCCGGCCGGTTGCAACTTGACCCAGGCCAACCTGCAGCAGCATGAGGAAGGAACACAGCGCTGAGATCAGGAACAATCTTGTCGTCTGTTCCGGCCTCTTCGCCGCACCGCCGCGGAAGCAGGTCGCCCAGTTGCACGCGCGGGCAGCGCTGTCCAGCTCACGCCGTAGCGGCTGGCGCCAGCGCCTGAGCCAGGCGGTGCACTTCCCGTCACGGGACGAGTTCTATGCTTCCTCGACCAGTACGAACGGCATGTGCAGTTCCTGCGCCTGGTCCGTTGAAACACTGCTTCAGGCCTTGTCCAGCACCATGAACAAGGCCATGGTGATGGCCGGCAGGCCGAACACCGCCAGCCCGATCATCAACTCCGAAAGGAGGCTCTGGTGGGCGGTGATCACGCCGATGGCGCCGTTGACGATGGTCGCCAGCAGCCACATGCCGAGAAAGCCGGCGCCGAGGATTTGCCGGCTGATGCCCAGGCGCTGACCGAAGAACAGCGTGCCACCGAGCAGGATCAGGCCGATGGCGAGGATGATGGCGGTGTGCATGGCGCGTCCTCCAGGGCTGCGTTGTCTGTCAGCCCCAATGCTGATTTGTAGGCGCCGGATTGCTGGCGATAGCGGCCGATCGGGCAATGCAATGCCCCCTGGCCCCATCGCCAGCAAGCCGGCTCCTACAGGTTCGTATTCCAGCCTTGGCTGAGCGGTGCAGGGACCTACTCTCACCCCTCTCTGATACTGTAGATCGAAACCCGCGCCTTCACTGGCCACTGACCTGCAACAGATCCTCCAACCCAATCCGCCGGAACATCTCCGCGCGCACCCGATCGGCCATGGCATTGACGACTTCGGCACCGTCCTGGGACGGATCGATATGGCACCGGAACGGACGACGGCCATGGGGCATGTCGACGATCTCGACAATCGCCCGGGCCACTTCGGCCACATCGGCATCCGCCGGCTCCAGCGCCGCCAGGCCTTGCAACGCCTGATCCGCCACTCCGACATAAGGCCCCTCGGTGTATTCAAGCGCACGCACCTGGTCGGCGGGCGAACCGGAATGCACGAAGTGGTTGGTACCTTTGGTAAACGCCCCCGGTACCACGATCGAGGTTTCCACACCCCAGCGCACCAGTTCGCTGGCATAGGACACCGCCAGGGAATCCATCGCCGCCTTGGCCGCGAAATACGGGGCCAGGAACGGCGGCGTACCGCCGCGAGCGCTGCTGGAGGAGACCCATATCACCAGGCCTTTGCCCTGCTTGCGCAGTTGTGGCAGGGCCGCGCGGTTGACCCGCTGGGTGCTCAGCACATTGATGTCGTAGAGCTGGGCGAATTGTTCCGGGGTGAAGGCTTCGGTAGGGCCGAAGGACATATGCCCGGCGTTGTGGATAAGCACATCCAGCCGGCCGCAGTCGGCGATGATCTGCGCCACACCTGCCTCGACCGACTCGCTCGACGCCACGTCCAGCTCGACACTGCGCAAGTCCACCGAGTGCTCGGCGGCATAGCGTTGTACTTGCGCCACCTGCGGCGCATTGCGGCCAAGGGTTTCACGCATGCTGGCGTAGACGGTATGGCCAGCATCGGCCAGGGCGCGAGCAGTCAGGGCACCGAAGCCGCTGGAGGCACCGGTAATCAGAATCACGGATTTCATCGGGTTTCACCTTGGATTCGCTGGGGCAAGACCGCCCGTGAACCGGGCGATCATTCAGAGGGTGAGGCGCTGATCAGACCAGGCCACCGTTGGCGCGCAGAACCTGGCCATTGATCCAGCCGGCAGCCGGACTGACCAGGAAGGACACCACATTGGCGATGTCTTCCGGCTGACCGAGACGCTCCAGCGGTGGCATCTTGGCGAAGGTCTGGATCTGCTCTTCGCTCTTGCCGTGCAGGAACAATTCAGTCGCCACCGGGCCGGGGGCCACGGCATTGACGGTGATCTGGCGACCGCGCAGTTCCTTGGAGAACACGTGGGTGAAGGACTCCACCGCCGCCTTGCTGGCGATGTACACCGCGTAGCCGGGCATGTTCAGGGCCACGGTGCTGCTGGAGAAGTTGACGATACGGCCACCATCGTTCATCCGGGTCGCGGCTTCGCGCAGGGTGTTGAAGGTGCCGCGGGTGTTGATGGCGAAGGTCTGCTCGAACAGATCATCGCTGTGCTGGGCCAGAGGCATGACCTTGAGGATGCCGGCGTTGTTGATCAGCACATCGACCTTGCCCAGCTGCTGCTCGGTCTCGTCGAACATCCGCGCGACATCGGCGGAGCTGGCGACATCGGCCCGGATCGCTATGGCCTGGTGACCGGCCTGACGCAGCTCCACCGCCAGTGCCGAGGCTTCGGTGGCGCTGCTGGCGTAGTTGATGGCGACGGCAAAACCTTCCGCCGCCAGCTTGCGAGCGATGACGGCACCGATGCCGCGCGAGGCGCCAGTGACAATGGCCACTTTCTGAGTCTGGGTAGTCATGTCGAATCTCCTGAGGTGTTCGTTGGGTGTGGGGCTAATTTCACATGTTTACCCAGGGTGATAAATGCCCGATAGTTGGCTTGACTGTTCAATAATCACCAACAATCAATCGCAACGGAGCCCCCATGGATCAAGTCAAGGCCATGAAGGTTTTTGTCCGGATCTACGAACGCAGCAGCTTCACTCTGGCGGCCGAGGACCTGAACCTGCCTCGCGCAACCCTGACCCATACGCTGAATCAGTTCGAGGCCTGGCTCGGTACCCGGCTGTTGGAGCGGAGTACGCGCCGCGTCCGCCCGACCCTGGACGGCGAGGCCTATTACCGCCGCTGCGTGCAGTTGCTGGCGGAGCTGGAAGAAGCCGAACTGGCGTTTCGTTCGGTGGCGCCCAAGGGGCGCTTGCGGGTTGACTTGCAAGGTACGCTGGCGAAGTACTTCGTGGTCCCGGCGCTACCGGAGTTTCTCGAACGCTATCCGGATATCGACGTCTCGATGAGCGAGGCCAGCCACTTTATCGACCTGATCGCCGAGGGCGTGGACTGCGTGCTGCGCTCCGGCAATCTCGGCGACTCATCGCTGGTCGGCCGGCGCGTCGCCAACCTGCGGCAAGTGACCTGCGCCAGCCCGGCGTACCTGCGCAAATACGGCGAGCCACGGAGTCTCGCGGACCTGAGCCGGCATCAGGGCGTGAACTACGTTTCCAGGACCACCGGCAAACTGTTCCCGTTTGAGTTCACCGAGGCCGGCGAGCTGCGCGAGGTGCCCCTGGCGGGCCGGGTGTCGGTCTTCGGCGCCGAGATCTATGCCGCCTCGGCGGTTTCCGGGCTGGGGCTGATCCAGGTGCCGCATTACCGGGTGGCGGAACAGATCAGCCAGGGCTTGCTCAAGGAGGTCCTGCCGGACCATCCGCCACCACCGATGCCAGTGTCGGTGCTCTACCCGCAGAACCGGCATATGTCGCCGAGGGTGCGGGTGTTCGTGGACTGGATCAGCACGATCTTCGCCAAGGCAACGTAGAGACATGAAAGGTTTCAGCAACGGATAGAACCGCTGTCGGAGATGGTCTGAGTTCGGCGTATGCTGGACCACTTCGCTGAAACTGCCCAACGAGAGAGGATTCGATGACTTACCAAGCTGCCGAAAACCGCTACGACTCCATGCCCTACCGCCGCGTCGGACGCAGCGGGCTGGTGCTGCCGGCCCTGTCCCTGGGCCTGTGGCACAACTTCGGCGACAGCACGCCGATCGACACCCAGCGCGCCCTGTTGCGTACCGCCTTCGACCTGGGCATCAACCACTTCGACCTGGCGAACAACTACGGCCCGCCCTACGGCAGCGCCGAGATCAACTTCGGACGCCTGCTGCGCGAAGACTTCAAGCAGTACCGCGATGAACTGATCATCTCCAGCAAAGCCGGCTGGGACATGTGGCCCGGCCCTTACGGCCAGGGCGGCGGTTCACGTAAATACGTGCTCGCCAGCCTCGACCAGAGCCTGCAACGCCTGGGCCTGGACTATGTGGATATCTTCTACTCGCACCGCTTCGACCCGGACACCCCGCTGGAAGAAACCGCCAGCGCCCTGGCCACGGCCGTGCAGCAGGGCAAGGCACTGTATATCGGTATCTCGTCGTATTCCGGGGTGAAAACCCGCGAGATCGCGGCACTGCTGAAAGACTGGAAAGTCCCACTGCTGATCCACCAACCGGCCTACAACCTGCTCAATCGCTGGGTGGAAAAAGACCTGCTGGACACCGTCGAAGAACTGGGTACCGGGGTGATTGCCTTTACCCCGTTGGCCCAGGGTCTGCTGACCGACAAATACCTCAATGGTGTGCCGAAGGATGCGCGGGTCAATCGTCCGGGCGGCGGTTCGTTGCAGGCGTCGCACTTGTCCGAGGCAAACATCGCCCACGTGCGAGACTTGAATGAAATCGCCCAGCGTCGTGGCCAGAGCCTGGCGCAATTGGCCTTGGCCTGGACGCTACGCGATCCACGGGTGACCTCGGCCCTGATCGGCGCCAGCCGGCCGGAGCAGATCATCGAGAACGTCGGCGCGCTGAAGAACCTGAGTTTCACTCAGGAAGAACTGGCGGAGATTGATCGATTTGCCCAGGAAGGCGGGATCAATTTGTGGGAAAAGCCGTCGACGGCCGAGTGATCTCTGCGTTTGCGGTGGGTTGCAGTCAACGAAAACTTGCGCACGCTCCATGGCGTAATACTCTTTGGTCGGTGCCATTACGACTGTTTGCCTCGGACAGGCAACTTTGACTCGACTCACCCCGCAGGACGCTTTCCATGCTCAAGACCCTGGCGGTCGCCAACTACCGCTTGATCAACAAACTTCTGAACGAACCGGAAACCAGCCTGCACCCGGACCTGTAGCCGGCCCTGGCGCGCCTGATCGTGCAGGCTTCGGAGCAATTCCAGGTGAGGGTGGTGTCCCATGCCAGCCGCCTGATCGCGGCGTTGCAGCAGGACCCGGCGTGCACTTGCATCGTGCTGGAAAAGGAGCTGGGGCAGACCACCATTGTCGGCCAGGGGATGCTCGACGAGCCGGCCGGGAACTGGCCGGATTGACAGCGGCAGCCCAACCCCATGCAACGAGGCTCAACCAGGAGCCTGACCACCGGAATTTGCCGGACAGGGGGGCGGCGACTACCTTGATCGGGTTGCAGTACGGATCTTTTTTACCCGAGAGGGCTCCAAGCATGGATGCCAATGGCCAGATTCGATGGCCCCTCATTACAAGGAAAGTACCCATGACCCAGGCAAACACACCGGAAAAGCTCGATCCCCAGGACATTGTGAAACTGCTGGTGGCACTGCGGCGCGCGGTCAAAGCCCAACCCAACGGGCACGCCGCCAAACCGCGGTTGTAGGCGCTGGCTTGTCGGGACGCCGCACCGCAGCGATGGGGCCGACAAGCCTTGCGTTGTTCTCGCGGACGCCATCGCCGGCAAGCCGGCTCCCACAGGATCCGCGTAGAACTGGGGATCTACGTACCACGCAAAATAAAAAACGCCGACGCGGGTTGCTCGTCGGCGTTCAAACCTTGAAGAGATTATTTGCCAATCAGAACGCCGGCAGTACCGCGCCTTTGTACTTCTGGGCGATGAAGGCTTTCACTTCCGGGCTGGTCAGGGCCTTGGCCAGTTTCTGGATCGCGTCGCTGTCCTTGTTGTCCGGACGAGCTACCAGGAAGTTTACGTAAGGCGAGTCGGCACCTTCGATCAGCAGCGCGTCTTTAGCCGGGTTCAGGCCCGCATCCAGCGCATAGTTGGTGTTGATCATGTCCAGGTCGACCTGGTCCAGAACCCTCGGCAGCAGCGCCGACTCCAGTTCCTTGAACTTCAGGTGTTTGTCGTTCTTGACGATGTCTTTCGGCGTCGACAGCGCGTTGGTCGGGTCTTTCAGAGTAATCAGACCGGCTTTCTGCAGCAGCAGCAAGGCACGGCCGCTGTTGCTGCCTTCGTTCGGGATGGCCACGGTGGCGCCGTCCTTCAGCTCAGCCAGGCTTTTGACTTTCTTCGAGTAACCGCCGAAAGGTTCGACGTGCACGCCGATCACCGTGACCAGGTTGGTGCCCTTGCCTTTATTGAAGCCATCCAGGTACGGCTTGGTCTGGAAGTAGTTGGCGTCCAGGTGTTTCTCGGCCACCTGGCTGTTCGGTTGTACGTAGTCGGTGAACACCTTGATTTCCAGGTCCACGCCCTCTTTGGCCAGGGTCGGCTTGATCAGCTCGAGGATCTCGGCGTGGGGGATCGGCGTTGCAGCCACGACCAGTTTCTCGCCGGCCTGGGCCAGACCGGCCGTCAGAGCGGCCGCCAATGCGGTAAACAACAGAACCTTTTTCATGCAGTGTCCTTATCGAAAATCACGGTCGTCATCGACGACAGCCTTGAGAGAGGTGCCAGTAAAGTGATATCGCTGGCGTGGAGCAGAAGATACCGATATTTTTTATTCCAGAACAATATCTTTTATTCATCTTCATATTCCATTTTGTTCATGTTCTCTGCCCACCACATGCCTCTGTAGGAGCCGGCTTGCCGGCGATTCAGGCGACTCGGTGTGTCAGGGACACCGCGTTATCGTTCATCGCCGGCAAGCCGGCTCCTACAGAAGGTCAGGCGCCCGCGTGTTCCAGCAAGCGCTTGAGCGCCGCCAGTTCCTCGGCGGAACTGCTACCTATCCATTGCTCGATCAAGGCCAGCGGTGCCGGCAGATTCAAATGCTCCGGTAAAATCTCGTCGCCGCTGCTGACCAGCAAGGCGAAGTGAATGACATTCTCCAGCTCCCGGGTGTTGCCCGGCCAACTGTGCCTCTCCAGGGCGCGCTGGGCACTTTCACTGATCAGCGGCACCGGCAGGCTCAGGCGCTGGCTGTAGATGCCGAGGAAATACTCGGCCAAGGGCAGGATGTCGCCGACCCGTTCGCGTAGCGCCGGCAATTCCAGCTGGCCTTCGCTGAGGTAGTGATAGAGGCGCTCATGGAATTTGCCGACCGCCACCGCCTGCGCCAGGTCGATGCTGGTGGCCGCCACCAGGCGCACATCCACGGGGCTCGGCTGCGGCGCGCCGACCCGGGTGACTTCGTGATTCTCCAGCGCGGCGAGCAATTTCACCTGGATCGGCAGCGGCAGATCGCCAATCTCGTCCAGGTACAAAGTGCCGCCGTTGGCCGAACCGAACCAGCCGGCGCGACTGCTGGCCGAGCCGCTGTAGGCCCCCACGGCATAACCGAACAGCTCGGCGTCGGCGTAGGTCGGGCTGATGGCGCCACAGTTCACCGAAACGAACAACCCGGAGCGGTCGCTGGCGCGGTGGATATGCCGGGCAAGCAACTCCTTGCCGGTCCCGGTCTCGCCCCGAATCAATACCGGCAGCGCCTTGGGCGCCAGGGTTTCGAGTTCTTCGCGCAGTTGCCGCGAACGCGGATCGACGAACACCAGCGCCTTGGCGCGAATACTCAGGGGGCTCTTTTCCGAATCGGGAAAGGTCAGCAGCGGCTGACCGAAGGTTTGATGCAGGCTCATGGCAGACTCCCGCCCCAAACCGCCAACTGGCGGGGGGCGTTCAAGCAAAAGAAAAAAATCAGGCGCGACGCAGGGAATGCTGTTCCATTCGGGTCTGCAGGCGGTACAGGTAGGCAAAACCCTGTTCCCAGCGCTGGTGACCGGACTTCACATTGATATGCCCGGCGCCGCTGAGGATGCTCGCTTGCGCGCCCCAGTCGCGGGCCAGTTCCAGGGTCCGTGGGGCGCTGACGGCGGCGTCGTTGTCGGAGGCGACGATCTGGCTCGGGAACGGCAACAGGTCGCTCGGAATCGGCGCAAAGTTACGCAGCGCCGGGGTACAGGCAGGACGCTCGACATCGGCCGGGGCCACCAGCAACGCGCCACGGACCTGGCGCAGCAGGTGCAGCGGCGCCGTTTGCGCCCAGTGGGCGACGGTGATGCAACCCAGGCTGTGGGCGATCAGGATCACCGGCGTGTCGTCGGCGGCAATGGCTTCGGCCAGGGCCGCGACCCAGTCTTCGCGACGCGGCGTCAGCCAGTCGGCCTGCTCCACCCGCGCACTGTTGGGCAGGCTGTTCTGCCAGTGGGTTTGCCAATGATCTTCTGGCGATCCTTGCCAGCCCGGCACGATCAGATAACGAATCGACTCGTTGCGCATGGGATACACCTCCTCCTGCGTTTGCGTTCCTGATCGAGTATAGGGAGGAGAGTTATATTCGTTAAGGAATAAGAAGCTATTTGTTAATGCCACAAAGAAATATAAGAACTTACGAATCGCTCCCTGCCGACACAAACCCTGTAGGAGCCGGCAAGCCGGCTCCAGGTTTTCGCTCGGACACAAAATTTGCGAACCACTCGGACACTGTGGGAGCGGTGCTTGCCCGCGAAGGGGCCTTGAGCCTTGCGGTGTCGATCCGGCCGCCATCGCCGGCAAGCCGGC
>NZ_JBWKUQ010000017.1:44704-131099 GCF_059420925.1 Pseudomonas sp. GW821-FHT03C07
ACTCCTACAGGGTTTCGCTCGGACACAAAATTTGCGAACCACTCGGACACTGTGGGAGCGGAGCTTGCCCGCGAAGGGGGCCTTGAGCCTTGCGGTGTCGATCCGGCCGTCATCGCCGGCAAGCCGGCTCCTACAGGGTTTCGCTCGGACACAAAATTTGCGAACCACTCGGACACTGTGGGAGCGGAGCTTGCCCGCGAAGGGGCCCTTGAGTCTTGCGGTGTCGATCCGGCCGCCATCGCCGGCAAGCCGGCTCCTACAGGGTTTGTATAACCACCTTCAGCCTTGTGCCGCACTCACTGCCTGCGGGCTCTGGCGCTCGGCCCGGACAAACCGATTGGCCCGCCCGAACGTCCCGAAATCATTGAAGCGCACGCCCATCTCGGCCATCACCTTGTGCGCCACCGGCGCGGTCATCTGGCGGATGTAGAACGGTTCCTTGACCACGAAATGATGAATCCCGTGGGTGCTGCCGAAGTTGAAACAGAACGCCTGCAACGGCCACAGCCACCAGGGATTGAGCACCTGGGTCTGCTGGATCACATTGCCCGCTTCAAGATCCCCGTAATAGTGCATGTTCGAACTGACGAAATGCAGGCAAAAGGTCCGCAGCACATTCGGCCCGATAATCACCACCGCGGCGATATCGATCACCTGCATCACCGCCAGGGTATGGGCCGACCAGTCGATGGAGATGCCCAACAGACCGGCGATCCCGTTGGCCGCATGAAAACCAAGAAATACATACCACGCCCCCCAGTGCAGCAGCGCCAGCGGCGCATAGACCCGGAGCGTGCGCTTGAGGAGGGTGAACTTGTGGCTCCAGGTCTTGGCCCGCAGCATGCGGATCAACGAGGACATCACGTTGTCGCCGACCATCAACAGACGGGCAATCCCCCACGGCTCGCCATTGGTAATGGCGCGCTCCTCCATGTCCGCTTCAGTGCCGGAGACCTTGTGATGATTGAGGTGCAGATGGCGCCGAATCCACGGGTTGATGGTGCTCGGCCGCGCCAGCCAGACCAGTGCCAGCATCAGGTTGTGTGGCAGCCGTTGCTTACGGAAATACATGCTGTGGATCAGGTCGTGTTCCAGCTCGTGGGTCAGCGAGGCAAAAAAAGCATTCAGTAACAAACACCCCCACCAGGCCAGATAGCCGTCCACATAAAGCACCGCCGATCCGATCATGCCGGCCAGGGCAAACGCCAGGATGCCCGTGCCCAGGGCGTCCTGATGGTTCAGCAGCGGATAGCGTCGGCGCAATTCGACGCCCCGGGCCATGACCGTTTCACGAATACCGGCTGATCGTTGTTGAGCATTCAGGCGCTCGGGACTTGCGCAAACACCGTCCATGATTCCATCCTTTGGTTATTGATGTTCGTATCCTGCGCCGTCGCCGCATCAAAGGTCGTAGCCGCGAACGCCAACCCGTTGACCGGATACGCCAACATGCCCGAACCGACCTCGCTCTCCAGCTGGACCCGCGCCCTGCGCAAGCAGCTCGACGCCCTGGGCCTCGACAGCGCCGCCCTGTGCCGCGAAGCCGGGCTCGACCCGCAATTGATGGACGACCCCAACGCCCGCTACCCGCTGTCGGCCACCACGCGCCTGTGGGCGCTGGCCGTGGCCAACAGCGGCGACCCGGCCATCGGTTTGCGGGTCTCGCGGTTTGTCAGTCCGACCACTTTCCACGCCCTCGGCTACGCGCTGGTGGCCAGCGGCAGCCTGCGCGAGGTATTCGAACGGATCGTGCGTTATCACCACGTGGTCAGCGATGCCCTGGAACTGGAATTCAGCCGCGAGGGCGAACGTTATCGTTTTCGCCTGCAAGTGCCCAAGGACGGCCCGGCGCCCGCCCCCGAAGCCATCGATGCCTTCGTTTCGATCTATGTGCGCACCTGCCGCAACCGCCTGGGTCGCGATTACGCGCCGTTGGCGGTGTATCTGCGACGCCCGGCACCGGCCGATCCAACGCCCTGGCACACGGTGTTCCGCGCTCCGGTGTTCTTCGCCGCCGAGGAGGACCGGCTGGAGTTCGCCTGTAGCGATTTCGACAGCCACCTGGACGATGCCAACCCGGAACTGGCCGAGCACAACGAGACGGTGCTCAACCGCACCCTGGCGCAATTGAAGCCGCTGACCTGGGAGCGCCGCGTGCGTGAGGCCATCGAGGCCCAGTTGCCGGAAGGCGAGCCATCGGCGGAACGCATCGCCCAGACCCTGCATCTGAGCCTGCGCAGCCTGCAACGGCACCTGGCCGATGAAGGCGCGCGCTACGACACCCTGCTCAACGAATGTCGGGAGAACCTCGCACTGCTGCACCTACGCGACCCGCAGTGCTCGCTGAGCGAGGTCAGCTATCTGCTCGGTTTTGCCGACACCAGCAGCTTCAGCCGAGCGTTCAAGCGCTGGACCGGGATCACTCCGGGGCAGTTTCGCGACGGCTTGCGCTGAGCGCACCAGTAACAGATTTTCACTCACTCGCCACGGAACGCAGGCGCTCCAGATCGAGGATCTCGAGCCCGCCATAGTGGGTGCGCAGGATGCCCTGCTGCTGGAAATCCTGGAGGATCTGGTTGGTGGTCTGGCGCGACAGCGACAACATCGCCGCCAACTGCTCCTGGGACACCTCGATCAATTGTCGCGAACGGTTCAGTTCGCCGTAGCCTTCGGCAATCAATAACAGACGGTGCGCCAGGCGCGCCGGGGCCGACATCAGGCTCAACTGTTCCAGGCCGAGAAAGGTCAGGCGCAGTTTCTGGCTCATCAGCAAGGCGAACTGCCGCCAGTACTCCGGATGTTCGTCGAGCAGCTTGAGTAAAACATCCTGAGGCACCTGCAACAGAATGGTATGCCCCACGGCATAGGCATCGTGGGTCCGTGGCAGGCCATCGAACAGAGAAATCTCGCCGAACCAGTAAGGCAGTTCGATCACCCCGAGCAAGGCCTCCTTGCCCTTCTCGCTGAGGGTCCCGACCCTGATCGAACCTTCCAGCACCGCATACAGCCCGCACGGCGGATCGCCGCGCTGGAACAGGCGCTGGCCGGGCGTCAGGCGCCGGCCCTTGGCGGCGGCGAGCAGGCTATCCTGCAAGTGAGCGGGCAGGTGGTTGAACCAGTGTCCGGTCAGCAGGCGCGAGCGCCAGGCAGATACATCCATGAGAACTCCGAGACGATTGTCGTGTAGCTGACAGAGTGAAGGTTTCGCGTAGGGCATGATCCCATCACCCTACAGGAGGAATAACAATGAAAAACCTCGTCGAGCATCTCAGTCAATACGCCGACTATCACCGTGACCCGCGCAATATCGCCAGCCACTTCATCGGCATTCCCCTGATCGTGGTCGCCGTGGCGGTGTTGTTGTCACGGCCGGAGTGGCCGGTGGCCGGGCTCGGGATCAGCCCCGCAGTGTTTTTGGCGGTGGTCGCGGCGGTGTTTTATCTGCGCCTGGAACGGGACCTCGGACTGCTGATGACAGTGCTGCTCGGCCTATCCGTTTGGGCGGGCCAAACCCTCGCGGCACAGAGCACGCTGGTGTGGTTGGCGAGCGGAATCGGCCTGTTCGTGATCGGCTGGGCGATCCAGTTCGTCGGGCATTACTACGAAGGGCGCAAGCCGGCGTTTGTCGATGATCTCAGCGGGCTGATCGTCGGGCCGTTGTTCGTGGTGGCGGAGTTGTTGTTTTTGCTCGGGCTGCGCCAGGGCTTGAAACGCGCCATCGAGGAACGTTCAGGCCCGGTCGCCTTGCGCAGTAAAAATATCTCGGTATGAAACGGCGGGTACCGGAGCGCTGAGCACTCGCTCCGGTTCGATCCTTCAGCCGCAACCGACCTGCCCCCGTCCCCTCACTTGAGATCCTTGATCAGCACATCGGCGGCCTGGAACGACAGCGCGGCGATGGTCAGGCTCGGGTTGGAGGTCCCGCTGCTGGGGAACACCCCATCGCCGACCAGGAACAGGTTGGCGTGATCCCAACTGCGCTGATCCTTGTTGACCACCGAGGTCCTCGGATCGGCGCCCATGCGGTAAGTGCCCATCAGGTGCCCGGCCCCCTGGAAAGGGTAACGCTGGCCCTCGTAGTCGAAAATACCGGCATTGAAGGCAGGGTCTGGATTGAGGTCGGTCAGCTCGGTGGCCCCCAGCAACTCCTTGATGATGTAGCTGGCGGCGATACGTGCCTGCTTGAACCCTTCCTTGGTGTAGTTGGACAGGTCATAGTGGATCTCGGGTCGCGGGATACCCAGGCGATCCTTGTAAACGGCCGAAGGGCTGATGTAGCAGTTGGCACGGTCCGGATCATCTTCCACCTGCTCCACCAGGAAGCCGATGCGGAACTGGCGGATCAACCGGTCGTTGAGGGCCTTGATCAACGCGCTGCCATAGAGCGTCTGTGTTGGCTGGTCGGTGCCCGGCAGTGGATTGCTCTTACTGGCGTTCTTGCCATCGACCAGGTCGGAAACCGTGGTATAGGGGTCACCGACCGGCCAGTTCCAGCCTTCATTTCCGATCTCTATCCGCCAGGCCGCGCGCTGGCGGCGAAACGCCCCGTCGCGCAGGCTCTCGATACCGGCGGTGGACACCGGTCCACGATATGGGAACACCGATTTCCCCTCCGGCATCATCCCCCAGGCGAGATAGATCGGATGGTCCGACAGGCTGCGCCCGACCTGCCCGCTGCTGTTGGCAACGCCGTGAGGCCACTGGGTGCTGGTGGAGTTGAGCAACAATTTGGGGGTCTCAATGGCATGTGCGGCGATCACATAACGCTGCGCGGTCGCCACCCCGGTACCGGTGGGTGGGCCATCGCCGAGTTGATACTGGATGAATTCGATGCCGCTGATGCCCTTGTCCGCCGCCACCGTCACCCGACTGGCCACGGTCTTGTAGAGCACCCGCACATTGCCGGTTTCCAGGGCCTTGTTCAGGGTCACCGTGGCATCGTACTTGGCCTGGATCGGACAGATCGGCGTGCAGTTGGTATTGCCCGCGCACACTCGTCGGCCGGCATAAGGCTCGGAGTTCCGGCCAGCGGGAGTCGGACTCACCACCAGCGGCAAGCCGGCGAACGACTTGCCCTGTACCGCCTGCACAAAGCTGCCGTCAACCAGTGACAGGGGAATGCTGTGCATCGGAAACTCGTAACCTTGCGAGAAGGTCAGGCCCAGGTAGCCCTGGTCGGCTACCGCGGCCGACACACCGATCTCCTCCTCGGCCCGGCAATAGGCGCTCTGCAAATCGTCATAGCCAATCGGCCAGTCGACGCCGACACCGTAAAGAGTCTTTAGGCGGAAGTCGTTGGGCAGCATCCGCAGGCAGGTGCCGACCCAATGCCAGGTGGTGCCGCCACCGACGCGCTCATAGGTGCTGGCGAAGGCCAGCGGACCTTTCTGTACCAGATAACTGATATTCGGGTCCTTCCAGCCATTGATCAGATCGGCGATGGTGGGCCGTGGCGCGTTTTGCATGGCGGGGTTGAGCTCGGGGTGCAGCACAGGCTCCAGCGTGCTGGCCGGCGGGTAAGGCGACTCCGGCGTTTTCAGGGTGGCGGTGTAGAAGCGCTCCATGTATTCGCTGCGGTTGGCCGGTATCGACGGACCCGACTCCAACACCAGGACCTTCACTCCAGCCAGGCCCAACTGGTAGGCGATGATGCTGCCCGCCAGGCCGGCACCGACGATGACCACATCCGCATGTTCAGTGCTCATGACCAGGCTCCTTGTTTTGCACTCGCCGGTACGCCGGTGAAAGCCTCCAGGCTCGGCGGTGTTTCACTCCAATAACCGAAATGAAACTGGCTGTAGCCCATGGGATGGGCCTGCGCGACCTTCCACGCCCAACTCTCCTGATAGGCCAGGTCAGAGACCACCCATTGCCGGTCCTTCTTGGAGAAACCGACGTTATAGGGTTGGTACCAGACCCCCAGCAGCCAGAGCTTCATGATCGAACGGGCCGCCTCGGCGGTTTGCGTCTGAGCCGGCTGTGCGCCACTCATGAGGATCGCCTGGGCAATCTGGTCAGGCGTCTGATGATCGGCCAGCAGCGTCGCATACTGGCTGAGCAGCGCGGTAAGCACCCGGTCCGTAAGCTTGGGCCGGATGTAGGTCAGAAATTGCGGTGCCAGTGCGATGGGATCGATCGGTGGCGCCAGCTTGTCGGCCGAAATACCCAGCAGGGCCGAGGACAAACCGATGAAATTATCCAGATCAGTACTCATGGCTTACTCCCTGTGCCCGTGGTGGATTGGGCACGTTCAAGCAAATAGGTGAAGTCGGCAAAAGCGGTACGCGGGTTCTGCGTCACACGGGTCGTGGCGTTGTTATGGCATTCCATGCAACTGGACGACGCCTGCGGCACCGAGCCCTGGATAAAGGTTTCCAGGGTGGTGTTGGCCAGGAAGGTCGGCGCCGGAGTGCCCAGCGGGTTGGTCGGGGACGGCACCTCGCAGTCGGCGGCCGGTTGGGTCGGCCACTGGGTGCTGATCAACTGGTAGTTGGCCCAGACACTATTGCGATTCACCGTGCGCAGCAGGCTCTGATAGGTGCTGTTCAAGGTCTTGGTCGCCGCGCTCAAGGGGGTCTCACGCACGATTTGCGAAGGCGTGGCCTTGACCGCCGGGTTCCAGGGACGCGGCGGCGGTTGATTGACCGGCGCGTTGCTGGCTGCGTTGTAGAACAGGTAAGGTCCTGTGCGCTGCGCCAGCGGCGTGGTCTTTTCCGGCACATTGTCCACGTGCTCGAAGGTCGACCAGACCCACTGCGGCGCACCGGCGGTCTTGTGCACGATGTGCAGCCCCACCAACCCCACCGGCTCGGCCTTGCAGGACTCGGCAACGATAGGCCCATGGGTCGGATCGCTGTTGCCGGGGGTGTAGACCAGAGCATCGACTGTATGGAAGCGCGAGCGCTGGTCATTGCCGTCAAGCACCTTCCAGGACGCCTTGACCATGACCGCCCCGACTTGCCGGGTCTTGTTCGAGCCACAGCTGAACGCCACGCGATTGTGCGGGTTGGCCGCGAAGAACGCCTGTTGTCCCTGGACGCTGTAGAGCCCCTTGCCGGTGATGTCGTTGAACATCGACTGGTTCACCACAATCTCGTTGCGGGTGTAAGTCCCGGTCTGATCCACCAACGGGCCACTCTGGAACGGCTGGATAAACTCATCCAGCACGTCCGGGACCTTGCCCATCTGTTGCAACAGGCGCCCGGACTTGAGGCCCTCGCAGGCCTTGGGAAGGGTCGGCGGGGCACTCCAGCCAGCGGGGGTCTGGCCCTTGGGCAGAAAGATCTGATAACTCTCTCGCCAGCTTTCCCAGACAGTGGCGCCATCCTGCTTGCCAATCTGGACACCGGTATTGGGATTACCGTTCTCCAATGCCGGCCAGTTCAGAGCGATAAAGGTCTGCCATGACAGCACATCGAAATCCTGTTGCAGGCTGCTCAGCGTAGGGGCTGGTGGAGTGACCACCGTGACATCGAAGGGAATTTGCGTCGACAACGTGGGGGCGGCGAAGGTCATGGGACTCAGCAGCGCGCAAAACAAAGCACCACCCAGAGCAGGGCAGGGCCGACAGACTTCCATTTTCATGCGTGTATCTCCTTGGCATCAGGCTAACCAGGAGGTAAAACGCCGGTCCTTCAAAGACTCTTTAACTGCGCCCTCCTGGCATAACCAGCAGCGTAGATAAGGATTCGAAAGGTCATGGAGCGCTTGTTAGATCGAAATGAACTAAAGGCAATAGCTAATAGCCGTATTTTTTGGAAAGCCCCACGGCAGCACGCCGACCGGCCAACGCGAGGAGAAAAGCGCGGACAGCAGCGGGCAAGCCATCGAAGCGTCGACGGCTCGCCCGGACGTTTCAGAGAGTGGCGAGTTTCTGCCAGACCTTGGGCTTGAAGAACAAGGTTTCCCCCCGCGTCAGGCCGATCAGGCTGTCGTGGTCCTTCACCACTTCGGCTTCGATCAGTTCGCTCTGGCCTTCAACCTTCAAGGTCACCCGGGTCGTCGCACCCAGCGGACGGATATCGCGCACTTCGGCGGCATGGTGGTCTTCCAGCTCATGGCGCGACAGCGACACTTCATGGGGCCGGAACAGCACATGGTTGTCGTCCCCCAGGTGCAGGCGGTTGGAGTCACCGAGGAAGTGGTAGACGAAATCACTGGCCGGGTTCTCATAGACCTCGCCCGGTGAGCCGATCTGCTCGATCACGCCCTTGTTCATCACCACGATACGGTCGGCGACTTCCATCGCTTCTTCCTGATCGTGGGTCACGAACACCGAGGTCAGGTTGATATCTTCGTGCAGCCGCGCCAACCAGCGCCGCAGCTCCTTGCGGACCTTGGCATCCAGCGCGCCGAAGGGTTCGTCCAGCAGCAACACCTTGGGTTCCACCGCCAAGGCCCGGGCCAGGGCAATACGCTGGCGCTGACCACCGGACAACTGCTCCGGGTAACGGTCGGCCAGCCAATCGAGCTGCACCATGTTCAGCAGCTCATGGACCTTGGTCGCGATCTGGCTTGCGTTCGGGCGCTGGTTCTTCGGCTTCATGCGCAGGCCGAAGGCGACGTTGTCGAACACCGTCATATGCCGGAACAGCGCGTAGTGCTGGAACACGAAACCGACGTTGCGATCACGCACATCGTGGCCGGAAACGTCTTCGCCGTGGAACACGATACTGCCCTCATCCGGGGTTTCCAGCCCGGCGATGATCCGCAGCAAGGTGGTCTTGCCGCAACCGGACGGGCCGAGCAAGGCCACCAGCTCGCCGCTCTGGATATCCAGATTGATGCGGTCCAGGGCCTTGAAGGCATTGAAGTTCTTGCTGACATTACGGACTTCGATCGACATGACTTATTCCTCCGCGGCGCTGGCGCGCAGGCGGTTGATACGGTTTTCGCTCCACTGCTTGAGCAGCAGGATGAAGAGCGCCAGGATCAGCAACAGGCTCGCCACGGCGAACGCGGCCACGTGGTTGTATTCGTTGTAGAGGATCTCGACGTGCAGCGGCAGGGTATTGGTCACCCCGCGAATGTGCCCGGAAACCACCGACACCGCACCGAACTCGCCCATCGCCCGCGCGGTGCAGAGCACCACGCCGTAGATCAGGCCCCACTTGATGTTCGGCACGGTGACATGCCAGAACATCTGCCAGCCGTTGGCGCCCAGCAGGCGCGCGGCCTCTTCTTCCTGGGTGCCCTGCTCCTGCATCAGCGGGATCAGTTCCCGGGCGACGAAAGGCACGGTGACGAAGATGGTCGCCAGGACGATGCCCGGCAAGGCAAAGACGATCTGGATGTCGTGATCCGCCAGCCAGGGGCCGAAAAAGCCCTGGGCGCCGAACATCAGCACGTAGACCAGACCCGCAATCACCGGCGAGACCGAGAACGGCAGGTCGATCAGGGTCACCAGCATGCTCTTGCCACGGAACGAATACTTGCTCACGCACCAGGCGGCGCTGACCCCGAAGACCAGGTTCAGCGGCACCGAGATCAGCACGGCGATCACCGTCAGTTTCAGCGCCGAGAGGGCGTCCGGTTCGAAGATCGCGGTGAAGAACGCCCCCAGGCCGAGTTTCAGGCCCTGGGACACCACGATAAACAGTGGCAAGAGTAAAAACAGCGCAAAGATCAGCCAACCAAGGCTGATCAGGATACGCCGCGAAACGGCGCTGCCACGGCGGGCAGCGTTGGCCGACGAGGCGGCGGTAATAGACGATTGGGACATTTTCCGCGCCTCCTTATGGGGTTTCAATGCGCCGCTGCAACAAGTTGATCAGCAGCAACAGGACAAAGGAAACCACCAGCATCAGCACGCCGATGGAGGTCGCGCCGGTGTAGTCGTATTGGTCGAGCTTGACCATGATCAGCAGCGGCAGGATCTCGGTTTTCATCGGCATGTTGCCGGCGATGAAAATCACCGAACCGTACTCACCGACACCGCGGGCGAAGGCCAGGGCAAAACCGGTCAACCAGGCGGGCAGCAGCGCCGGCACCAGGATGTAGCGGAACACTTGCAAGGGCTTGGCCCCCAGGCAGGCGGCGGCCTCTTCGATTTCCCGGGGGATATCGGCCAGCACCGGCTGCACGGTGCGCACGACGAACGGCAGCGTGACGAAGGTCAGCGCCAGGGTAATGCCCAAGGGGGTGTAGGCGATCTTGAAACCGAGGTCGGCGGCGAACTGCCCCACCAGGCCTGTCGGCGTGTACAGCGCGGTCAGCGCGATACCGGCCACGGCGGTGGGCAAGGCGAACGGCAGGTCGATCATCGCATCGATGATCTTGCGACCGGGAAAGGTATAGCGCACCAGCACCCAGGCCAGCAGCGTACCGATAATGCCGTTGACGATCGCGGCGCACAGCGCGGTACCGAAGCTCAGTTTCAACGCCGCCAGCACGCGCGGCGCGCAGATGATGGCGTAGAACTGGTCCCAGGTGAGTTGCGCGGCATGTACAAACATCGCCGCCAGGGGGATGAGTACGATCAGGCTGAGGTACACCAAGGTGTAGCCCAGCGTCAGCCCGAAGCCGGGTATGACGGGGGAGATACGACGCGACATAAAAGTCCTTGGTTAACGGGTAGATACCACTGTAGGAGCGTCGACCGGCGGCTCCTACAGGTAGTGTGGCTTACTGCGCCGTGTAGATCTGGTCGAACACGCCACCATCATTGAAGAACTTCGGTTGGGCCGCTTTCCAGCCGCCGAAGTCTTTGTCGATAGTCACCAGATCCAGTTTAGGGAACTGTTGGGCGTACTTGGCGGCGATCTTCTCATCCCGTGGACGGTAGAAGTTCTTCGCGGCGATCTCCTGGCCAGCCGGGCTGTACAGGTGCTTGAGGTATTCAGTGGCGATCTCGCTGTTGCCCTTTTTCTCGGCATTCTTGTCGACCACGGCCACCGGTGGCTCGGCGAGGATCGACAGGGACGGCACGACGATATCGAACTTGTCGGCGCCGCCGTCTTCCTTCAAGGCCAGGAAGGCTTCGTTTTCCCAGGCCAGCAGCACGTCGCCCTGACCGTTGTTGACGAAGGTGATGGTCGAGCCGCGAGCGCCGGTGTCGAGGATCGGCACGTGCTTGAACAGCGCCTTCACGTATTCCTGAGCCTTGGCTTCGCTGCCGCCGGCTTTCAGGCCGTAGGCCCAGGCGGCGAGGAAGTTCCAGCGCGCACCACCGCTGGTTTTCGGGTTCGGGGTGATCACCGAGACATCTTTCTTGAGCAGGTCGCCCCAGTCCTTGATGCCCTTGGGGTTGCCCTTGCGCACCAGGAACACGATGGTCGAGGTGTAGGGGGTGCTGGCGTCCGGCAGGCGTTTTTGCCAGTCCTCGGGCAAGGTCTTGCCGAGCTTGGCGATTTCGTCGATATCGCCGGCCAGGGCCAGGGTCACTACGTCGGCACGCAGGCCGTCGATCACGGCGCGGCCTTGCTTGCCCGAACCGCCATGGGATTGCTGGATCTTCACATTGTCGCCAGGATGGGCCTGCTTCCAGAAGCGGGTGAATTCGGCGTTGTAGTCCTGGTACAGCTCACGGGTCGGGTCGTAGGACACGTTGAGCAACTCGTAATCCTTAGCAACGGCGGAACCGGCAAATACGGCACTGGCGAACGCGGCCAGGGCGTAACGGCGAATCGACGACATGCTGAAACTCCCGAAAATGTGGGTGTATTGGCTTTTTTCTGATGGCGCTTGCGGCCCGCATTCGGGCTCGAACGCTCTGGTGTTGACCGGGGCTCATGGGATGGCGCCCGCAGGTGATCAGTCGCGCCGCTGATTGAACAGAGGAAGACGCGCGGCTCAGCTGGGTTTGCTGCCCGGGTTTTGCAGACGGAATTTTTCCTTGCGTTCGATCTGGACCACTTGTGCGTTGTGAACGGTGATCTCGACGGCGCCGAAACGCAGGTCGCGCAAGGCGCTCTGGATCTCACGCAGAATGGTTGCTTCGTCCTGGCCGTCAACGCTACGCAGAGATGCGCTCATGGTCGTGCTCCTGAAATGAGAGTTGCCCCGGCAGTGGGGCACTGCTTGTGGCGTGAGGGCAATCTTAGACAGGCGAAGTTATTCTTAAAAATACTATTTAAGAATTTTAATATAACCAAAATATCATTAAGGGAACTGCAAGGAGTGGCCGCCGCTGCGCGTCGGATCGCCAGCAAGCCGGCGCCTACAGGAGATCGTGTCAAATGCAGGATTTCGTATGGCACAGCCCCAGTAACAGGGGCTGTGCCGGACAAGGGATTTGTGGAAGGCACAAATCCTGTGTGGGAGCCGGCTTGCCGGCGATGGCGTCCGGACAGACGGCGTAAGACTCAAGCGGTCAGGCAATCACCGGCGCGCACAACCAATCGAGCTTCTCCGCCGGCATCGGCCGTCCGAACCAGTAGCCCTGCCCCAGGTCGCAGGACTGATCAAGCAGGAAGCGCGCCTGCTCGGCCTGTTCGATGCCTTCGGCCTGGACCTGCATGCCCATGCTTTGCGCCAGGGCGATGACCACCCGGACAATCGCCGCATCGTCTTCGTCCCACGGCAAACCGGCGACGAAGCCCTGGTCGATCTTGAGTTTCTGCACCGGCAGCCGCTTGAGCCGCAGCAACGAGGAATACCCGGTGCCGAAATCGTCGATCGCCAGGCTCACCCCCAGTTCGCGCAAGCGATGCAGTTGCTCCAGCGCCACCTCCGGGTCGTCCATCACCGCGCTTTCGGTCACCTCCAGCTCCAACAACGCCGGGTCCAGACCGGTGTCGTCGAGCACCTTCGCCACCTGCTGGTACAGCTCGCGCCGGGCAAACAGGCGACTGGAGACGTTCACCGCGATAAACGACAGCTTCACGCCGTCCTGCAACCACTGGCACATCTGCTGGCAGGACTGCTGCATGACCCAGGCGTCGATCTCGGCGATCAGCCCGGTGCGCTCGGCAATCGGGATAAACTCGCCGGGCGACACCAACCCGCGCTGCGGATGTTCCCAGCGCACCAGGGCTTCGACCCCGATCAGCCGGCTGCTGCTCAGGTCATGCACCGGCTGGTAATAGACCCGCAACTCGTCCTGCTCCAGCGCCCGACGCAACTCACCCGCCATTTCCACCCGATGCTGGGCATGGGCGGTCAGTTCCTCGGTGTACAGGGCATAACCTTCACGCCCCGCGCTCTTGGCCTTGAACAAGGCCGAGTCGGCATTGCGCAGCAATTGCTCGGCATTCAACGAATCGCTGGGGAACAGGCTGATGCCGATACTGGCGCTGATAAACAACTGATGCCCATCGAGCTGGAACGGCTCCTTCAAACCCTCGATCACCCGCTGTGCCAGGGCCGCCGCTTGCACCACCTGTGGGCAGTTCTCCGCCAACACGGCGAACTCGTCACCGCCCAGGCGGGCCAGGCTGATGCCACTGCCGAACAGCTGCTGCAGGCGCTCGCCGACCGCCTTGAGCAATTGGTCGCCGATGTTGTGGCCGAGGCTGTCGTTGATGATCTTGAAGTGATCCAGGTCGATCAGCAGCAAGGCGCAACCGCGCTTGTGCACCTGCGCCGAGGCCAGCGCCTGGCTGGCGCGGTCGGTGAACAGCAGGCGATTGGGCAGGCCGGTCAGGGGATCGTAGTTGGCCAGTTGCGCCAGCTCGTGCTGCGAGTCCTTGATCGCGCTGATATCGGAAAACACCGCGACATACTGGCTGAGCTGCCCCAGATCGTCGTGGATCGCTCGGATCGTCTGCCACTGCGGATAGATTTCGCCGCTCTTGCGCCGGTTCCAGATCTCACCGCTCCACTCGCCGGTGGCCTCCAGCGCCTGATAGACCTTCTGGTAGAAGTCCGCCGAATGCCGGCCGGACTTGAACAGGTTCGGCCGCTCCCCCAGCACCTCGGCTTCCTGATAACCGGTAATGGCGACAAAGGCGCGGTTGACGTGGACGATCAAACCGTCCTTGTCGGTGACCAATACCCCCTCGCGGGTGCAATCGAACACCGCCGCGGCCTGGCGCAAGCGTTCACGATCCTCGGACCCGGGCTTCAAGTCCGGGACGGCATGGCCGAAACGCTGGTAACGGGCATGGATCAGGAAAATCAGCACGGCGCTGACACTCACCCACAGGTAGCCGCGAGCGATCTGCCAATGCACCAACTGCTCAGGGTCATCGAAAAAACTGCTCAACAGGTGCTGGCTGAGCTGGATCCAGAGGACCGACAGCAGCAGGTAAAGCAGACCTGACCTCAGGGCATTGCGATTTGAAATCGACATAAACGGTACTAATTCCCTCTAGAAACGCCAAACTGCCCTACAAATTGGCCGGAATTATAGAGTAAGAAACATCCCGCCACTCTTATCTGAAACAGCGACTGGTTTTCTCTGTGGGCTCGGTGATAATGCACGGGCTGTTCTTTACTTTTTCGAGGGCCATACAGCCTATGTGGTACAACGGTTTTCTTGACCTGTCAGCCTGGCAAGTAGTGGCGGTCACCCTGTTGATGACCCACGTGACCATTGTCGGCGTCACGGTCTATCTGCATCGCTATTCGGCCCACCGCTCCCTGGAGCTCAACGGTGGCCTGAAACACTTTTTCCGCTTCTGGCTGTGGCTGACCACGGCACAGAATACTCGCGAGTGGACCGCGATCCACCGTAAACATCACGCAAAATGTGAAACCGTCGACGACCCCCACAGTCCGGTGATCCTCGGCCTGTCCACGGTTCTGCGTACCGGTGCCGAGCTATACCGGGCCGAGGCCAGCAACCCCGAGACCCTGCGCATCTACGGCAAGAACTGCCCGGACGACTGGCTCGAGCAGCGCCTCTATTCGCGCTACAAAATGCTCGGTATCGCCCTCATGGCGGTGATCGACCTGCTGCTGTTCGGCGCCATCGGCATCACCGTCTGGGCCATCCAGATGATGTGGATTCCCTTCTGGGCCGCCGGCGTGATCAACGGCCTGGGCCACGCGGTCGGTTATCGCAACTTCGAATGCCGTGACGCCGCCACCAACCTGATGCCCTGGGGCATCCTGATCGGCGGCGAAGAGCTGCACAATAACCACCATACCTACCCCAACTCGGCCAAGCTGTCGGTCAAGAAATGGGAATTCGACCTGGGCTGGGCCTGGATCAAGGTCTTCAGTTTCCTGGGACTGGCCAAGGTGCAACGTGTCGCGCCCATCGCCCACCGGGTCGAAGGCAAGGGTCACCTGGACATGGACACGGCCATGGCGATCCTCAACAATCGCTTCCAGATCATGGCCCAGTACCGCAAGCTGGTGATCGCCCCGCTGGTGCAACAGGAGCTGGCCAAGGTCGATCATTCGGTACGCCATCAGTTCCGCCGGGCCAAGCGCCTGCTGTCGCGGGAAACCAGCCTGCTCAGCGAAAACCACCAGGTGCGCATCGAAACCATGCTCGCCCATAGCCAGGCACTCAAGGTAATTTACGAGAAACGCCTGGCCCTGCAACAGATCTGGGTCAAGACCAGCTCAAATGGCCACGATATGCTTGCCGCGATCAAGGATTGGGTCCACGAAGCCGAGGCCAGCGGCATCCAGTCGTTGCGCGACTTCGCCGATCAGCTGAAAACCTACTCGTTGCGTCCCTCGGTTGCCTGACACCGTTGATCGGCGCGCCCCTTCCAGGGGCGTGCCGAGCGGAACTTAGCGGCCCTGGCCCTATCTCAAAAACACGTCGCCATCCCGGCGGGTTGTAGCGTGGCCGTGCCGCCTTAACGGTCGGCACGTCCTGTGAGATGAGTGCCGATGGTCAACAAGAATTCGAAACCGCCTTCCCTCCCACAGTGGCCAAAAGCCGCTGAAACCCTGCTGGCCTTGATGCACGCCCAGGCGGAAGTCGCCCGCCTGGGCGAACGCGAACAACTCTTCAGTTCACTGCTGGTCAGCGTCAATGCGGTGCTCTGGGCACTGGACTGGGATACCCAGCAGATGCTCTATGTCAGCCCCGCCTACGAGCGGATCTTTGACCGCTCGGCCGGCCTGCTTCTGGCCGACTACCGCGAATGGCGCAACAGCATCTACCCCGACGACCTCGACTACGCCGAGCGCAGCCTGGCCCAGGTGCTGGAAAAAGGTTCGGTGGAGGATCGCGAGTACCGCATCATCAGTGCCGACGGGCAGATTCGCTGGCTCAGCGACAAGTGCTTCATCAGTCGCCATGCCGAGCCGCGGCAACGGGTGATCGTGGTCGGCATCGCTGAGGACATCACCGAGAAGAAAGCGCTGGAAGACGAGTTGCAGCGCCTGGCCACCACCGATGTGCTGACCGGCAGCAGCAACCGCCGGCACTTTTTCGACAGTGCCCATCGCGCCTTCGAAGAGGCCCGCCTGCAGAATTCGCCCCTGGCGTTCCTGCTGCTCGACATCGATGACTTCAAGCTGATCAACGACACCTACGGCCACCCCGAAGGCGACCTGGTGTTGCAGCGGATCGCCGAAACCGGACGCGGTGCGCTGCGCATTGGCGATCTGTTCGGTCGGATTGGCGGTGAAGAATTCGCCGCGCTGCTGCCCGGCTGCGCACCGGAGATGGCCCGGCAGATCGCCGAGCGCCTGCAACGGGAGATCCAGCGCCTGAGCTTCAGCCACGACGGCAAAGGCTTCGGCGTTACTGTCAGCCAGGGCCTGACCAGCCTGACACCGGAGGACGAGAGCCTCGATCCGCTGTTCGCCCGGGCGGACAGCGCGATGTACCAGGCCAAGCGCCAGGGCAAGAACCAGATCGTACTGGCGTAACCCCCGTTGTAGAGGCCGTCTTGCCCCTGGACTCGCAACGCCGGTCAACGCAATCACTGTGGGGGCCGGCTTGCCGGCGATGAGGCCAGCAAGCCTTGCATTGATCTCACGGCCGCCATCGCCGGCAAGCCGGCTCCTACAGGGTTATGTGTACAACCCGGAGGCGGGGGATCATCAGTTTTTGCGCAAACGCATCAACTCCGGCAACCCGACTTTGAGCAAGCGCGCCGTGCGGCTCTTGGCGATTTCTTCAACGCCCTCATGGGGCGTCAGCCGCGCCATTTGCGCCGCCAGGTTCATCACCAGGGCCTCGCGCGAGTAAACCCCGCCACCGAGCTGATAGACCGCCGCAATCAGCTCCCGCAACTCCAGCGGCAGACGCCAGCGCGTGCGCAGCGCCGAACCGAAGCCGGCGCCAAGGGCATAGAGCGATTCGCCGATCAGTTCATCATCCAGCTCACCGCCCGCGCTCAGCCACTCTTGCAAACACCGCAACAAGGCCAGGTCACCCAGACGATGCAACAACCCGGCGCAATAACAACGCTCCTGATCCAGATCGAGCAAGCGCGCCAGGGAGTAGCCATATTCGGCCGTGTGCAGCGACAACTCCCAGTAACGCTCGGCGTAGTCACCCAGGGCCGCATCACTGAGCCGGGCGCTGCGCTTGAGAGTCAGGCCGAGGATCAGGTTCATGCTCTGCGCCGCACCGAGCCGTTGCAACGCCTGGGCCAGAGTCTGCACCGCACTGCCATGATGCTGGGCCGCACTGTTGGCTGCCGCGATCAGCACGGCGGTGATTTGCGGGTCGGTGCGGATTTCCTGCTCCAGCAGCTTCAGGTCAAGGCCGCCGGGATTGAGGCTGCGGTTGACCGCCACCTGTACATCCGCCATCAGCGGCGCACCGTCCGACTCCTCGCGACGGCGTTCGAGAAACTTCGCCACGGTCATGCCCGGTACCAGGGCCGGAATTTCGCACGAGACCGCCTGTCCTGCATCCAGCAACAGATCCTGCAGGCGCTGGGTCAGGCTCTCCATATTCAGCGGTTTGGTCAGGTAAGCCGTCGGTTGCAGCGGCAGGATTTCCCGCACGCTGGCCACGTCGTTACGCGAGCCCACCAGAATGAACGGCAGTGGCGGAGTGCGTTTTTTCTGACGCAGGCCGCGCAGCAGGCTCAGGCCATCGACACCCGGCAACTCCCAGTCCGCAATCACCAGATCGAAGGCTTGCTCGCTGAGCAACTCAAGCGCGTGGTGGCCATCAGCACAGATTTCCAATCGGGCATCACAACGCACGTTCAACAGCACCTGCTTCAACAGGTCCCGTGACCAAGGCTCCGCCTCGACAATCAACACACGGGGTACAGCGGGTAAATCCACAGCAGTCATCAAGCACTCTCCGAGAGCAATCCTGACACATTAGTCAATACACGCAGGCAGATACAGCCAAAAGCCACTATTACGCCGCCGTGAAACAAAAAAACCCGCCGAAGCGGGTCTTTTTGTCTATCGAGTCACAACTCAGGCGAGTTCAGCGAAGCACTCTTCGATGATTGCCAGGCCTTTGTCCAACTGCTCGTCCGGCGAGGTCAGCGGAACCAGTACGCGCAACACGTTGCCGTAGGTGCCGCAGGACAGCAGGATCAGGCCCTTGTCACGGGCCTTGGCCACGACCTGAGCCACAGCGGCCGCGTTCGGCTTGTGGCTGTCGCCGCCTTCGAACAGCTCGATCGCGATCATCGCGCCCAGGGCCCGCACTTCACCGATCACCGCCGGGTACTTGGCCTGAATCTTCTTCAGACCGGTCACCAGGCGCTCGCCGACCGCTTTGCAGCGATCCAGCAGGTGCTCTTCCTCAAACACTTCCATCACGGCCAGGGCCGCGGCGCAAGCGATCGGGCTACCGGCGTAGGTGCCGCCGAGGCCGCCGGGCGCAATGGCGTCCATGTATTCGGCCTTGCCGCAGACACCGGCCAACGGGAAGCCGCCGGCAATGGATTTGGCGAAAGTGGTCAGGTCGGCGGCAACGCCCATCTGCTCCATGGCGAAGAAGGTACCGGTACGACCGGCGCCGGTTTGCACTTCGTCGGCGATCAGCAGGATGCCGTGCTGGTCGCACAAGGCGCGCAGGCGCTGCATAAACGCTTTAGGCGCGACGTAGAAACCGCCTTCGCCCTGGACCGGCTCGATGATGATCGCGGCGATATCACGGGGCTCGGCGTCGTTCTTGAAGATGCGCTCGATGCTGGCGATGGAGTCGTCGATGCTCACGCCGTGCAGTTCGTTCGGGTACAGCGCGCGGAAGATGCCGCCTGGCATCAGGCCCATGCCGGCCGAGTAAGGCACGACTTTACCGGTCAGGCCCAGGGTCATCATGGTGCGACCGTGGTAGGCGCCGGTGAAGGCGATCACGCCGGCGCGGCCAGTGGCGGCACGGGCGATTTTCACGGCGTTTTCCACGGCTTCGGAACCGGTGGTGACCAGCAGGGTTTTCTTGGCGAAATCACCCGGGACCTTGGCGTTGATTTTTTCGCACAGCTCTACGTAGGGTTCGTAGGCCAGGACCTGGAAGCAGGTGTGAGTCAGCTTGTTCAACTGCTCGGTCACCGCGGCGATGATTTTCGGGTGCAGGTGACCGGTGTTGAGCACGGCGATACCGCCGGCGAAGTCGATGAACTCGCGACCTTCGACGTCGGTCACCGTGGCGTTCTTCGCGTGGTCGGCGAAGATCGGGTGGATCTGGCCGACGCCGCGCGGTACAGCGGCTTCGCGGCGTTTCATCAGGGATGCGTTGGTCTTGCTCATGGTGTCCTCATTCACCGCTCATCGGGCGGCGTGGTTCAAGGATGACGCGGCGGGGAGCCCACTGCACCAGCATACGATGATCGACTGGTACAGCGTTCCGGCCACACTAAAGTGTCGTTTGAAACGCGACAGGAGCAGCGCTCTCGTGCCCCTCTCGCTGAACCACCTGCCGGGTTAGATGCCCAGGCAGAGATATTTGATTTCCAGGTAGTCTTCGATGCCGTACTTGGAGCCTTCACGGCCCAGGCCCGACGCCTTGATGCCGCCGAACGGCGCGACTTCATTGGAGATCAGCCCGGTGTTGACACCGACCATGCCGTATTCCAGGGCTTCGGCCACACGGAACACCCGGCCCAGGTCGCGGGCGTAGAAGTAGGAAGCCAGGCCGAACTCGGTGTCGTTGGACATCGCGATCACTTCGGCTTCGTCTTTGAAGCGGAACAGCGGGGCCAATGGACCGAAGGTTTCTTCCTTGGCCACGGCGGCGTCCTTGGAGACGTTGGTCAGGATGGTCGGCTCGAAGAAGTTGCCTTCGATGGACTTGCCGCCGGCCAGCAGGGTCGCGCCTTTGCTCAGGGCGTCGGCGATGTGTTCCTGAACCTTGGCCACGGCCTTCTCGTCGATCAGCGGACCGGTGGTGGTGCCTTCTTCCAGACCGTTGCCGATCTTCAGCTTGGCGACCGCCACTTTCAGCTTCTCGGCGAACGCATCGTAGACCGAATCCTGGATGTACAAGCGGTTGGCGCAGACGCAGGTCTGGCCGTTGTTGCGGTACTTGGAAATGATCGCGCCTTCGACGGCCTTGTCCAGATCTGCATCGTCGAACACGATGAATGGAGCGTTGCCGCCCAGTTCCAGGGAAACCTTCTTGATGTCCTTGGCGCATTCGGCCATCAGTTGACGACCGATTTCGGTCGAACCGGTGAAGGACAGCTTGCGCACGATCGGGTTGCTGGTCAGCTCGCTGCCGATATCGCCGGCGCTACCGGACACCACGCTGAACACGCCTTTCGGGATCCCGGCACGTTGGGCCAGTTCGGCCAGGGCGAAGGCCGAGAACGGGGTTTGCGAAGCGGGCTTGAGCACCATGGTGCAACCGGCGGCCAGGGCCGGGCCGGCTTTACGGGTGATCATCGCAGCCGGGAAGTTCCACGGGGTGATGGCGGCGGTGACGCCGATCGGCTGCTTGATCACGATCAGGCGCTTGTCCGGCTGGTGGCCCGGAATCACATCACCGTAGATGCGCTTGGCTTCTTCGGCGAACCATTCGATGAAGGAGGCGGCATAGACGATTTCGCCCTTGGCTTCGGCCAATGGCTTGCCTTGTTCGAGGGTCATCAGGCGGGCCAGATCGTCCTGGTTCTCGATGATCAGCTCGTACCAGCGACGCAGTTTGTTCGCACGCTCTTTGGCGGTCAGGGCACGCCAGGCCGGCAGGGCCTTGTCAGCGGCTTCGATGGCACGACGGGTTTCGGCGGCGCCCATTTTTGGCACGGTGCCGAGGATTTCGCCGGTGGCCGGATTGTTGACCTTGATCGTCTGACCATTGTCCGCATCGACCCAAGCCCCATCAATGAAGGCTTGCTGGCGGAACAACTGGGTGTCTTTGAGCTGCATGTAGGCTTTCCTTAACAGCACCGCGCATGCGCGGAGCGAATTATTGATTGTAGAAAGGCGCCTTGAGGGCTGCCGTCAGGAAATTCATTCACCGGGCCGAAGCACATAAATAGCGCACATGAGATCGATGTGCGGTTCAGCACCCAGACAAGAGCGTTTGAAATCTCAAACGAATCCTAGGATCAATGGGGGTAAAGGACAATAGTCTGTTCGAAAAAAAGAACGAAAATGGCGCTTTTGCCGGTTTTTTCTGATCAACGTGAAGCTCGAGCCTTCGCGCGCCCTTTCGAAGTCGCCAAGACGGGGCGCTCAGTCGGAGAAAATCCACAAAGAGAATTTCCCGACAAAACCTGAATGGACGCCCCGGGCTGACATGGGTATGATGTCGCCCGCATAAGCACCAGTAGCTCAGCTGGATAGAGTACTGCCCTCCGAAGGCAGGGGTCGTGGGTTCGAATCCCGCCTGGTGCACCATCTGCAAATAAAATGCCCCGGATCGTTGATCCGGGGCATTTTTGTTTTCGGGCCCGGGTCGGCCGGGACAGCCACTGATCAGCCTCTTGGTCTAGAACTTCAATCAGTTTGCCTATGAATGGCTCGTCGATATCGGTACGTCTCGCCTAGCCGAATTACCAGGCTCAGATGTCAGGTGCAATTTAAACACCCGCATTTTTTTGCCCAACAAAAAACCCCTAAGCAGTCTCAGCACCGAAGCGCATCAACCGAGAGGGGCCGTGTTACCGGCGATTATAAAGGTTAAAGCCCTCCATCAACAGCCATCCCCCCCGCAGAACCCTCTATTGCGCCCTGACAAAAAACACCACCACCTGATCAGTGCCCGACACCCGTTGCAAGCCTGCGACCATTTTCACCAGGCGTCCCTGTTCCATTGCTTGCCTGACCGGCTGCAGCAGCCGGTGCTGGTTCATCGTCCTCAGCTCGGCGATTCTGCGCAGCCATTCATCCGTCAGTTGCTGCGGTGCCCCTCGGGAACGGCGCAAGGTCACCGACCAGCGTTTGGTCCATTTGAGCATGATGAAGTACAGCTGATCCGAGCCCGGGTGAGTACACAACAGGTTGACCGTATTGAAGGACCGCGACTTCGGCACCTCGGTCACCACAAAGCCATGGCGGCGCAGAATCGGCATCACCGCTTGCTCGGTATTCAGTGCCAGGCCGGCAACGCGAGGCGGTCCGCTGACGTCGAAGAGCCGTGGGTCAACCATGTGGGGAGTATGAAAATCCAGACGGGAAAACCCCGTCGTGCTGTTCGGCTCGTCGATTGGAAAGTTGCGCCCGCGGATGGGCCGGATATCAAGCTCGCTGAACAGCACATGCATGTCCACCCCGCGCGTGACCCAGGCCTCTTGCGTACGCCTCAGCCCGACCATACGACTGGCAGTCACCGATGTGCTCTCCACATCGGAGCGTTCGATCAGCCGATTGAGCGTCCTGCGCTGGGTGGCTTGCATCATGCCGTCCAGGGGCCGCGCCAGGGACTGCTCCGCAGGTACGCTGAACAAAGGCGTGCGCAGTGTCCAGGTCTGGCTCCGATGATCGAAGGTGGCCGGAATCGGCTGCTCGTCCAAATGCGCCCACCAGTGGTTGAAGTCGGTTCGAGCCTGCGCGGACAACGAACCGGGACGTTTCAGAAAAACGATGTCGGGGTGAATATGCGGACCGTCGGGAAGCAGTTCGAAATAACGATTATCGAGTTTCAACAGTCGCGTCTTGTGTATTTTCCCCTGCCGGCGATACAGCCCCTGGGGCGCCGATAACAGCTGGACCTGCTCGTCATCCAATAACAGCCCCCACGCTCTCCAATCCGTGGACAACAAGGCCGGTCGCCGTGTCATCCATTCCAATTGCGGCACCGGCGCCCCCTCGACAACCGACGCCGCCGGCGGTGCCAGATGGCCCGACTGGGGCCAGGCACGGGCTCGGGCGCGTCGGCACGCAACAGGTATTCGCCAGGCTCGTGGATATGCAGAATCAGTTCATTGTCCTGCGCGGCGGTTTTCTTCAAGCGCAGGGCCTTTTCACCCTTGGGCCGATAGACCTCATAGCTGTTGCTGCCGTCGGTGATGAACTGCACACCCTTTTTCACGTAGCTGCCGGCATTGCTCGGACCATGCAGGGCGACCGCGTCGTCCGGGCTGATCTTCACTTCATACCCCGGGAGCACAGGCCTGGGTTTGGCTGCGGCGTCGACCTTTTTCAGGGCCAGCGCACCTTTGTGCGAGAGAGCCTGGCGATTGTTGATGGCCTTCAGCGCCCCGCGCGGCCACAGCGCATGGCCGGTCCGAGCCGAGCGGGTCGCCAGGCTGCCGGGATAAAAGGTCAGCGCGGCATCGACCAGCGTCATAAGCGCGGCCTTGAAAAGCTCGAAGGCATCGCGCGAATCGCCACTGCGGTGAAACCGGCGCAAGGCCACGGCCGTCTCATGGACATTGACCGCGATACTGACCACCGGTACCACCGACAACACCCTGAGCCAGTAGGCCGAGCGTTGCTCGCGCTCACGCAATTCGCGGATCTGCGCCAGTTGCCGGGCGGAGTTCGAGACCGACCGGGCCCGCTGCTGCGCCCGCAGGACCAAGGCGTGCGCCAGGATCAGCGACAGGTCGCAGCGCTGGGTTTTCCTCAGGCGCAGCCAGTGCCCGGGATTTTCCGCGATTTCACGCCTGACCTCCTTTTCCAGCACTGCGGGGTCCGGCACCGCTTGCTCCGGCTCACTGCTCCACCAGCTCTTGATGGCCTTGACCAGAGAAGTAGCGGCGCGCGTGGAAACAGGATCAATCCCCAAGGGCGTCAGGCCCCATGCCACCCGCTCATCGCGCAGCGGCGTCAGGCCCGTTGCGCACGCCGCCCCTGGGCCTTGCTCGGCCGGGTAACCCTCGACGACTTCCGCCTCCCAGCCCGCCGCCAGCCTTTGCACAATGTCCGCCGGCCGTTGCGACGTCTGTTCGACCTTCACCAGCGCCCGTTGCGCGGCCAGCAAATCGGTGTGCTCCGTCAGCACCTGCTCATGCGGGGCACCCGGCAGATAGACCAGCGTTCTCCCGGAAAGCTTGTCGTGGATTGCCACGGCATTGCCCACATGCCGGGCCCGGGCAAACGCCCGGCCGGCAAAGGTGACGAAGTGCAGTTCGAGCTCAACATGCGCGTTGCGCAGGTCCGCGACGAACCCGGCATTCAGGGCCCTCTCGAAGACCTCGGCGGCCCAGTCGCCAAGCCCCTGTTGCCGGGCACTGAACAACTCCAGGTGGGCGCGTTGTCGGACCAGCCGGTACAACAGCGCCTGGTCGAACGCCCGCAGCGGTTCGAGCCGGGGATTATCGACGCCGTAAAAAGCCCGCTGGATCAGGCTGTCGTAGTGTCCGCCAAGGTCGAGTGCCGAAATCGTGCTGATCAGATAATCAGGCGCCAGGCGCGCTTGCCAGGCAGGATCCAGGATCCGTCCATGTTGCAGCCGACGCTTGGTCCCCGCTGAGTGCGGATCGAGGTTTTCCAGGGCCAGGCGCAAGAAGCTGTAGGTGTGGCGCGAATCGCTGACCACCGTCTTCGGGCCCGCCTCGCCCACCGTGCGTTCAGGATGGCCAGCCCACACCCGCTCGACACTGTCGGGCAGATCGAACAACGGTTTGTCGATATCCAGCCCCGGATAAAAACCGTCCTGTTTGAGTCGTTCGATGACTTTCCCCCGGGCAAAGTCATCCAGATCCGGCAACTGACGCTCCAGTTTGAGCTCCAGGGCCTGCACACTTTTCTGGTAGCGGGCCAACAGTCGTGCGTACTGCCGGCGGTCCGTTCGTGATGCCTCGGACAACCAGGCGGGAAGACCTTGCGCCTGCACGGCACCGAGTTGCAGGACAGCCATGTTATCCAACGCGCGCTCGCGGGCATCGTGACCCGGGACGCCGAGGTTCTCCGCCAGCTCATGGGCCAGCAGTTGCAAGGAGCTGCTGGCGTCAGCGATTTCCGAGAATGGCCGCAAGCCGCCCTCGATCAACCGGCAAACCCGCAGGTGGTCCTGGATCTGTTGCTGGAGACTCTCTTGTAAAGCGTCCGTTTCAATCGGCTGATAGTCGATGGGGATTCGCTCGCCACCGGGCAACCCGCGCACCCAATTGCGCAGCGCCGGCCGTCGGTCCCGGGCAATCAGCGGCCAGAAGCTTTCGCACTCCGGGCTGCGCATGCTGATGTCCAACTGTTGCGAAAGGCTGTCCAGGGTCACGAAACGTTGCAGCCCACCCAGCCGGCCCGGCACAAACAGCAGCGCCGACACGCTCAGGCGCGGATCGGCCAGCGCTGAGCGGGTACTGATGACGCAGGCCCCGCTCAGCGTCCAACGTGAGTGCGGCGGCCCCAGGCTGATGGCGGCGACCCGTGTCTCACTGGCCAGCCGCGCCAAGGGTGCTGGCAGCATATCGAGCACACGCGCCAGCTCCTTCTGATCGATCAGACCGAGTTGATGCTGCATCTGCGCCTCGTACAAAAGTCCCTGGCCACGGCCCTTGAGCAATTGGTCGGGAAGATCGCTGCCCTCCTTGTCCCGGGTGTTCCAAAACTCAGACGTTGCGTGCCCTTCGCGCTCCTGAAACAGGCTCTGGACATACACCACCTGTTGTCGCCAAAGACTGTGACGCGCCAGCAACTCGCTGTAGGCCAGGGTATCTCGCCCCGGATCCCGCTCATCGAGGAGCTTGAGAATGCCCCGTTCCTGCTGTCGGACCTTACTCTGACGCAGACGCACGGGAAGATCCTCCACCAGGCTGCCAAAGGTGATCTCCAGCATTCTGCGCTGTTCGTCGCGCCGCAGCAGTTGCGCCAGCAATGTCCCGAGGGGTGGCAAGCCCGTCAGCGCCTGGCGTGAGTCCTCTACAGCCTCAACCACCTGCAACGGCGTCAAGCGCCCGGCATCGGCCACGCCCTCGGGCAGCATATACGCCGTGTTGAGCAGCAACCCGGCAGCCCACTCGTTGGCCAACTGCGTATCCAGCCGGCTCAGGGCACTGTGGGCCAGGGCATCGCCGGTGAGCTCGGTACAGGCGTGGAAGCGATAAGCCAGGGCCGGGCGATCCGGTCGGGTAAACAGCTGGTCGCGCTCCTGCAGCGCCAGCAACTGCCAGGGCCGATAATTGCCCGGGGTATTGAACAACTCCGCAAGCCGGCGTTGCATCTCGACGTGGCTGGCAAACTCGAAGAACTCTTCGGACACCCCAGGCACGAAGACCACCTGCCTCCCCCGCTCCGCGCTACCAGAACCACGCAAGTGCAAGGCCCCGCTCAAAGCCAGCGGCGCCGAGTCCTTTCCCGGCCAGACCAGCTCCGACACCGTGAGCCGCCCCCAACGGCCACCGGCAAGCGCCCGTGCTGCGGGGGTCGGCGCATCCAACAGGCCCATCAGCATGTTGAACGCGGCAGCCGACAACCCGGCGACGCCATGGGCCAGCAGGGCCTTGTCGTGAAACAGCAACTTGTGCAGCTCGATCAGGCGCTCACGCCGCGCGACATGGCTATCGCTGGCCGGTTGATGCCAATAGCCGCGCAGGGCGGTGTCGAGCCTGGAAGACAACCCCAAGGTTTTCAGGCGCGCCAGAACCTGCTCCGGGTCCAGCGACAAGACCTTCTCCGGTTCGCCGGCCAGGCTCAGTCGCACAGTATGACCCGGCACCAGGGACAGAAACGGATTGCGCAACAGCGACATGGCCAACTGCGCCAGGGACCGAGCCGTTTGCCCGGCGCCGCAGCACAACGGCGGAACGAACAGCAACCTGTGCGGATCGTGCCCGAAGGCCTCGCTCAAGATCTGCTTGAGCAGCACGCCGATCCGCGGTGCCCGCTCGAAGAGCTTCTTGAGCTGGTGCTGACTATCGAGCCCACGCACCAGCGCCGCCTGGAGCCGGTTGAGCAACAGGCTGGGGCGTTCCACGCTCGCGATATGTTCGGCAAGTTGCTCGCCGAGGCGCTCCAGGGCGGCACCATTGGGATCGGGTAAAACCGCCGTGGCGGCCTCGTTGGCCGACTCAACGGCCTCCCCGGGAGGGTCCTCTACGGAGGGGTTCATAGGCTTTCCCTTGTTCCATGGAAAAAGGGAAAAGCCTAGAGCCCGCCACGACGTATCCGTGCATTAGATAGTTAAGGCGCAACGACCGGCGCCGCCCGCTGTTGGTCTGGGCGACGTCACTGCGAACCGGCGCTACAGGACCTGGCGGCTACCGTCATCTTCCGACGGCAGCCGGATGACCTGAGGCGGCGCCAGCGGTTGCGGCTCTTGCGGCTCAACGCGATGCAGGGACGTAATCACTTCAAGGACCCCGCCGTGCTCATCGTTGTGCACGATCATCGTCGCCGACTGGCGCATCCGGGCGAAGTTGTCCTCGCTGAGCTCGAAGCTACGGCTCAACCCCTCATCGCCGACCACTGGTGCCGGCAACCGACGCTGGGAATAGCTACGGCTCTTGCGCTGCTGATAACGCGCCCAGGCAATCAACAGCGCCGCATTCAACAGGCCGACCCACAGATACACCTGCAAGGAATTCAGGGCATCGAAGAACGAGATATCGATCTGCGGCCCCCCGTGCCCGTCGAACAACGGCCACAGCCCCTCGATCAGCAGGTACAACAAACCGACCCAGGCCAGCACGGTCAGGACCACATCGACTGCCAACATCAGTGGTCGCTGGCGGGTTCTGATGATTTTCATGAACGCACCTTCTGCTTGTGATCATCGGCCGCCTTGATCCCCCGGTCCGGGCTGACCCAGCGGGCCCGCTTGCCGCCCCGGCCGAACAACACCCGGGGAAAGCTGACCAGGGTGGTGAAGAAGCTGATAAACCAGAACACCAGCGGGTACCAGACCACCCAAAACATGATTTTCCACAGGTCTCTTTCGTAGCGGCGGTCGATCAGCACGCTGACCGCGAACTGCCCCAGGCAGACGATTGCCAGCAGCAGCCCGGTAAAGGCCGGCGGCACGATGCGGTGCACGGCAATCGAGGGCGGCAGCTCGACGAACAGACCTGCGCCGTAGAAGAGGATCGACAACAGGAAAGTAAACGCCCAGCCGGTCGACAGGCAGTACTCGAACAGCAACGGCCACAGGTAACGATGGTTCCACTGCCAGATGCCGCGGATGTTCTTGAACAACACTTCGGCGCCGCCCTGGGCCCAACGCAGCCGCTGCCTCCAAAGTCCGCGCAGGGTCTCCGGCATGAGGATCCAGCACAATGCCCGCGGCTCGTAGAAAATGCTCCAGTGATCCAGCTCCAGCTTCCAGCTGATATCGATGTCTTCGGTGATCATGTCCGGGCTCCAGTAGCCGACCCGGTCCAGCGCTGTACGGCGGAAGGCACAGATCACCCCGGAGATGGTGAAAATCCGTCCGAAGACCCTTTGCGTGCGCTTGATCAAGCCGATGATCGAGGAAAATTCGCCAACCTGGACTCGCCCGATCAAGGTCGAGCGGGTGCGGATCCGCGGGTTGCCGGTCACGGCGCCCAGGCGGGCGTTCTCCAACATCGGCGCCACCAGATAGGCCGCCGTGTGCGGCGCCAGCAACGCGTCGCCGTCAATGCACACCAGATACTCGCTGCGGGCCGCCACGGCCCCCATGCGCAGGGCCACCGCCTTGCCCTGGTTGTGCGCCAGGTGGATCACGCGCAGGCGCGGGTCCAGCAGCGCCAGGTTATCGAGCAAGTGGCCGGTGTCGTCCGTGGAACCGTCATTGATCGCGATCACTTCGATGTTCGGATAATGCTGGGCCAGCGCGGCCTCGATGGTCTCGGCGACATTCTCCCTTTCGTTGAAGCAAGGGATCAGGATCGAGATCAGCGGCTCACCCGCCAGCGGCGGTGGCAGGGTATCGGCTTCCCAGGGCCAATGGCGCTCCCAGTGCAGCCAGAAGTACAAGCCGCCGGCTATCCACAACCCCGACATGAACAACGGGTAGAAAAACACGAAGTCCATCAGAAATTGCCCGGTGACCAGGAAAATCACGCCGAGGGGAAACCCCAGGACGAGTGCCAGGACGATCAGAGCCAGGATTCGATCCATCATGATCTAAGGATTCCATTTGTAGGAAAGTGCCGGGCGCAGGGCCCGCACGGCCGGACGGTCATTCAGGAAATTCTCCGGGTAATAACCAAAACTGCTGACGCCCTGGCGTTTGAGCCGGCCCATCCAGTCCGCCAGCAGCTCGCCATCGAGGTCCAGCGCCGGCTTCTGTCGCCAGTCCCGGGCCTGCAGTTCGAACACCGTGTGATCAAGCGCGCCGGGCCGTTGCTTGACCTTGCCAACCAGCGTCTCCAGCCACTCACCCGCCTGTTTCTCGCTCTTCCCTTCCATCAGCGGCATGGCCATGGGCACGGTCCAGTCGTAGCTGGCAAGGAAGTCGTCGAGGTTCTGGGCGAACCAGGCTTCGCTTTGCGGATCGAGCACCGGCGCGGCGAACAGATTGCGCGCAGTCTGTACTTGCGGCCCACGTATGGCGCGGACCTTGGCGGTCAGCTCGCGGGTGAAATCGATCAGGTAGCGGCTCTTGAACCGCGTCCAGCGTTGCAGCGTCGCCGGATCGCCGCGCAGGGCACTGAGCGTGCCCGGCAGGCCGTTGGCGGCGTAGGTGCGCAGCGCCTGTGGGCTGGCATCCTCGAAGTCGGAGAGCACGGCATCGTCGTGATAGAGAACGCCGTCGACCGAGGTCAGCCGGGCCACGTCTTCGTAGATCTCACCAATGATCCGCCGCACGTTCGGGTCGAACGGTGACAGGCGCTTGTATTGTTTCGGGTCCACCGAGACCTGCCCGCTGGTCGGGTCCCAACGCGTCACCCGCGGCAGTTTTTCATCCAGGGCAAAACTCAGCACCGGCATCCAGGCGAAGACCTTGACGTGGGCCCGGGTGCGCAATTGCCAGGCGACGCGATCGAACAGGTCGGCGCGCATCGGCAGATGGCGGTTGGGGAAGTACAGCGAATGCACCAGGCCGTCCCCCGCCGGATCGGCGAACGCTTGCAGGAACACGGTATTGACCCCCATGTCCGCCATGCGCTGGACCAGCTTGCCGAGGTTGGCTTCCTGCTGGAGCGGGTTCGGGTCGTAGACGTTATCCAGGTCGACATGCGCCACACGCATCGGCAGGCGGTTCTGCACCGCGACAATAGCGCTGGCGTAGTGAGAGCCGTCCGGGTCCGCCGCCACCAACAGACGCGGGCTGCTCAGCAGTTGATCGAGGCTGTCGATGCCATCGTCCAGGGTCAGCGCCAGTTTGTAGCCCTGGCCCTCGATCACTTTCAATGCGGTGCCGTCGGCGGTGCCGTAGGGCCAGACCCAGACCCGTGGCGAATAACCGGTGGCGGCGCGGATCTTGGTCGAGATGGCGACCACATCCGCCCGCAGGCGAGCCTCGAAATCGGCCTCGCTTTCGTAACGACCGGTCGCCGCATCGTAGCGCCGGGCCGCCGCCGCCGGCTGCAGATTACCCTGGGGATTGGCGAGCAAACCCTGGTGGCTGGCATCGGTGTGGGCGACGATTTCCACCTGTCCGGAGGCCGCTATTTCCTTGATCTGCGTCCAGTTCAGAAACTCGGAGCGCGGGCGCAGTTCACCGGCGAAATTTACCGGTTTATTCGCCGGGGTATCGATCCAGACGCCGACCGGGGCCAGCAAGGCCGGCCATTGATAGCTCCTGAGCAGCGGCATCACGCGGGTATAGAAACTCGCATAACCATCGTCGAAGGTCAGCAGGATCGCCCTCGGCGGCAACTCCGGCCCGCCATTGCGCGCCACCAGGATCTGGTCCACGGTCACCGGCCGATAGCCGTTCTCCCGCAACCACGCCAGCTGTTCGAGCAGTCGCTCCGTGCGCACCGCAACCACCGCCTGATCCGGGTCGCTATCCTCGATGTCATGGTAGGTCAGGCTGAGAAAATGATTCTTCGGCCAGGGCGCTTCATTGACCGGCACCGCCCGTTGCGCGGGCGCGACAAACTCGGCCGGCTTCTGCGCACAGGCGCCGACCAGCAAGGCTCCCAGCAACAGAATGCAACGCGTGATCCAAGGCATCATCAATCCCTTCTAGAAACGGTAAGTCAGGTCGACGGTCAGCTGCACGTCGCGTTCGCGGTCACCGTCATAGGGCCGACTGATCCAACTCAGGTTGGCCCCGGCCTCCAGTACATCGTTCCAGCTCACCCGCTGGCCGTAGCCCAGCAGCGCGACCGCGCCCGTCGAATGATCGCGCTGACTGTAGGCCCCGGCGCCGACCTGGAATTGCTGGCTCCACTGGGTTTCGTAGCGGCGATAGAGAACGTGGTTGACGTTCACCGTCGGCAGCACGCTGAAGTCGGTCTTGGGGTTGAAGTACGGCACGTCTTCGCTCTTGCTGTTGTGGCTGGTGCCGACCTCCAGGCCCAGGTCCACCTGCACATGGGCCGTGCTGTAGATGCCTTCGCGGCCGGTGAGCAGGGTTTCGGTGCGATTGTTGCCGTCGCTGAAATGCGAGGGCGTGACCGCCAGCTTCCATTCGCGACTTTCGTCGGCACGCCAACGCAGGAACGCACTCGCCGAGTTGGCGCTGATATCGCTGTTCAAGGCGCGCAACGGTGTCGCCGCCGACAGCCGTTCGAGGCTGCCGCCGTATCGCCAGTGATCATCGATATCGAAGGCCGCCGCCAGGCGCGCGCCGAGCTTGTCGCCATGGCCGTAGGACTGGTTGGAGACCTCGGCTTCGAGGCTCGTGTCACGGGAACGATTTTCCACCCCGAGGCGCTGCCAACGGCGCTGGGCGTCGCCTTCGGTAAAGCGACCAAAGGCGTAGCCGGCCCCGGTGAACAGCCGCCAGTCGTCGTTGATCGGCGGGCTGTAGAGCGTGCTTTCAATCCCGTAGTCGCGACTGCCGGTGACCGCACCGGCACCACGAGCGCCACCACCGAAACTCTTGCCGGTATAGGCCTCGACCCGCAGTTCGGCCATGTCATGGACTTCCCGCAGACGCTCCAGGCGCTGGACCTGCAGGCTCTCGGCAAAACGGGCGGCGACGTCATCGGTGAGCACATCGAGCTGGCGCCATTCCTGCAACGCCAGGGCGGTGTTGGCCTGGGCCACTTCCAGCCCCAGGTTGCGCGGTGCCTCGCTTTCGGTTTCCTTGTTCAAGGCCTCGGCACGCCGTGGCCATGCGCGGGCCAGGTACATATCGGCCTGGGCCACCCGTAAGCCGACATCGCCCGGCGCCTGGGCGACCAGCGCGTCCAGACCTTGCTCGCTGGCGGCCAGATCACCGTTGTGCTGTCCCATCTGGATCGCCAGTTGCTGGGCGTCCAGCCAGGCATCGTTGGGAACGCCACCCGGCAGGCCCTTGAGCTGCAATCGCGGCGGTACGGTGATCGCCAGGGCGTCTGCCAACGAGCGGGCTTCTTCCGGCTGGTCGCTTTCGATCAAGGCATAGACCAGTGCCGAGGTGTCACCCGCCTGGTCGACAGGATCCGCGCTGGGCGCCGAGAGGATCTGCCGATACAGCGCGACGGCCTTCTCCGGCTCGCGCACCGCAAGGTAGGCCGAGGCAATCCAGCGCTGGGCATAGGGCGGAATCGTCACCCCTTCATCGATCAGTTTTTGCGCCTCGGTCAACACCTCGGCATTACGCGAACGGGCCTTGAGCGCACCCAGGCGGTCGATGCGCCAATGCACCACATCGTCATGGGCCTGCGGGTCCGCGGACCAGGCCGCGAGCAAGCGGTCGTAGTCGGCCAGGGCACGATCGGCGACGACAAAACGTTCCTGTTCGGTGCGGGTCGGCAACTCGGCCAGGCGGACCCGCTCGGCCGCCAGCTCGCCTTCGAGGCGCCGGGTCGCGGCCGCGTCGATCAGCCCGGGATGCCGCTGGGCCAGGCGCAAGGCCGGTTCCGGCAAACGTGCGCGCTCCAGGGCGAACAGGTATTCGCGTATCACCTCGGGTTTGTCCGAAGCCCGGACAAAGGCCTGGTCGTACTCGAACAAGGCCTCACTGTTAGCGCCCGAACGGGTCAACGCATACCCCAGGGCCATGCGCCGGGAAGGGTCATCGGGCTGCCGGGCAACCTGCTCGCGCGCCCGACGCACCGCGTCCTGGGGATCACCGCCATCGGCCTCGGTAATCGCCAGGCCCAGTTGCAGGTCAGCATTCTGCGGTTCACGCGCCAAGGCCTGGCGATACAGGCGCTCGGCCTCATCCCAGCGTTTCAGGTTGCGATAGGCACGGGCAACGGCGGTCAGCGCCTGGGTCGGCAAGGTCCGCTGGGCACCCTGGGTTTCATAGACGCTGACTACCTCGGCATCCAGCCCGGCCCAACTGGCGATCTGCAAGTGATCGCTGATCTGGCCGACGGATTGTTGCGGAGCAGGCAACTGGCGCAAGAACACCAGCGCTGGCGTGTAACTGCCATCACGGGCCTGCCAGATAAGCTGGTCGTAGGATGCATCGGCCCAGGCGTTGAGGGGCCAGAGCAATTGGCTGTACAAAGCCACCCCCAGCAACGGGTGCAATCTGCCGCCCAGGCAGAGCAGAGCATTACGCGGCATATCGTCCTTTCCCCAGTGACAGCCGGAGCTCAATGCCCCTGCCTGATCCAGAAACACAGGGCGGAGCCTAGCGACAGCGGTCGAACACGCCGCCCGCCTGTCGTTCTCGAAGGGTAGACCAAAAAACAAAAACCAAGATTTATTCAGCCGGCGCCAACGAAAAAGACGGGGCACCGCGGGTTCAGTCCTCCCAGAGTGGCAGGCAAACCCTGAACGTCGTGCCCCCGCCCTCGACACTGTCGCAGTGAATGCGTCCGTCGTGCCGGTCGATCACCGCCTTGACCATCGACAGGCCCAGGCCCAACCCCTCGGTATTATCAGCGCCAGCAAAGCGTTTGTACGGTTCGAAGAGTTGCGGTAACGCCTCAGGGCTGATGCCTCGGCCCTGATCGCCGATGCGGCAGGTCAGTTCGTGCTCCGTCACCGTTACGTCGAGGCTGACACAGGTGCCGGATGGGCTGTATTTGATGGCGTTTTCCAGCAAGTTGAACAACGCCCGGGTCAGCAACGAGGCATCGGCCCGGACCAGGCCTTCATCGACCTCATCGAGCCGGTGGCGCAGTTCGATGCCCTTGAGCTGGGCCAAGGGCGCCACCTGGTCGAAAGCATCCAGCACCAGCATGGCAAACAGCACCGGATGGAACTGGTAAGCCTCCGACTCGGCCTTGGCCAGGTGCACGAACGCCTCGGTCAGGCCCAGGGCCCGGCGCACCTGCTGTTCGATCTGGCGATGGACCGGCGCATCGTCTTGCTGCGCGCGCTGCACTTCCAGCAACGCCAGGATCGCCGAGTGCGGCGCGCGCAAGTCATGGGACAGAAAGCGCAACAAGGTCGCCCGTTGCTGCTCGGCCTCGCGCACAAGGCTCAGGTCCGCCAGGCTGAACAGCCAGCCGACGGCAACTTCATCTGCCGCCGAGCGCAGCGGCGCCAGGTCCAGGTGCAGGGTGCGCTGGCGGCTATCGCGAAATTCCTGGCTCAGCAGTTCGGCCAATGCGGGCCGCGCCGGCCGGTCAATGCCGGGAAAACCGAGCTCCGCCAGGCAATCGAGCCAGTCCTCGCCCAACAGCGCGGATCCCAGCAACTCACGCGCGCTGCGGTTGGCGAGCAACACCTGGCCCTGGATGTCGGTGATCAGCGTAGCGACGGGCAGGCATTCCAGGCCATCGGCCATAAACCGCCGGGTATCGCGGGTGCGCCCGAGGGCCTGCTCCAGCGCGGCGATGCGGCCTTGCAGGACATCGCCCTTGGGCAACATGGGGCGGTGTCGTTCGGGCAGTACCCGAGGCTCGTCGTTCAGACGGGCCAATTCCCAGCCGAAGTAGGCCAGCACCGCACTCAGGCGCCGCCAGTTCCAGATCAGGTAGGCCAACAGCAATCCGCTCAGGCTGGCGGCCGGCGACCACCAATGGCCGAGTCGCAACAGCCCCCAGGCGGCCAGCAGTACCGCGGTCATGCAGCCGAGTGTCAGCCACAACGCATAACGCGCGCGCAGCAACAGCCCGCCCAGCAGCAAAGCCACCGTCAACACCGATAGCAGCAGGCCCGACAGCGGCGCCAGCTCGACAATGTTGCGCTGCTGCAACAGGCCATTGAGCAGGTTCGCCTGGATCTCCACCCCGGCGGTGGTGCCGGCCTGCTCGGAAAGCGGGGTGACATAGCGATCCCCCAGGCCCGGCGCGGTGGCCCCCACCAGGATCAACCGATCACGCAGCAGCGCCGCCGGCACTTCACCGCGCAGTACGCTGATATAAGGCACGCTGGGGAAACCGCCAGCCGCCGCGATGAAGGGCACCAGGATTGCGTTCTGTCGCTGCCATCCCTGAAGCTCGGAGCCGTCCCCGGCACCGGGCATCGGCTGCCGTTCGGCCGCTGGCAGGGCCATCTGGTAGGCGAGCCAGGCCAACTGTTCACGGGGTTGCCGGGCCGGACCTTCGCGCAGATACACCCCACGCACCACGCCATCGTTATCGGCTTCGACGTTGATATGGCCGACCGCCCTGGCACAGCGTCGCAGCGGCTCGATCGGCTCGATTTCCCCCAGCGCCGTGGCAAATCGCGGCACGCCTTCGCGCAGCAGCGGCAAGACGACATTCCCAGCCCGACACAGCGCCTGGGCCAAGTGCTCGTCGCCGCTGCCGGCCGCCTCCGGCTCGCTGAAAACCACATCGAACAGCACACCCCGGGGCTGCGCCGCGCTCAAGCGTTCGAGCAGCTCGGCATGCACACTGCGCGGCCAGGGCCAGCGCCCCAGGGCCTCAAGACTGCGATCGTCGATGCTGACCAGGAGGATCCGTGGATCGACCGGCAAGGGACTCAGGCGACTCAACCGGTCATAGAGAAAATGGCTGAACGCCAGGTTCTGGCTCAGGGAGAGCACAGCCGTCAGCGGCAGCAACAACACAGCCACCCACAACCATTCGCGCAACAAGCCACGAAACAGCCGTTGCGCCTGCGTCGACTCGCGTCCCCCATGCCGCCGCCAGAACCTCATGAATGCCGGGTACCGCCGCTATTGCTCATGAACCGTCCTGGGCCAGTAGTAGATATCGTAGACCCCAGTCTGGCCTTCAAGTCCCTGTTCGTCGAATGCCGACAGCCGCACATGGTAGAACGCCGCCTGCAAACCGCTGAAACGGATATCCGGGGTACTGGAAAAACGCTCCTGCCTGATATTGAGGAACGCCGCATCGGTGGCGACCTGCGCACGGTAGCGCCGGGCGCCGTCCAGGGGCTGGAGCAAGAGTTGCCAGACCGGCTTATCACCCCGCTGGCCGTCCTGCCCGAGCAGGCGCGGGGCCGCGAGCAGATCGACCGGTTTGAGTTCGCCCTGGCCCTGGATCTTCAGGCCTTGCCGGGCGTTGACCTTGACCGCCGGCACGGCCACAACGGGCAGCGTGCCGCGCGCCGGGTTGCCTGACGCCAGCGGCACTTGCGCGCGGCTCACCGCGACCTGGCCGTCGAGCACTTCGACCAGCGCCTGACCGTCTTCGCTGCGGGTGCGAAAATGCGTCCCACGAACCCCGAGCACCCCGACCGAAGTGCGAATCTGGAAGCGATCATGCTCGCTGATGCGTTTGATCACGTAGGACTCGACCTGACCTTGTTCGAGCTGTAGTTGCGGAATCGACTGCGTCTCGTCCAGTTCCAGGCGCACCTGCGAGTTGGACGGCAGCACGATCCGCGAACCATCGCCCAGCCTAAGGCTGACAAAGGCGTCGCCCGAGGTTCTCAGCCCTTCGTGCTCCTCCAGGCTCATCCCCTCTTCCAGGGCCAACTGCTTGCCCTGGGCATCCAGCTTCCAGGCCTCGCCCGCCAGGTGCAGCACCAGCGCCGGAAAAGGTTGCGGGCGACACTGGTGCTCGCGATCAAGGTAAGGCGCACGCAGGGCCGGTGGCGCCGCCAGGGCAGTGTGAGCGAACAGGCAGAAGGCAGCGCCGAGCAGCAGGCGCAGGCCCGGACGAGGCAGGAGAACAGGAAAATGCGGATGCGAAAGTAAGCGTTCGCTCATGGGCTTGGCCGCTCAGACTCCGTAAGGAGCAGGATCGAAGTAAAGGAAGACGGCACACAACCATCCGGGCCCATCATGCCACAGCGCCACCAGTGAGCCTGGCCACACTGTGTTGCTTCGTATGAATGCACACCAGGGTGTGACGGAAAAATGGCCAAGGGCGGACATCCTGACCGTCCCTTGGCGGCGGTCCGTGTGGATCCGAACCGCCACCCGTCCATGGGTCGACTTGCTCCAAAGTGCCCCGTTATTGCTGGAGCTACTCTATGGGTAAAACCCCGCTGCTCGGCGAATCTGTCAGATTTGTTCAGAATTGCCCCGCCCGTTCAGAACACCCAGCGCGGCGGTTCCCGTGGGGCGCTGACCTCGCGGGTGGTCCACAGCGTCGGCGCGGAAAATCGCCCTATCCCGCGGTCCTCGGGAACCACCGGCAAGCGTTCGACGACCAGCGAGGGACGGGCAGCCCCGTAATGGAACAGCCCGATGACAAAACCGAAACCGAAGCACAGGCTCAACCCGGACAACAACCCGAGCACCGCCCAGGACGGCAAACTGCTGAAACGAAGGGGACTGCCCATGGATCCTTCTCCTTGACCGTGCAAATCGTTACCCTGCACCTGCCCCCACAGGGGTCATGGCGCGCCAGGTAAAAGCCATTTGACATCAGCCTAGCCAGCCGCCGCCTGTCCTTGAGGAATTCGTCAGAATTGTTCAGATTTGACGGCCGACTTACAGACTTTCATGTAGGAAATAGTCTGTAGAGTCACCTTTTGAACGACAGAACCGCCGCTAAACGAGGAGAGAGGCCCAGACATGCGTGTCGCCATACTCGACGACGAGCCCGCCGAACTGCGCCGGGTTGAACAGACCCTGGGGCAGATGGCCGGTGTCGGGGACGCCCCCTGGACCCTGCACGGTTTCGAGCGCGGTGAAGACCTGTTGCGCCAGTTGCGCCGGGAAACCTTCGACCTGTTGATTCTCGACTGGCAGGTGCCGGACCTCAGCGGCCTGGCGCTGTTGCGCTGGACCCGCGAGCACATGGAGGTACCGCCGCCGGCCATCATGCTCACCAGCCGCGATGCCGAGAGCGATATCGTCCTGGCCCTGGGCAGTGGCGCCGACGATTACGTGAGCAAACCGTTCCGCGCCAACGAACTCAAGGCGCGGGTCAACGCGGTACTGCGCCGGCACGCCGGACAGCGCGGCAGCGCCAGCGAAATCGCCACCTTCAACGATTTGAGTTTCGACGATGCCGAACTGACCGTGACCCGCTCAGGTCGCCCGCTCAACCTGACCGAGCGGGAGTATCGCCTGGCGCGCTGCCTGTTCAGTAACCTCGGACGGCCGCTGTCGCGCGAGTATCTCTATGAGCGCTTCTGGCCCCATGAAGAAATGCTCTCCTCGCGGCCCCTCGATACCCATATCTATCGCCTGCGCAACAAGCTGGGCCTGACCGCCGAACACGGTTGGCAACTGCTGACGATCTACGGCTATGGGTATCGACTGGAAAGCGTCACCTCTGGCTGAACGTCGGGTTCAAGGCTGTTCGCCGCCGCCCGCACCACCGAACTTGGTCAGCAGCAAAGTGATGAAGTCTTCCACCGGCATTTTCTGCCCGTTGAAGTCCACCTGACCGTTGGTGTAGTGCAGCGTCGAGACGATATCGCTGCCCTGCACCGTCGCCATCTCCGTGGACAAGGCCATGGTGCCGGCCATTTCACTGGCCATCGAGGCTTGGCGGGTGACGGCCGCTGGGTCGGTCTGGCCCTGGATCTGCGCTTGCAGGCCGGCCAGATCGGCGATCATCGGCTTGGACAACAACACCTTGGCATCAAGTTGCGAGACCAGTTGCTTGCCCAGCTCCACCGGTGGCAGTTCGGTGGAAGACGGGTTGGTCAGGTCCACCACCAGGCTGGCACGGCTCTCGCCATTGGCCGTCTTGAGCGAGAAGTTTTCCAGGGCGATCTGCGGCTTGCCGACCAACAATTGCTTGATATCCGCTTCGGCCTGGGTCTGCTGGGCCGGGGTCAGTTCCGGGACCGCCGCCTCAGGGTCTTCAGCCCCTGCCGCCTGGGCCTTTTGCAGCGCCTCCAACTGGACCTGGTAGAGCTTGATCAGCGATTGCATCGCCGGGAAATCCAGGTTCTTCGCCGTCCAGCTCATCTGGGCACTGCCCACCGGCTTGTCGTTGTAGTCGATGGAAGCGATGTTATAGGCCAGACGTCCGGCGAGCACATTGCCCGCCGCCTCCGTCGAGTCTTTCTGCTCGAACCCTTTGATCGTGACCACCGCCGGCTTGACCCCGAAGCCCACCTTGGTCTCGCTCAGTTCTATGACATTCTGCCCCAGGTAGAAACCCAGGTCGCTCTTGGTCAGGTCGCTGGCCAGGGTCAGGCCGTTCAGTTCGACCTGCACCGGGCCCTGCTCCGGGGACACGGCGGAGACCTTGAGATTGTCCATATAGCCGTTGAGTTTGATCTTGGCGGCCTGATCGCTGGCGGTGACCGCCAGGTTCAGCCCGGAGAATTTCAGGCTGGTGGTCGCGTCCGGCGCGAAGTCCAGCGGCACCAGCTCGACATTGCCGTCCACCGAACGGTTGTAGCCCAGGGCAACCTGGCCCTTGAGCGGCGCGGCGCCTTTGGCGGCGTCAAACCACTTGGCGGTGTCGTCGTTCTTTTCCAGCTCGTAGTTGCTGCTGATCATCACCGGTGCCAGCTTCAACGCCTTGAGACGCGACCATGGCAACGGCCCGTGCTCGATATGGTCGACGAACAGCAGCTCGATGTCCTTCTTCTGCGCGCCGGCCTGCGGGTTCTGAAACTTGACGCGGTAGTGCGCGGTGCTGGTGAACAGCTGGCGATCAAGCGAGACCAGCTCGATATTCGCGCTGCCGCCGGTGCTGGCCAGGGCGGTCTTCAACTGTTGGTTGGCGTCCTGGATCGAGGTGTTCAGCACCCCTTCCAGTTGATTGCCGGTGTACCAGGCGCCGACGGTGCTCACCGCACCGACCACCACGACAAAACCTAAAAGCAAGCCTGCTGATTTATTCATGAATTGACCCGATCGATGTCCGTTGTGTGGAGAAATGCTGGTCTTCCTGACCCCTGACCGGAGCCGGCTCGACAATGCCCGAAAGGACGCAGAGTAGCATTTGCCGGAGCCGCCCCCAAGGCTTTGCCCGCGGAGCCACTGGCCACTACCTCGTCCTATGGACAATAGCGAAATGACTGACAGCGCAGCACGGGAATCGTGCGCTCGGCAGTGCCCCTCGGCGACCTCCGCGCCTGGGTGGCGAATCGGCAGCCGACGGGCAGGAACAGGGTTTACTCAGGAGTACTGGACTTCCATCTCATCCAGTTGATGGTCGAAGGTCTTCAAGCGCGCGGTCCAGGTGTATACCAGCACCTCGAAGTCGCGGTTGATCACCACGCCGTCCGGCGAGTCGTTGCGTGGGTCGCAGACGTCCAGTTGATGGCGCTCACGGGCCATGGCCGTGGCCACATCGGACAATTCGCGGGCGTTGGTCAGCCAGTGGCGCTCGTCATGGGCCACTTCACGGTCGAGTTTCAGGCATTGGATCTTGAGCAGTTCCAGGCTTTTTTCCAGCGGCGTACCGGTGAGTTCGCCCATGACCTCCTGGAAGGTCCGACCGGGTTGCCAGTAGCTGCCCCAGAAATACCGGTCAAAGACGGTTTCGACCCGACGCAGGGCGACTTTGGTGTCCCAGACCAGCACCAGGGTCTTGCTCTGGGACAGCTGGCGTTTCTTCACCTGCTGCGTCTGGTAGCTGGCCCAGGCCACCACGGCGATGGACATCACCGCGATCAACGCCGTGGCGCTGTCGAGAAAGACCAACGCCTTGTCGATCTGGTGCGCCAGCATGACGCCATAGAAGTAGGTCGCCGAAAGCAGGACCAGCGCCACCACCGCACACCAGAAACCAGGAGCATAAGGGTTTTTCATTATTAGAATCCCCATCGGGCCACGCTGACCGCGATGGTTAGGATTCACCCAGCGCTCCCCACCAGCGGCGACCAGCCGATAGTTCAAAGCATAGCAACGGACTCAGGGTTTCGCGTGCTCGGCAGGTGGCGTTCGTCCACTTTCCCAACCGCCACCGAGGGCCAGGAACAACTCGATCTGGCTCATTGCGACCTGAGTGTTGGCTGACGCCAGCTGCGCGCGGACGTCGGTGTAGGCGCGGGTCGCCTGCAGGTCGGCGAGGAACGACGCGCGACCGGCGGTAAAGAAGCGATGCGTCTGGTCCGCCGCCTGTTTGGCCGACTGCTCGGCATCGGCCAGGGCATCGCGGCGGTCGAGTTGCGCGGTGTACTGGGCCAGGCTGGTCTGGGTTTCGCGGATGGCGTTGAGCACCACGCCGTCGAAATGCGCCAGGGCCCCCTGGGTACCGGCCTCGGCTTCGCGGATACGGGCGCGGGCGCCGTTGGTCGGCACGGTCCAGCTGATCGCCGGACCGAAGCCCCAGCGATTGGTCGATGGCTCGCCCAGGTCCTGCAGAATACCGACCGTGCCCACCGTGGCACCAATACTGATGTTCGGATACAGCTCGCCGGTGGCCACGCCGATACTGGCCGTTGCCGCGGCCAGCCGACGTTCGGCCTGGCGAATATCCGGACGGCGCTTGAGCAGCTCGGCACCGTCGCCCACCGGCAACAACTGGGTAATATGTGGCAGCGCGGCGCAATCGGCGACACCGGCCGGCAGTTGCTCCAGGGGTTTGGCCAGCAACATCGACAGGCGGTACAGGCCGGCCTGGCGCGCGGCCTGGTAGCGCGGCAGTTCGGCGCGCAGGGATTTGAATTGGGTCTGGGAGCGGGTGACCTGGGTTTCGTCACCGCGCCCGGCATCGCGAAGACGCTTGGTCAGCTCAGTGCTCTGGGATTGCAGTTCGAGGGACTGCTCGGCAATCTTGCGTTCTTCGTTGGCCGCACAGACCTGGGTGTAGGAGCGCACCACATCCGCCACCAGGGTGATGCGGGCCACGTCACCCGCCGCCTGGGTCGCATCGGCATTGGCTTTCGCCGCCTCGATGCCACGCTGCAGGGTGCCCCACAGGTCGAACTGATAGGACGCGGAAAGCGCGATCTCACCGATGTTGGCCACCGGGACCTTTTCCGGCAGCAGGAACGCTTGGCCGGACTCCTGCAAACGCTGGGCACCGGCTTTCACCCCGGCACTGAAACCGCCAGCCGCCTCGGCCTCTTCCACCTGGGCCCGGGCCCGCGACAGGCTTGCCGCCGCCACCCGCAAGTCGGTGTTGGAGGCCAGCGCCTGACGGACCAGCGCATCCAGGCGCGGGTCCTGGTACAAGCGCCACCAATCGGTCGGCACCGGCGCCGACACCACGTTGTCGCCTTCGCCGGCGAGCGTCCCTTGCAGGTCCTTGCGCTGCATCGCCGAATCAGCCGGCAGATGATAATCCGGACCGACCATCGAGCAGGCCGACAGCATCAGGCCCAGCCCCAGGGTCGCGACTTGCGCCAGCGCTTTCATTGCGCGGCCTCTTTCTTCGGCGCGACCTTGGCGTCATCGATGATCGACACCGTGGCCGTGCGTCCGGCGATCATGCGAAAGTCCGCCGGCACGTCGTCGAAGGCAATCCGCACCGGAATCCGCTGGGCCAGGCGCACCCAGCTGAACGCCGGGTTGACGTTGGGCAACAGGTTCGAGCCGCTGCTGCGGTCGCGGTCCTCGATCCCGGCGACGATGCTTTCGACATGCCCACGCAAGCGCGCGTTGTCGCCGATCACCCGGATATCCACGCCCTGGCCGACATGAATACCGTCGAGCTTGGTTTCCTCGAAGTAGCCGTCGATATGGAAGGAACTGCTGTCCACCACCGCCAACACTGGCCGCCCGGCGGTGACGAACTCCCGCTCACGGGGGGCGCGATCGTTGACATAGCCGTCCACCGGGCTGCGGATCACCGAGCGGTCGAGGTTCAATTGCGCGGCGTCCACCGCCACCTGGGCTTCGGTCAGGGCCAGTTCGGCACGGGCGACCCGCGACTGGCTTTCTTCCAGTTGCTCGCCGGCCACCAGGTTCCCCAGGCCACGGTTACGCTTGTTCTCGCGTTGAGCCTGGGCCAGGGTTTCCTGACGGTCGGCCACGGCGGCCTTGGCTTGGCGCAGCGCCAGCTTGAAGCGGTCCTGGTCGATGCTGAACAGCACCTGACCACGGCTCACCGGTTGGTTGTCGCGCACCTGCACCTGCTGGATCAGCCCGGACACGTCCGGGGCGATCTGCACGATATCGGCGCGGATATGCCCGTCCCGGGTCCAGGGCGCGAACATGTAGTACATCACCATGCGCCAGACCACCAGGCAGGCGAAGATCACCACCAGCAAAGTCAGGACTACACGGCCAATGGTCAAAAGAGGTTTTTTCATGTCATCAGGTATCGACTGAACGAATCCACAACGCCCAGCAACAAAGCGTAGAGACCGACGTTGAACAAGGCCCGGTGCCAGACCAGGCGGTAGAAGTGAAGGCGCGTCAACAGCCCGTGCACCACCAGGTACAGCGCATACGTAATGCCCATCAGCACCAGCAGCGTGGGCAGGAACACCCCGCTGATATCCAGGTCACCGATCATAAGGGCACCCCATTGATCCCATATGGAATACTCTCCGACTGATCGCCGCTATCGACGAACTCGACGCCAGGCAACAACGCCAGGCGCAGGCCACTCAAGGCGTGCAACAGATGCAGGCGGGTTTCGCCATCGTCCAGCCCCTGGGAACTCAGGGCCCGGCGCGTGCGGTCCAGAGTCATCAGCAAGGGCGCCGGTGCCGGCAGGCGCTCGCGGGCCTTGAGACAGGCACGAAAATACTCGCCGACCTCCTCCACCACCTGCTTGAGCAACACATTCGCCACGCCCAGTACACGAGGGGTGTAGGCCAGCAGGTCGAGCAGGTTGAGCGCGACCCGCAACTCACGCAGCGCCGCACCGGTGTCCTGGCCGGTCATGGCCAGCCGTGGCAGGTGCTGCATCAGCCGGTCGAGCATCTGTGCGCCCAGGTGCCGGTGCTCGGCCAGGGTCGCCGGCTCGGTCAGCCCGACGATGTCATGCCAACTGAAACGGGTCAGTCGCTTGGCCGCCAGCTCAGCCCCGAAGGGCCGGGCCACCAAGGTCCAGACAAAAGCGAACAGCAGGCCCACGGGACCGGCCAGGTTGGCGTTGGCGAAGTTCAGGAAGTCCGCGTCATAGGCGCCCTGGATGCTGATAAAGGACGAGGTGTTGACGATGGTCAACAAGGTTCCGAGGTAGAAACGCGGCTGCACGGTGAGGGTGCCGACGCAGATAAAGGGCACGGCGAAGGCCAGCACCAGCATCGGGAAATCGTGCAGGTTGGGCAGCACCACGAACAGGTAGAGGCTGGCGAAAATCACCGACATCGCGGTCCAGAAAAAGAATCGGTAGATCTGCGGCGCCGGATCGTCCATCGCCGCGAAAAAGCTGCAGGCGACCGCCGCGAGGATCACCGCGCTGGCACCATCGGTCCAGCCGAGCAGGATCCACAATACCGAGGCGACAATGATCGCCAGCACCGTCGAGCCCACCGAATACAGCATCAGGCCGCGATCGAGGAACGGCGTCAGGCGGCCCAGGCGCCAATGGCGGTAGACCGCATGCCAGCTGTCCTGGCTTTCGCAGCGGATGGCGTATTGCAGGCTGCGCAGGTCCTGCCACAGATCGATCCACTCGCCGAGGCGGTAGAGCGCGTTGGAGAACAGCAACTGGCGCCGGTCATCCAGCTCGACCGGGCCGGGTTGCAGGCTCTCGACCTGGGTCCGCAGGGCTTGCCAGCGTTCGAGCGGTGCGTCTTGCGTGGTGCTTTCCAGCCATTCGCGGGTGGCCACGAGCAAGGGCTCGAAACGCGCCACCAGCTCCGGCGTGCGGCGCGCCATCGCATACAGGGCGTCGTCCAGGGCATCGACCACCGGCAGCAGGTGAATCATCCGCCCGCGCAACTCCTTGGTGTTGCGCACCGTCTGTGGCCGCGCACCTTCGTGGGGTAGCTGGCCGATCATCAATTCAAGGCTGTTGAAGGTCGCCACCATCGCCGAGCGCAAAGTGCTGACTTCATCGGCCTGCACATCACGGGAAAGGAAGCGCAGGCTGTAGGTCGAAGCATCGGCGAACCACTTGCCCGCCGCGTCGATAAACACCGGGGCCAGACGCCGGGGCCAGAACATGCTGCCGACTACCGCCGCCACGACGATCCCGAGAAAGATTTCCTCGGTCCGCGACACCGCCACATCGAACACGCCGAGGGGGTTGTCGACCACCGGCAGGGCGATCATCGGCATGGTGTAGCCGGCGAGCATCAGCGCGTAGCTGTTGGCGGTGCGCAGGTGCAGCGAGAGAAACAGCAGGATGCCGGTCCAGAGCGCGACCGCCACCACCAGCAGAAAGGGGGTCTGCACGAACAGCGGGACGAACAGCACCGCCGCCGAGGCGCCGAGAAAGGTGCCGACCGCGCGGTACAGGGCCTTGGAACTGGTGGGGCCGACGAAGGGGCTGGAGACGATGTAGACGGTGGCCATGGCCCAGTACGGGCGCGGCAACTCCATCAGCATGGCGATATACAGCGCGATCATCGATGCGGCGAAGGTGCGCACGCCGTAGAACCAGTCACGGGCAGGTGGCATGCCGGTCCAGAAACCGTTCACGGGTTCGCCACTCCCAGGCTCTGCCCGGCCGCTTCGAAAGCGCGGATCACTCGCAGCGCGGCCTCCAGATCAGCCGGCGCGATGCCGTCGAGTACTTCGCCGCGCAGGCGAATCAACTGGCTTTCGATGTCATGCATCAGGCGCTCGCCGGCCTCGGTCAGGCTCAGGCATTTGGCGCGGCGGTCACTTGGGTCTTCGCTGCGCAACACATAGCCGGCATTGCACAACTGGTCGAGCAGGCGCACCAGCGACGGGCTCTCTATACCCGCTTCGTGGGCCACCGTCACCTGGCGCACGCCCGGCCCCATGCGGCCGACCAACAGCAACGGCATGGCGCAGGCTTCGGAGACCCCATAATTGACCAGCGTGGTCTGGCACACCCGGCGCCAATGGCGCGAGGCGACGACGAGGCCGGCACTGATGTGCTTGTGCAGCTGTTCGAGGTGCTTGGACACAGGGAGATTCGCATTGTTAGCTTGCTAACTATCAATATCTCGCATCAGTTGGGGCTCGTCAAGTTTTGAAGCAATTACTTCATTCGGCCGGGTGAAGGCTGGGCGGCGGAGTGGTCCGGCTGAACTCAAGCCTGGTTCACGGGTGATGAGCTGCTCGTGGAGGTAAGCCCAGTTGATGGCACGATCCATCATCTCCGGGGGTAAGCTGGCCAAAAAAGCTTTGGCGCGTCCCAGGATATCGAGGCTCAGCAAGTCTTCCGGCTCGGGAGTACGCTCTACCGTAGCGCAATAGTGCAGAGAGCCCAGGCCGTTAAAATCAACTCGCCACCGAGCATTACGCACGCTAGGGCCCGTTAAATAGTGTTTCGGGTCGAAGAGCGGAATAACACTGACTAACGCGATTAAAGCTCAGATTTTTTTATCTCTTCCCCAGATTTTTTTACATTTAGGGCATTTTCCACATTTTTTTTACACCCCTCTCCCCTTCCTCAACAACACATCCAACTGATCCACCACTTCCGCCCAGTCGGCATCGTCGAGAATCTCGTCACGCAGAAAGTCCGCCTGGCTCTTGCTCCAGAAAAACGCGTCGGCCAGGTGCAACTCCGGCTTGAGCGGCGAATGAGTGGCGATAAAACGATCAATGCTGACGGGGTCGTCGGGCAGGCCCAATTGCTTGAACAGGGACGGCAGGCTGTGGTCAGGTGATTCCATTGGGCTCTCCGGTATAAGGAAAATGGCGGTGCGGGTCAGACAGTTTCGCGAGCAACCGCGTTCCCGCCGTGAAGCACCGCGTGAGTAGCAAACAGGCAGTGCACGGGCCTCAGTGGCAGACCTCGCACACCTCGGCATGGGGCACCAGTTTCAGGTACTGGTCCATCTGCATATGCACCAGGTTGTGGTGATTGCCGGCTTCCAGGTAGATGTCCTGCTGACGGGTCAGCAACGGGTCGACCACCATCCTCAAGCCGTAGGACTCGCCCAGCGCCGGCACGGCACCGCGTTCGCAATCCTGGAACAGATAGGCCAGGGTGCTTTCCCGGGTGATCTGCCAGGTACTGGCGCCACGGACCTTGCTCAGGTCCAGGTGCTGGCTGGCGGGCAGGACCGCCATCAGGTAGTGGCCGTGCTGGTCGTCGAGGACCACCGACTTGGCCATGCGCTCGGCCGGGATCCCCGCCAGGCGGGCAGTTTCCAGGCTGCTGGACGAATGCGGATGAGCGACGATGTCGAATTCGCAACGCGCCTGCTCCAGGCTGCGCTGCACGGTTTTTGCCATACGCATGATGCACCTCCGAGCCCTGTCGAATGCCCCAGGGCGATGGGTTTGCTGTATTCCCTGGGTAAGAGTCTAGGCAGTTCACCGGGGGACGTCGGGTTAACCTCAGTAACCGTTCTCGCTATCACGGGGCCTCGATAGTCGAGTCGGATCTAAAAGCTTCGCGGGCAAGCCCCGCTCCTACATAACAGCGCCATACCCGAATGGTGTGTACGCCTCAAACCTGTAGGAGCTGGCTTGCCGGCGATGAGGCCCGTCAGTCTTGCATCGCCTGGTCGACCACCATCGCCAGCAAGCCGGCTGCCACAAGGACCCTGTTGGCCGGAGTTGCAAGGTCGGGATCGAGGTAGCATCGACGGGTCCAGGAGAGCTGTGAGCCCGTGTTTATCCGGCGGGGCGCCGCCACTCGACTAAGCTTTTAGGTGGGGATGACGAAACTCGCGGAGAATTCAAGTGAGCAGTCGTTGCTGGTGGGCCTGGTTGTTGTTCGGGTGGCTGATCGTCTGGCCCGTGGGGCCCCAACTTGCCGAAGGCGCCGACTCCGTCGTGACCCTGCTCGTGCTGCCCATCGGCGACTCCGGTTCCGGGCTGATCCTGCTGGGTATCGCCCTGATCGTCGCCGAAGCCCTGGTGCCCAGCTACGGTGCGATCGGCGCCAGCGGTCTGGTCGCGGTGGTGGTCGGTATGCTGGTCCTGTTCAACCCACAACTGTTTGACGATAACACCGCCCAGCCGTTGAAAATCAGTCTGATGCTCATCGGCATACTCTTGCTCATCGGCGTGATCGGCGCCGCACTCAAGGCCCATCGACGTCAGGTGGTCAGCGGCGATGCCGGGCTGGAAGGCAGCCTGACGCCCATCACCACCCTGAAAGCCGGTGATGCCTACGCCGGTTGGGTGCGCTTGCAAGGCGAAAACTGGCAGGTCCTGAGCCCCACACCGCTGCATCCCGGCCAACAGGTACGGGTTATTGCGCGCAAGGGCCTGCTGTTGGAAGTGCAAGCCGTTGACGACCCACCTAGGCGAGGAGATTGATTATGGTCCTGCAATTGGGTTCCGGCGCGCTGCTCGCGTTCCTGCTGCTGATGCTGGCGGCCTCGACCTTTCGTATCCTGCGTGAATACGAACGCGGTGTGGTGTTCCAGCTCGGACGCTTCTGGCAGGTCAAGGGACCCGGGCTGATCATATTGATTCCGCTGGTGCAGCAGATGGTCCGGGTGGACCTGCGTACCGTGGTCCACGATGTGCCGCCGCAAGATGTGATCACCCGCGACAACGTCTCGGTGAAGGTCAATGCGGTGCTGTATTTCCGCGTGCTCGATCCGCAGAAGGCGATTATCCAGGTAGAAAACTTTCTCGCCGCCACCAGCCAGCTGGCCCAGACGACGCTGCGCGCGGTACTCGGCAAGCACGAACTGGATGAGCTGCTGGCCGAGCGGGAAAAACTCAATTCCGATGTCCAGCAGGTGCTGGATGCCCAGACCGATGCCTGGGGGATCAAGGTCGCCAACGTCGAGATCAAGCACGTCGACCTCAACGAGTCGATGATCCGCGCCATCGCCAAGCAGGCCGAGGCCGAACGGGAACGGCGGGCCAAGGTGATTCACGCCGAAGGGGAATTGCAGGCTTCCGAGAAGCTGATGCAGGCCGCCGAAATGCTCGGGCGTCAGCCAGGGGCCATGCAGCTGCGTTATATGCAGACGCTGTCGTCGATTGCCGGGGACAAGAGTTCGACCATCGTGTTTCCGCTGCCCATCGAGTTGTTGAAGGGCATGGCCGATCTGTCACCGAAAGATAAAACCTGATGCCGTTCTCTGTGGGCGCTGGCTTGCCGGCTCCCAGCCATGCCACAAATTATCGTCATGCCCAAAACCCTGTAGGAGCTGGCTTGCCGGCGATGAGACCCTTGAGCCTTACGGCGCCCCTCCGGACGCCATCGCCGGCAAGCCAGCGCCCACAAATCCGCGTCAGCGTTGGCGGCCATTGCGCGCAAGCTGGCGGTGGCCGGCGGCGCCTGGAGGATTGCGTTCCGCGCGCAAGGCTTCCAGTGCCTGATAAGGGGCTCCGGCCCACAACGCCACCCGTTCCTTGAGCCACTCGGAGGCTTCCCGATGCTTGTCCTGGCTGTCCGGCACAAACACTTGGTCCGGCTGCTTGGCGTGCTGTCGGGCGACCGCAAACACCTGGCTGCGCTGCCGGTCGTCGAGCCCGAAGAACTCACCCAGATGCCCCGCCAACGCCCCCGGCAGCTCGTTGTAATTGACCGGTAAACCGCCAAAAGCAAGACAGTGTTCCCAACCCTGCTGGAGGATCCGCCCGAGGCGCGCGGCGATGTAGTCCTCCCGCGAGTCGTCCTGCCCCGGGGTGTCCAACGAGCTGCCGCCAATCATCCCCGGCACCATGTGCAGCCCGGACCGCCGCAAATGGGACACGGCGATTTCCAGCGGATCGCGGTACAGGAACAACCAGGGCGTCTCGGGAAAACACTCGCGCAGCAGGGGCAACTCGCCGATATTCCAGGCGTCCAGCTTGATCACCAATGCCTGTTCGCCACCACACCGCCGCTGCCCATAGGCCGCCAGCAAACCCTGCAGGGCCGCGCGCCGTTCCTGCGGATCGAGCTCGTCGCGCAACAAGCGGTCGAGCGGTGGCGGCTCGCTGATCACGATATGGCTGTCCAGCTGCGCCAGCATCTGGCCGATCAGCGTCGAACCGCACCGCGAGGCGTGATAGATGAACGCGCTCGGCGCCACCGCCGGCACCTGCCATTCACTGAGCACCGCCAGTGGCGTCTCACGTCGGAAGACCTGATTGAACGGCAGTTGCAGGGCCTCCTCCACCGAGTCGCCAAAGAACGGCTGATCCAGCCGGCGCCCGCCGAACCAGCACCAGTCGACGCGCCAATAGACGTCTTCGCGCCAGACGCGAATCGGCAACCAGTCCTTCAGGCCGTCCATGGCGGATTCCAGCTGCGGCGGCCACGGCTCATGGCCGCGCGCAGATCCTCACGGGCGAAATGCAGGCCATGGGCGGCGGCGCGCTCCAGGGTCCAGACGATAAAGGCTTCGCTGTCGGTGTGCGCCTGCAGTTCCCGGCACAGTTGCGGGTCACGCTCCAGCCATTGGCGAAACTGTTCGAGCGCCACGGCGGCCCGACCCAGGCCGGGCGTCGGAGTGCTCGGCAGGCCCGCGGCGATCTGCTCTTCCAGCCAGGCACTCGGACGACAGTCGAGTACCAGGTGGACCCTCTCGTGATCGCCCCAGTTGTCGACACTGTGGGGCCGCGCCAAATCGAGAAACCAGCATTCCCCGGCCTTCATGGGGATGCGCTGCCCATCGAGCATGAACTCCACGTCGGGAGGGCTGAGCAAGGGAATATGCAGGCGCCGATCGGCGTCCGGGGGACTGAGGTCGTAATCGCGGTGTTCATGAATCCGCCCGCCCGGCCCCAGCCGCAACAGCCGCGCCGAGCGGATTTCCAACGGCAGCCCCTGCAAGCCATAGGACCAACGCGGGTCTTCCAGCCAAGGCTTGCGTGCAACCGCCTTACCCTTGCCCGGCGCCAGTTCGCCCGGGGCATCGTTGGCGGACACCAGCGCCACCCCGCTCCACTCGCCAGTGAAGTAATCGCGATTGAAATGCGCCACCCAGGCGCTATCGCCCAACTGTGCCAGGGCCTGGCGCAGCAGTGGCAAGTCCACGGCGACCGGCAGGCGGGAAAACGCCGGCCGGCTCAGGGGATCACTCCGCCCGCGCGCACCCCGTCGAGCCACTGCCCGGCACCGGCCGCGCGGCGGTCATTTGGCCTGGGCATGGCTCACAGGCTCATCAATCTTGCCCGCGGCCCATTCGGACTCGCGCGTGGCCAGGGCCCCGGCAATCGACTGGATCTTGGTCGAAGACACTTCCGCCGGCAGCGGATCGAGCCCGGCGCTGGCAAAGATCTGCCCGTAGGCGTTGCGCAGGTCGGCATAGGCCAAGTCGCGCCGCAGGTCGGCCTGCAAGGTGTTGAGCTCGCCCTGGATCAGGTCCAGTTCACCGAGCCCCGCCGCCTTGTAGCGGTTGCGCAGTTGACCGGCGATCTGCCCGTCGATGTTCGACAGTTGCTGGCTGGTCTTGAACTGACGCAGCGCTTCATTGAAGTTGGCATTGGCCACGTAGAGCTGGGCCAGCACCGCGATGGACATGGCCTGACGGCGTGCCGTGGCGACTTCCTCACCAGCCTTGGCCACATCGATGGCCGCCGGCGCGGAAATCACGTTGAACAGGTTCCAGGTGACTTTGACACCGTAGTCGGCCCACTTGTCGTTGACCAGGAAGGAGTTGCTGTCGTAATGGCCGCCGGCGGAGAACTCCAGGCCCGGCAGCAGGCGCAGCATGGCCTTGCGGGTTTCGTTGGCGCTGATGCGGGTCTGGTAGTCCTGCTCGCGCAGTTCCGGACGGTTGGTCAGGGCCTCCTCTTCCAGCTTGCCCATGTCGACCTTGAGTTCCGGGATCTCGTAGTTGTCCGGGGTCGCCAGGGTCAGCTCGGTGCCCATGGGCAGGTTGATCAGGGTCGCCAGTTCGGTCTTGGCCAGGGTCAGGGCCTTGCGCTGCTCTTCCAATTGGCGCGTGGCGACGATCAAAGCGCGCTGGTAACCCAGGGCCTGGATCGGATCGCCAATCCGCTGGTCGCTCATTTTCTCGCTGTTACCCTGGGCCTGCTCGACCCGCGCCATCAGTGCGTCGATCTGCTTGAGCAGGCGCTCGGCGGCCACGGCGCGCCAGTAGGCCGAACGCACGTCCTGGACGATGGTGTTGACCACCTTGCGCCGGCGCTCCTGGACGATCAAGCGTTGGTCGCCCTGTTGCTTGGCGTTGATGTAGCTTACGCCGAAGTCGAGCACGTTCCAGACCATGGTCAGGTCGCCGACACGACGGTCGCGGTCCTGGGAGGTCGAAGGTACCAGCGACTGCTCACCGGTCTGGACGTTCTGGCTGCTGGAGGCGCTGACGTTATTACGCCCGGCATAGCCGGCGGACAGCGCCATGCGCGGCAACATGTCGAAGCTGGCGAGGTCGAGCTGACGCTTGGCCAGGGCCTCTTCCATGATCTTGAGCCGGCCTTCGAGGTTGTACTTCACCGCGCGGGCCATGGCCTCGTGCAAGGTCAGCGGGCCGCTCAGCGGCTCCTGATCCTTGAACATGGTCTGCATATCGCTCTTGGCGCGTTGTTCGCTGACGCTACGATCGATCGGCTGGCTGGTGACGGCACAACCACTGACTACCAGCGCCAAGACACTGACGCTGAACAACCTATGACTTCTTCTCATCCCTAGCACCGCCCCTGACTAGCACATTCTTTTTTATAGGCGCCGACAACCGCCGACGCAGATTCCCAATCTTGTTCAGGCCGACATTTCGCTGATGCCGACCTGCTCCAACGCCCAGGCTAGTTCATGCAGCTGTTTCTGCTCACCGTCTTTGATCTTCTGCAATTGCTGCCCCAGGGTCGGCGCGCCGAAAATGCCGCGCACGCCCTGGGCCGGATCGCCCAGGCCCTTGCCATTACGGTCGAAGACCTGGCTGGTGGAGCTATCGCTGTTGCCCGACTCGTGGTGGAAAATGCTCGACATAGTACTGCTGCCGAACACCCCGCCATCACCGCCGCCAAAACCGAGAAAACCACTGGTGCTGCCGCTGGCACTGTTATCGGTGCTGAACACCTGGGCGATAAAACTCGGCGCCAGCGCGTTCTGGTTGATGAAGATATTGCCCACTGGCGGCAAACCGTCGCCCGAGGTGCGCTGTTCAAACAACGGCGGGAAGCCCAGCGGCGAGCCGAGGCCGCCGGTCGGCGTGATGCTGATCTGTGGCTGCAACGGCTGGTTCGGCACATCCGGCCGCGCCACCGGCGTGTCGACGCGGAACTGCGGATCGCCACCCAACGCCACGGTGTTGACCGCGAAGTTGTTGGAGTTGGCGAAGCCGGTCCCGGCGTTGCCGGCCAGGTCGGTGACCAGGCTGTTGTCCAGGGTGATGAAGTTGCTCGGGTCGGTGATGTTCGCCGTCGGCGTCAGGGTCGCGGTCCAGGTCTTGCCGCCGTCGGCGCTGGCCAGGTTGGACAGCACGCCATTGGCCACGCTCAGCTCAGCGAGGTTGAAATTGCTGACCTTCTCGCTGAAGGTGAAGGTCACCACGGTGGTCTGGCCGGCGGTCAGGTTCGGGTTGGCGACGCTGATGGTCGCCGTCGGCCGGTCGGCATCGACTGAGTAGTTGTTGGAAATCGCGATGCTCGCTCCGGCATTGCCCGCGGTATCGTTGACCAGGCTGGTGTCCAGCACGATCAGGTTGGTGGCATCGGTGATGGCTGCCGTCGGGGTCAGGGTCGCGGTCCAGGTCTTGCCGCCATCGGCGCTGGCCAGGTTGGACAGCGTGCCGTTGGCGACGCTGAGCTCGGACAGGTTGAAACCGGTCACCACTTCGCTGAAGGCGATGGTTACGGTGGTGGTCTGGCCGATGCCCAGGTTGTTGTTGGCCACGGAGATGGTCGCGGTCGGACGCTGGGTGTCGATGCTGTAGTTGTTGGAGTCGGTGACACCGCTGCCGGCGTTGCCCGAGGCGTTCGCCACGAGAGTGTTGTTCAGCTCGATCAGGTTGCTGCTGTTGGTGATGTTGCTGGTCGGGGTGAAGGTCGCCGTCCAGGTGATGCCGCCATCGCTGGTGGTGACGCCGGTCAAGGTGCCGTTGCTGATCGTCAGGTCGGCGTTGCTGAAGCCGGTCACGGCTTCGCTGAAGGTGATGGTCACCAGCGAGGTGTCACCGACCTTCAGGGCGTTATCCGCTACCACGATGGTTGCGGTCGGACGCACCGTATCAATGGTGAAGTTGCCTGAGTTGGTGATACCGGCGCCGGCGTTGCCCGCCAGGTCCGTATAGCCTGCATTGTTCAGGCTGATCAGGTTGGTGCTGTCGTGGATGTTGGCGGTCGGGGTGAAGGTCGCCGTCCAGGTCACGCCACCGTCGCTGGTGCTCACCGCACTCAGGGTACCGTTGGGCACGCTCAGGTCGCTGTTGTCGAAACCGGTCACCGCCTCGCTGAAGGTGATGGTCACCAGTGAGGTCTGTCCGACGAGCAGGCTCGGGCTGGCCACCACGATGGTCGCGGTTGGCCGCACGCTGTCGATATTATAGGCGTTCGAGCTGATGGTCCCGGTGCCGTTGTTGCCCGCGATGTCGGTCACCGTGCTGTTGTCCAGGACAATGTGATTGTTGTTCTGGGTGATACCCGCCACCGGTGTCAGGGTCGCGGTATAGGTGATGTTGTCGCTGGTGCTCAGGCCGCTCAGGGTGCCGTTGTCGGTGGTCAGGTCGGCCAGGCTGACGCCAGTCACCGCTTCACTGAAAGTGATGGTCACCAGGGACGTACCGCCGATACCCAGGTGGTCGTTCGTCACCACCACGGTGGCGGTCGGTCGCTGAGTATCGATGGCGTAGTTGTTGGACACGCTGCTGCCGCTGCCGACATTGCCCGAAACGGCCGCCTGGACGCCGGTGTTGTCCAGGGTGATCTGGTCACTGGCGTCGGTGATGCCCGCCGTCGGGGTGAAAGTGGCAGTCCAGGTGATACCGCCATCGCTGCTGTGCACCGCGCTCAGGGTGCCGCTGGTGATCGACAGGTCGGCATTGCTGAAACCGCTCACCGCCTCGTTGAAGGTGATGGTCACCAGCGAGGTGTCGCCGATCTTCATTGCCGGGTTCGCCATCACGATGGTCGCGGTCGGCTGCACGGTGTCGATAGTGAAGTTCGCCGAGTTGGTGATGCCCGTGCCGGCGTTGCCGGCCTGGTCAGCGATACCGGCATTGGCCAGGGTGATGATGTTGGTCGCGCTGTTGGTGTTCGTGCCTGGCGTGAAGGTCGCGGTCCAGGTGATACCGCCGTCACTGGTGCTCACCGCGCTCAGGGTGCCATTGGCGATGGTCAGGTCGGCATTGGTGAACCCGGTCACCGCTTCGCTGAAGGTGATGGTTACCAGCGAGGTTTCACCAGCGGTGAGCGTCGGATCGGCGACGACGATGGTCGCGGTCGGGCGCTGGGTGTCGATGGCGTAGTTGTTGGAGTCGGTGGTCCCGGTGCCGATGTTGCCGCTGGTGTCGCTATAGGCGGTATTGTCCAGGGTGATGACATTGATGGTGCTGGTGATGCTCGCATTCGGGGTGAAGGTCGCGATCCAGGTCACGCCACCGTCGCTGCTGCTCACCGCGCTCAGGGTGCCGTTGGACACCGTCAGGTCGGCATTGGTGAAACCGACCACGGCTTCCGAGAAGGTAATGGTCACCTGCGAGGTCTGGCCAATGATCAGGGAGTTGTTCGCAACCACCACGGTCGCGGTCGGACGCACGCCGTCGATGGCCACGTTGTTCGACGTGGTGCTGCCGCTGCCGGCGTTGCCCGCCAGGTCCTGGACCCCGGTGTTGTCCAGGGTGATGTGGTTGCTCGCGCTGACGATACTCGCCGTCGGGGTGAAGGTCGCGGTCCAGGTCACGCCGCCGTCACTGGTCTGCACCGCGCTCAGGGTGCCATTGGACACCGTCAGGTCGGCGTTGGTGAAACCGGTCACGGCTTCGCTGAAGGTGATGGTCACCAGCGAGGTCTGGCCGATGCCCAGGTTGGTGTTGGCGAACACGACGGTGGCGTTCGGCCGCTGGGTATCGACGGCATAGGTGTTGGAGTTGGTGGTACCACTGCCGGCGTTGCCCGCGCCATCACTGACCGCGGTGTTGTTCAGGGCGATGACGTCGCCGGTATGGGTGACCCCAGGGGTTGCCGTCAGAGTTGCGGTCCAGGTGGTACCGCCGTCGCTGCTGCTCAAGTTGCTCAGGGCGCCGTCGGCGACCGTGAAGGCGCCGGCGGTGAGCCCGGTGACCGCCTCGCTGAAGGTGATGGTCACCAGCGACGTGTTACCGCTGATGTTCAGTGCTGTATCGGACACCACGATGTTCGCGGTCGGCCGCACGGTGTCGACCGCATAGGTGTTGGACGTGGTCGTGCCGGTACCGGCGTTGGTCGCGGTATCGGTATAGAGGGTGTTGTCCAGGGTGATGACGTTGCCGCTGCTGTTGTTGCTGGCGCTCGGCGTCAGGGTCGCGGTCCAGTGGATATTGTCGCTGGTGGTCAGGTTGCTCAGGGTACCATTGGACGCCGTCATGTCGGCCAGGCTGAAACCGCTCACCGCTTCGCTGAAGGTAATGTTCACCGTCGAGTTGACCGTGGTGCTCAGCGTAGGCGCAACCACCGAGACGGTCGCGGTCGGGCGCACGGTATCGATGGCGTAGTTGTTGGACGAGGTGGTGCCGGTTCCCGGTGTACCCGTCGACGTGGCGGTGACGCCAGCATTGTCGAGGACGATGTTGTTGGTGGCGCTGGTGACACTCGAGTTCGGTGTAAAGGTCGCGGTGTAGGTGATGTTATCGCTGGTATTCAGGGTGCCCAGGGTACCGTTGGCAATCGTCAGGTCGGCGCTGGTAAAGCCGGTCACTGCCTGGTTGAAGGTAATGGTCACCAGCGAAGTGCTGCCGATATGCTGCGAGGTGTTGGTGACCACGATGGTTGCGGTCGGTGCCGGCGCATAGGCGGTGTTGAGCGTACCGCCGTCGTTGAAGATATTGTTCACCGCCGCCACGCTGGCGCCGGTGCTGCCGCCGCCCAGTGCCGGACCACCGGAGCCGCTGCCACCGACGTTGCCGGTCATCGCCGCGAAGTTGGCGGCGGTCATCAACAACGTGCCTTTGTTCCAGATCGCGCCGACGCCTTTGCCGGCCGCGCCACCGGAGTCGGCGGAGCCGCCCAGGCCACCGCCACCGCCACCACCGCCGCCAGCCGCGATGTTGCTGGAAATCACTGAAGTACCGACGATCGTCAGGGTACCGGTGCTGGCGTTGTAGATACCGCCGCTGGCCGATGCGCCGGCCCGGCCAGGCTTGTCCCAACCGGAGCCACCACCACCACCGCCAATCGAGATGGTGCCGTTGTTCGCCGTGCCACCGTTACCGCCGCTACTGTAGTTGGCGGCGCCTATACCGCCCGCGCCGCCGGTGCTGCTCCCCCCCTTGCCACCCATGTAGCTGGGGTTGTAGCCGCCGCCGGTACCACCATGGTTGGCGGTGCCGGAGGTACCGCCATAGACCCCCGTACCGAAGCCCGAGCTACCACCATGACCCCCATTTTGTCCGCCAAGAGCACCACCGCCGCCGCCGCCGCCACCAACCGCGCCGCCGACGTAGGGCGCCGTGACCCCGCCGCCGCCGCCGCCGCCCGAGGCCGCGTTGCTGGTCACCGTGACATTGTTCAGGGTCAGGTTACCGGCGTTGACAATACCGCCGCCCATCGCCGCGGTGCCGTCGACCCCGGCCGCCGCGCCATCGCCCACCGCCAACCCCTGGGTAATGACCAGCCCGTCCAGGGTCGCGGTGATCCCGGAATTGACCATGAGCACCTGGGTCTTGTATTGCCCGCTGAGGGTCACATCGGGTGTGCCGTTGTGGTCCAGGTCGCCTTCGATGGTGAGGTTCTTGCTGATGACCAGTTGCGAATTCAGATTGACCGTCATGCTGGCGTTGAAGGTAATGATATCGCCCGCCACCGCATTGCTCAGGGCCGCACGCAGTGAGCCGACGCCACTATCAAGGGTATTGGTCACCGTAATGGTCGACAGGCCGTACTGGTACGCAGCCATGGCATCGGCCGAGAGCACATTGTGGCTTTCGATGACCCCGGTGGAAATTTCCAGGGTCCAGTCGCCGCCCAGGCCGGTGCGGTTGGTCGACGCGGCGATATCGCGCCCGGTGTATTGCGCCAGGGAGTCGACAAAGCCGAGGCCGGTGGCGCCTTCGGCGGTATTACAGGCGTAGATCAGGATATCGCCGCCGACATTCATGTCATTGCCGATGCGCGCCAGCACGTCGGCCCGCGCCGCGACGTTAGTCGACGATAGATAGGTGCTGCCCAGCCACAGGTCGCCCGAATTGCCGTGGGCGATGATTTCCACGGTGCTCACACCCTGGTGGGTGTCCAGGTAATCGGCGATCTGTTGCAGGCCATCCTTGCCGGCCTGCAGCACCACCACCTGGGTGCCGGGGGCGACGCCCTTGAGCAGGGCACTGAAATCCTGTACCCGCGAGTCGACGAAGACCACCGACTGGCCAGGTACAGCGGCCGGCGCCGGGGTCGGCGTGGCATCGGATTGCGGGTGGGCATCGGCGGGCGCGGTCGCATGATCGGTGGCCGGTGCCTTCGCCGCATCGGTGGTGGCGTGGTTGGCCGGCTGCGCGGCCTCGACCACGGTGGCCGCCACGGCGCCGTCAAACAGCATGCGCGGCTCAAGCGGGATGATCATGGGTGAAACCAGGCTTCTCACGCCTTCAGCCGGCGATTTCTGTTTACTCCACCACATGCTTCACCTGCACTTGAGCGCGTGTACGCTCAAAGGATTTTTTGTCGGAATAAAAAACCGCGATCAACTGACCCCGGTATTGGTTTTCATACGAATGACATTCGCGGCGCTGGCTGAGCCATCGTTCCAGAATGACAATTCCGCATATTTTTCGAACAGATCCGGCGGCAGGATCGTGCGCCGTGGCTCCAGCGCCACCTTGGGCTTGACCTTGTGCAGGCCGGCGACCCCGAGGGCCTGGTCGAATGCCGGCGCGTCATACACCAGGTGCTCGAAATCGTGTTCGAAAAAGGGCTCGCCGATAAAGTCGTAGACCAGCCGCAACACCCGCTCCGGGGCCTGGGACAGCAGGTCGTAATCGACCAGCAACACGGAATCGGCGTGTTCGCCGTAATAGGCTTCCTTGAGCGCCGTCCAGGCGAACCCCACCAGGCGATTGCGCTGGGCCAGGGTTTCGCAACGGCTGTAGACGGTGTTGCGCTCGATCTCGTCGTTGAACAGCTTGGTGTTCTCGAAGGGGTTGGCGCGGTACAGCCGCTCGAGGCTGTCCATGACCCAGGCGACATTGCGCACGCAGGCGATGACCTTGGACTGGGGAAACAGGTCCATCAGCGCGGGCAGGCGCGCCGACCACTGGCGATTGGTATCGAAAACCACCGATTGTCCGGTCTTGTCGGCGTAATAGGACTCGAACAGTCCGCGCAACAGGCGGCGGCGCATATCGGTATCGATCACCGAGCCGAACTCGCTGCCGGCGCTGCACTGGTCCAGCACGCTGTTGAACAGGGTGCCGACCGGACTGCTCATGCCGGCATGAAAACGGGGGTTTTGTAAAAGAATGGCAGACAGCAGGGTCGACCCTGAGCGCGGTAAACCGGAGATAAAGTGAAAACTGCGCAATCCCTTCACCCTAGCGGAAGTCCATTTGTAGGACAAAGCGTAGCGTAAGGAATTGTTCCGGACTAGTAGTATTTTGACATCAATTGTAGGGGCTTTACGTCGAAAAGACCCATGATCATTGGCGTTCATGGATCTTTAGCGCGACTTTATCGCTGTATTTCAAGCCCTTAGCGGTTAGTTCCCGCTACATGAAGCGCCGCAGACCTCATACAACACCGCTTGGGTGTCGCCACCGGCATGCTGGTCAATTTTTCGCCAGTTATCCGGAATGGACGGGAATTCATCCGGTGCAACCCGGCTCATCACCAGCCAGACCCGGCCGTTACCTGCCGGCAGGTCCTCCAGATGATCAAGGTAGACGCCGCTGTTTTCATCGATCAGGGTGCCGAAACCGTAATTGTTGGGCCGGGTCGACACGCCCTTGGCCGAGGGCGGCGTATACAACCGCGGCGCGGTGGCGCTCTTGTCGTAGTAGCCCCAGGTGAGCAACCAGAACATGTCGCCCAGCACTACCTGGTCGCCGGCCACCGTGTGCTGGTTCATGTACTCGACCATGTTGTTGAACTGGTCGCCGGTGTCAACGGTGTAGTTGTTCTTCAGGCCCACGCCCTCCACCGCCAGGACCGCCACCAGCAGCAGCACGGCCAGGACCTTGAAGCGCTGTGCCAGACGGTCGATGCTCAGCGCCAGGACAATCGGCAGGCCGAGCGCTGGCACGGTCAGGTAGCGTTCGATGAACACCGGCGAGAGGAACGAAATGGCGAACACCAGCACCAGCGGCAGTGCGCTGTAGATCACTACCATCGTGTCGAAATGATAACGACTGCGGTCAGTCCAGACGAGGAACGTCATCACGGCCGCCATCACCCCCGGCAGGGTCACGAACAGCCACAGCGGCATGCCTTCGCCGTCATCCTGCGCCATCAGTTGCCAGATCATCGACGGCAGCGAGCGCAAGGTGACCGGGGGTTCCCAGCCGACATCACCACCGACCTTCAGCTCTTCCATATGCCGCACCAGGTCGATCAACCCCGGCAACCAGGGCAGGAACAGCAGCACGATCGCCACGTTGGCCAGCCACCACTCGCGGCGGGCGATATAGCGGTGCGCGCTGCCCGGTTGCGGACGGATCACCAGCAGGTAGAGCCAGTGCGACAGCACGCACAACGCCGAGAAATAGTGGGTATAGAACGCGGCCGCCATCAGCAGCGCATAGATCAGCAGATAACGCTTGCGCGCGGGCTCGCGGACCCAATACACCAGCGCAATGGTCGCCCCCAGCAGCCACACGCCCATCAGCGAATACATGCGTATTTCCTGGCTGTAGCGCACGGCCGTGGGCAACAGCGTCAGCAGCAGGCAAGTCAGCATCGTCGCCCGCCGGCTGGCGATCAGGTGCGCCAGCCAGGTGCCGAGCAGCACCGTGAGCACTCCCGGCACCGCGCTCATCATCCGAATCGACAGGATCGAGTCGCCGAACAGGCCCATCCAGACATGCAGCAGCATGAAATACAGCGGCGGATGGACATCGTGGGACGCATGGAACCAGATGCCGGCCAGCGGGAACTGGGCCAGCAGCAGGCTGGAGCCTTCATCGCCCCAGATTGCCGCGGCCGTCAGCTCATAAAGACGCAACGCGACGGCCAGTAGCATGAGCGCTATCAGCCAGGGTTCGCGAAGCAGCTGGACCAGCGATTGCGGATGCGTGACAGGCTGACAGTAAAGTCGCTTTGCTGCTTCATCATTACTCGGAACGCCCATCACCATCCTCTAAAAATCGACAACTGCACCCGCCTGGGGGGTATGACGCGGTGATTGTAGGCTAGAACGACATCGCCTTGCCTGACTGTTCCAATCACGACCTTGACCACGCAAAAAACCGGTCCCCCGCAAAGACAGCGTCTACGCTTTCAGACGGTGCACAGCAGACCCGGACCGGCGGCCTATACAACCCGATCAACGGGCAAGGCACTTCACTTAACACAGCTGAAGGATAAGGATCTATGGAAGTATTTCTCGGCAATATCCAGATGTTCGGCTTCAACTACGCCCCTTACGGCTGGGCACTGTGCAATGGGCAGTTGGTACCTCTCTCGCAATATCAGGCGTTGTTCGCGGTGATGGGCACGACCTATGGCGGCAACGGCCAGAGCAGCTTCGGCCTGCCCAACCTGCAGAGCCGGATTCCCATCTGCCAGGGTACCGGACCGGGCCTGACGACCCGGGTCATGGGCGAATTCAACGGCACCGAAAGTGTTTCGGTCCTGGGCAGCAACCTGCCGCCGCAGGTGATCCCGACCGCCAGCCTGACCGTCACCACCACCGTCAACCTGGCGAGCGTCCCCAGCAATCCGGTCAATGCGCCCACCACCACCCACGCCTATATCGGTGCATCCGCCCCGGCTGGACCGCCCTCGGCCGCGATCTACTCCGATGCACAAGGCGCGTCGCCGATTGCACTGAAAGGCACGACCAGCACCATTGCTGGCACCCTGAGCACGCCCGGCGGCAGCCTGCCACTGGCGACGATGAATCCATTCCTGGCGGTGAACTTCAGCATTGCCCTGCAAGGACTATTCCCGTCTCGTAACTGACGAGAGGATGGGATCACCGCGAAACCTGTAGGAGCCAGCTTGCTGGCGCTGGCGTCCGAATGGACACCGCAAGGTTCAAGGGCCTCATCGCTGCGATGCGGCGTCCCGACAAGCCCGCGCCTACAGATTTCGCGTTGCACCTTGACCGATCAGGGCCAGACGCCCCATTTACCCTGCATGACGGAGCATATCGATGCTGCAACAGGTTTCAAGTGAACACTTCCAGTTGCTGATGAAACAGCACTGCCTGCTGCACCTGCCCGACGGCAGCCAGCTGCCGATCCAGATCGAAGCGGTCGAGCTGCGCCCGCAATCGCGCCTGCCGGAGAGCCCCCGAATCCCCTTCAACGTGACGTTGCGCAGCCTGGAACCGACGGATTTCATCGACGGCCCGTGCGCCCTGGAGTTACCGCAGCTGGGCCGCGTGGACGCCATGTTCGTCTCGCGCGAGCCGCCCCAGGGCCGCGACCCGGCCCTGGGCTATTTCAATATCGTCTTCAACTGAAGCCCGGGTACCAGACCAACCGCTCAGCCGCTGGCGAACTCTCCTCGACCCGAAACCCCAGCGCCAGGTAATGCTGGCGCGCCTGGGGATTACTCGCCCAGACCACCGTCGCCACCGGACAGCGCACCTGTTCGGCGGCCTTCTGCACCCCTTGCAGCACACTGCGACCAAAGCCCTTGCCCCGCGCCGCCGGGATAAACGCCAGGTACAGCACGCGGATTTCATTAGGGCCGAAGTCGGCGCTCAGCACGCCGATGGGGGTGTCGAGCTTTTCCACCACATAATGAATCGCATCGGGGAAGTTATCGCCGATCCCCTGCTCCTGCACCTGGAATTGCTGGGCAACCACCTGCTCGACCACTTCGGGGTCGGCGTCGATCCACTGCAACTCGGGCCGGGCCGACTGATAGAGGCTCTGCAGAAAAGGCCCATCGGTAGGCCGTGACGGCCGCATGGACAAGCCGGCGGCAGACGAACTGTTCAACATCGGTTGTACTCCCTGAACCGTTGTAACGACTAGAAACCACTCTCCCGCACGCCCAGGGCGGCCATGCGCCGCCAGGCCGTGCCCAGTAATGACTCACTGCGTCCCTGCAACACCGCCACGCCGCGCAACGGATGGCTCGGCGTCGGCACCTCCTCGAGCACGCGCAGGCGGGCGCCGTATTGCGCCTGCACCGGTTCCGGCCGGCGGTTTTCGTCGCGACGCACGGCAATCGGCCCGTGGTGATCGGAGGTCAGGGCCTCCTGGTCGATGGCCGCCACGCCATTGGCGTCGACGTCCAGCAATTCCACCGGCCAGGCCGGGCGCATTGGGTCGTCGGCGACAAAACGGCCTTTCGCCCCCGGCGCGACCCGCCACAAGTCCTCTTCGGCCAGGTAACCGCGCAGGCGAGTACCGTCCTCGACGACCCGCGCCAGCGGCTCCTTGGTCGAAACCCAGCGCCCGACGCTCAATTGCGGCATCAGGTCGCGCACCTGGCCGGCCTGCGGCGCCTTTAACAACAAGCGCTCACGACGGGCCTGCAAACCCCGGTATTCGGCCACGGCCTCCGCCAGTCGCTGTTCAAGAATGCCGACATCCGCCGCGGTTTCGCTGCGCCCGGCCTGACGGCGCATCTGCAATTGCAGGATATCGATTTCCCGCCGCACGATGATCAACCGCGAGTCGACGTCCGGCGACTCCAGCGCCACCAGCACCGCGCCCGCCTCGACCATCTGCCCATCGCGCACATTGACCTGCTTGACCCGCGCGGCGACCGGCGCATGCAACGCCGTGACCCGCCCGGCCTCGAGCATCACCGGTATTTCCACGCTGCTGCGCCAGGGCACCGCCACCAGCAACAGCAGCGCCAACAGGCCCAGGCCGCTGAGCAGCACCCGTGGGGTGTGCGCCTGTTCGCGCCGCGACCACCATTCGCGGGTTTCCTTGAAAATCGGCAGGAAGATGAACCAGCCCAGCTCGACCATCATCAGGAAAATGCCCAGCAGCTTGAAGAACAGGTGATAGACCGCCAGGGCGATCCCGAAAAACAGCGCCGCGCGCCACAACCAGGAAAGGAACCCCCACCACAGCAGCCGTCGGCGCATGGCCGGCGGCCAGGGTTCGGGGGCCGACTCGTCGTAGCCGAACAAGGCCTCACGCAAGCGCCAGCGACACAGGGCAAAGGCCCGGCCCTGGAGGTTGTCGATTTCCCAGAAATCGCTGAGCAGAAAATAACCGTCGAAACGCATGAACGGGTTGAGGTTGACCGCCAGAGTGGTCAGCCAGGTGGCGCTGGCGAGCATGAACGCCGCCGTGCGCGCCGCCCCGTCCGGCAACAGCGACCAGGCCAGCAGGGCGATACAGGCCAGCAGCATCTCGGCCATGACCCCGCCGGCACCGATCAACAAGCGCGCCTTGCGGTCGTTGATCCGCCAGGCATCGCTGACATCGGTGTAGAACAGCGGCAGCATGACCATGAAGGCCACGCCCATGCTCTGCACCCGACAGCCGGCGCGCTTGGCCATGAAGGCATGGCCGAACTCATGGCAGAGCTTGGCGAAGAACAGCGCGATGCCGAAGGCCATCGCCCCGCCGAGGCTGAACAGGTGCGGAAAGGTCGAGAGAAAGCGCTCCCAGTCCCGCGACACCAGAAACACCCCAAGCCCCAGGGTGGCCGGCAAACCATAGCGCAGCAGGCGCGGGCCAAAGCGTTGCAGCCACGGCCAGGCGCGATTGAGGAACGCATCCGGGCGCCACAGGGGAATGCGGAAAAACAGGTATTGATGCAGGGCCATCTGCCACAGGCTCTGGCGCGACGCGGCGGCTTTCCAGGCGTAGCTGGCGCGCTGTTGCGGGTCCAGCGAAGCAATCAGGTCATGGGCGCGCAAAAAGCCCAGCAACTGCTCCAGCTCCGGGTCGCCCAGCGGCAGGCCCGGTTCACGGTTCGCCGCTTGCAGCACGTGCTCCGGATCACCCAGCGACCAATGCCGCAGCAGGCGGATGGCCTGGGCGCCAAGCTTGAAATAACGCCCGCGCACCGGATCGGCCAGGGTCCAACGCGGTGAACCGTCCAATGCCGGCGAGGCCGCGGTGAGTTGCAGGTCCGCGCGCAGGCTGGGCAGGTTCATTACAAGCCGACACTCTGGCGCAGCCCGGCCAATGGCCGGCGCAGCAGGTACAAGGCCAGCGGCGCGCGCTGGCCGAAGAGTTTCGCCGTACCGCGCAAGCCGATACGCGGTACCGGGGTATCGATAAAGCCGGCATCCAGGCGATAGGCCAACTGCCCGGCCGGGGTCGATTGCGCCTCGTAGGCCACCCGCTCCAGCTTGGCCGAATAACGCTGCAAGGGGTCGCTGTCGAGGAACAAGGCGACTTCGGCGTCGGACGCCAGGGCGATGGCATCGCCGACCGCCAGCTCGATACGCAGTTCGGCCTGGCTCGGGTCGGCGATCTCCATCAACCGTTCACCGGTCTGCACCGGCTTGCCGGTCCAGCGCTCGGCGTCGGCGAACACCGCGATACCGTCACGTTCGGCGCGCACTTCGCTGCGTTTGAGTAACTCGGCAGCGTAATCGCGTTCGGCACGTTTCTGTTCGACCCGCGCCGCCAGCAAATCGATCTTCGAGCTCGACTCGGCATCGGCAAAGGCCCGCTGGGCATTGGCCTTCAATTCGGCTTCGGCCACACCGAGGGCGCGCTGAGCCACATCGGCCTGGGCCTTGAGGGTGGTGCTTTCAAAGCGCACCAGCAGGTCGCCGGTTTTCACCGTCTGGTTCGGCTTGACCAGGAACTCGGCAATCACCCCGTCCAGCGGGGCCGCCACCACCCGGCCGGCCAGCGGCACGACTTCCGCCGGCGCCAGCACCGACTGGCGCACCGGAATCAGCAGGCTCAGCAGGGCCAGGACCACCAGCAACGCCTGGCGCTTGCGGGTGAAGCGCAAACGCCACGGCCGCCGTGGCTGCAAGGCGAGCCAGGCATGGCTGTAGGTGTCGCCCAATTGCGCCAGCAGCACCTGTTCGGAAGGACTCCAGGGATTGTCGCGGGCCAGCCACAGGCCGCCAAAGACTTCACCCTTGTGATCGAGCAGCGGTAACCAGAACACCTGGGGCGCCGACAGGCTCTGCCAGTCCTCGCGCACCGAGGCGGTAAACGCCTCCATCGGCACCACGGTCGCGGGCTTGGCCCGTTCCAGCTTGAAAACCTGCGCCACGGCGTGTTCGACAAAGGCGACAAACGGCGCATTTGGTTCCACCGAGCTGACCCCGGTCACCGCCCGCACCTTACCGGCGATCAGCAGAGCGGCATGGCGAAAGCCAAACAGCGCCTGGCCGTCGTTGACCAGGCTATAAGCCAGCTGTTCGGGGGTGCGGGCGGCGCGGGTCAGGCGCTCAAGGTCGAGGAACTGGGCGAATACCCGCTCCACGGCACCCGCTACCGGTGCGTTCACTTCAGCGCCTCGAAACGCGCGGTGCCACTCATGCCCGCCAGCAGGCCGTCGGCCTTGGGCAGGCTGGCCACCAGCAACAGGGTCTGGCTGCCTTCATCGATCCGCGCGCCCAGGCGCTTGATGGTGGCGGTCAGAGGCTGGCCGGTTTCATCCGGGACGAAGCTGAAGGTCTGCCCGGCCTTGAGCTTGCCCATCCAGCGCGACGGCACCAGCAAGTGGATTTCCAGGGTGCGGTTGTCGACGATCTCCAGCATCGGCGACCCGGCCGAGACGCTTTCATAGCGCTGGACCTTGCGCTGCACGACCTGGCCATCATAGGGCGCGATCACGCTGCAACGCTTGACCTGCACTTGGTAGACCTGGGACTGGGCCTGGGTTTCGGCGAGCTTGGCCTCGGCGCGGGCCACTTCGAAGCGACCGACGGAGTTCAACGAAGCCAACTGTTTATTGTGCGCCAGTTCTTCACTGGCACCACGGCTGGCGGCCTGGGCGGCATTGAGTTGGGCCTGATAGGCCGAGCAGTCGAATCGCGCCAGGGTGTCGCCCTGCTTGAAGGTCTCGCCTTCACTGAACGGCAACTCGACAATGCGCCCCGACAGCTCGCTGGCGAGCATTGCCTGGTCACGGGCGCGCAACACACCACGGGCCTCGCTGGTGGCGACGGCATGCGGCGCGGCGGCATTATTGTCCAACAACGGATCAACCTCGACCGGCGCCTGCGCCTGCGCCAGGCACGCCATGCAGGACAACCCAAACACACCCACCCGCAAACACCACATATAAAGAGACTCCTTGTCGGATAATCGCGAGTCTACGGCAGCCGTATCAAGCGTCAAGCCAATTGCCACTATGTTTATCGAAGAGCCGGGCGACCGCCGATGTGCGGCAGATCACAGGCTGCAACACCGCGCTGGCTACAAGCATAGGTGTTACGGCCCGGCTTCGGTATTATTCGCGCCATTCCCGGCATCGCTGCCGCTCGTTTACCGAATTAGGGACAATTCATGCGTATTGGTCTTCTGACATCTCTGGCCCTGGCGATGAGCGCCAGCTTCTGCTCACTGGCCCAGGCCAGCTCCGACGACACCTGCTACCCGCACTGGTCGCTGCTCAAGTACAGCCTCGACGGTTGCAGCAACCTGACCTTCCTCAGCCCGGGCAACGACAGCCGGGTCAACCTGCGCCTGCTGCTGTCCGACCAGGGCTCCTTGCCCCTGGCGCCCAACCCGCTGAGCGAGGAAGACCTGAACGCCGGTTTCGGCCCGGTGCCATTCGCCAATAGCCGTCTGGACACGGCCCCTGCGCCGACCGTCAGCAGCGCAGCGGGCACGCCCGTCGCGTCTCCCCTCGACGAGGCCTTGGCGAAGCTCGGTATCACCCGCGACCACGGCGAAAACGTCGTCAGCCTGCTGTCTGGCGAGGGCGGACGCTGCCGCAGCAACGATGCCGAGAGCGCCACCACCTTTATCAACCAACTGCTGGCCAGCCCCGAGCTGCCCGACCCCGAGCGCCAGGCCCTGGCCCGCGCTCGCCTGCAGATGCTCGACACCTGCGCCTGGGAGCCGACCCAGCAAGCGAGCCTGGTGCCCGCCGTGCAATCGGCCCAGGGCCAGGCATTTGCCAGCTACTTGAACGGTGCCATCAGCTTCTACAGCGGGCGCTTCGCCGAAGCCTCCCAGGCCTTCGCCAGCCTGAGCGAGAACCCGCAACCCTGGTTGAAGGAAACCGCGCAGTACATGCAGGCGCGCACCGCCCTCAACCTGGCGCAACAGAACACCTTCGACAGCGACGGGATGCCAACCAAGGAAGAGGCCGACAAAGCCCAGTTGAAACTGGCCGAGGAAGGTTTCCAGCGCTACCTCGGCACCTGGCCCCAGGGCCTCTACGCGACCTCCGCCCGAGGCCTGTTGCGGCGAGTCTACTGGTTGGCCGGGAATTCCGAGAAGCAGGCGGCCGAATACCTCTGGCAACTGGGCCAGGCCAAGGCCGACGAACGCAACGTAACGCCTGACGAACTGGTGCAGGAGATCGACAACAAGATGCTGTTCGGCAGCGGCAAGGTCGAGCAGCCCTTGTTCCAGGCCCTCGACGACCTGATGGGCATGCGCCCCGGTTACGGCGAGAACGCCACGCCCAAGCTGACCCTGGAAATCTTGCAGGCGCAGAAGCCGATCTTCGCCGCGCAACCGGCGCTGTACGACTACCTGCAGGCCGCGTTCCAGCTGTATGTCGCGAAAAACCCGGAACTGGCGCTCAAGAGCCTGCCGACCGAGATCCCGGCGAAACTCGACTACCTCGCCTTCAGCCAGCAGATGCTCCGTGGTCTGGCCCTGGAAGCGAAACAGGACGGGAACGGCGCCGAAGCCCTGTGGCTGAAACTGCTGCCGCAAGTCCGCCAGCCGCTGCAACGCGAGCAGGTCGAGCTGGCCCTGGCCAACCACTACGAACGCAACCAGCAGGTGGCCAAGGTCTTTGCCAGCGACTCGCCGATCAAGACCCCACAAGTGCGCGCCATCCTGCTGCGGCATATCGCCGACGCCGGCCTGCTGCGTCAGGTCGCCCAGGGCGAAGCGTCCACCGAGCGGGATACGGCCTTGTTCGTATTGCTCTACAAGGACCTGCGTCTGGGCCATTACGCCGATTTCGCCGCCGACCTCAAGCAGTTGCCCGCCGAGCCGGCCGACACCAAGTTGGGCACCGCCCTGGGTTACACCTACAGCGGCGGCCAGCCGCTCAAACTGTTCCGCTGGAGCGGCGCCAAGGCCGAATCCGGTTATGCCTGTCCGACCATTGGCGAGACGGCGACGACTTTGCAAGCCGACGCCAAGCAGCCGCAGGCGCTGAACTGCCTGGGCGAATTCATCCTGCGCAACAGCCTGGACGGCATGCCGCTGGACAGCCAGCGCAGCGCGGATGAGCTGGGTGGAACCGCATCCTTGTTCAAGGGCACCACCTTCTCGCGTCTCGACGGTTACCAGAGCGTGATCGCCGACGCCAAGGCAACGTCCACCGACAAGGCCTACGCCCTGTTCCGAGCGATCAACTGCTACGCGCCCGCGGGCTACAACAGTTGCGGTGGCAAGGACGTGACGCCGGCGCAACGCAAGGCCTGGTTCAAGCAGCTTAAAACCAGCTATGCCAGCACCCAGTGGGGCAAGTCGCTGCAGTACTACTGGTAAGTGGCCGTGGATCGCTGGCGCTGGCTGTTGCTGGCCGGGCTGCTGGCGTTGGCCGATGCCCGGGCGGCGGTCGATGCGCGGGACTACGACAGTTTCTGGCTGTGGAGCGGCGTCGCTCCGCAGCCGGTGCTGAGCCAGGCCAAGAGCCTGTACATCCTGCAAGGTCAGGTCAGTGAGTCGCGGCGCTCGCCGCAGCGGACGGTCAACTTTATTGCCCAGGGCATTGCGATTCCGCGCCTGACCCGGGGCGAGGTCTGGGTGGTCTATCGCGCCCACACGCTGCATTGGCCAGAGTTGGTTTATCAACAGCTGCTCAGCCAGGTAAAACGCTGGCAACAGGCGGGCAACCCGGTGATCGGCATCCAGATCGACTTCGATGCCCGCACCCGCTATCTCGACGAATATGTCGCCTTTCTGCGCGACCTGCGCCAGCGGCTGCCGACGGAGTTGCACCTGAGTATTACCGGGCTGATGGACTGGAGCAGCAACGCCGACCCGGCGGCCATCGCCCAGCTCAAAGGCGTGGTGGATGAGGTGGTGGTGCAGACGTATCAGGGACGGCACAGCATTCCCGATTACGCCGCGTATCTGCCACGGATGAACCGGCTGGGCGTGCCGTTCAAGATCGGTTTGATCCAGGGCGGTGAGTGGCAGGCTCCGGGATATTTGAAGGGAAATGAGTGGTTTCGGGGGTATGTGGTGTTTCTCCAGAATCCCTAGCCCGCCAATGCATCCAATCTGCACAACCATGCGTCGAAATGCGGGCAAGCAGCACGCATAACGTCCAAACCGATATCGCAGGCGATCAAAGGGCCGTGAAACGTCTTCTGGTAATCGGGCATGGCCTTAAGCACCCGCTTTGACGGGGCTGTATTCGGGCTATCATTGATATCTTCCGGCGTTGTGTGCGCTGCGGTAACGGCGCTGAGCGTGGACACAACCGCTGGATCATCAACCCATTGGCCGAACTGCTCGGTCCCGGCGAACAGCAGCGCTTCAAACTCGTGCACCAGCAAATTCGGAATGAAGTTTGGTTCGCTGATATCCAATGCCAACTGCGTCTCCAGAAAGGTTGCTTTCTGTGCGCCAGTGCCTTGAGCCGGGAACCCTGCCGTGTTTTTACCTGGAAAATCGGTGGGCAGTGCATAGAGATCAAAAAGCGTCGAGACATACGCCCTGCCGTCCTGTCGACACAAGCGGATCAGTTGTGGCTTAACCTTGGCATAGCTCACTACACCCCCTTTGTATCCGGGGCTGGTACTGACAATGATCGACGTGATGTAGACACCCAGACGGGCGTAATGCGGCATTAGCAGTTCCCGCACGAAGGCCTCTTCCGTTTGGCCTTCAACCAGCAAAATCAGGCGATTCATCGGGACGGCCTCCCGCCCAGAAGGTTTTTCTTCCAGAGATCGCCCAGGCTGTACTCCTCAAGCCATTCGGCCAACAGGCTTTCATCGGGGCGCTTGAACACAGACCCGCCATCGACCTTGTCCACGACGATGAGGTCGTGCGCATCGAATTCATTCACCAACTCGACCGATTGTGTCGAGATGATCAATTGGTGCTTCTGCGCCGTGGACTTCATCAGCGCACCCAGTGTGGTGATCGCAAAAGGATGCAGACCCAGCTCAGGCTCGTCGATCAGGATCGCGGAAGGCATGAAGCTTTCGGGTTGAAGCAGCACGGTTGCCAGGCAGATAAAACGCAGCGTGCCATCGGATAACGCACTGGCGTTGAAGGGCACATCCTGCCCTTTCTCCGTCCATTCGAGTTGGATCTTTTCTTTGTTATCCACGGTAGGGCGCAGATGAAAATCACCAAAGAAGGGAGCCACCAGTTGGATCGATTTGACGATGCGCTTGTAGTGAGCCTCGTGATGATTTTTCAGACGATAGAGAAAGGCCGCCAGATTGCGCGCATCGTCACGCAGGTACTCGTTGTCGTTGATCCCATGGATCTGTTTGACCCAGGCGCTTTGGCTCGTATCGTGAAAATGGTAGAGGCGCCAGCTACGCATGGCCGGTACCACATGCTCGTAAATCCGTGTCTTGCTCTTTTGCGCTTCTGCATAAGACTCAAAGTGTCCAGTCATCGGGCGCCAATCGCCCGACCCATTCCACCAAAGCGCCTCATAGGCAAACATCATTCGATTGTCTTGAGTCGGCTTCAGCATGAATTTATAGCCGTTATTACCAAAATACAGCTCTGCCTCCAGCGTCTCGCTTTTCTTGCGCCCAAAGTGCAGGAGGGCATCCGGACCACCCGCGGCTCCCACAGTGGCTTGCAACTGCTCATCAAGGATTCGGTTGATCAGACGGAAAAAACCGATGAAGTTGGATTTACCGGCACCGTTGGCCCCAATCAGGACGTTGATTTTGCCCAACTCGATATCGCATTCCGCGATCGACTTGTAACCGCGCAAGACCAACCGCGATAGCTGATCCGAGTCATACACTTTCTTGATCATTTGCATATCCCGAATGGCGGTACATGCCGAAATATAGGGCATACCGTGTCAAATACCGGACATTATCGCTAGAATAGGCGAGTGTTGCACCCGCGAATACTCGTCACGGCTGAAGTGAAAACCTCACACGGCCCGCCAATCATTTTCCCGGCGTCACGTCGCGCCAACACCGGAACACCTCACTTCGACGCCGCCGCCGAACGCGCTTTCGCGCACTACGGGCTGCCGTTGAGTGACGACCCGCTCTCAGACCTCACCCAACCTTCTCGCCCTCGCCCTCGCCCACACGTATCCCGGCGTCACTCAGCATGGAAGACAAGTTGGTCAATGCGCTTTCGATTCTGCAATCGGCGGCGGCCACGGCTTATGAATCCGCCGATCAATTCGACGGGGCGAAGCGCAAGTTGGCAATGGGGACGGTGCATCTGATCGAGTTGGCGCAGTCGTGGGTCGACTCGATGATTGATGAAACGTCGACGATGGGGACAACGGGCTGATCCAGGGCCGGCGGTGTTGCTGAAGACGCCTTCGCGGGCAAGCTCCGCTCCCACAGTCGTTCTAGGTCGCACGCAAACTCCAGGCTCGCCGCGAGATTTACTGTGGGAGCGGAGCTTGCCCGCGAAGGCGGCAGAACAGGCACCACAAAATCAACGGGTGTTCATCACCGCACTAAAGGCTGCGGCCGAGCGCGGTCGACAACAGGAACTCAGGCATTAAGCCGAAAACTCTCCAGCCAAGGCCCCAGTTCGGTCGCCCGCAACGGTTTGGAAATCAGAAACCCCTGCGCCACTTCATAGCCCTGGGCCTGGAGAATCTTTTGCTGGGCCAGGGTTTCCACCCCCTCGGCCACCACCCGCAACTCCAGGCTCTCGCCGATCCGGATCACAGCCTCACTCAAGGCCTGGCTGGTCTCGTCGGTTTCCAGGTCATGGACAAAACTGCGATCGAGCTTGAGTTCCTGGATCGGCAACCGCCGCAGGTAGCTCAAACTCGAATAGCCCGTGCCGAAGTCATCCATGGCCAGACGGACCCCGAGAGCATGAACCTCATCGATCGTGCACAAGGTATCCGGGTTGCTGTCCATCAACACATTCTCGGTGATCTCCACCGTCAGGTCCGCCGCCACCAGGCCGTTCTGCGACAAGGCCCGACTGATAAAGCGCGGCAGATCACGGTTGTGGAAATTGGTCGGCGAGAGATTCACCGAAATGCTCGGCACTTTCAGGTGCTGACGGCGCCAGCTCGCCAACTGCCGACAGGCCTCGCGCAACGTCCATTGGCCGAACTCGCCGATCAAGCCACACTCCTCGGCCATGGGAATGAACGTGTTGGGTGACACCTCGCCGAATTGCGGATGATTCCAACGCGCCAAGGCCTCGACACCACAGAGGTCCTGATGATTGAGACCGACTTGCGGCTGATAGACCAGGTGCAGTTTTTTCTGATCAATGGCCTCTCGCAGGGCTGTTTCCAGGCTCAGTCGGCCCTTGGCCATCTGATCCAACCCGTGACTGAAGAAACTGACGCTGCCCCGTGCACGGGTCTTGGCCTGGTACATGGCAATGTCGGCCCGTTGCAGCAAGACATCCATGCTCCGACCATCCTCGGGAAACATACTGACGCCAATGCTGGCGGACGGCTTGAGGGTCACCCCAGCGATCTGACACGGGGCGCTCAGGCAGCTTTTCAGACCGACGAGAAGATCGGTCACTTGCTCCAGCGAGCATTGCGGCAACACCAGCACAAACTCATCGCCGGACAGCCGACAGACAATATCCTGCTTGCGCCGCCGCTCCTGCAAACGCCGGGCGATCATGCACAGGAACTCATCGCCCGCCGCATGCCCAAGGGAGTCGTTGACCTGCTTGAAGCGGTCCAGGTCAATAAAGACCACGGCCAGGCTGCTCTTGCTGCGCACCGAATCGGCAATCGCCTGATCGGCCTTGGCGTGCAGCATATTGCGATTGGGCAGCCCGGTCAGGTCATCGTAAAACGCCAGCTGACGGATATGCGCGCGCGACTCTTCGCGCTCCAGGGCCAGTGCACAGAGGTGGATCGTGGCATTCACCAGCAGTTGATCCAGTGGACTCGGCTCGCGTGTCTCCCGGTAGTAAAACGCGAACGTCCCCAGCACCCGGCCAGAACTGGACTTGATCGGCGTCGACCAACAGGCCTTGAGCCCCAATGGGATCACCTTGTCGCGAAAGCCTTCCCAGAACGGGTGATGCGCAATGTCCGTCACAACCACCGGCTCACCGCTGAACGCCGCCGTACCGCAAGACCCCACTTGCGGCCCGATGCGCAAGCCATCCAGCGCATTGGAGTAATGCTCGGGCAAGCTGGGGGCGGCCAGGGGATGCAAGGTGCCCGCTTCGTCGACCCGCAGAATCGAGGCAATCACGTCGGGGGCAATCCGCTCGACTTCGCGACAAACCAAGGTCATCAGGGCCGCCAATGATTCCTCTCGAACCATGGCTTCGAGCACTTTGTGCCGCAGGATCTCCGGCATCCGCGTATGGGTCACGTCGATCAGGACACTGACGGTATGGGTCAGGTGGCCGAGGTGATCGAGCACCGGATAGGTGGTGACATTGCACCAGACACGACGACCATCATGCCGATAACCGAACGCCTGTGAGTGATAAGTCTCGCCGCGCATCAACTGAGCATGGAGAGTCGCAATGTCTTCCAATTCGAAATAGGGGGCGATGACACTGATAGGCGTTCGTCCCACCACGACGGCTTCGTCGTAGCCGAACATCAGGGTGAAGCCACCGTTGACGTAAAGAATCTGCCACTGGGCATCGGTGACGATGATCGCGTTTTCGGTGCTGTCGACCACCAGCGACAGCAGCGACAGGCGCTCGCGCTCTTCATGCTGGACCGTGATGTCCTTGATGAAGGCGGTGTACATCACCTGGTCGTCGGTCTTGACCTTGGAGATGGACATTGCGCCCCAACGTCGGGTGCCGTCCTTGCACTCGATCAGCACGTCGCGGCTGGTGCCGACGATCTTGTTGAGCCCCGTGCGACGATTGGCGTCGATGTAGCTGTCGTGATCCGCGCGAATCAGTTGGGGCACCAGGAGACTGACATTTTGCCCGATCACCTCTTCCTGCTCGTACCCCCAGAGTTTTTCCGCGGCGGCGTTGAACAGGATGACCCGGTTCTGGCTATCAATGACCACAACACTGTCGATGCTCTGCTCGAGGGTCTGGATGAAAACTTGGGAAAGATCCTGAATGTCAGGCATGGCGGTAGCCCACTCACGGGAAGGAAGACAAACACAGTGTCGGGCTCCTTCCCGGTGCTTCAGGACTTTGCTGATCGCCGCCCCACTTTTTGCAGAGATCGGAGGGGGTTGAAGGGGACACCCATCTCGGTGCCCAACAGTAGTAAGGTCATCATGTAAACACTGATATCAATATGCCGCTATCCGATCATCGGACTATTGACCTGCATCAAAGGCCCCCAAAGGACAGATGTAATATCTTCGTCGCGGCCTCGCGACGAAGGCGTTCTCAAAAGCATTCTCATTAGCTGTAACGTTGCATCCCCCAACGCTTCACCGTCACCCGCTCCAGGGTGTCGAACACCAGGTTCTCCACCAGCAGGCCGATCAGGATCACCACCGCCCGGCCAGCAGGAACTGCTTGAGCACATGGATCTGCAACACGCCGAAACGGCGACTGAAGGCGATCTGTTGCTCGGGGCTGATGCGCTGGTCGCGGAACACCACCACGTGGTGCTCCAGGTGCGCGCGATGAATGCGGGCAAAATCCTCGTCATTGAGCGCTTGGCGCAAATCGAGGCCAAGGATTTCAGCGCCCAGGCGTCGGAGCGGCGAAGGATGAGTACTTTTCCGCGCGACTCAAGGACCTCTCCGACAGGCTTGGATGCCTTGAAAACCCGGGTTCTGGAACCTTGTGCAAAACACTGGGGTCGCGGGAAGCAATACGCATCGCCAAGAGGGCGAGTCCCTACAGCCACTTGGGAATCGATTGATAGTTTCAGGGGGGACTGGTGAAAGAGAATGGCACCATGCAATCATCCGTCATAGCGCGCCTCAGGCGCAGAAAGTGGTCGGTTTGACAAGCACCCGGGCAGCTTCTAGTGTGCCATCGGATCACCCTTCAACCTTGTTCAAAACAGAGTAGTCGCGTGGCGGAAAAACCGAATCCCTTGAACAGCGTTCACGTCAATGGACCCATCCCCGCCCACCTTGCCCGGGCGGTGATAGAGGAGACCTTGCGTAGCGCGATCCTGGACGGGCGCCTTCCCTGTGGCCTGGCCTTGCGCCAACAGGAACTGGCGACGCTGTTCGGCGTCAGCCGCATGCCTGTGCGTGAAGCCCTGCGCCAGCTCGAAGCCCAGGAACTGCTGCATGTGGTGCACCACAAGGGCGCCGTGGTAGCGCCATTGATCGTCGATAACTCCATCGAAGCCTACGACTTGCGGATCCTGCTGGAAACCGAAGCGCTGCGCTTGTCGGTACCCTTGCTCGAGGACAATGACTTCAAACAGATCGAGGCCTATATCGATCTGCTGGAAACCGAAGACGACTATACCCAGGTCGGACGGCTCAACCGTCTGTTCCATATGGGGCTCTACAGCAAGGCGCCTAATCACAAACTGTTGAAACTGATCGAGCAGGGCCTGGTGGAAGAAGAACGCTTCCTGCGTTTCAACCTGTCGGCCATGGGGCTGGGCCAACTCTCCCAGGCTGACCATCGCGCCCTCCTCGCCTCCGCCCGGGCCGGCGAGATCGAGGTGTGCGTGGAGAACCTGCGGCACCACCTGCAACGTGGCATTGAAGTGATCCTGCGCTATCTGGCCCAGACCCGGTCTTGACCCCCTGAGCCGATACGCCCACGGGGGCCCAGGCCCCATGGCCTGCTGTTTTACCCATGTGCACGGCGGCCCGCGGGCCGACGAGACGGGTTGCCTGTGAACGGCAACGGCGGCGCCGACAAGCTGTCATCAGCTGTTTTGCATGATTCGTGAAAGAGAGCTTGGGCGCACGCCCCGCCACGCGGGATGACCCTATCTATTCACCGCTTCGGACAGGTTTCGCCTCTTCAGGCGATAGCAGAACTGCCCGTTTGGGCACAGGCTTGCTCATTGATAATGAATTGACGAGTGACGTACGGCTCTGCGCCTGCAACTTTCGGATTACATCACTCACCCAAGGAGCACTTCCACGCGCCGGAAGTACGGTTTAGCCGTGTCTCGGCCACGCCTATCAAATTATTAATCCATTCCGTTGAGAGCCATATGAATGAGGTATTCAATCATTCATTTAAATTCTGATCATTATTATTCGGAAGGGGCACTCTCACCCCTAAAAACACGGCATCGCCCGTGTTATAGGCAACACTCATCCGTTAAAAAACCCAACTTACAATTGTTCTAAAAATAACTTGATCCACGCTGATTATTTGTATTAATTTTTAATGGCTTTCGGGCAGTCCCTGTCGCAAAGGCCTTAGCCAGCCTAGACATACACGCCCCGCAAGACCAAACAAAATACGCTCAAAACGCTTGCACAATGACGTTTGGGTGCATGTTAAACAGGTGATGGTTCCTCTCGATACTTTCAATTTCTTATTGAGGACCCTGCTCGTCCGCCGGTTAACCAATGCGACATTACCCACCCCTCAGAACGATTAGAAGACCGCTTGTAACCTGTCACAACCCTTTCAACTTTGCAGCCACGTGGTGATTATTAATGAGCGCACTAAAAGCCCTTCTCGACAGCCGAAAAGAACAGTTGACCCAACACCCTGTATTCAGTGAGATTCATTCACTTTCACTACTTCGACGGTTCATGGAAGTCCATGTTTTTGCGGTCTGGGACTTCATGTCGTTGACCAAGCGCTTGCAACAGGAACTGACCTGTACCACCTTGCCCTGGCTCCCACCCAAGGATCCCCAGGCCGCGCGCCTGATCAATGAAATTGTCCTGGGCGAGGAGTCCGACCAACGCGAAGGCCCTGGTCATTGCAGCCACTTCGAGCTGTACCTGGAGGCGATGCACGAGGTGGGCGCCAGCACGGTCGTCATCGAGCGCTTCATTGAGCTGTTGCGTGAAGGCGTGACGGTCGACACCGCGCTGCGCACGGTGAACGCGCCGTCGATGGTGATCGGCTTTGTCCGCAATACCCTCGAGATCGCCCTCGGCGCTTCGGCTCACCAGGTGGCCGCGGCCTTTCTGCACGGCCGGGAAAGTGTTATCCCGCAGATGTTCCAGCGGATTCTCGATGAATGGGGCATTGATCACGCCCAAGCCCCGACGTTGCGCTACTACCTGCAACGGCATATCGATGTCGACTCCGAGGACCATGGGCCGGCGGCCGAACACCTGCTGGAGCGCCTGGTGGACGGTCAGTCGCAGCGCGAGGTGGAGATCTACGGCGCAGCCCTGGCGGCCGTGGACAGCCGCATGGCGCTATGGGACGGCTTGCAGTTGAGCCTGAGCGAGCATGCGGTCGAGGTGGCCATCTCATGAACGCCGCCGACTACACCTCCTTCGCCGATGCCTGGGAAAGCCGCGCCAGCATCCGCACCCGTCCACGCCGCCTGCTCGAGGACGACGACCGGCTGATCTATCCACTGAGCCGCCAGCCGCTGGTCAGTAGCGAGAGTTTCCTGACCCTGTGTCCCGAACAAAGGGATTTCGTGCTGCTGCAGAGTCTCTACAAATTCATCAATGACGTGGTGATTTTCGAGACCGATATCGTCGACCGCACCGCCCGCCGCATTGCCAAGGGACGCTTCCCGATCCACTTCCCGTTCGCCTGTCGCTACGACGCCATGACCGTGGTGGTGGACGAGGATTACCACGCCCTGGTGGCCATGGACTTCATGCAGCAGACCGTGGCCATGACCGCTATCGAACCCCTCGAACTGCCCGAGGAAATCGAGTTGAGCCGGGCGATACCGGCGGCCATGGGCATGGCCCCCGAGCATCTGCAGGCGGCCATGGAACTGATCTGCGTGGCGATCTCGGAAAACACGGTGACCAACGATGTCGCGGCCTTTGCCAAGGACGACACGATCAAGCCCTCGATCAAGGGCCTGATGGCCGACCACCTGCTCGACGAAGGCCGGCATGCCACGTTCTGGACGCGCCTGGTGCGTCTCTACTGGCAGACCGCGAGCGAAGACGACCGCGACCTGATCGCACAGATCCTGCCGGTGTTCATCGTCCATTACCTGACCAACGACATCCAGAAGGCCTTCGACTTCCGCGTGATCGAGCATCTGCCGGTGAGCGAGGCGATTCGCCGGGCCCTCAGGCGTGAGGCACTGGGGCTGGCGTATCCGATCAATCGCCACCATCCGCTGGTGATCAATATCGTGCGCTTCCTGCGCAACAGCTCGCTGCTCGATTCGCCCTGTGTCCAGGACGCCTTGAGCGACTACCTGATCTAGCCAAGGAGATCATCATGAGACGTCTCACCCTTTTGCTCGTCGGCAGCAGCCAAGCGCTGGATGAATTGCTCCGCGAACTGGAACAGCACGGTCATTCGATTCAACGCCTGAATCAGGCCCAGGCCATCGAAGCACAACCGCCGGGCGCGGCGGATCTGTTGATCGAAGATGGCAGCCTGGCGTTGCCCACCAGTTGGCGGCGCGACCTCGGCGCTTGCACGCACCTGGCCCTGCGCCTGGAACAAGGACCACCGACACCCCAGGGCCTGCCCGAACTCAACCTGCTCTGCCATCTGGTCGAGGACAGCGGGAGTCGCCTGATCCAGCGTCTGGCCGTTGCCCAGGACGACTCCGGGAACGGCCAGGCGCTACGCCTCGCCGCGGTCCAGGCCCTGGTGGAACAGGTGGCCTTGCAGGTCAGCCGTTACTCCCGTGATGTCGAACACTTTGCCGAGGCCGTCACGCTGCCAACGGCCTCAGACCACCCGGAACAGGACCTGCGGATGCTTGAGGCGCTGGCCTTCGAGCACCGCTTCAACCAGACCGCTCGCCCCGAGTTGCTGGCCCTGGCCCAGGTGTCGGTCATTGAGCATATCGAAGCCAGCCTGCTGCGCTTCGCCGATCGCCCGGCGCTGACCCTCGACGCAGAGTCACTGACCTACCGGGAACTGCATGACCTGAGCCGAACGATCCAGCAAGCCCTGCTGGCCCGGCTCGACGCCTTGGGGCCGCTCTCCGCGCCGCCGGTCATCGGGCTCTGCCAGCACAAGGGGGCCGCGTTGTACGCCAGCATCCTGGCGATTCTCGGTGCCGGGGCGGTGTATCTGCCGCTCGACCCGGGCCACCCGCTGCAGCGCCAACTGTTCGTCCTCAAGGATGCCGGTGCCAGCCTGCTGCTGCACGACGGGCAAGACCCGCTGGCCGGGCATCTGCCGGCCCTGGATGTCCGCGGCCTGACGAACGAAGCGCCAGACCAACCCCTGGTGCGCCAGGCATTGGCCGCCCAGGCGCCCTGTCTGGCGCTCTACACCTCGGGCACCACCGGGCAACCCAAGGGCGTACTGCTCAGCCAGCACAACCTCAGCCACTTCACCGCCTGGTATGCCGACTACGTACAGCTCAGCGAAACCAGCCGGGTCCTGCAGTTTTCCACCCTGAGTTTCGACTCGTCGCTGATCGATATTTTCCCGACCCTGGTCCGTGGTGCGGAGCTGGTGGTGCCCACTGAAGACCAGCGCCGCGACCCCTTGCAGCTGCTGGCGCTGATTCGCGGACAACAACTCAGTCACGCCTTCCTGCCGCCGGCGCTGCTGAGCATCCTGCCGCTGGACACGCCGCTGGGCCTGAGCCACGTGATGACCGGCGGCGACGTCTGCGAACCGGATGTCATCGAGAAGCTCGCGACGCAGTGCCATTTCTACAATCTCTACGGGCCCACCGAGAGCACCGTGCTGGTCACGGCCAGGCAGTTCCAGGCCGGCTCCGGCAATCGCAGCCTGGGCCAACCGATCGCTAACAGTCAGGTGCTGATTCTCGACGAGCAGCGCCAGCCGGTCCCTGAGCAGACCGTCGGCGAGTTGTACATCGTCGGGCCGGGGGTCGGCCTCGGTTATCTGAACAACCCCGACAAGACCGCCGACAGCTACCTGCAACTGACGTTGGGCCAGGGCGTCGGCCTGCGGGCCTACCGCACCGGCGATATGGCCAAGTGGACCGGCGAAGGCATCGAGTTGTGCGGCCGTCGGGACAACCAGGTGAAGATTCGTGGTTTCCGGGTCGAGCCGGAAGAAATCGAACAGTGCCTGCGCGACAGTCGGCTGTATCGCCAGATCGCGGTGGTCATCGATCCCCGGCGGCGGGTGCTGGCGTTCATGAGCCAGCCACAGTCTGCCGCTGGCCAGGACGCCCTCAGGCAACATGCCGAGCGCTATCTACCGGACTATATGCAACCGACCGTCTACACCGAGCTGGCCAGCCTGCCTTCGGCCAGCAACGGCAAGATCGATCGCGCGGCGTTGCTCAAGCTGCCGGTCGAGGCGGCGGAAAACAGCCGTCGCCGGTTACCGGCCACAGAGGACGAAAGCCGCCTGCTGGCGCTCTGGGCCGAGCTGCTGGAACTGCCGGTCGAAGATATTTCCACCGACGAGAGTTTCTTCAACCTGGGCGGTCACTCGATTCTGCTGTCAAAAATGTTGCTGGGCATTCGCGAGCAGTATGGCCGGGGCATTTCCATCAACCGCTTTATCGAGGAGCCGACCCTGTGTCGGCTGGCGCTGCTGGTCGGTGGCGCCGCCACCCACCAGGCCCTGAGCGAACAGATCGAGGTCGACGCCTGTCGTGAACTGGGCCTGAATGTGCTGCCCGCCGATCGGGCCGGCGATGTGAACAAAGTGGTGGTGACCGGCGCCAACAGTTTTGTCGGCGTGCACCTGGTCGAAGCGCTGCTGGCCGGCGGGGCTGTCGAGGTCGCCTGCCTGGTCCGCGACAGCGCCGCGGAACCGGCGAACGAACGCTTTGCCCGAGCCCTGCGGGAAAACCGCCTGGAGCACCTGGACCTGAGCCGGGTGCGGGTCCATGCCGCCGACCTGACCCGTCCGCGGCTGGGACTGGCCCCCGCGGTCTATGAGCGGATCGATCGTGAGTTCGGCGCCCTGGTGCACAACGCGGCCAACGTCAATCACGTACTCGACTACGAGTCGCTGGCCCCGGACAACGTCGATCCGCTGTTCGAATGCCTGCGCCTGTGCGAAGGCCGCAGCAAGAAGATCTTCAATTTCATCTCGACGCTGTCGGCCTCCAGCAGTGTCGATGCCGAAGGCCGGGTGCTCGAACAACCGGCGGCGCAGACACCGCCGATCTATATCAGGAACGGCTACAACCTGAGCAAGTGGGTCGGCGAGCGGATCCTGCAACGGGCCCGCGAGCAAGGCGCCTGGGTCAATCTCTACCGGCCCGGCAACATCAGCTTCAACAGCCGCAGCGGGGTCAGCCAACCGCACAAGAATCGGCTGATGCTGATGCTCAAGGGCTCGTTGCAACTGGGCCAGGTGCCCGCCCTGGAGCTCAATTTCGACCTGATGCCGGTGGACTTCCTCGCCCGCTTCATTGCCCTGCATGGTCGACGCACCAGCGCCCACGGGGTGTTCAACCTGCATAACCCGCAACCCTTGAGCTGGGCCGACTATGTGGCCTCGTTCCGCGAGGCCGGCCGCGACTTCCAACTGGTCAGCGTGGCCGACTGGCAACGCCAGTTGCATCGGGTAGACAGCGCCAATGCGCTGTTCGAAGTCCTGGGTTTCTACCTCAACGGCTTCGAGGAGGACATCGGCGATATCTCGGCCATCGGCCATGCCCATGCCGCCGCCGGCGTGCGCGAGATGGGCGAGCAATACCCGGCCAAGACCCCGGCGCTGCTGCGCAAGGGCTGCGACTACCTCACACAGATCCAGTTCATCTGATTCACCCCCACCCACAAGGAGTTACCTCATGAATAACCTGCAACCTGACAGCCTGATCCGCAACCCACAAGGCAGCCCGGTGATTTCATCGGTGGAGATTGCCCGCGACGCGGCCACGGTTTGGGCCGTGGTCGGCGATTTCGGCGGATTCGCGGCCTTTATCACGGCGCTGGAGCGCATCGAAATAACCGGCGATGGCGTCGGCTCGCTGCGCAAGAAATTCTTCAAGGACGGCAATCTGGTGGTCGAGCAGCTCAACTCGCGGGATGAGCAGGCACGGCGGATGACCTGGACGACGATCTACAACACCCTGGGGGTTGGCCAGCTGTGGGCGGCGATGACCGTGGAGGCACTGGATGCGCGGCGTTGCCGGGCGACCTGGACCATCATTGCCGAACCGGCCAGTGGTGGCGAGGAAGCGCTGCCGGGGTTCCGCAGCTTCGTCCAGGGGTTTGCCGATGATGCGATGAACAATGTGCGGACGTTGTTGGCCTGATCAAGTTCGGCCCCCGCCGCCAGGTTTTGCCTGCGGTCTGGTGAACGACAGATCTCCCCTGTGGGAGCGGTGCTTGCCCGCGAAGCTTTTGGCGTCCTTGAGGCCGCCTTCGCGAGCAAGCTCTGCTCCCACACAAGCCCTGCTTCCGCAAGAGGGGGGGTCAACACCGGTATCGCGGGATCAGATCCGGAAACTGTCCACCAACTGCTTCAACCGTCCAGCCTGCTGCGCCAGCGCATCGCAATCCTTCAAGGTCTCATTCAGGTTCGCCACACCCTGCTGGTTCAGCAGGTTGATCTGGTTGATATCAACGTTGAGGGTCTCCACCACCGCGGTCTGTTCCTCGGTCGCAGCGGCCACCGATTGGTTCATCCCGTCGATCTCGGTAATCCGCTGGGTCACGCTGACCAGGCGGGCACCAGCCTGGTTGGCGACTTCAACGCTCTCCTCGCTGGACACCTGGCTGGCGTTCATGGTGGTCACCGCTTCCCGCGAACCGACCTGCAACGAGGTGATCATCTTGTGGATCTCCTCCGCCGATTCCTGGGTCCGGTGGGCCAGGTTGCGCACTTCATCGGCCACCACCGCAAAGCCACGTCCCGCTTCACCCGCCCGCGCCGCTTCAATCGCCGCGTTAAGGGCCAGCAAATTGGTCTGCTGGGAGATACCCTTGATCACATCGAGAATGTGCCCGATGTTGTCGGTGCTGGCGTTCAGCGTTTCGATCTGGGTGCAGGACAGGCTGATCTTCTGCGACAGCTCAGTCATCGCCAGGATAGTTTTTTCCACCACCTGACGCCCGTCATCCGCCTGTTCGCTGGCACCGCTGGCGTGTTGCGAAGCATCGGCGGCATTGCGGGCGATTTCCTGGGTGGCCGCCCCCAGTTCGTTGATCGCCGCCGCCACGCTGTTGGTCCGGGCGCTCTGCTCGTCGGAACCGATAATCGAGGCATTCGAGGAGTTCATCACCCGCTGTGACAGGTCATGCACCTGCCGCGTGGCCGAGGACACCTCACTGATGGAGGCGTGGATCCGCTCGACAAACTGGTTGAAGGAGCCGGCGAGTTCGCCGAATTCGTCCTTGTTCTCGATGGTCAGGCGCCGGGTCAGGTCGCCCTCGCCCTGGGCAATGTCCTGCATCGCACGGCCCATGGTGGTCAACGGACGCATCAGGAACTGGATCAACAGGGTCAGCAGCACCGCGATCGCGACCACGGCAATCAACATCGCGATCAACGCCGAAGTCCGGAACTTGCTCAGTGGCGCGTAGGCCTTGTCCCTATCGATGGACAGGCCGATATACCAGTCCGCCGAAGGCAAGCCCGCCACCGGGGTGAACGAGATAATCCGCTCCTGGTTGTTCAGGGTAACTTCCTGGATGCCCTTGGTAATCCGCAGCCCGGAGTTCGGGTAGAGGTCCTTGAGGTTCTTCATCACCTGGCCTTTGTCCGGGCTGACGATCACTTGCCCGTCGCCACTGACCAGGAAGGCCTGGCCAATACCGCCGAAGTCCACCGAGTTGATGATCTTCACCAGGGTTTCCAGGCTCAGGTCACCGCCCACCACGCCCAGTAGTTGCCCGCCGCTCTTTACCGGAAGGGCAATAGTCACCACCAACCCACCGACCGAAGCCATGTAAGGCGGGGTGAGCATGGTCTTGTCCGCCACTACCGCGGACTTGTACCAGGGACGCTGACGCGGGTCGTAACCGTCAGGCATCTTCGCGTCAGGGCGCTGGGTGAAGGTGCCGTCAGTCTGACCGACATAGGTGAACTGGAAGTTGGAGGTCAACGCCGGTTGATCGACCAGGCCCGGGTAGTCGGCCTTGCTGCCCTGATGGGCAACGTTCTGTGCCAGGTTCTCCAGTACCAGGATCCGCCCGCCCAACCAGTTCTGCACGCTACTGGCGGTCAGGTCACCGGCTTGCTGGACGGAGGATTCGAGGTTCTGCCGGATGGTGCTGCGCTGTAGATAGTCGTTGTAGAAGGTGAACAGCGCGAAGGCGAGAACCACGACACCAGAGGCGGCCAAAAGGATTTTATGGCTGAATTTAATATTCATTTCATAGACTTCTTATGCCGAAAGTGGGGATGCGTGCGGGTACAACATTCGTTGTGCGCGTAGGCGAGCTTCTATGGCCGCTCTACTTTGGTGCACGCATTGTCACCATGCTGTCGGCACCATGGAGTGAAAACTTAACTCATTTCAGGAGATGTCAGGAGGCTTTTCTACGGGCCAAAAACAAAACCCCCGTCTGCGTGCGCAGACGGGGGTTTCGGAATTCAATCTTGACGATGACCTACTCTCACATGGGGAAACCCCACACTACCATCGGCGATGCATCGTTTCACTGCTGAGTTC
>NZ_JBWKUQ010000018.1:0-19116 GCF_059420925.1 Pseudomonas sp. GW821-FHT03C07
AGTTTGCGGTGCGACTCGGTCCTGTGGGAGCGGAGCTTGCCCGCGAAGCTTTTAGCGGCTTCAAGGACGCCATCGCCGGCAAGCCGGACTCCTACAAGGGATTGTGCTCAACCCCGATAACGCGGCGTGACTGTTTACAGGCTCGGGAACGCGAACTGCGACGCTTCATGACTGGCACGTTGTGGCCAGCGCTGGGTGATCGCCTTGCGCCGGGTGTAGAAACGCACGCCATCCGGACCATAGGCATGCAGGTCGCCGAACAACGAACGCTTCCAACCACCGAAGCTGTGGTAAGCCACCGGCACCGGCAACGGTACGTTGACCCCGACCATGCCCACTTCGATCTCATCGCAGAACAAGCGCGCCGCCTCTCCGTCACGGGTAAAGATGCAAGTACCATTACCATATTCGTGATCGTTGATCAGTTGCATGGCCGCCTCCAGGCTGTTGACCCGGACGATGCACAGCACCGGCCCGAAGATCTCTTCCTTATAGATGCGCATCTCCGGTGTCACGCGATCAAACAGGCAACCGCCGAGGAAGAAGCCCTCCTCATGATCCTTGACGCTCAAGCCACGACCGTCGACCACCAGTTGTGCACCCGATGCCACTCCATCGGCGATATAACCACTGACCTTGTCGCGATGCTGACCAGTGACCAATGGCCCCATGTCCAACCCGCACGAAGTACCCGCACCGATCTTCAACGCCTTGATCTGTGGCACCAGCTTGGCCACCAGCGCGTCCGCCACCTGGTCGCCCACGCAAACGGCCACGGAGATCGCCATGCAGCGCTCGCCGCAGGAACCATAGGCCGCGCCCATCAAGGCACTGACCGCATTGTCCAGGTCGGCATCCGGCATCAGCACCGCATGGTTCTTCGCCCCGCCCAGGGCCTGGACACGTTTGCCGCGCTTGGTGCCCTCGGCATAGATGTACTCGGCAATCGGCGTCGAACCGACAAAACTCAGGGCCTTGACCTCGGGCGCCGCGATCAGCGCATCCACCGCGGTCTTGTCACCATGCACCACGTTCAGCACGCCCTTGGGCAAACCGGCTTCCAGCAGCAGCTGGGCGATCAGCAAGGTCGAACTCGGATCGCGCTCGGACGGCTTGAGGATAAAGCAGTTGCCGCACACGATCGCCAGCGGGTACATCCACAACGGCACCATCGCCGGGAAGTTGAACGGAGTGATACCCGCCACCACGCCCAGCGGCTGGAAGTCGGACCAGGCGTCAATATTCGGACCGACGTTACGGCTGTATTCACCCTTCAGTACTTCCGGTGCAGCGCAGGCGTACTCGACGTTCTCGATACCGCGCTTCAATTCACCGGCGGCGTCTTCCAGAGTCTTGCCATGCTCTTCGCTGATCAACTGAGCGATACGCGCCTCGTTCTGCTCCAGCAGTTGCTTGAAGCGGAACATCACTTGGGCACGCTTGGCCGGCGGCGTATTGCGCCAGGCCGGAAAGGCAGTCTTGGCCGAGTCGATGACTTGCTGGATGGTCTCGCGATCCGCCAATGGCACCTGATGGATAACCTGGCCGGTGGACGGGTTGTACACAGCGGCCGTGCGACCGGAATCGCTGACCAGTTGGCCGTCGATCAAATGTTGAATTGCGCTCATTGTGGGACTCCAGAACATGGGCATACAGAAGCGAGTCGCCTCGCTCCTGTCAGGGAATAACAGTGGCCTTCTATATAGAAGGATCAGTCGAGCTTGTTCAGCACTTCGCCGACCGCATCGAACAGGCGATCCAGATCCTTCGGCTGGCTGTTGAAGGTTGGCCCGAACTGCAGGGTGTCGCCGCCGAAGCGCACGTAGAAACCGGCTTTCCACAAGGCCATGCCGGCCTCGAAAGGACGCACGATGGCGTCGCCGTCACGGGCAGCGATCTGGATCGCGCCAGCCAAACCGTAGTTGCGGATGTCGATAACGTTCTTGCTGCCTTTCAAACCGTGCAAGGCATTTTCAAAGTGCGGCGCGACTTCGGCCACACTCTGTACCAGGTTTTCCTTTTGCAGCAGGTCAAGTGCCGCCAGGCCTGCCGCGCACGCCACCGGGTGTGCCGAGTACGTGTAGCCGTGGGGGAATTCCACGGCGTACTCAGGGGTCGGCTGATTCATGAAGGTCTGGTAGATCTCGCTGCTGGCAATCACCGCGCCCATCGGGATGGCACCGTTGGTGACTTGCTTGGCGATGCACATCAGGTCCGGGGTCACGCCGAAGCTGTCGGCACCGAACATCGCGCCGGTACGCCCGAAACCGGTAATCACTTCGTCGAACACCAGCAGGATATTGTGCTGGTCGCAGATTTCCCGCAGGCGCTTGAGGTAACCCTGTGGCGGCACCAGCACACCGGCGGAACCGGCCAGGGGCTCGACGAATACCGCCGCGATATTGGACGCATCGTGCAGTTCGATCAGCTTGAGCAGCTCATCGGCCAGGGCAATACCACCCTGCTCCGGAATACCACGGGAGAACGCATTGCTCGCCAACAGAGTGTGGGGCAGGTGATCGACATCCATCATCGCCTGGCCGAACAGCTTGCGGTTGCCGTTGACGCCACCCAGGCTGGTCCCGGCAATGTTCACCCCGTGATAACCGCGGGCCCGCCCGATCATCTTGGTCTTGCTCGCCTGGCCTTTCAGGCGCCAGTAGGCCCGCACCATCTTCACCGCGGTATCGGCGCACTCGGAGCCGGAGTCGGTGAAGAACACATGGTTCAGATTGCCCGGCGTCAGCGCGGTGATTTTCTCCGCCAGCTGGAACGACAGCGGGTGACCGTATTGAAAGCCCGGCGAGTAATCGAGGGTGCCCAGTTGCTTGGCCACCGCCTCCTGGATTTCCTTGCGGGTGTGCCCGGCGCCGCAGGTCCACAGCCCGGACAGCGAGTCGTAGACCCGGCGGCCCTTGTCATCGATCAGCCAGCTGCCTTCGGCGGCAACGATCAGGCGCGGGTCGCGCTGGAAGTTGCGGTTGGCGGTGTAGGGCATCCAGTGGGCATCGAGTTTGAGCTGGCTGGCCAGGGAAGCGGGGGCGTTTTCAGACATGTTCATGGGCGAAACCTCGCAGGGCAATAAGCGGCGCAGAAGTTGAAAGCGTTCTTGCAGCTAAATTGCCATGGCGATAAAGTCGGTGAAATCCAACTCTTCTAATGTTCAGTCAGCAGACCACTAAACTATATGACTCAGCTATGAGCAGCCGCCGTCCCGATCCCCTGGCACAAGTCAGCGACTTTGATATCCGCTTGCTGCGCATCTTTCGCAGCGTGGTGGAGTGCGGCGGCTTTTCCGCGGCGGAAACCGTGCTCGGCATCGGCCGCTCGGCCATCAGCCAGCAGATGAGCGATCTGGAGCAGCGTCTCGGGCTGCGTCTGTGCCAACGCGGACGCGCCGGTTTCTCCCTGACCGAGGAGGGTCGCGAGGTCTATCACTCGGCGCTGCAACTGTTGGGCGCCCTGGAGAGTTTTCGCACCGAGGTCAACGGCCTGCACCAACACCTGCGCGGTGAACTGACCATCGGCCTGACCGATAACCTGGTCACCCTGCCGCATATGCGTATCACCCATGCGCTGGCCCAGTTGAAGGAGCGTGGACCGGATGTGCAGATCCAGATTCGCATGATCGCCCCCAACGAGGTGGAACAAGGCGTGCTCGACGGGCGCCTGCATGTCGGGGTGGTGCCCCAGGCCAGCGCCCTGTCAGGCCTGGAGTACCAGCCGCTGTACAGCGAACGTTCACTGCTCTACTGCGCGGTGGGTCATCCGCTGTTCTATGTCGACGACAAGCAACTGGACGATGACCGTCTCAACGCTCAGGACGCCATCGCCCCGACCTTTCGCCTGCCGGCCGAGATCCAGGCGCATTACCAGGCGCTCAATTGCACCGCGAGCGCCTCGGACCGTGAAGGCATGGCGTTCCTGATCCTGACCGGACGCTATATCGGCTACCTGCCCGACCACTACGCCAGCCTCTGGGTCCAGCAAGGTCGGCTGCGCGCGCTCAAGGCCGGCAGCCGCTTCTATGACCTGAGCCTGGCTTCGGTGACACGCAAGGGCCGACGACCGCACCTGGTGCTGGAAAGTTTCCTGGAGAGCCTGGCGGCGACCCGCTGAGCGGATATCCACAGACCTACCCCCTTGTAGCTGGCTTGCCAGCGATGCCGCCCTCAAGGCCACCGCCGCTTAAAAGCCCAACTGCCAACAAGCCGGCGCCGGCAAAATATCGTCCCCAAGCCACTGCCGCAAATAGTTGCCCCGAAAGCGACAGAGTCGGCCTGGATCAAGGCTTTATATGATGACAGGACTTGTCTCAACCCCCTGGGTACGCTATCTGTGCACAGGTTACACCCACAGACCCGCTCGGAACTGCCTATGACCGTTGAAGCCCCTGCCCACGCCGGAAAGCCCGCCAGCCGAATTCGCCAGAAAAACCAGGAAGCGATAATCAAGGCCGCCGAAGACGAGTTCGCCCGCCATGGTTTCAAAGGCACCAGCATGAACACCATCGCCCTGAACGCCGGGCTACCCAAGGCCAACTTGCATTACTACTTCACCCACAAGCTGGGTCTGTACATCGCGGTACTGAGCAATATCCTCGAACAGTGGGATAACACCTTCAATCACCTCAGTGCCGAAGACGATCCGGCGCAGGCGCTGACCCGCTATATTCGCGCCAAGATGGAGTTCTCCCGGCGCCAGCCACAGGCCTCGCGGATCTTTGCCATGGAAATCATCAGCGGTGGCGAGTGCCTCACCGAGCATTTCAACCAGGACTACCGCGCCTGGTTCCAGGGCCGGGCGAACGTGTTCCAAGCCTGGATCGATGCTGGCAAGATGGACCCGGTCGACCCCGTGCACCTGATCTTCCTGCTCTGGGGCAGCACCCAGCATTACGCCGACTTCGCCACCCAGATCTGCCGGGTCACCGGCCGCCCGCGGCTGACCAAGCAGGATATGGAAGACGCCAGCAACAACCTGATCCATATTATCCTCAAGGGCTGCGGCCTGACGCCGTCACTCTGATCCTCCTGAACTGAAGCCGAATCCCGTATGCCTTTTACCCTTGCCGGCCTTTGCGAATACCGCGAGGAAATTCGCAAAAGCCGCTTTATCACCCTTGCCGCCCCGATCACCAGCGTTGCCGAAGCCCAGGCCTTTATCGAGCAACACAGCGACCTGGATGCCACCCACAACTGCTGGGCCTGGAAACTCGCCGACCAGTACCGCAGCAGTGACGACGGCGAACCCGGCGGTACCGCGGGCCGGCCGATCCTGGCCGCCATCGAAGCCCAGGATTGCGACCAGGTCGTGGTGTTGGTCATCCGCTGGTACGGCGGCATCCAATTGGGCACCGGTGGCTTGGCCCGCGCCTATGGCGGCGGCGCCAACAAGTGCCTGCAGACTGCCGAACGCCTGCCACTGATCAGCCGGGTCGCGCTGAGCTGCGCCTGCGGCTTCAGTGAACTGGCGCTGGTCAAGCTGCGGCTGGCCGAACTCGGCGGCCTGATCCTCGAGGAACAGTTCACCGCCAATGGCGTGGAACTGCAACTGGCGGTGGGCCAAGCACAGATCGATACACTGCAACGGCAACTGGCCGATCTCAGCCGCGGGCGCATTCTCTTGCAGCGCCAGGGGTAATCGACCCTCTGTCCACACTGACGGGACAGCCCCACCGGTTGCCCACAATCACTGTGCACCCGACTGTGGATAACCTGAGTACATCCGCCTGTAACCCTTCTGCAACGTGGCTTTGCGGGCGCTGATCAGTTTTTGTCCAATAACCCTTCAGCGACGCAAAATCGTCCGTTAAACAGAGAGTTACCGGGATTTATCGCGTTTGGAAAATAGCCAAATGGCCTTTATAGCCAAGCCGCGAGCTTGCACACAGATACTGTGGAGCAACCTGTGGATAAGCCGTGCAAGGGTGGCCGGGGCGCCGGTCCGGCCAAGCCTGCGGAGGATTGATCATTTTTCGATCAAAGCGCATCGAGCGATCTCGCCTGATCGAACTCTCCGCGTACCGGTAATAACTGCGCGCCCCCCCAGGCCAGTTCGAAGAACAGGAACACCGCGATGATCATGCTCGCCCCCTGGCTCAGGGCATACGCCTGCCAGGTCGCAAACAGCATCCGCCCCGCCGCGTCATAACGGCCGAAGGTCGGTTGCGGGTCGCGGATACGCAAGACCGCCCAGACGCAAACGATCGAGCCCAACAGGTTGGCCATCAACAGGTGCGCGGGCGCGAACGGCGGAAAACTGCCCGGCAGGTTCAGCGTCGCGGCCAGCGCCAACAACGCACTGTGCAGGGCGAGAAAACTCCAGGGCGTGACAAAGCCCGCCGTGACGATCAGGTCATACCAAGCGCTGGCCCGAACCAGCCGACGGTAGTGTGCCGGGCTCCACATACTGCATCTCCATAACCATTCAAGGAGCACAGAGGCTAAAGCCTGGAGTATGCTCCAAGGTCAAGCCTTTCCAGAGAACGAAGAGCATGCGTATCGGTGAACTGGCCCGGGCCTGTGCCGTCAGTTGCGACACCCTGCGTTTCTACGAGCAGCGCGGCTTGATCGTTGCCCAACGCAGCGCCAACGGCTATCGCGACTATCCTGCCGAGATGGTGCAACTGGTGCAGTACATCAAGACCGCCCAGCGTCTGGGCTTCAGTCTGGGCGAAATCGGCAGCAGCGTCGCCGGGGTGTGGAACGCGCCGGATGCCGACAGCGCGGTGACGCAACTGTTGCAAGACAAGCTCAGGCTGATCGAAGCACGCATGGCCGAGCTGGACGAGTTACGCCAGGAATTGCAGCATCGCCTGCAACAAAGTTGTCCTCTGAGAACTGGATTTTCATCTCACAAGGAGTTTGCTCATGAGCAGTAAGAATGCATTGATCATCGGTGCTTCCCGAGGCCTTGGACTCGGGCTGGCCCAACAACTGCTGGCCGACGGCTGGGACGTGACCGCCACCGTACGCGACGTCCACAAGGCCGATGCCTTGAAAGCCCTCGGCCCGGTACGCATCGAAGCCCTGGATATGGCCGATCACGCGGCGGTGAGCACCCTGGCGCAACACCTGGAAGGCCAGGTATTCGACTTGCTGTTCGTCAATGCCGGCGTCAAGGGGCCTGACGACCAGCGGCCGGGCAGCGCCGTGCTGGCGCAGATCGGCCAGTTGTTCATGACCAATGCCATCGCCCCCGTGGCCCTGGCCCAGCGTTTCGTCAGCCAGATCCGCCCGGGCAATGGCGTGATTGCTTTCATGAGTTCGGTCCTGGGCAGCGTGACCATGCCCGATGCGCCGAACCTGGCCTTCTACAAGGCGAGCAAGGCCGCACTGAACTCCATGACCAGCACCTTCCTGAGCGAAATCGAGGCACCAACCTTTACCGTCCTGTCGATGCATCCGGGCTGGGTGAGAACCGACATGGGTGGCGAGGGGGCGGACATCGACGTGGCCACCAGCGTTCGCGGCCTGGTCGACCAGATCAACGCCTATGCCGGCCGAGGTGGTCATCACTTCATCAACTACCGGGGCGAGACCATTCCCTGGTAAGCGGCCTGCCCCTGTAGGAGCGAGCTTGCTCGCGATGGACGTCAACGATGACGTGGGGAACCTGATGCTCCGCGGTGCCGGGGCCACCATCGCGAGCAAGCTCGCGCCTACAGGAGTCAAATTCAGCCTGGATTTAGTCAGTGTCTCGACGACATCTGTAGAATGTCCACCCACTGCACCTGATGAGAAAAACGACCATGTACGACTGGCTCAATGCCCTGCCCAAGGCAGAACTGCACCTGCACCTGGAAGGCTCGCTGGAGCCGGAGTTGCTGTTTGCCCTGGCCGAGCGCAACAAGATCGCCCTGCCGTGGAGCGACGTGGAGACCTTGCGCAAGGCCTATGCCTTCAACAACCTGCAGGAATTCCTCGACCTCTACTACCAGGGCGCCGACGTCCTGCGCACCTCCCAGGACTTCTACGACCTGACCTGGGCCTACCTGCTGCGCTGCAAGGCGCAGAACGTGATCCACACCGAACCCTTCTTCGATCCGCAGACCCACACCGACCGGGGCATTCCCTTCGAAGTGGTGCTCAACGGCATCGCCGCCGCCCTCAAGGATGGCGAACAACAACTGGGCATCAGCAGTGGCCTGATCCTCAGCTTCCTGCGTCACCTCAGTGAAGACCAGGCACAGAAAACCCTGGACCAGGCGCTGCCGTTCCGTGACGCCTTTGTCGCGGTCGGCCTCGACAGTTCGGAAATGGGTCACCCGCCGAGCAAGTTCCAGCGGGTCTTCGACCGCGCCCGTGACGAAGGCTTCCTGACCGTCGCCCACGCCGGCGAGGAAGGTCCGCCGGAGTACATCTGGGAAGCCCTCGACCTGCTGAAGATCCAGCGCATCGACCACGGCGTGCGGGCCATCGAGGACGAGCGGCTGATGCAGCGGATCATCGACGAACAGATCCCGCTGACCGTCTGCCCGTTGTCGAACACCAAGCTCTGCGTGTTCGATCACATGTCGCAGCACAACATCCTCGCCATGCTCGAGCGCGGCGTGAAGGTCACGGTGAACTCCGATGACCCGGCCTACTTCGGCGGTTATGTGACCGAGAACTTCTACGCCCTGCACACTCACCTGGGCATGACCAAGGAGCAGGCCCAACGCCTGGCGCAGAACAGCCTGGATGCGCGGTTGGTCAAACCCTGACCCCACCCTGCAGGAGCCAGCTTGCTGGCGATGAGGCCCGAAAGACTTACATCGCCTATTCGGCCGTCATCGCCAGCAAGCCGGCGCCTACAATGACCGTGTTCAGCCTTATACCTCTGCCACCTCGTTCAGTTCCTCCAGTGCCCTGCCTTTGGTTTCCATGCCAAAACGCCAGACCAGCGCCGCCGCAATCACGAAGCACAGCGCTCCCAGGGCAAATACCCCGCCCTGCCCCATCACCGGAAACACCAGCCCGGTTACCAGCGGCCCGAGCAACGAGCCGATCCGTCCCACCGCCGAGGCGAAACCGGAACCCGTGGCCCGCGCCGACGTCGGGTACAACTCCGGCGTGTAGGTGTACAACACCGCCCACATGCCGAACAGGAAGAACTGCATCAACAACCCCGAGCCCACCAGCAGACCGACATTGCCGCCGAACACCGCGCTCTGCCCGTAGAAAAACGCCATGACCCCGCCGCCGAGCAAGGTGACGATGCACACCGGCTTACGCCCCCAGCGTTCCACCAGCCAGGCCGCCATCAGGAACCCCGGAATCCCGCCCAGGGAAATCAGCACCGTGTAATACACCGACTGTGTCACCGCGAAACCCGACTGCTGCAGCAAGGCACTGAGCCAGGAGGTCAGGCCGTAGAAGCCGAGCAGGGCAAAGAACCAGACGCTCCAGATCATCATCGTGCGCTGGCGGTACAGCGGTGACCACAGTTGTTGAAAAGCCGAAAAGAAACTCGGCGCACGGTCCACGCCACGGGGCAGGCGCAGCGGGATCGGCAACGACGTGCGCTTGAGCGAAGTGCGCACTCGCGCCTCGATTTCGCCCAGCACCTTGTCCGCCGCCGCATGATGCCCGGCCTGCTCCAGCCAGCGCGGTGACTCGGGGATGAAAAAGCGAATCGCCAGAACAAACACCGCCGGTATCGCCAGCACCAGGAAGATGTCCCGCCAGCCCACCAGTGGCAGCAGGAAATACGACAGCAGCCCCGCCGCAACAAAGCCAAGGGGCCAGAAGCCGTCCATCAGTGCGATATAACGTCCACGGCGCTTGGCCGGAATCAGTTCCGAGAGCATCGACTGGGCAATCGGAAACTCCATACCCATGCCGAACCCCAACAGGATGCGAAACAGCGTCAGGCTCTCGACGGTCTGCGCGGTGGAACACAGGTAGCTGGCCAGCCCCCAGAGCACGATGCTCCACTGGAACACCGGCTTGCGCCCGAAGCGGTCGGCAAGCAGACCCGACAGCGAAGCGCCGACCACCATGCCAAAAAAGCTCGAACTGGCCAGCAGACCGGCCTGGGCACTACTGAGGGCAAACTCGGCTTTGATCGAGCCAAGCAGAAAAGTCATCATCGCCAGGTCCATGGAGTCGAAGAAAAACGCCAGGGCAATGATGATGAAAATCAGCCGGTGATAACCGCTGATGGGCAAGCGTTCCAGTCGTTCCGCCGCGCTGTAGCCTTGAGCTTCCATGGGATATCCCTCGATTCGAATCTTCGATCGAGTGTGCGGTATCGTCAGCGGGGCTGGTTTCTGGTTACGACCTGTTCGCAGTCTTGAGCGACGCCCGCCGCATCCGTGCGGCAGGCCACTGGGGTTCAGCCAGCCAATTCGAGCTCGACTTCACTGGCCAGCTTGTCGATCTGCCGCTGCCCGAGCGCGGACACCTGCAAGGCCCGGGAATCTTCCCGCGAGGCCAGCCAGCCGGATTGCAGAAACAGTTGCAGCAGCCCGGCACCCAGCGCCCCACCCAGGTGGGGGCGACGTTGCAGGTCGTGGCAGACACAGGCGATCTCGCGCTGCCCATGGGCCAGCGCCTGGATGTACAGGCCGCGCTCGGCCAGGCGCGCCGCGCCCTTGCTGGTGACCCGCAGCCGCAGTTCCTGTTGTTCGACCCAGCCCGCCGCCAGCAGGCGCTGGTACAGCTCGCCGGCCAGCTCCCCTCCCAGATGATCGTGGCAAACCCGCGCGTGACGTAGAGCGTCAGCGTCAGGGGCCAGGGCCTTCACCGCATGCGCCATCGCCAGCGGCGCACTGGCCAATGAAGCGCTGGCCAAGGCTTGCACCGCCGTACCGACTTCCGGGGCGGCGAGGCGGAAGAAACGCTTGCGCCCGCGCTCCTCGATCCGGACCAGGCCACCCGAACTCAGGCGCGCCAGGTGGGCGCTGGCCGAGGACAGCGACAGGCCCGTGCACAGGGCCAACTCATCGGCAGCCCGGGCGCTGCCATCCAACAACGCCCACATCATTGCACTGCGCTTGGGGTCGGCAAGCAACGTGGCAATCTGACTGACGCAAGGTGCATATTCCATGTCTTCACTCCCTGTTGAAACACTGATCGAACGCACACGGGGCATACTGAGGAGTAATCCCGCCCAAGCCAAGACGCGAAAATGCCAAAAACCGGGGGATTTTTTCGTCGTTTGGTAATCAACGGCGGCGAATGAAACAAGATGCGTAACCCGCCGCGAGGATATTGGATCCAATGTCTTCAGCCTAAACCACAATATGCGGGGAGCCGACCTTTATTCCTGAACGGGTTGTAACAGAACCTCTTTGAGATCGGCCCGTCTCATATCCGGGAAACCGGCGCCAGGCGCCCGAGTTGGGCGCATCGCCGGCTCAGCATCTCGCGCAACAAGTTCACCGGCTTACTCAATTGAGCGCGATGGGCGCACAACAAATTCAGCGGAGCACGCTCACAGCGCAGCTCCGGCAACAGCACCTGCAAGCGTCCCGCGAGAACATCGGCCGACACATCCAGCCAGGATTTGTAGGCGATACCGACCCCGGCCACGGCCCAGCGCCGCACCACATCGGCGTCGTCGCTGAAACGATCGCCGCTGACGGTCAGGCCGACTTCGCGCTTGCCATCGTGAAAACGCCAATGGTCATGCACCCGACTGCTCAGCATGTAGAGCAGGCAGTTGTGCTGCGCCAGTTGCGCCAACGTGCGCGGTTCGCCGTGCCGCGCCAGATAGCTCGGTGCCGCGCACAGCACCCGGTGGTTGTCCGGCGCCACAGGCAGCGCCACCAGGCTGGAGTCCTCCGGCTCGCCATAACGCAAGGCAATGTCCACCGGCTGGCGGAACAGATCGGCAATGCGGTCGCCGAGCAGCAGGCGCACGGTCAGTTGCGGGTGCTCGCGCTGGAACTCGTCCAGCCAGGGCAGCAGCAGGTTACGTCCGAAGTCCGAGGGCGCCGACAACTGCAAGACCCCGCTGACCTGATCCTGGCCACGGGCCAACAACCGGCGTCCCTCATCAAGTTGGCTCAACGCGCCCCGGGCATATTCCAGGAAGCCCTCGCCTTCAGCCGTCAGTCGCAGGCTGCGGGTCGAGCGCGCCAGCAGGCGCGCGCCCAGTTGCTGTTCGATCCGTTTCAGCGCGGCACTGGCCACCGCCGCCGACATGTCCATGACCCGCGCCGCCGCCGACAAGCTGCCCAGGTCGGCGGCCCGGACAAACAACTGCAAGTCATCGAAACGCAGCATGGAGGCCTCGGCATTATCAAAAAAATATTGAAAGAGCCTGCTGTTTTAGCCGGTTTTATCTTCAAGTGAAATAGCCAATCATGGCGCCATCGAAATCATTGCCCGCTGGAGTTTTCACATGAAAGCCATCGCCTTCTATGCATCCCTGCCCGTCAACGACCCGCTGTCCCTGCAGGACATCGAACTGCCCGCCCCGGTCGCCGGTCCCCGTGACCTTCTGGTGGAGGTCAAGGCCATCTCGGTCAATCCGGTGGACACCAAGGTCCGCCAGTTCATGCCCGCGGAAAACGGTGAAGCCAAGGTGCTCGGCTGGGATGTGGCCGGCGTGGTCAAGGCAGTCGGCAGCAACGTCAGCCTGTTCAAGGTCGGCGACCCGGTTTTCTATGCCGGCTCCCTGACTCGCCCCGGCGCCAACAGCGAGTTGCATGTAGTGGATGAGCGCATCGTCGGGCACATGCCGAAAAGCCTGGGTTTTGCCGAAGCCGCCGCCTTGCCGTTGACCGCCATCACCGCCTGGGAGCTGCTGTTCGAACGCCTGCAAATCGCCGAGGACAAGGCTGATCAGGGCCAGAGCCTGTTGATCGTCGGCGCCGCCGGTGGTGTCGGTTCGATCCTGACCCAGCTCGCCAGCCAGTTGACCGGCCTGAAAGTCATCGGCACCGCTTCGCGCGCCGAAACTCGGGACTGGGTAAAAGCGCTGGGCGCCGATCTGGTCATCGATCACCGCCGGCCGCTGAGCGAAGAACTCAAGGCCCACGGCCAGGCGCAGGTGACCCATGTCGCCAGCCTGACCCAGACCGACAGCCACCTCGACCAACTGGTCGAAGCCCTCAAGCCCCAGGGCAAGCTGGCGCTGATCGACGACCCGAAAGGCCTCGACATCAGTAAACTCAAGCGCAAGAGCCTGTCGTTGCACTGGGAGTTCATGTACACCCGCTCGATGTTCGAGACCGACGACATGATCGAACAGCACAACCTGCTCAACCGCGTTGCCGAACTGATCGATGCCGGCGTGTTGAAAACCACGCTGGGCGAACATTTCGGCCAGATCAACGCCGCCAACCTGCGCCGTGCCCATGAGTTGCTGGAAAGTGGCAAGGCCAAGGGCAAGATCGTGCTGGAAGGGTTCTGAGTCGAATCCCGCGCACCTGTCGACCTGACAGCACACCATCCTGTAGGAGCCAGCTTGCTGGCGATGAGGCCCTTGAGCCTTGCAGCGCCCATTTGCACGCCATCGCCAGCAAGCTGGCTCCTACAGGGTTTTCGGCGTTTGCAGAAACGCGGACTCATGAGACAGGTTTGCTCCTGCAAAAAAATCAGAGCAACCACCAGTCAGATGATTGAGCCAGGTCATCTGCAAGCAGAAAATCGGCGCTACAATCGTACCCTCACTGCTGTTTTGGTTTTAATGCAGTCATTTTCAAGCAACAGAGAATGAGTCGTTACCAACAGGAGGAAGTCCGCAATGAATATACTGCTCAAAGAACTGCCCAGGTCCCACGGCAATCAATGGCAGGTCCGTCTGGACCAGCACGTGGTGACCTTCCGTAGCGAATCCGAAGCCCGCGCCTTTGTCAGCACCCTGCAAGCCAGGTTGCAGGCCCCCCACGCTTTCCCCGAACACCAACAACGCGCCGTCGGTTGATCCCGCGCCGGGAACCTAGCCCTGGATGACTCGCGCGTTCTGCACGCGGCGAGTCGACATGGCCAGCGTGACCACCAGTACACCGCACAGGCTGATGACCAGAGCCATCGGCACGGCGCTGCCATCGTGCAGCACTCCGACCAATGACGCGGCAGCCGCCGCCACGCCGAACTGCAGGCAACCCAGGGTTGCCGACGCGCTGCCGGCGCGCCCGCCCTGGCCGTTCATGGCACAGGCCGAGGCATTGGGCAGGATGCAGCCCAGGCTGGAAATACAGATGAACAGCGGTACCAGCAACGGCCACAACTGTTGCGGGTGCAGACTGCTGATGGCCAGCAGCGCCAGGCCGGCAGCCAGGTAGACCCACACCGCGCGCACCAGCAGAAAGGCCGGGCCGCGCTTGGCCAACAAGCGCGCATTGACCTGTGCCGTCAGGATAAAACCCGCGGCATTGGCGCCGAACAACCAGCCGTAGTGCTCGGCCGGTACGCCATAAAGCTTGATGAACACGAACGGCGAACCGGCGATATAGGCAAACATCCCGGCGATCGCGATGCCGCCGGTCAGGGCGTGGCCGAGGAACAGACGGTCGCCCAACAACCGGCCGTATTGGCGCAACGCCCCCGACAACGGCGGACGTGGGTGATTGGCCGGCAGGCTCTCCGGCAGGCCAAGAATCACCGCGATGGCCGCCAAGGCACTGAAGATCGTCAGGGCGATAAAGATCGAATGCCAACCATAGAGATTGACCAGCACGCCACCGAGCATCGGTGCCAGGATCGGCGCCAACCCCACCACCAGCATCAGTTGCGAAAAGACCTTGGCCGACCCCACCGCATCGCATTTGTCGCTGACCACCGCACGGGAAATCACCATTCCGGCGCAGCCGCCCAGGGCCTGGACAAACCGCGCGCCAATCAGCCATTCCAGGCTCGGGGCGAAGGAGCAGGCCAGGGAGGCAACGGTGAACAGCGCCACCCCCACCAGCAACGGCAGCCGCCGACCGAAGCGGTCGGCCACCGGCCCATAGGCCAACTGGCCGATGGAGAGACCGAGAAAATACACCGCCAGGGTCAGCTGGATATGTTTTTCATCGGTACCGAAGGCCGTGGCCATGGCCGGGAAGCCCGGTAGGTAGAAGTCGATGGCCAGGGGCGCGAAAGCGCTCAGGGCACCAAGAATCAGGATGGTTCGCAGGTTCATCTGGTGTCCAGGGAAGATCGGCGCGGATCGCTAGTCTAGCGGCGCAAGGAGGCCTTGAACATTCTGATAGGTCGCTAACTATTAAAAAAACCGGAACAGCGCACGATCTGTAGATACCGGCTTGCTGGCAATGAGGCCAGTAAGTCCTGCGTCGATTATCCGGCCGCCATCGCCGGCAAGCCGGCTCCTACAGTTGACCGCGCTGGCCGTGTTGGCCGTGTTGGCCATGTTGACCGTGGTAACCGTGGTGACCGTGGTGACCGTGGTGACCGTGCTGACCATGGTGACCGCGTTGAACGTAGTGGCGGCGGTATTTAGCGGATCCGCGTCAAACCGCCAGCTTCGCCTCATAACCTTCTTCGCTGATGGCGCTGAGCACTTCCTCCGCCGACAGCCGACTGCTGCTGACGCCGACCTCCTTCGCCGCCAGGTCGACTCGCACATCGGCCGCCGGATCCCGGGCCTGAACCGCCTGGGTAATGGCCCGTACACAGTGACCGCAGGACATACCCTGGACATTGAAGACTTGCATGACACAGCTCCTTTCATGGGGGAATGTTTGCAGTCTCAAGCTTGCCACCGTGGCAAGGTCAAGTTCCTGATGACACTGCCGGGCTGGCATTTAACGCGAGCCTGCGCCAAGCTTCGGCATCGACGATCAATCCGTAGGAGATTCAGCCATGCGCTGGTCAGCATTCAGCCTGTTCGGCCTTCTCAGTATTTTCGGTGCGAGTCCTTTCGCCAGTGCGGCCGGAGAGAACTACGCGGTACTGATCATTTCTCGCGAGCGCCTGGAAGTCTCCACCTCCTGCGAGATCGGCATCTACCTTCAGGACCAACTGTCCGCCCGGCTGTTCCAGGAACAATCCACCTCCTTCAACCTGCCGCCTGGCAATGTCTCCATCCGCTTGAAATTCTTGCCCGGACAGACTCCGGGCTGCGAAGCCGGCATGCTCACCACCCCCGAACAGGTGATCAAGCTCAGCGGCGGCGATGTGCGCAAGTTCGCCATCATCGGCGGCCCGGAAGGCCTGCGCCTGAAACAGGTGTCGCTGGGCTATCAATAAGGGCTTGACCTTGCCAATGGGGCAAGGTTGATCCTTGGGGCAACTTCTCCAGGAGTATTGCCCATGCTCGCCTCCACCCTCTTCGACCTGCCGATCGCCGGCATGACCTGCGCCAGTTGCGCCGGTCGTGTCGAACGCGCCCTGAGCAAGGTCGCCGGCGCCAGCGCCGTCAGCGTCAACCTCGCCACCGAACAGGCCCGTGTCCAGGCCCCGGCCGATAGCCTGCCGGCGCTGCTCAGCGCCATCGAGCAAGCCGGCTACAGCGTGCCCACGCACAGCCTGGAACTGGATATCGGTGGCATGACCTGCGCCTCCTGCGCCGGCCGGGTCGAACGAGCCTTGAGCAAGGTACCCGGCGTGCAGCGGGTCAGCGTCAACCTGGCCAGTGAACGCGCCCATCTGGATCTGCTCGGCCAGGTCGATCCGCGCCTTCTGATTGTCGCGATCACGAACGCCGGCTACACCGCCCACCTGCGGCAAAGCGAGGCCGCCGTCGCCCAGGACCAGCAACGTCGTCTGCGCCGCGAGCGCTTGTCCCTGCTGTTGGCGATTGCCCTGGCCCTGCCACTGGTGGTGCCGATGCTGATCCAGCCGCTGGGCTACCACTGGATGCTGCCGGCCTGGCTGCAATGGGCCCTGGCCACCCCGGTGCAGTTTATCTTCGGCGCGCGCTTCTATGTCGCCGCCTGGAAGGCGCTCAAGGCCGGGGCTGGCAATATGGACCTGCTGGTCGCCCTCGGCACCAGTGCCGGTTATGGCCTGAGCCTGTATCAATGGGCCAACGCCACCCCCGGCAGCATGCCCCATCTGTACTTCGAAGCCTCGGCGGTGGTGATCGCCCTGGTGCTGCTGGGCAAGTACCTGGAAAGCCGCGCCAAGCGCCAGACCGCCAGCGCCATCCGCGCCCTGGAAGCCTTGCGTCCGGAGCGGGCGATCCAACTGATCGACGGCCGCGAACAGGACGTCGCCATCAGTGCCCTGCGTCTCGATGACCTGGTGCTGGTCAAACCCGGCGAACGTTTCCCGGTGGACGGCGAGGTGGTCGAAGGCCGCAGCCACGCCGATGAAGCGTTGATCAGCGGAGAAAGCCTGCCGGTACCCAAGCAACCCGGCGACGCAGTCACCGGCGGGGCCATCAACGGTGAAGGTCGGTTGCTGGTGAAAACCCGGGCGCTGGGCACCGAAACCGTGCTGGCGCGGATTATCCGCCTGGTGGAGGACGCCCAGGCCGGTAAGGCACCGATTCAGAAGCTGGTGGACAAGGTCAGCCAGGTATTTGTCCCGACCGTCCTGCTGCTGGCCCTGGCGACATTGATCGGCTGGTGGCTGCACGGCGCGCCGCTGGAGACTGCGCTGATCAATGCCGTGGCCGTGCTGGTGATTGCCTGCCCGTGCGCCCTGGGCCTGGCGACGCCGACGGCGATCATGGCCGGCACCGGCGTGGCCGCGCGCCATGGCATCCTGATCAAGGACGCCGACGCCCTGGAGCGCGCCCATGAAGTCAGCACCGTGGTCTTCGACAAAACCGGCACCCTCACTTCCGGCGCGCCACGCATCGCCCACCTGAGCGCCACGGCCGGTGACGACGACAACGTGCTGCAACTGGCCGGCGCCCTCCAGCGTGGCAGCGAACACCCCCTGGCCAAGGCGGTGCTGGACGCCTGCGCGGAACGCGGCCTGACCCTGGCGGAGGTGAATGACAGCCGCGCCCTGAGCGGTCGTGGCATCGCCGGTCGTCTCGGCGAGCGCGCCCTGGCCCTGGGCAATCAGCGCCTGCTCGACGAAAGTGGCCTGGACGCCGGCGCGTTGGCCGAATCGGCGAGCGCCTGGGAAGCCGAGGGCCGGACCCTGTCCTGGCTGATCGAGCAAGGCCCGCAACCGCACGTGCTCGGTCTGTTTGCCTTTGGTGACACACTCAAGCACGGCGCCCTGCAAGCCATCCAGCAGCTCAAGGCCCGGCAGATCGGCAGCCACCTGCTGACCGGCGACAATCGCGGCAGCGCCAGGGTGGTCGCCGAGGCCCTCGGTATCAATGATGTTCACGCACAGGTGCTGCCGGCGGACAAGGCAGCCATCGTCGCCGAGCTGAAGCAGCACGCCGTGGTGGCGATGGTCGGCGACGGCATCAACGACGCCCCGGCGCTGGCCGCCGCCGATATTGGCATTGCCATGGGCGGCGGCACCGATGTCGCCATGCACGCGGCGGGTATCACCCTGATGCGTGGCGATCCGCGACTGGTGCCAGCAGCCCTGGAGATCAGCCGCAAGACCTATGCGAAGATCCGCCAGAATCTGTTCTGGGCTTTCGTCTATAACCTGATCGGCATTCCCCTGGCCGCCTTCGGCCTGCTCAACCCGGTACTGGCTGGAGCGGCCATGGCCTTGTCCAGCGTCAGCGTGGTGAGCAATGCGTTGCTGCTCAAGACCTGGAAACCGAAAGATCTCGACTGAAGGAGTTGTCATGAATATCGGCCAAGCAGCCCGCCAGAGTGGCCTGAGCGCGAAGATGATTCGTTACTACGAGTCCATCGGCCTGCTCAAGGCCGCCAACCGCACGGACAGCGGCTACCGTTTGTACAGTGCGCAAGATTTGCATAGCCTGGCGTTTATCAAACGTTCCCGGGACCTGGGTTTCTCCCTGGAAGAGGTCGGCAGGTTGCTGGCCCTCTGGCAGGACCGCCAACGCGCCAGCGCCGACGTCAAGGCCCTGGCGCGTCAGCATATCGAGGAATTGAGCCGCAAGATCGAGGAACTGGCCAGCCTGCGCGACACCTTGCAGGATCTGGTGGAGCACTGCCACGGCGACCATCGGCCTGATTGCCCGATCCTCAAGGACCTGGCGTCGGGGGGTTGCTGCAATTGAAAAATCCGGCTTCAGTCGCGATGCTATCCACTTAAAGCCAAACACAAATCCTGTGGGAGCGGGGGGGGGGGGGGGGGGGGGGGGGGGGGGGGGGGGGGGGGGGGGGAGGGGGGGGGGGGGGGT
>NZ_JBWKUQ010000018.1:19123-131081 GCF_059420925.1 Pseudomonas sp. GW821-FHT03C07
CACCCCCCCCCCCCCCCACCCCCCCCCCCCCCCCCCCCCCCCCCCCCCCCCCCCCCCCCCCCCGCTCCCACAGTTTTTACTCGATCACTGCTGCATCCACGGCGGAGGCGGCTCTTCGGCCTTGCTCGGCGGCTTGTCATCCGCCGCGCGGATCGCCTGCCGGCGCTCCTCCTCGAAGCGCGCCGCTTCGATCTCGCGCATCACGCTGCCGACATCGGCGAGTTCTTCCGGATCGTCGAACTCACCCGTCAGCACACTGCCCGGATGCAAGGTGCCGGCTTCGAACAACGCCCACATTTCCTTGGCATAGCGGGTGTCCCTGAGCTCCGGAGCAAAACGCCCGAAGTACGACGCCATGTTGCCGACGTCGCGCTCCAGCATGCTGAAGGCATGGTTGTTGCCCGCCGCATCCACCGCCTGGGGCAGGTCGATGATCACCGGTCCCTGCGGCGTCAACAACACGTTGAACTCCGACAGGTCACCATGCACCAGACCGGTACACAACATCAGCACGATCTGGGAAATCAGGAACGCGTGATACTCGCGCGCCTGATCCGGTTCCAGCACCACGTCGTTGAGGCGTGGCGCGGCATCGCCGTACTCATCCGCCACCAACTCCATCAATAGCACGCCTTCCAGGAAGTCGAACGGCTTGGGCACCCGTACGCCGGCACCGGCCAGACGGAACAACGCCGCCACCTCCGCGTTCTGCCAGGCGTCCTCGGTCTCCTTGCGGCCGAACTTGGAGCCCTTGGCCATGGCCCGGGCCTGCCGGCTGTTGCGCACCTTGCGGCCTTCCTGATACTCGGCCGCCTGACGAAAACTTCGTTTATTCGCCTCCTTGTAGACCTTGGCACAACGTAGCTCATTGCCACAGCGCACCACATAAACCGCTGCCTCTTTACCACTCATGAGTGGGCGCAGCACCTCGTCGACCAGACCGTCCTCGATCAGGGGTTCAATGCGTTTTGGAGTCTTCATCAGCTTTTATTGTGGGTCCTTTATTGCCAAACACGCGAATGTCACTCGTTATACGGCAATCCTCTCACAGCGGGGAGAGGATGCCGACCTCGAATACTCTCCAATGCACTCAATGTGCCAGATTATTCCGACGAATCGGCCAAGTGAACGCCGCAACGCCAGAGAATAGCCGACGATTATCAGGCTATGGCTCAGGCAGCACCTTGTGGTTTCCGAGCACGGTCGACAGCCTGATGCTCAGAAAAAATCAGAATATCCACCCTATACCTCAACTTTTTTCCGCGCCAGCCGAAGCGCTTTAAGACAAAGGCGTTTTTGTCGGACAATCAGCACGCCGCCAGCGAAACGGATTTTCAGCACAACCATCACTTTCACAGCTGCCCTATACCGCCCCCACGTGATCAGCACGTCTGGGGTCTACAAGAAAAATCTGGAGCGCGGATGAACATCAAGCAGAAACTGACCTGGGCGTTTGCAATCGTCGCCTGCTTACCGGTGGTCCTGGTTGCCACCCTGGTGGTACTGAACCTGCGCAGCGAAGCCCGCAGCAACTTTGTCGACGGCAGTGGCCGGGAAATCCGTCAGGTCAGCAACGCCATGCAGCTGTTCTTCGACGGCGTCAGTCAGAACGTTGAATACATGACGAACCATCCACTGATAAAAAATTCCGATGGCGTGCTCAAGAGCTACATGAGCGCCGATGCCGGGCAAACGGCCCTTAACGAGCAGGACAAACAGATCTACGACCTGCTTGAGGGCATGCGACTGGCCCATCCGGCCTATTCCTACGTGTCCTACGGCGTTGGTAACGGTGGCTACGTTTCCACCCCAGCCGACCCGAAACTGGCCAACTACGACCCACGTGTCCGTCCCTGGTACAAGACCGCGCTAGCCAACCCCGGCAAGACCCTGCGGACCTCCGCCTACTACTGGGCTGCCGACGACGCCGTCATGATCGGTACCGTGCGCACCGTGGACAACAAGCTGGGGCCCCAGGGAGGCGTCGTCGGTGTCGACGTGACCCTCAAGCAGCTCACCGAGATCGTCAAGCAGATCAAACTCGGTGAAAGCGGCTACCTGATGCTGATGGAGAGCAGCGGCAACCTGCTGGTGGACCCCAAGCAGCCGGAGCACAACTTCAAGGCCCTGGGCAGTCTCGGTGGCGGTTACGCGGACCTGGCCAAGGCCGGCAAAGGCCTGGTGGAAGTCGATATCAACGGCGAGCACTACATGGCCAACGTCTGGCCGTCCGAGCAACTGGGCTGGACCTTTATCGGCCTGATCAAGCAGAGCGAAGTGATGGCCTCGGCCAACCAGCTGACCTGGCTGGTGGCAATTATCGCCGCCGTGCTCGCGGTGATCTTCGCCATTGTCGGCGCCAGCTTCGCCAGCCTCATCGTCCGGCCAATCCGCAGCGTGGCCAGCGGCCTGGAAGGCATCGCCCAGGGCGAAGGCGACCTGACCCAGAACCTGCAGATCCGTGGCAGCGACGAAACCGCGCAGCTGGCCAACTGGTTCAACCAGTTCCTCGGCGCGATCCGCAGCCTGATTCAGCACATTGGCCAGTCGGCCAACAAAATTCTCGATTCGTCGCGTAACTCCACCCGGGTCTCCGGGGACATGGCCGACGCCGCCGGACGCCAACGCGAGGCAGTGGACATGGTGTCGACGGCGTTCCACGAGATGGTCGCCACCGCCAACGAAGTCGCCCGTTCCTGCAGCCAGGCCGCCGAATCGGCCGACAGCGGCCAGCGCCAGGCCCGCGAAGGCCAGCAGCAGATCGATGCGGCGGTCACCAGCGTCGACCAGTTGAGCCATGAAATCTCGCAGTCGGCCCAGTCGATGCAGCAACTGGAGACCGACAGCAACAATATCCAGTCGATTCTCGGCACCATTCGCTCGATTGCCGAACAAACCAACCTGCTGGCGCTCAACGCCGCCATCGAAGCGGCCCGGGCCGGAGAACAAGGCCGTGGTTTTGCGGTGGTCGCCGACGAGGTGCGAGCCCTGGCCAAGCGTACCGCCGACTCCACGGCGGAAATCGACGGTCTGCTCGGTAATCTGGCCAAACGCACCAGCCAGGTCGCGCAACAGATGCATGCCAGCCTTGAGGTGTCGCAGGAATCGGTGAACCGTATCGGCCTGGCACGCACCAGTTTCGGGCAGATCCGCGAGTCGGTGGACGTGATCCGCGACATGAACACCCAGATCGCCACCGCGGCGGAAGAACAGCACCACGTCGCCGAAGACATCAACCGACATATCAGCCAGATCCATGGCGATGCGCAGTTGGTGGCGGAACTGGCGAACTCGGCGCGGCTCGACTCCCAGGGCCTGGCGGGGCTGTCCAGCGAACTGGATGCGTTGGTCAAGCGGTTCCGGACCTGAGACACACGTCGGAGCGGTGCTTGCCCGCGAAGCTTTTAGCGCCCTCAAGGGCCTCTTCGCGGGCAAGCTCCGCTCCCACATTGGTGCGGCGGTGTTTCGGCACTCAGTGGCGGAACAGTTCCCCCGGCGTATAACCGAACAAGCCCTTGAACGCGGCGATAAAGGCCGACGTCGAGTCATAACCACAGGACAGCGCGGCCCGGGTCACGCTGTCACCCGCCTCCAACGTCCGCAGCGACGACAGCAATCGGGCGCGCTGACGCCAGCCACGAAAACTCAGGCCGGTCTCACGCTGAAACAAGCGCATCAAGGTTTTTTCCGACATGCCCAGGCGCTCGGCCCACTGCCCCAGGGTCACCGCCAATTCGGGGTTTTCAATCAGCTCATTGCACAAGTCGAGCAGCCGCGAGTGACGCGGCAGCGGTAGCGAAAACCCCACCTCCGGCAACCCCGCCAACTGATCCAGCAACACCTGCACCAAGCGCCCTTCGCTGCCACCGTCCTCGGGATAATCGACCGGCAACCGGCAGAAACTCTTGATCAGTTCCCGAGCCAGCGGCGTCACCTCCAGCACCCGGCACCGCGCCGGCGCCCACCGGCAATCCTCGCGACGCACGTACAGACTGCGCATTTCCGCGCGCATCGAGGTGACCACCTCATGCTCCAGCCCGGCCGGAATCCACACGCCCCATTGCGGCGGTGCGAAGAAGCTGCCTTCGGCGGTGTGCACACCCAGCACCCCGCTGATGGCATAGGAAAACTGCACCCAGTCATGCCGATGACGCGGCGTCCACGAGCCGGCGCTCAGGCTCTCGGCCCGGGCGTACAGCGGCCGCGGCAGGGACGACAGGGTCGGAATCTGGCGTTGGGGACCACGTTGTCCGTTAGTCGGCATGAATAGACCTTATGTCGCAAGACGGCGTTCAGGCTGCGACCTTAGGCCAAGCGGGCACTTCTGACAATGCCGACAGGACCAGCGCTGCCGACACCAGGCAAGCCGTTGGTGCGCAACACTGCGATGGCAGGCCCTTGCATTCACGCCTGGGATCAGAGCAATACAAGGCAACGAATCCGTCCTATGATGGGAAAGATATTGCCCACGATAAATAAAGATAATCCCTACAAATTATAGCGACCGCTCATGGAAAGCCCGCGCATGCCCGTAAACTGGCAATACCTGACCGCCGCGCCTAGCTTGCCCGCGCTTTACTTGCGTGCCGCGACACGACGCATTATCGCCGGCCAACACCTGCCAGACCTGGGGCTACGCAGTTGGGTGACCGTCGATGAACGGCGCCTGGCTGCCTATCGCCGGGTCTGCGGCTTTGCCGTGGGCAGCCCGATGCCGGCGACCTATCCCCATGTGCTGGCCTTGCCCCTGCAACTGCAATTGCTGACGGCCAAGGAGTTTCCCTTTCCACTGCCGGGCCTGGTTCACCTGAACAACCGTATCCGCCTGTTACGGCCCCTGGGCGGCATGAGCAATCTGCGGGTCGGCGTGCAGGTACGCAACCTGCAGCCCCATGTCCAGGGCGCGACCTTTGATCTGCTCACCGAGATCGATGATGCCCTCGGGCCGCTCTGGGAAGCCGAAAGCCGGATACTCTGCCGGGGCGTTAACCTGGACACCAAGCCGGCGAAGAAAAAAAAGGCCTCGCCCCTGCCCTTGACCGAGCTGTCGCACTGGCAGGTTCCGGTCGATATCGGCCGGCGGTACGCCAGGGTTTCCGGTGACTACAACCCGATCCACCTGACGGCCCTGAGCGCCCGCCTGTTCGGTTTCCCCCGGCCCATCGCCCATGGTTTGTGGAACAAGGCCCGTATCCTCGCGGCCCTGCACGAGCACCTGCCGAGCGCCAATATCGAGATCGAGGTGGCGTTCAGAAGGCCGGTGCGCCTGCCCGGCGAAGTCGGCCTGTGGGCCAGCGCACCCGGTTCGAACGGCGCGTTCAAATTGTCCGGGGCCAAGGGGCTGGAGCATCTGAGCGGTCGCTGGCAGCCGATTGCCTGACACTGCACCTACCCGCCCTGACGAATATTTCATCGGCTCCAGGTGTTATCCCTACAGCAAGGCCCTTGCTTCCCGTTCTCATCCACCGGAAGCTAGACGCCTTGAAGGAGAACACCCGCATGAACCTCGATGAACTGACCCAACGCCTGCACGGCATCCGCGATCGCAACGCCTGGAAAACTTTCCACAGCCCGAAAAACCTGGCCATGGCCGCCAGCGTGGAGATGGCCGAGCTGGTGGAGATTTTCCAGTGGCTCAGCGAGGATCAATCGCGCCAGTTACCGCCGGAAAAACTCGCCCATGCCGGGCAGGAAGTCGGCGATATTGTCCTCTACCTGCTGCTGCTGTGCAGTGAACTGGGGCTGGACATGAACGAGGTGGTCCGCGCCAAGCTGGCCGACAGCGAACGGCGCTTCGCCCAATGAGCGACCGTCATTTCGACCAGCTGGCAACCCGTTTCGCCGAGAAAATCTACGGTGGGGCCAAGGGCGCGATCCGCCTCGCCGTGCTCCAGGCCGACCTGACCGAGAGCTTGCCGCAGCGCCCGTTGCGGGTGCTGGATATCGGTGCGGGTCTGGGTCATATGTCCTTGTGGCTGGCCGAGCGCGGTCATCAGGTGACCCTCGCCGAACCCGCCGAACCGATGCTCGCGGGTGCACGCCAGCGCTTTGCCGAGGCCGGACAAACCGCGACCTTTATCCAGGCGCCGTGGCAGGACCTGCTCGGCCAGCTCACCGAACCTTATGACCTGGTGCTCTGCCACGCGGTGCTCGAATGGCTGGCCGAACCCCATGCGATCCTGCCGGTGCTGCACCAGCTGTGCAAACCGGATGGCTGGCTGTCCCTGGCCTTCTACAACCGTGATGCGCTGATCTACCGCAACTTGCTCAAGGGCCATTTCCGCAAGATGCGCAAGAACGACATGGCCGGCGAAAAGCACAGTCTGACCCCGCAACAACCGCTTGATCCACGGGAGTTGGCGGCGCAACTTGAAGGTCTGTGGCAGGTCGAAACCCAGAGTGGTGTGCGGGTTTTCCACGATTACATGCCGGTTGAATTCCAGGCCCGCGCCGCCCTGGCGGACCTGCTGGAAATGGAGCTGGCCCACCGCCGCCATCCCGGTTTTGCCGGACTGGGACGTTACCTGCACTGGATCTGCCGTCCGGTCTGAATAGGGAGGATGCAATGAGTCGCCGTTTTTGCCTGCTCGCGCTGTGCCTGGGTCTGACTGCCTGCCAGAGCGACAACCCCTACACCGCCAGCTCCATGCCCCTGCCGCCCGCTCCGGCGCCGGTCGCCCATGCCCCGGACCTGAGCAGCTACCCGGCGCCGCCACGGGACTACGCACGCTACCGCAGCTGGGCCTGGAGCAATGACCGGCTGCCCGCGGGCAGCCCCTGGGCCGATCCGGCGCAGTTGGCCGAAGTGGTGGGCAATGCCCTCGAACAGCAGGGCCTGCGGCCACGCCGCGACACGGCGCCGCCGGACCTGCGGGTCAGCGCCGACCTGCAGGTGGAGAAACGTCTGCGCCAGGTCCAGGAAGACTACGGTTACGCCGGCGGCCCCTACGGCTACCGCTATGGCATGTACCCCAGCGCCCCGATCATGCGCACCTATGAGGTGCAAGTGCTGGTGGTGCGCATCAGCCTGTTCGACGCGGGCTCCGGCCAACCGGTCTGGAGCGCCAGCGCCGAGACCGGCACCCAGGGCAATCAGCTCGAACGCGCGGATGCCTTGCGCGAAGCCGTGAGCAAGGCCCTGGCCAGTTATCCACCCCGCTAGACCCGTCTCGGAGAAAAATCATGTTCCGCCGTCTTGCTTTAGTGGTTTTTGCCGTGCTGCTCAGCGCTTGCGAAACCACCCAGGTCAGCCATGACTTCGACGCCAGCCGCGATTTCGCCGCCTACCGCAGCTGGAGCTGGAAAGAACCCGCGTTGCAGTACCGACCAGATGATCCGCGGATCAAGAGCGACTTGACCGAGCAGCGTATTCGCCAGGCGGTCGCCGAGCAGTTGGACCAGCATGGCTTGCGCCCGGCCATGGCCGGCGGCAAGGCCGATGTGAAGGTCCAGGCGTACTTGATCGTCGACAACCGCCAGCAGCAGGTCAGCACCAGCTACGGCGGCGGTTGGGGTGGCCCTTGGCACGGTGGTTTCTGGGGCGGCCCTGGGTACACGGAAACCCGCAACGTCGATTACCAGGCCACGACCATCCAGGTCGACCTGCTCGATGGCAAGGACGGCAAGCTGGTCTGGCGCGGCAGTGCCGAGCAGAGGCTCAACGACGGTTCGACACCCGCCGAGCGTAGCGCGGCGATCAATCAGGCGCTGGCCAAGTTGATGAGCGCATATCCGCCGAAGTAGTCGCACCGACAGCGGCCGTGGCGAGCTACTTCTGACGCTTGGCATCACTGATATCAAGCATGAAGCCAATCATCCGCAGGCTGTCACCGACACCCAGCACTTGTCCCTGAAGGCGATACCACTGGGGGATCTGGAGGGCATCCTCCGCATGGCGTCGCACGACTTGCAGCAGCGCCTTGCCCTGCTGCAAGTCGTGCATGCGGCTGGAAAGTTCCTGGCGATCGGTGGCATGGAACAGCCTCAGCCAACCCTCCAGCGACAACATCCCATACGACGCCTCCACCCCCAGCCCCCGGGCCAATTGCGGAGCCAGTTGCAACTGATCAATGGCTGGGGTCCATTCCCACCAACCGGTGCCCAGCAAACCTTGCAACACCTCCAGGCGCTCCAGTTGATGATGGTGCGATTGCTGCCGCAGGCGGGCCAACAACGGCGCGGCCAAAGCCGCCGCCAGTTGCAGCCAGTCACGGTCCTCCAATCGCGCCGCCGTTTGTTGCACCGGGTAAAAACCGCCGAGCAACCAGGCCGCCACCCCATGGTCATCGCAAAAAGGAATAAGCAAGCCATCGGCATCGCCCATCACCCCTTGCAGGCGCATATGCTCACTGAGGCCTTGTTGCGCGCTAAAGTACAGCGGCACCATGCCGTTGAGGCTGTCCAGGCCACGACCCAGGACTTGACCGGTCCGCCACAGGGCCGGGGCGTCATGGGCCCGATACTCGCTGTACACCATCCACTGCTGCTGATGTTCGTCCAGCAGCGCCAGGGCGACACAGGGAATCCGCCAGTGTCGGGACAGCCCCTGCAACTGCTCGTTCAGCACCTGGGGCAAGCGCGCCAGGCTGCACATACGCAATTGTTCGCTCATCTGCCCGGCGAAATACTGCAACTGCTCACGTAGCGATGAGCGCAGATTGTGTTCCAGCAGGTCACCGATATCCACAGCCTGCAGCCACCAGCCCACGCTGCCGGGCTGGACCCAGGCGCGGGTATGCAGGACTTGCCCGGCCGGCCCGATGAAGTCCAGGTCCAGGCTCTGCCCGAGCCAATCCGCCGGCACGCCCTCGACACACAGGCGACTGGAGAGCAGCAGCAGGTCGCGTAACCCTCCCGCCGCATCCTGCGGCGCCAGGTCATGGCGCAAGGGACCGTCGACACTCAATACCCGGCCTTCGTCGTCGAGCCGGATCTGCAAGCCGAACGCCGGGGCGGACAGATTGCGCACGGACTCGGGCGCCGACTCACTGCCCCGCCCCAGCAGGAGCCCGAACAGTTTGTCTCCCGCGCTCAAAGTTGCAGACTCGAGATCACGGTGAGCACCATCACGCACACAAGGTCAAACTCTATGGCGGCGACAATCTTTGGTTTCTTAGGGGGGCTGGGGTTCATGACAACGTCTACCCTGACAACTGCACATTGCTTTCATCATAGGATCATTCGCCGGGAAAGGGCGTTTTTTAGCCGATGCATAGTCTTGCTCTATCAACCTGGTTCGTGCGCTGTGCCCCCAGGGTCCGTGCCGCCGACACCTGGTCGCCGTCCGACCTCATCCGGGTAAAGAGGCGCTACACTAGGAAGCGAACTCAGTGACAGGAATGGTCCCATGAACGCCTCTTCCGCCCCACGCCAGCAGCTCCTTCTAGTGGACGACGAAGAGGACGCACTGCTGGAACTGGCCGAATTGCTGGAGGGAGAAGGCTTTTGCTGCTTCACCGCCATCTCCGTCGAGCTCGCGCTCTCGCACCTGACGCATCACCCGGATATCGCCCTGGTGATCACCGACCTGCGTATGCCGGAAGAAAGCGGCATGTCGTTGATCAAGCGCCTGCGTGAACACACCTCGCGCCAGCACCTACCGGTGATCGTGACCACCAACCATACCGACACGGATGATGTCAGCGATATGCTGCGGCTGCAGGTCCTGGATCTGTTCCGTAAACCCATCTACCACGTGCGCCTGCTGGAAACCCTCAACAACCTGTTTCCACAACCCAGAATGCATCTGGTCAACCCCTCCTGATACGCTGTCTGGACAACCTCCGAGGAGGTCTGTAAAACCTGCTCCCTGCGAGTGCGGCGCGTCAGTCGACTTATTCATCAGGGGTACCTAATGCAGGTAGAAAGCTTTTTCGAATGGCTGGGCCAGGCACTGGGCTCGGTGATCCGCTTTATCATCGATGGACTCAGCGGCTTCTTCCACGCACTGACCCATGCCGGCGGCAACTTTATCGACGGCTTCGCCCGCGCCCTGGGCATGAGTCCCTCGTTCTTCAGCATCCTGATCCTGATCTTCGGCCTGATGCTGCTCTACTCGGCGGTTCGCGCCTTCATGCGCGCCTCGATCTTTCTCGGCATCCTCTGGCTGGTACTCGGGCTCTGGTTGTTGAGCTGGGTCATTCAGTAGCCGCTACAATGCCCGCTCTTGCAAGGAGCCCGCATGTCCCCCCTGATCGCTGACTGGCGCGACCGCCCGACTCACCGCCGGGTCTGGGCGCTCGCCGCGCCCATGATCCTGTCGAATATTTCCGTGCCCTTGGTGGCACTGGTCGACAGCAGCGTGATCGGTCACCTGCCCCATGCCCATCAGCTCGGCGCGGTGGCGGTCGGGGCCAGCCTGTATATTTTTCTCGCCTGGGCCATGGGCTTCCTGCGTATGGGCTCCACCGGTTTCGCCGCCCAGGCCGCTGGACGCGGCGACGGCGCGGCGTTGCGCCAGGTGCTCGTCCAGGGGCTGCTGCTGAGCCTGGTGCTGGCGCTGTTCCTGGGGAGCATCGCCGTGCCGTTCAGTCAACTGGCGCTGACCTTCATGCAACCTTCGCCCGAATTGCATGAGTTGACCCTGGACTTCTTCCACATCCGGCTGTTCGGGCTGCCGGCGGCGCTGGCCAGCTATGCTCTGGTCGGCTGGTTCCTCGGAACCCAGAACGCCCGCGCGCCGCTGGCCATCCTGCTGAGCACCAACCTGGTGAATATTGCCCTGAACCTGTGGTTCGTCCTCGGACTGGACTGGGGCGTGGTCGGTTCGGCCCGCGCCTCGGTGATCGCCGAATGGACCGGCGCCCTGCTCGGCCTGAGCCTGACCGGCAAGGCCCTGCGCGCCTACCCCGGGCACATCGCCTGGGCGGCACTCCAGCGTTGGCGGAACTGGCGCCCGCTGCTGACGGTGAACCGCGATATCTTCATTCGCAGCATGGCCCTGCAATCGGTGTTTTTCCTGATCACCGTCCAGGGCGCGCGCCTGGGCGACGCCACCGTCGCGGCCAACGCTCTGCTGCTTAACGGCCTGCTGCTCACCGCGCACGCCCTGGACGGATTGGCGCATGCCGTGGAGGCGCTCTGTGGCCACGCCATCGGCGCGCGCGATCGCGACACCTTGCGCCGTTCCCTGGTGGTGGCGGCGGGTTGGTCGCTGCTGGCGAGCCTCGGCTTCGGACTGCTGTTCCTGCTCGGCGGGCGACTGTTTGTCAGCCTGCAGACCAACATCCCCAGCGTGCGCGACATCGCCTTCGGCTACCTGCCTTACCTGGCCCTGTTGCCGTTGATCGCGGTCTGGAGCTACCTGCTCGACGGTTTGTTTATCGGCGCCACCCGCGCCCGGGAAATGCGCGACAGCATGCTGCTCAGCGTCCTGCTCAGCCTGCCCTGCGCCTGGCTGCTGAGTGGCTTTGGCAACCACGGCCTGTGGATAAGTTTCCTGCTGTTCATGGCCTTGCGCAGCCTGACCCTGGGGCTCTGCGCCTTGAAGCTGCAGCGCAATGACGGCTGGTTCAGCGGCTTTGAGTCAGCATCGTCGCAGCAAGCAGCGCCACGAGCAGGCAATGGCAATGCCGTCGATTAAGCTGAACCAACGCTGAACAGGGTTGAAGTTATCAATTCAGCATTGAGGGGAATGGGACTTATTCCTAGCCTGAGAGACGGCGTTGCGGGTGTGCGGAATAGAAAATCATGGGCCAATTGTAAGATAGCCGTTACCTGGCGATTCAGTTGAGAAAATGGCCGTAGCCATTGAAATTCGTGGCTTGTTGAGTCAACAGAGCCCATTCGAAGTGTAGGCCTGTACCTTAATATTTATTTATTGATACAAACCGTCTCGACTGAAAGGGTTGCTCGCGCCTGCCCATCAATGCACGTAGGTGGGCGAAAACCATGCTTTTTCTGGAGAGTAATAGGTGCTAGCCTTTGATGGCTCTTTGATATCTGCTGTAAGTGGATATTAAGTTCAAGTTTTTGGTAATTCAAAATTTTTAGCTACAACACCTTTTGCATGTATTTGTCTGCTCAAGGTTGGTTCGTCGTGCCTGTGATAAGCACGATGTACTTTTATCTTTCGTAAATGCCATTGAGTTGACATGTCTGACCGTAACGCAAGGAGCCGCGTTTCGCCCGAAACGCCACAACCCACAGGAAGTGAAGACAGTGGCATTGCCTCACTCGTCGTCATCGCCCAACTCTCGGGTGTCGCCGTCAGTGCCGAGCGCCTCAGGCACCTGTCGGGGCTGTCCCGGCCTATCGATGCCTTGACCCTGGTGCGTCTGGCCCGGCAGGTCGGGCTCAAGGCCCGCTCCACCACGAGCCAGATCAGTCGCCTTGCCCAGACACCACTCCCCGCTATCGCCGAACTTCGCGATGGCCGCTTTTTGGTGGTGGCCAAGTGTGCGAACGACAACGTATTGCTGCACGATGAAGTGCAACAGCGCACCTTCCAAATCAGCCTGGCCGAATTTGAACACCTCTGGTCCGGTCGTTTAATCCTGATGACTTCGCGCGCCATCCTCGCCCAAGGTGGTGGAAAGTTTGATATGTCGTGGTTCATTCCGTCGATTGTCAAATACCGCAAGCAATTCATGGAAGTGCTGGCCGGTTCGTTTTTCCTGCAGTTATTTGGTCTGGTCTCACCCTTATTCATGCAGGTGGTGATTGATAAGGTGCTGGTGCACAAATCCATGTCGACCTTGGATGTGCTGGCGTTCGGCCTGATCACCATTTCCGTGTTCGAGGCCTTGTTGGGTGGCTTGCGCACCTACGTCTTCAGCCATACGACCAACCGGGTCGACGTCGAACTGGGCGCACGTTTATTCAACCACTTGCTGGGTTTACCGCTGGCGTATTTCCAGGCACGGCGAGTGGGCGACAGTGTGGCGCGGGTACGTGAACTGGAGAATATCCGCAACTTCCTCACCGGCAACGCGTTGACGGTGGCCATGGATATGTTCTTCACCCTGGTGTTCTTCGCGGTGATGCTGACCTATTCGCCGTTGTTGACCTTGATCGTCTTTATCTCGCTGCCGTGCTACATCGCCTTGTCGGTGCTCGTCACGCCGGTACTCAAGGCCCGGCTCGATGAAAAATTCCGCCGCAGCTCGGAAAACCAGTCGTTCCTGGTAGAGTCGGTGACCGGCATCGAGACCGTCAAGTCGATGGCGGTCGAACCCTTGATGCAGCGGCGCTGGGAAGAACAGCTGGCGGCCTATGTATCCAGTGCCTTCAAGGCCTCCAATCTGTCCAGTTCGGCCAATCAGGTGGCCTCCCTGATCAGCAAGCTCACCACCGCCGCCTTGCTGTGGTTCGGTGCCCGGCTGGTGATTGGTGGCGACCTCTCGGTCGGTGAACTGATTGCCTTCAACATGCTGTCCGGGCGCGTCAGTGGCCCGATCCTGCGGCTGGCGCAACTGTGGCAGGACTTCCAGCAAGTGCGGCTGTCGATGGCCCGCCTGGGCGACATCCTCGATAACCGTGCCGAATCCGGTGTCTCCGCTGGACAAGCCTCGATGCCGCCGGTCAAGGGTGAAGTGGTGTTCGACCGGGTGGTGTTCCGCTACCGCGCCGATGGTCCCGAGATCCTGCGCGGCCTGTCGTTGACGGCTGAGGCCGGTAGCGTCATCGGCATCGTTGGTCCTTCCGGATCTGGCAAAAGCACCCTGACCAAACTGATCCAGCGCCTCTATTCGCCAGAGCGCGGACGGGTGCTGATCGACGGTATGGATTTGTCGGTGCTCGATCCCGCTTCACTGCGGCGTCAAATCGGCGTGGTCCTGCAAGAGAACATGCTGTTCAAAGGCACGGTGCGCGACAACATCGCCTTTGCCTCCCCCGGCATGCACTTTGACCAGGTGGTCGAAGCCGCGGAGCTGGCCGGTGCCCATGAGTTCATCCTGGAGCTGCCGCAAGGTTACGACACGGAACTGGGGGAGCGCGGCAATGGTTTGTCTGGCGGTCAGCGGCAACGCATTGCCATTGCCCGGGCCCTGGTGACCAATCCGAAAATCCTGATTTTCGACGAAGCCACCTCGGCGTTGGATGCCGAGTCGGAATCCATCATCCACGGCAACATGCACAAGATCTGCAAGGACCGGACGGTGTTCATCATCGCCCACCGCTTGTCCGCGGTCAGAATCGCCCAGCGGATTATCACGGTCGAGAAGGGCACCATCGTCGAGGAAGGCAGCCACGACGAACTGCTGCAGCAAGACGGGCGTTATGCCTCGTTGTGGCGCCATCAGACGGGGCATCTGCATGTCGCTGCTTGATCGCTGGTTTCCCCGACTGCGGCATTACCGCGACATCGCTCGCGCCGCCCTCGACGCTGAAAAAGCCCAGGGCAATCCTCTGCAACGGCAACGCGACGAGGTCGAGTTCTTGCCGGCGGCGCTGGAAGTGCTGGAAACCCCCGCGTCCCCGGTAGGGCGTGGTCTGATGTGGGCGTTGATGCTGCTGTTCGCGATCGCCTTGGTCTGGTCGACCCTCGGCAAGCTCGATGTCGTCGCGGTGGCAGAGGGCAAGGTCGTCCCCAACGGCAAAAGCAAAACCATCCAGCCGCTGGAGGCTGGCATCGTCAAGGCGATCCTGGTCGACAACGGCCAGCATGTGACGCAAGGCCAGGCCTTGATCGAGCTGGACCCGACCGAGGCCACGGCGGACGTCAGTAAATCGAGGACGGCGCGGGTCGACGCGATGCTGACGATCAACCGCGCCCAAGCCCTGCTGGATGCGCAAAGCGCCAACCGGGCACCGATGGTCAAAGCGGTCCCGGATGCCACGGAGGATCGGCAGCGGGATACCCAGCGTTTTGCCGAAAGCGCCTTCTACGAACACCGTAGCAAAGTCACCAGCTTGCGTTCGGAGTTGCAGAAGCGTGTGCAGGAACTGCAAACCACCCAGCACAAGATCAGCAGCCTGCAGCAAACCTTGCCGATGACCCGCGCCGAAGAGGAGGACTACCAGACCTTGCTCCAGCAAAGCTATGTGCCGCGCCATGCCTATCTGGAAAAGGTGCAGGCGCGCATTCAGCAAGAGCAGGAGCTGGCCGGGCAGCAGAGTTACGCCAAGGAATTGCAGGCCACGATCCAGGAGCAACGCGACGATATTGATACCGCCATTGCGCAATTTCGCCGTGAACAACTCGATGCGCTCAACCAGGCGCAGCAGCAGTTGGCGCAGGATCAGGGCGATGAAACCAAGTTTCAGCAACGGCAGTGGCAAACTCATTTGACCGCGCCGGTGGGCGGTACCGTGCAGGAACTGGCGGTGCATACGATTGGTGGGGTGGTCACTCCGGCGCAGGCGTTGTTGGTGATTGTGCCGGACGACGCAGGGCTGGAAATTGAAGCGCAGATTCTCAATCGGGATATCGGCTTTGTTCGCCCGGGGCAGGAGGCTGAAATCAAGCTGGATGCCTTTCCGTATACCCACTACGGCACGATCCCGGGCAAGGTCATGTCGATTTCGCAGGATGCGGTCAAGGACGACAAGTTGGGGCTGATCTATCCGGCAAGAATTCAACTCGGTGCGCATGTGATTGTGGCGGATGGCAAGGATGTTCAGTTGGAGCCGGGGATGTCGAGTTCGGTGGAGATCAAGACCGAGCAACGGCGGATTATTGAGTATCTGTTGACGCCGTTGTTGAAGTATCAGAGTGAGGCGTTGAGGGAGCGTTAAATGGGTAAATAATTTGCGTTGCGTTGGCCGGTCGAGCCCACTGTCCTATTTTTGCTTTTTTATGATGATTTTTCGAGATTTCAAAGGGTATGTCATGAGTCAGCTTGTTTTTTTAAACAGAGGGTTTATGTGAGCTACGTGTTTGGAATTTGTATCGTTTGGAGTGTGTAAAGTTATCAAAATGGGGCGGATAAGTATGGCTGGGTTCACTGTTTACAAAAAAGCATTGTTATTTATTTTGTTTGGGCTGGGTGGCTGCATGAATGCGATTGCAGATAATGACCCGTGCGAGAGCAAAAATGGCTCTTGGAATACCGCGCAGTGCAAAGCGGAAAAATTGAAATCCTTAGAAAAAGATCTTGATGCAGGTTATCAGGAAGCATTGGGGAAATTGCCAGTCACGAGCAAATGGGACGCTCGCGAAACCAAAGGTCAACTTGAAAAAGCGCAGCGGGCATGGAAAGCCTACCGAGATGAAAATTGCAGCTATGTAGGAGGGCTACAGGGAGGGAGCAGCAAGTGGGTGACTACTTTTGCTAATGACTGCGCCATAGAGGAGACTGAGAGGCGTATTGACTTCTTGAGCATCTATCTGCAGGCAGCTGATGGAGTGCCAAAAATTTACTAAGAGGGAGAAGTGACAGACTCCTTATGGTGGCTAGAATATAGTTACATTTTTAATGTAATGATGCTGAGCTTTAATCCGCTCGAAGGAAAGGGTTTGTTTTGGAGTGATGTGTTGTGAAAATAAAGCTGCCCTTGCACTAATGCGGTTTATTTTGTGTGTGGGGGGCATGAAAATAATACGCATAGTGAAATTTTGTTAGTCATTGCCTGTGATGAAATTTTATGCTTTTAATTGCATTCGGTGATAAAAAATCATATGTGAGGGGAGTGGCGAGATGTCATTTGTTTATGAAAGTATTGGCGCGGATGTGGCGAATGCTGTTCGCTGGGAAACGCACCCTGAATATCAAAATTCGTGGAAGGCTCATCCAGATGCCTGGGTAATAGATCGCGAACTTGATGTTTTTATTTGGCGTATTAAAGGGCGTATGCCTGAATGGCCCAATCAAATTTTTGGGGCGTGCTGGAAGGGGGATGGGAATGTTAGAGCTGAAGTAATTGAGACTCTAAAGGTAACTCCAGATACGGAAGGAAAATTATGCGATGTTTTTTGGGATGTTATAAGTATCAGTCTTCCAACGTTACTTGAGCCAGAGCGCGCTCTGATTGAACGTGCTTTTAAAGATGCACTAGAGGCTCTTTCAAAGCACCGCAGCGGTATCGCGAATGTGCAGGTATCTATTCGCTGATTGGTTTTCTTATTTAACTCTTATGCTGCGGTGAACTGAATGGCTGGCTTTTCCTTGTCTATTGCGTTAAATTATTTAAAATATCAGTCAATTCACCCGCGAGCGAAAGGGGACAGATTATTTTTAGAGCGGCGCACCATGAAAATAAATCTGCCCCCCTTTTTCCTAGGATGGCATATTAAAAAGCCGTTTCTTTTTATTTTTTCGCGTTCGTTATGGCAATACGTATTTGCCTGCCAATCTGGAGCAGAGTTATGTCGATAGCACAACCTTTACTGGATCAGAAACGCCTTGCTCACGCAAAAGAAATAATCCGACTTTATGGTGAGCAAATCCCTGCAGAAGCACAAAAAGCCATTCTTGAACAAAAAATCATACTTGGCATGTCACCTTATGAAGCAAAAACAGCAGCGGGGTCTTACTATTTTAAAATTGAAGCCGACTCATCGATTTGGCCTCCGAACAGTGACCCTAACCTTGTCATAGCCAAACAAGCGACTCATCCTGACAATAGCAAAATCTGGCTTACTTTTGAAACTTCCACGCAATTTCCTGGCGGCGAACTTACTAAATTCACTGTGCACTTTGAAAAAGGCCGGGCGTCAAAAATTGAAAAAGAATCGGTAGCTAATAAATGAAAATCTGGCCCTTGAGATTTCGTCGAATAGTTTTAGGGGTAGCTGCCTTATTACCACCTTTTAATGCAAGCTCCTCCCCATTAGATCTGAGTGCTCTTTCAGAAAAACTTCCAAATATCACAATCCCATTCAGCCTGGCGGAAAAGGGAATTATTTTCACCACCATTCTTGATGCTGGCGCCAAAACTTACACGTACACTTTTTATCTAAATTTCTTGATAAAAAACGACTCAAAAGAATTACAGCGCATTACGACATTACTCGGATTGAAAGATCCAAAAAATGGTGGAACTTATAAGGATGCGAACGACCAACTTGTTGAAATTAGAACAGGAATCCCCATTGATCTCAGGCTCACCATCAGCCGTCTTGATGGTGAAAGTGAAGTTCTCGTCTACGATAAGAAATTCCATCAACTGTGGAGCTTGGGAGGTAACAATTCTAGCATTTTAAAAGCCATTGACCGCGTCAAGCTAGAGCCCGCACGCTACAGAGTACGCTTGGAACCATTGGCCGCAGTTAGTGAACTTTCTGAAACACCTATAAATTTTCAAATTGGCCTTCCTGGCAAGCATTGAGAGCAACTCTTTCGGCTAAAACATAATACTTTCTAAATGTTTGATACTAAGGGATTTGGTATGGCAACTCAAACTTTGACGGTTGTAACCGCTCACGGCGGGACTGAAGCAGATGGCAGTAGCTCTCTCGTAGGACATATGTACTACGTGTTAACTGATAGCGACGGAACACAGCACAGCTTTGGATTTTCCCCGGTGGTTGAGCATTCAATGTATGGCCCAGGGGCTGTCGGTACGGACGACAACACAAAATATGGCAATTTAACCTACTCATCGAATACAGTTAATATTACCCCAGAACAATATACTACTCTAGAAAACTTCGGAACGCCTGGCGCCCCAGGCTATTTGAACGGATTTTCTTCAAACCCATCAAACCCAAACTACAACATCTTAACCAATAGTTGCATTGACTTTACCTGGGCTGCTTTGAGCACGATTGGAATTCAAGAGCCAATCCATATTCCTGGCACCCTTCTTCTACCCACTTGGAACGCAGAATCCGTACAAAGTGCGTTAACTTCATTTCAACCTCAGTCAAATACTGGAGTTTCTGCCAATCCTCAGTCAGTGGATACTTATGACGATAGTGGGAATTTGATTTCCTCGACCACAAGTGATGCTAGCGGGAACATTTTATCTACTTCAACTTATACTTATGGCGCTGATGGCGACTCAGTATTAATTGCGACAAAAAATGCTGCAGGCGCGATTGCCCAGTCTACAACTGAATTAATCAACCTAAATACGGGGGATGCTCAATCTGATACGGTGACCTACAACCCCGTTAATGCAGCCACTTTGAATGAAGCAGAGACTTCGTGGAACGGCACAACTATTGATGTCAACATCTCTGATCAGGGCGCTGTTGTCGGTATTAGTGATACTGCTGTCACCCTCACCCCGAATGCTCAGGCAAATATCACGGGCACTGGAAATACCTTCACGATTGATAATGGTGCAAGTCTGGTGTCCCAGGCACCTGACGGCACTTCGGGTTCTCAACAAGGTAATCAATTCACCCTGTCGAGCGGCGCTACTCTCATTGATGACGAAGGCAGCAGAACTGTCGCCGACACTATTACGCAAACACCCGGTTCTACAGGCGCGAATGTTACGTTGGACGGCGGTGTTGCTACCACGGAGCTCAACGGTGCCACCATCACCACCAAAGATGGCACCACCCTGACAGTCGTGGGTAATAACAACTGCGTGGATGGCAACTGCACCGTTGCGATTGATGGCGACGGCAATCAATTCACGTTGCACGCAGGCGATATCGCCAGCATCAATGGTAACGACAATACAACAAAAGCGATTGGAGACGGTGCACAGCTCAGTGTGGCTGGGGAAAACAATAGCGTTGATGCCACCAATGGCATCATTATTTTGGCCGATGGTACAAGCGTAACGCTGACTGGCGATGACAATCAGCTCTCGGTGGGAAGCGATGTGGTCGCTACCCTCGTAGGCACTAGCAACATTGCCACTCTCACTGGGTCGGGTAACACGATCACGGTTGGGGCCGATGCCACGGTGACGATGACAGGCACCAGTAACAACGACAGCATCACTATGGGCGCTAACGGTGCAGTCAGCATTGCGAATGGCGATCAGGGCGAAGTGGTGAACCTCGCAAACGGCACTGTCAATCTGGGGGCGAATGACACGGGCGTGAACATCGTCGGCGCAAGCGACAGCGTCAACGTGAGTGGCACGGGCGATACGTTTTCGGCGTCGAGCGACACAATCAATCTGACCGGCACAGGGCTGTCGGTAAATACCTCCGGCAGCAACGACAGCGTCACCGGCGGGGCCGGCGACACCGTCACTACCCAGGGCAGCGGAGAAAATATCACGCTGGGCACTGGTAGCACCCTGGATGTGGCGAGCGGCTCCGCCACGGTCACACTCAGCGGCGGTACGGTCACTGCTGCCGTCGGCAGTCAAGTCACGCTCATCGGCAGCAGCGATCTGATCAGCGGCAGCGGCGCGACGGTCAATATTGCGGATAGTGGCGATACGGTCAGCGCATCAAGCGATACGATCAATCTGAATGGCACAGGGCTTACGGTGAATGCCACCGGCAGCAATGACACTTTCATCAGTACGAGTAACTCCCACGGCGATACAATTGATGTGACGGGCACGGGGGGCACGCTTGATATCAGTGGTGCGACGATCACGGTCGCCGCCGGTAGCCAAGTGACCATTGACGGTAGTAACAACATTGTCAATGCTGCGGGAAATGACACTATCTCGTTCATCGGCAGTGACAATAACCTTACAGGCGGAGTCGACGACACCGTTACGACTCTGGACACCAGCGCCACACTTAATGATCTTGCCACTGCTGCTGTAGCCACTTACGGTGGAGCCGGCGCTCCCGTCATGGGCAGTCAATGGGCGCTTGTCAATGCTGCTCCCACTGGCACCACTCTCGCGAGAGATATGAGGGCATATGATTTTTCTGGCCAAACCTATGTCAACACTCAAACCGGCGAGGTCATCATTGCCGATCGTGGTGCTATCGATAATGTACAAGATATTCTTTCCGCTACCGATATTGCTCTGGGTACGGCAAATGGCGCGCAACAGGTAGCGAATGATTACGCCGTGGCGGCACTGGCTGCGGCACAAACTAAACTGGGCTTGTCTGGGGTGGATATCAGTGCTATCTACACAACGGGCGATTCTCTGGGCGGCACAGAGTCTCAAGCGCAAGCCGCATTGTTAAGTACCGCCACCGATCCAGAGGGCACGCCGTTGCTTCCCTCGGATGTCAAAATTACTAACGTATCTTTCGATGCTCCTGGGATTGCTGGGTTATCGATTACCGGTGACAGTAGCAAATACACGAGCTACGATTTTTCAGCACAAGGTGATCTGCTTAACTTGTCCGGCGGTAGTAATTTGGCGGGGACAACCGATGTCTCTTTAGCGGTTGGACCCTCTATGTGGGCAACCGAAGGGAAGATCGGGCTGGGTGATGCATTCATCGTGGACGGTCTATCTACTACGTTGGACGCGCGTTCCAGCGTTGTATTGGCAAATGACTTGTCAGGAACTGTTCTGGGGCAGATGCAACTGAGCCAACTGGGAGGAATGTCTGCCTCACAGATGCAAGAAGCATTCGGCGTAAATCAGGCCAATACCACTGTCTATGACGCTGCGGGTTATGATCAAAATGGGTACAACGCAGACGGTTACAGTATTTACGGCATCAATCAGAACGGTGACATTGACCCCTCCATTGCCGCCCAAGGTGGGCAGACAAATACGGATACGTTGAGTGACGGCTCCAAAGTGACGGTTGTCATTGCCGAGGATGGGGCAACGACAGAGACTTTGAATAACGCGGACGGTACGATTAATACCTATGTCAGTAACACATCGGGAGAAATCGTAAAGGCGGTTACACAAAGTCTAGATGGTACTACTCTTGTGCAATCAATTGATCCCGTCACAGGAGCTATTACGCAAGATGTTACAACTGGAGGTGGTGTTCTCAAAGAAAGTGCCATCATCCAAGAAAACCAAGACGGAAGCGCTAATGCGACATCGATCACATATTCCCCTTCGGGACAGCAAAGTATCGTCGAGTTAGATCAAAGAGCTGCCAATGGTAGTAGTACGGAGACGAATACCACTTATAGCAATGGCGTAGAGCAGCAGCAAGTCGTTATCAATAATAACGCGACTGAGCAAGATACGAGTGTCTTGGTGGCGGGGAGCGGCGGGCTAGTTGGTTTCAATGATGCCTCGATCACACTGGCTGCAGGTGCTCAGCTAAATGTCGCTGGCACCGGAAATGTTATCACGATGGGTAATGGTGGAACTGTAAGCAGCCAGTCACCTGACGGCACCTCGGATTCACAACAAAGTAATCAGTTTATCTTATCGAACAATGCAACCCTCTTTGATGCCGACTCCAACTCCGCTCACGCCGACATCATTACACAAGTAGTCGGCTCTACTGGAGATAATGTAACACTGGGGGTCGGCATCGCAACTGCGGAACTGAGCGAAGCCACCATTACTACCCAAAAGGGCACAACTCTGACGGTCCAGGGCGACAATAATTTTGTGGTTGGCAACTCTACTGTCGCGATTGATGGTGATGGCAACCAATTCACCTTTCACGCGGGCAATATCGCCAGTATCAACGGTAACGACAATACAGCAACAGCCGTCGGGGACGGGGCAAAGCTTAGCGTAGCTGGGACGAACAATAGCGTTGATGCCACCGATGGCATCGTTACCTTGTCCGATGGCGCAAATACGACACTGGCCGGTGATGACAATCAGCTCACGACAGGAAATGATGTGGTTGCCACCCTCACAGGGTCAGGCACCATGGTCGCGGCTGGTAATGATGCCTCGTTGATTGTAACAAGTACCAGCAATAACGACAGCATCACCATGGGGGGCAATGGCGCGGTCAGCATCGAGAATGGTGATCAGGGGGAAGTGGTGAACCTCGCGAACGGTACTGTCAATCTGGGGGCGAATGACACCGGCGTGAATATTGTCGGTGTAAACGACAGCGTCAACGTGAGCGGAACTGGCGATAAGTTTTCGGCGTCGAGCGACACGATCACTCTAAGTGGCACAGGGCTTACAGTAAATGCCACGGGCGACGGCAACATTATCAACGCTGCGGGAAATGACAATCTCTCGCTTACCGGCAGTGACAACAGCGTTACAGGTGGGGTCGGCGACACGATTACCACCCAGGGCAGCGGAGAAAATATCACGCTGGGCACTGGCGGCATCCTGGATGTGGCAAGCGGCTTTGCTACCGCCACGCTCAGTAGCGGTACTGTCACGGCTTCCGTCGGCACTCAAGTCACGCTCAACGGTGGCAACGATACGATCAGCGGTAGCGGCGCGACGGTCAATCTTGAGAGTAGTGGCGATACGGTCAGCGCATCAAATGACACGATCAATCTGGGGGGTACTGGGCTGGCCGTAACGGCCTCCGGTAACAACGACATCGTCACAGGCGGGACCGGCGACACAGTTACCACCCAGGGCAGCGGAGAAAATATCACGCTGGGAACTGGAAGCACCCTGGATGTGACAAGCGGCTCTGCCATCGCCACACTCAGCGGTGGCGTGGTCACTGCTGCCTCTGGCAGTCAAGTCACGCTCAACGGCAGCAACGATACGATCAGTGGTTTCGACGCGACGGTCAATCTTGAAAATAGTGGCGATACGGTCAGCGCGTCATATGACACGATCAATCTGGGGGGTACTGGGCTGGTCGTAACGGCCTCCGGTAACAACGACTACGTCACAGGTGGGATCGGCGACAGCGTTACCACTCAGGGCAGCGGAGAATATGTCACGCTGGGCACTGGTAGTACCCTGGATGTGGCAAGCGGCTTCACCATCGCCACCCTCAGTGGCGGGGCGGTCACTGCTGCCGTCGGCAGTCAAGTCACGCTCAGCGGCGGCAGCGATACGATCAGTGGCAGCGGTGCGACGGTCAATCTTGAGAGTAGTGGCGATACAGTCAGTGCATCGGGCGACACGATCAATCTGGGTGGCACAGGTCTGGCCGTCACGGCCACCGGCAACAACGACAGTGTCACAGGCGGGACCGGTGACACGATCACCACCCAGGGCAGTGGAGAAACTATCACGCTGGGGACTGGCAGCACCCTGGATGTGGCAAGCGGCTCCGCCACCGCCACGCTCAGTAGCGGTGCAGTCACTGCTGCCGCCGGCAGTGAAGTCACGCTCAGCGGTGGCAGCGATACGATCAGTGGCAGCGGTGCGACAGTCAATCTTGAGAGTAGTGGCGATACGGTCAGCGCATCAGGTGACACGATCAATCTGAATGGCACAGGGCTTGCGCTGAATGCCACCGGCGACAGTAACGTTATCAATGTTGCGGGAAATGACAGTATCTCGTTTATCGGCAGTGACAACAGCCTTACAGGAGGGATCGACGACAGGGTTACCACTCAAGGCAGCGGAGAAACTATCACGCTGGGCATTGGCAGTACTCTGGATGTGGCAAGTGGTTCCGCCACCGTCACGCTCAGCAGCGGTATGGTCACTGCTGATGTCGGCAGTCAAGTCACGCTCAGTGGCGGCAACGATCTGATTAGCGGCAGCGGCGCGACGGTCGATATTGCGGATAGTGGCGATACAGTCAGCGCATCAGGCGATACGATCAATCTGAATGGCACAGGGCTGATCATGATTGCCTCCGGCAACAACGACAGCGTTATAGGTGGGATTGACGACGACGTCATCAGCCATGGTAGCGGAGAAACTATCACGCTGGGGACTGGCAGCTCTTTGGCTTTGGTGAGCGGCTCCGCCACCGCCACGCTCAGCGAGGGTGAGGTCAGTGCTTACGTTGGCAGTCAAGTTACGCTCAGCGGCGGCAGTGATCTGATCATCGGCAGCGGCGCGACGGTCAATATTGCGGATAGTGGCGATACGGTCAGCTCATCAGGTGACACGATCAATCTGAATGGCACGGGGCTGTCGGTGAATGCCATCGGTAACAACGACAGCGTCACAGGCGGGATCGACGACACGGTTACGATCCAAGGCCGGGGAGAAAATATCACGCTGGGCACTGGCGGTTCTCTGGATGTGTCGGGCGGCTCCGCCACCGCCACGCTAAGTGACGGTGCAGTCACTGCTGCCGCAGGCAGTCAAATCACGCTCAGCGGCGGCAGCGATACGATCAGTGGCAGCGGTGCGACGGTCAATCTTGAGAGTAGTGGCGATACAGTCAGTGCATCGGGCGACACGATCAATCTGGGTGGCACAGGTCTGGCCGTCACGGCCACCGGCAACAACGACAGTGTCACAGGCGGGATCGGTGACACTGTCACCACCAAGGGCAGTGGAGAAACTATCACGCTGGGCACTGGCAGTACCCTGGATGTGGCAAGCGGCTCCGCCATCGCCACACTCAGTAGCGGTGCAGTCATGGCTGCTGCTGGCAGTCAAGTCACGCTCAACGGTGGTAGCGATACCATCAGCGGCAGTGGTGCGACGGTCAATATTGAGAATAGTGGCGACACGGTCAGCGCATCAGGTGACACCATCAATCTGGGTGGCACAGGGCTGTCGGTGGATGCCACCGGCAACAACGACAGCGTCACAGGCGGGGCCGGCGACACCGTCACCACTCAGGGCAGCGGAGAAAATGTCACGCTGGGGGTTGGCAGCACCCTGGACGTGGCAAGCGGCTCTGCCACCGTCACGCTTAGTAGCGGCGCGCTCACCGCTGCCGCCGGCAGTCAAGTCACGCTCAGTGGCGGTAGCGATACCATCAGTGGCAGCGGCGCGACGGTCAATCTTGAGAGTAGTGGCGATACTGTCAACGCATCAGGTGACACGATCAATCTGAATGGCACAGGGCTTACGGTGAACGCCACCGGCAACAATGACATTTTCAGCAGTGCGAGTGGTTCCCACGGCGATACGATTGATATAGCGGGTACAGGTGTCACGCTTGATATCAGTGGTGCGACGATCACAGTTGCCGCCGGTAGCCAAGTGACCATCGACGGTAGCAACGACATTATCAATGCCGTGGGCAATGACAATATCTCGTTCATCGGCAGTGACAACAGCCTTGTAGGCGGGATCGACGACGTCGTCACGACTCAGGGTACCGACGAAAATATCACGCTGGGCACTGGCAGTTCTCTGGATGTTGAGAGTGGCTCAGTCACGGCAGATCTCAGCAGTAGTACTTTCGTAGTCGGCGCAGGCAGTCAGGCCACCCTCACCGGTTCAGGCGATACCATCACGGATGGGGCCAATACCGCACTGACCCTCGACGGCGCAAGCAACAGCGACATTGTCACAATGGGCGCTGGTGGCACAGTAAGCATCGCGAGCAACGACCAGGGTGAGGTGATCTACGCGAGCGGCAGCACCGTTTCGCTTGGGAATAACACCACGACTACAGTCGTTGGTAACAACGACCAGGTCGATGGTGGTACTGGCAATACGGTATCGGTGGTAGGAAACGATACGGTCCAGGGCACGAACGATCTGCTGTACCTTGCCGGCAACGAAACCCTGACCACCAGCGGCGCCGGCATGACGGTTGAAACCAATGCGAACGATGTCATCGTCGGTTCTGGCGATACCGTCAATGTGGGCGGTAATTTGGCGGCGGGTCAATCCGCAGGCGTTACCACGATGGTGGGAAGTAACGATCTTATCGATGCGACGGGTAGAACGGTCGCGGTGCAGGGCAACGACACGGTCCAGGGCGCGAACGATCTGCTGTACCTCGGTGGCAACGACACCCTGACCACCGGCGGTGCCGGCATGACAGTTGAAACCAATGCGAATGATGTCGTTGTTGGCTCTGGCGATACCGTCAATGTGGGTGGCAATTTGGCGGCGGGTCAATCCGCAGGCGTTACCACGATGGTGGGAAGTAACGATCTTATCGATGCGACGGGCAGCACAGTCTCGGTGCAGGGCAACGACACGGTCCAGGGCGCGAACGATCTGCTGTACCTCGGTGGCAACAACACCCTGACCACCAGCGGTTCCGGCATGACAGTTGAAACCAATGCGAACGACGTCATCGTCGGTTCTGGCGATACCGTCAATGTGGGCGGTAATTTGGCCGCGGGTCAATCCGCAGGCGTTACCACGCTGGTGGGAAGTAACGATCTTATCGATGCGACGGGCAGCACAGTCGCGGTGCAGGGCAACGACACGGTCCAGGGCAAGAACGATCTGCTGTACCTCGGTGGCAACGACACCCTGACCACCAGCGGTACCGGCATGACGGTCGAGACCAATGCGAACGATGTCATCGTTGGTTCTGGCGATACCGTCAATGTGGGCGGCAATTTGGCTGCGGGTCAATCCGCGGGCGTGACCACGATGGTGGGAAGTAACGATCTCATCGATGCGAAAGGCGACGTTATCGATATGAGTGCAGGCGACTCTGGAGACAGCATCGTCGGCAGTGGTGACAGCATCAACGTGAACGGAAGTGCCAGCTTCTCGGCTACGAATGACAGCATCGTCGTCGGCTCCGGCGCGAGCCTTAGCCTATCGGGTGGCAACGATAGCGTAACCCTAGGGGGGACGGGTGATTACCTCGGGCTTCTCGGAGGCACTTACTCGGTGAGTGGCACGGGCGATTCGATCAGCACTTCGGGCGGCACGAGCGTTAACCTATCCGGTGGCAACGATAGCGTCGCCCTGGGGGGAACGGGTGATTACCTCGGGTTGCTCGGAGGCACTTACTCGGTGAGTGGTTCGGGCGATACGATTGATACTTTGGCGAATACTTACATCAGTGCATCAGGCAACAATGACGCCTTCAATATGGGGGTCGACTCTGGGGTAACCGCTAACGGCAGCGGTGATACGCTGAACGGACTAGGCGTCACTGGCGGAGATACCTATGATATCAACAGCGGTGGGGATATCTCTGGGGGAGGTTATTATGGAGGTGGCGATCCGGGAGGTTATTATGGAGGTGGTGATCCAGGAGGTTATTATGGAGGCTACTACGGCTTCGCTGGTAGTAAAGCCACAACATTGTCCACGACCGGCAGCAACATCGGTTCCATCGCCCAGTACGATTTGAGCCAGGGTCATCAGGCAGCCGCAAACGCTGCGGAAAAAGGATTACAACAATCCATCGACATGTCGACCGCTGTACCGACTAGCGGCAGTGGATCGGCTGTGTTCGATGGTGCCAAGTTCGACCAACAGGTCGTCACCTGGAGCCTTGCAGATAGCTCGGGAACGCAGGCTGCCCCCTTCTCTGGCTACATGGGCAGCGCCGAGGAGTCTGTCGTACAAGCGGCCTTCAGCACTTGGGCCAGCGCCGCATCGGGAGTGACCTTCGAAGAAGTTTCCGACTCCGCACAATCGGATATCCGCGTCGGTTTTGGTGATTTCAATACAGCGACTACGGGTGTTGTTGGCTACACCAGCTACCAGGCCGATGACGGCCAGATAGCGCCCAACGCCATCATCCGGGTGGAAGATCCAACAGAGAACGAGCTGACAACAGGAGCCGATGGGCAACAGACCTACGCCGGCACCGATGCCACGCTGTCCCAAGTGCTGCTGCATGAGATCGGTCATGTGTTGGGGCTGGGAAACAACGCCGATCAAAACTCGGTGATGAACTACCAGCTTACAGCCAACAACCGAACGCTGGATCGTACGGACCTGATCGGTATCGGCTCGCTCTATGGCGCCGGAGCAAGCAGCGCGTCAGTCGGCAGCACTGGCATAAACCAGTTGATTCAGGCCATGTCCACCTTCAATGCGGATGCCGGGGTTGCCGATACCACCTTGCTGCCGCCTGCCTTGGCGAACGACAACGTGACCTTGAGCGCTTCCTCACACGCAGCCTGATTGCGCCAATCCACATCATTTCCATCAAAGCGATAGAGGCTCCTGGCTGCGAGTAGCAGCCAAGAGCTTCGCTTATCAGCATACGACGCTTGCAGCTTGTGACACTTGAAGGCCGCAAGCGCCTAGGGAGACTCCTTGGCTACTCAATTTCATGCGATATCCGGTTTGCCGCGCTCGGGGTCGACACTGTTGTCGGCGCTGTTGCGCCAGAACCCACGATTTTCGGCGGCGATGACCAGCCCGGTTGCCGTGTTGGTCGGCTCCGTGCATAAGAAAATGTGCGGTGGCGAGTTCGGTGGTTTTTTTGATGACAGCAAGCGTGCAACGATCCTGCGCGCGGTCGTCGAGTCCTACTACGCCGATAAAACCCGCACCTTGCCCGACAACCCGGTGGTGTTCGATACCAACCGTACATGGACGGGGCGAGCAGCGTTATGGGGAGCGATGTATCCCCAGTCACGCATCATCTGTTGTGTCCGCGACGTCGGCTGGATCATCGACAGCGTAGAGCGAATGCTCGCCAAGAACCCTTTGCAGCTGTCGCGCATGTTCAACTTTCAGCCGGGAGCTTCGGTCTATGCCCGGGCGGAAATCCTGATGAATTCGGACACCGGCCTGATTGGATTGGCCTGGAGCACGCTGCGCGAAGCCTGGTTTGGCGAGCAGGCGAAACGCTTGATCCTGGTGCCTTACGATCATCTGGTCAAAGAACCACAGCGTACCTTGGCTCGGTTATATGCCGAACTGGGCGAACCCTTGTTTGAGCACGACATGCAAAACGTGGTGTATGACGAGCCGGATTATGATGCCCACCTGGGCATGCCCGGCTTACATGCCGTACGCAAAAATGTCGAATTCCAGGCCCGTAAACTCTGCATCCCGCCGGACATCTTTGCTCGATATTCAACGACCGGCTTTTGGAACAATGCCGAACTCAACACGCATGGTGTGACGATTCTGTGAGCGTGATGGGTTCAGAAAGCATGCTGAAAATTCGTAAAGCGCTGTCGTTCAATCTGGGCGCGTGCATCACTTTTCTTATCGGAACGGGCTCGGCGTTTGCCAGTGGGTTCGGCCCTGCCGATCCACTGCGTCAATTTGATAGCGTCCCAGCCACTGCAGCCAATCACATGTTCGATTCGGCGCCGGCGGCAGACGGTTGCGTGGACAACTCGAAGGTGGATCTGAGCCTGCTGGACATCGTCTCCAGTGCCTTGTGCCACAACCCCAAGACCCGGGAAGCCTGGGCCAATGTCAAGGTCCAAACCGCCCAGGTCGGTGTCGCCAAGGCGGCTTACCTGCCCACCTTGAACGGTACATTGCAAGAGGCGAAGGACAGTACGACCAGTCATGGCACCTCGGCCAATCCCTTTGTCGTCCAGTCCGATAGTCGTTACCAGAATGCCGCGCTGACCTTGAATTGGGTGCTCTACGACTTCGGCGCCCGCTCGGCGAGCCTTGATGCTGCCCAGAGCAAGCTCGCATCCGCGTTGGCCGGGCAAGACAGTGCCTTGGAGACGGTCTTTGCCAGCACGGTCAAGGACTACTATGCCGCCCTCGTTGCGCAGAAGGACAGGCAAGCCACGCAACAGATCGAAGCCGATGCGAAACACGTATTGGACGCGGCCACGCTCCGGGTGCGCCATGGCGTGGCGGCGGTCAGCGATCAGCTACAGGCCCAGACGTCTTATTTCCAGGCTACCTTCAACCGCAACAAGGCGGAGGGCGACTGGAAGACCGCGTTGGGGCAGGTGGCTATCGATATGGGACGACGGCCCAATCTGCCCTTGCGTCTGCTAGGGGCGGATGATGTGGCTCCGCCTGGCACGGCGTTTGAGCAGTCCATCGACGAGTTGCTGAAAACCGCCCAGCAGCGGCATCCCTCGTTGATTGCGGCACGTGCGGAACTGGCGGCGGCGCAGGCGAATGAAGACATGATCAGTGCGCAGGGACGGCCCACCATCAGCTTTGTCGGCAAATACAGCTACGACAATCAACCACAGAGTTCCGGTGTCGGTCAGCAGTTTTTAGGCGAGACCGTCCGGGATCGCTCCATGGCGATTCAGGTCAACATACCGCTCTTCGAGGGCTTTACCCGGACCTATCAGGTGCGTGGTGCGCAGGCACAAGTCGAAGGCAAGGAAGCCGCCTTGAGCGATGCCGAGCTGCAAGTGGCGTCCAGTGTCTGGTCGGACTATCAGACCTTGAAAGTCGGCACTGAAAATGTGCGGACCAGCCAGGAGATTCTCGACAGTGCCAACCAGGCCTTCGATGCGGCGCAGGCGCGCTACACCAAAGGGGTGACGGGCATCCTTGAGTTGATCACGACCCAGACGGCATTAGCCAACGCCCAGCAGCAACAGATCAGCGCTTTGGCGGGGTGGCAGAACGCACGAATCCAACTGGCATCGAGCTTGGGCAGCCTGGATTTGAGGAGCCTGTATCCGGCGCCATGAAGCCGAGGACCTAGAAAACCATACGACTAAGAAGCTATGCGGATGCGGCCGTCTCCATGCTTATTTTTTTGCTGGTGCATGGTTAATTTCGATAATTACGAGTCTGCTCGGACGGCGTCGCATCGAGCCTCAAAGAATGGTCAATCACTTACAGGGGTAGGCATGTTGTAGTGCCATAACTGTAATGACACCTTCATTGAGGCTCAGCTTCTCAGGATTGTCTGTCATGAACTTCACAAGAACTCTTACCACCTGATCCCTGTTCACCGCTGGAGATGGCATGCACGTTTGAGTCTGCTTGGGGGAGGCTGCGTTGGTGATCTTGCCCAGAGAGGTCACGCCGTCAAGCACCCCAAAGCAATATCCCATATTGAAGTAGTCACTTTTGGTTACGCCAACACCTTTGCTGTCAGCGAGACGGACCTCTGTTTGGCAATACTCCAAGAGTCGCTTCCCGTCAGCCATCGCGTTTCCGTTCGCGATTGTCCCAGCCAATATAGCCGCAACCATCCATGCTTTCATGATTCAATTTCTTATGAGGGAGGGTCCAGTTTACACCAAGCTGTTAGTGGGTTGCCACTATACTTTTGTGTCTGTCCTAGTTTGTATGGTCCCCGTACCGGCAAACCATTTCCGCTGTCTTTTCGTGACTCTGCTTCAGGTACATGTCCGACAGCTGCCAGACAATATAGGCTGAACAATAGCGGTTGGAAGACCGACCTAACGAAAGGAAGTGGTGATCATGGAGTGAATATCCTCGCGATAAAAATAATATAACGATGGCAATTCAATACCGGCGACTGTAAAATCCTTTATCCGCGGCCAAAGGTAACATCCTGATGATCCCCGCCTCCCAGCAAGCCAAGCTCCCTACCGAAGCAAAGCGGGCTTCGCCTTCTTTCCTGCTGGTAAAGTCATTGTTGGCGACCGGAACTCTTCTTGGCATCATTTTGGTGGGAGAGAGTTTCTATGGCAATGCTGGATTTTCTCTTTCCTTCCTGCCAGGCGCGAATTCACCCAAAGAGCAGCTTGTGACACCCGATGCTCCGACCGCCCTGCAATTATATGTGGTACCGGAGCAAGAGGTTGCCGCAGCCATCGACGATATGCGACTTTCTCCCGCCGATAAACAAGCGTTAGAATCCGACCTGAAGGAAAGCCCACAAGCAGCCACTGCCACGACAAGAAAAAACCGGCTCGCGCACATAACACTTTGGGAAGCCGGGATGAAAAACGGAGATGTTGTGCGCATAGACAGCCAGGGCTATGTACGAATGGTAACGTTGACAAAAAATCCCATCACTTTTTCCATTCCTCTTCCTGCTGACGGACACATCAGTATCACAGGCTCTTTCGCTCAAAACGGGCAGACCATTTCATATGGTACCATTGGCTGGCCGCCCGGTTCCCTCGAGGCAAAATGGGTCGTTCAACATATTGATCAAGGCCAAACTTTGAGTAAACAAGTCAGGGTTACACCGTAATGCGCTGGTTTACTTCTACAGCGACAAAATTGATGCCCGTAGCTTTTATCGCAATGGCGGCAGTTTCTATTCTCCAATTCTGGTTTCAACACGGCCCGACCAGTGACGCGACACGCGGTTATCTTCAAGGATCGACAGCCTTTCTACATCTGCACGCGTGGAGCATTCTCGCGCTGGCTTCAGCCTTTTGGTCAATTACCTTCCTTGGCCTTCTTCATGAGCGTCAAGGAAACACCGGCTTTGGTAATAAAGGGGGAATAATGGATATATTAGATCGCTTAACGAACCGCCAAGTTCTGGAAGACAAGATAACCAAAGAACCTGAAGCCGTGTTCATTGACGTGGAAAAGCTGGCCTCGGCGCTCAAAAGCAAAATTATTGGCCAAGATGCTGTTTGCGACGACATCGCGGCGCAAATCAGGCGGCGTTTGGCGCTGAAACAGCGCGGAAAACCTGTCGGCGTCTTTGCGCTTGCGGGGCCTCCGGGGACGGGGAAAACCTATCTGGCAAAACGGCTGGCTTTCGAGCTTGAGCGCAAACTCCTCCATCTCGACATGACCCAGTTTTCCAGCAGTGGCCACGGCGCGACCCAATTATTCGGTTCAGCCAAGGGATATGTCGGCTCCGATACCTACGGCAAACTTACGGGCGCGATGCGAGATACACCTGATGCCGTTGTGTTGCTCGATGAGTTTGAAAAGGCGCATCCGGAAGTGCATAAAAACTTCCTGACCGCGTGGAATGACGGATTTGTTACAGAAGCATCAGATGGGAAACAAATTTCGACAACTAATGCCATTTTCGTTTTGACCACGAACGCGGCGACCGATGTGTTGCAAACCTTAAGCCTCACCTACGCCAACGACGCCGACGAGTTGCGCCGTACCTCGACAAATGCCTTGCGCGAAGCAGGGTTTGCGCCCGAAGTCTTGAACCGCATTGATCGGATACTGGTGTTCAAATCGCTGTCGGGGTTGGATGTCGCCCGCGTTACCGCACTTGAAATCGAGGCGATGATCCAAAGTTATGGATTGGGCGTTGCCGAGGGAGGCATCGACCCCGAAATATTGCTTGATATGATGCGTCGTCAGAAAAAACTGGGAATAGGCGCGTCTTCGCGGGATTTGGTTCGCTCAGCAGAGGAAATGATCGCCGACACCCTTATTGAAGCCAAGCAGAAAGGCTACGCAAAGGTATCCCTCGTTTCTCTTAACGACAGCATCGTGGCTAAGCCTGAACAATGACGACATCTGGAACAACATCACTTTTCCGTGCCGGAAGGACTTTATGGAGGCGCGCGCCTTTCTGGCGCTTCTCGCTGATGTCCGCACTGTTGCTTACAATGCTGTTCCTTCTTTTCCCGCCCGCACAACCTGATGTATCCGCTCCAGGCAAGTTCGATCAAGCGACCTACACATCGCAATCCACGTCGCATAACGAAAACAATACGCCTAAGCCCTCTCCTGCCGTAGCCCCAATGCCGGCGGCAGAAAAGAATCCGACGGACTCGGGCGAAACGATGACTGAGCGTGTATATAGAGACTCAATTCTGACGTCTGGTTTCAACGTGCCACTGCCTGACGGAGAATGGAGGATGCTGGCGTATGGACGGATAAATTCGTCATCGCCCCCCATGTCAGGCGTGCAGTATTATTTGGGGAAAATCGACCATAACCGACTTATTGGCGGTGTGATTATCTATGCCATCAAGGATACGAACCAGTTAATTACGGCAGCGTCACCGATTAAAATATTTCCGGGATGTAATAAAACCGATGCGGTTTATATGTATAAGGATGATCCGTTCGATAACGCTTTTCCCTCTTGCTGGGATGTCTTCAGGTATTTTGCTACTGACATGCATCGTTGGGCAGATAGCGCCGCTCCGGTTAACCCCCTTGTCCGCGCAGCAGCCAGAGGCCTCGACACCAAAAGCGTAAGCTATCCGAAAGATATGCCCTCAATAAATTTCTTATTGATTAAGAAATGGGGATTTCTCTATATAACCTATCAGTTCAACCCTGAAGTTGAAGGCATTACATCTAGCGAAGTGCCGACATTTGTGGAGTCTGACTGGGCTCCGGGTAATATCGGACGCTTCCCCGAGAAACTAGCCTTCGAAGAAAAACTAAAGGTTTGGGGAACGGCCATGTGGCCGCGCGTTAAAGCAGCGTTCATGGCAGCTCAGGTGCACTAAGGCGATGCAGGCCTTAATTTTAACTTGCCGGGTTGATGGGCGCGGCCCCCATCAGTTGCGTTGGCTGACCGCCCCGTTGATCAGTTAGGAATCTGACGATGCCCTTTGTTAACGACCGAGAAACAAGAACTGCCCTAGATAAAGATCGGAATGTATCCATATGCGGGCCTCATGGCCTTTGGAGTGACACAAGTCCTTCTGTGCTTACGTATAAATACGCGAGCCCAGATCTTACTTTTTATTTTTGGGTTATTTCTCACGAGGAGAGACGAGATTTTATAAGAGATGGCAAAAAAGCAAACTGGCCAGTGTGTGTTGCGATAGATGTGCTTGAGCGTTCCATCCAACGCGGAATTGATCAATCTCAACATCGACCCTCGTACCCCCTCTCTCCAGAAAGGTTTAACTCCGTTAAAGAAGCGGTGAAGGAAGGCATATTCGCCCTGTGTGTCCCTCATGATATTAAGGATGATTCCATCCTTGTGCCGGATTTTAAAGTCAACTTTGTGACTCACGTCGATTTTACCGCCGCAAATTCCTTCAGAGCGAAGCAAGCACAAAAGATCGAGCAGATCAGCGCACCTGAGAAGAAAAACGGGCTACCCCTAGATTGGAAACTTGATGACGATCAAAAAATTGCAACTATCACGCTTCAAACGAATCCCCCCGTGGAGGTGAGATTAACCGTCTCCGAAGTTGAGGCTTTGGCGCACAACATCGGCTCCATTCGTCAAAAAATGACGCCGGTAGTACCGCAGGAATTCAAAGGAGGTGGAAGGGTTAACGCTTTTAAAGCAAATTGGGCAACACACTCCGAAGTCATGATGGGCGGCTCCATCGTCCACATAAGAGACCCCCGTTTTGGATGGCTACCTTATTTTTTCCCAAGAGAGGGGGCAAAAAAATTAGGGGTCGCACTCCAGAATCAAGCCGACCAGTTGCTGCCACCCGCCCCCAAACAGATGAACTGAGCCAAGTGCGCTCTGAATTCCATCGGTTGTCAACCGATGCTTTGTTACTTTCAGACCTTCTTTAAGGCAATGGCGCGCACACTTGTCGTTCCATGATCAGCCAAGTAACGATCAACCCTGACCTGCACTCCAGGTACGGCGCAGACTTTCCAGACGCTCGACCGGGGAGTCTCCCGGCAGCCCCGTGGGAATAGGCGCCGCGGGATACTCCGCGCGCAGATGCAGCCAGCCATCGAGCAGGCCGTACTCGCGAAAACCCTCGGCAATGCCCTCCTGCACATGGCACCAGGTCCGCTCGTATTCATGCCCGCTGCAGCGGCTCCACTGATAGGCGTGGCGCTCCAGCAGACAGCTCTGCAAGCGCCGCTGCTGGCGACTGCTCAAGACCGGCGGCGCGCCGAGGGCGGGAATGTCGAGTCCGGGGTTGAACAACTGCTGCCAGCCGACACTGCCAATAGCCCGGTCCGCCCAGGTCCCACCATGCCAGTACAGACAGTGGATGGGGCCAAGCCAGCCGCTCAGTTCGCGCGGGTCCGACGAATCGAAGAAATAACTGGCGGTTTGTGGGTTGTAGTAGCTGAGCAAACCCCGATGCTGATCGTCGAAGCCCACCACCAGGATCTGCCGCAAATGGGCCAGCAACACCGGCACCGACGCCCGAGTGTGCAGGAACAAGCCGGGGCAGAGACTCGGATTGGCCTGGCTGAAGCGGCTCAACGGGCAATCCTCGGCCAGTTGCAACAGACGCGGAGCGACTTCACCCAGACCTTGAAACGGCGTGCCTTCGAACAGGTTGTAAGCCAGGTAGTGCGGGTAACGCTCCTGCAGGACCTCGACCAGCCCCGGCGCACCCGGGACATCCAGCAACAACCACTGGCTGGCCTCGTCCGCCGTCCTCACGGCGTCCCCCTTCGCGGGAACGCACCCCGGCAGGCACAATCCTGCACCACGCAGTGACGCTCCGTGTCGCCCATGGGCTGCCCACACAGCAGCACCAGCGGATAACCGCCCTGCAGAGACTCGCGGATCAGGTCCCGGTGCAGACATGCGGCGCTCGTGGGCAGCCGCGTCGGCAACCGGGCATGGTCGCGCAGAACAATCCGCGGCGCCTGCGGATCCCCACCCAGGAACCGTACCCACACCACGCTGCCCACCGTCAGTGCCAAGCCGGTTGCCTCACACTCATGCCGCAGCGAGCAGGCCAGCGGCAGCCAGCAGGGTACCTGTGACGCCGCACCGCCCTGGGAAAAAATGTCGATCCGCACCGCCACTCGCCCCAGGGCATCGCGAAAGCTCCCCCGTTCGTCGGTATCAACTACTTGCGCGCGGAACAGGCCCGACAACAGCGGACTCGGCCAGCGCCTTCGGGAACGAAAGGCCACCTCCCAGGACGTCGCCGCAAAGGTGTTGCTGTAGCGCACCTGCGGTCCGGGGTCAGCAGGCCCGCCGGGCAGGCTGTCACCACGATGGCGAAGCCGGGTGACCAACCACAAACGGTTCCAGGCCGCACAAGGATGACCCGAAACGGGCAGGTACGTGCCGCTGGCCAGGCCGAACAGATCGCTTTCGCCCTCCGCCACCTGCGGCCCGCAACCGCCGCGCCGGCGAGTGTTTTCAGTCAGCGTGACGCAAAGATCGAGCACCCCAGGGCCCGTCTCATGGGCGAAGCGCGCCCGATGAGCCCGGCGAAACGCCCCCTGATGATCGGCAAAGACCAGCCAGTGCGCATCCCGGCTGTGCTGGAAGTGGAAATGGATCCCCTCCTGTGCACAAAGCCGCTGCACAAACGCCAGACTCGACTCCTCGTACTGCACGCAATACGCACGTCGGGCATAGTGGCCCTTGAGCGAGAAACGCACCGCGTCGTCACCCAGGCCGTGTTCCTCGAGGACTCGCGCAATGATCGCCGGGACCGAGCAGTGCTGGAACAGGCGCCGGGTCACCCGTTGCCCCAGGCAACCCAGGCGCGGCCCCAGGGACAGGCGGCAATGGCCCCGCGCCAAGCCCTGCAGCGTCAGATTGACGCCCTGTATCTGCGCGTGAAAACCGCCGTTCCCGGCCCCCAGCGCCAGGTAGCAACTGCGGTACATCAAGCCCCCCAGATCCAGTTCGCCTTCCTCATCCAGGACATCCAGTTCAAAGGCAAACAACTCGTCGATCGCCTCCGTACCGGTAAAGGCGGTGACGATCAGGGGATGGGACAAGCCCGCTACATCCAGCCGAAAAAACGGCTCGTTGACTGGATCGAACATTGGCTTTCCTCATACGTGGCACCGACAGGGATTCTCGCCGAGAGACAAGGCCGAATGGAGGGCTGAAGTAGTGTTAGAGAAAAGACCTACACCAAACACGGAACAGAGGAAGCCATCATCTTGACTTCAAGGCATAAAAAACCCACCGCGAAGGGTGGGTTTTTAACAAACAGACAATGCCTACAAGATCACAGGAAAAAACCAAACTCAAACAAGGCCATTTCCTAGGAACTATTGGCGCGGCCTTATGAGGACAGGTACGAGGAGCGGGTCAGCCCCAGGCGCAGGGCATCCAGGTACTGGGTACGCTCTTTGACGCTGATGTTCGCGCTGGCGACTTTGTCGCGGTAGTGGGTCATCAGCTCTTCCGGCGACAAGTGCACGTAACGCAACATGTCCTCGATGGTGTCGTGGGTTTCGATACCGGCGTGGTAAACACTGCCATCCGGGTTCTGGTAGATGTTCACCGAATCGGTATCGCCGAACAGGTTGTGCATGTCACCGAGAATTTCCTGGTAGGCGCCCACCAGGAAGATCCCCAGCAGGTAGTCCTCGCCGTCGTTCAGGCCGTGCACCGGCAGGCTGGTTTCGATGCTCTGCTCGTCGACGTATTGCTTGATTTTGCCGTCGGAGTCACAGGTCAGGTCCTGCAGCACGGCACGGCGCAGCGGCTCTTCGTCGAGACGGTGCAGCGGCAGGATCGGCAGGACCTGGCCGATGGCCCAGGTGTCCGGCAGGCTCTGGAACACCGAGAAGTTGCAGATGTACTTGTCGGCCAGCTTGTCGTTGAGTTCGTCGAGCACCTGGCGGTGCGAACGCTGGCGCGCCTTCAACGAGTTGTGCAGACGCCGGCACACGGCGAAATAGCATTGCTCGGCCAGGGCTTTCTCGGCCAGGGTCAGCTTGCCGTCGGCGTACTGGGTGGCCACGTCGCTCATATAGTGCGTGGCCCGCCAGTAGGTTTCGGTGACCATCTCGATATCGGTCGGCCCCAACAGCTCCACCAGCCACTGCACGGTTTCCGGCAGGTTCTCGGGGTTCTCGATGCGCGGCACGTCGTCGTTGTGTTTCTCGACGTCGGTCACCTGCACCACCAGCATCGCGTGGTGAGCGGTCAGTGAGCGGCCGCTCTCGGAGAAGATGTTCGGATGCGGCAGGTTCTGCGCATCGCAGAATTCCTTGAGCATGCCGACCACGACACCGGCGTAGTCATCCATGTCGTAGTTGATCGAGCTGGCGTTGCGCGAGTGGGTACCATCGTAGTCCACCCCAAGGCCGCCGCCGACATCGATGTGGTCCACCGGCAGGCCGAGGTTGCGCAGTTCGCCGTAATAGCGGATCGCTTCCTTGAAACCGTACTGGTAGTCCGCCAGGTTGGCGATCTGCGAGCCCATATGGAAGTGCAGCAGGCGAATGCCCTGGTCCAGGCCGGCATCGCGGAAACGCTCGACCACCGACAGCAACTGCGCCGCCGAGAGACCGAACTTGGACTTCTCGCCGCCGGTATCGGCCCACTTGCTCGAGGCCAGGGACGACAGGCGCACCCGCAGGCCGATCCGTGGCTTGACCTTGAGGGCCGCGGCCTCTTCGATCACCAGTTCAACCTCGGATTCTTTCTCGATCACGATAAAGACCGTGTGACCGAGTTTCTGGCCCATCAGCGCCAGGCGAATGAACTCGCGGTCCTTGTAGCCGTTGCAGACAATGGTGCCGCCCTTCGGCGCCAGGGCCAGCACCGCCAGCAACTCCGGCTTGGAGCCGGCTTCCAGGCCGATGGAAACGTTCTGGGTGGCGATGATGTTCTCGATCACCGCTTCCTGCTGGTTGACCTTGATCGGGTACAACGCGGTGTACTTGCTCTGGTATTCCAGACGTTCGATGTTGGCGTCAAAGGCCCCGGTCAGTTGGCGAACGCGGTCCTGCAGGATATCCGGGAAGCGCACCAGCAACGGCAAGGACAAACCGCTCTTGCGCAGTTCCTCGACCTGCTCGAAGAGGTCGATGGACGAACTGCTCGGACCGTTCGGACGAACCTCGACGCGACCGGCGTCATTGATCGCGAAATACCCGGCCCCCCAATGGCGAATCCCATAAACACTGCGGCTGTCCGCAACTGTCCATTGGCTGCCATCGTCTTTGCGTGTGCGTCGTACGGACATCGAAGTCCCCTATAAAGAAGTCAAATAGCGCCGCCTGGGTCCAGGCTGCGCGCAGTCTAAAGAATGAAAATGACGATTCGCCTGCATACAAGGGACTAAGACCTTGAATCCAGCACCGAGTTTAGAAACTGTTCGGGAACAGGCTCTGTGAAAACCATGGGGACGACAGCCCGGCCTCGTTCAGCCCGGCCGGCAGGTCAACTTCACAGTGGTTTTCACAGAGGCTGCTAGCCGCCGGACTTTTTCGCCTTGAAACCGTGTTTTTCCAGCTCGGCCAACAGCAACTCGACGTGATCGCCCTGGATCTCGATAACGCCATCCTTCAAGGCACCACCGGTCCCACAGCGTTTCTTCAACGCGGTCGCCAGGTCCTTGAGGGCGTCTTCGGCCAAGGGCACGCCGGTGATGGTGGTCACCGTCTTGCCGCCACGGCCTTTGCTTTCGCGACGCACGCGGGCAATGCCGTCACCGGCCGGAAGAACGCTTTGTTTGCAGATACAGGCAGCCACCGGCTGGCTACAGTCCGGGCAATGTCGACCTGCGTCGGTGGAAAACACCAGGCCACCGAGGGCGGCGAAGGATGCGGCTTTTTTGGCCACCGGCAATCCTCTTGGGAGGACTAAAAGACTGGTCACACCCCCGGGAGGGGCCTGCGACCGCGAAGCCCCACTCAGGCAGGGGCAGCGCAACTGCGGCGGGCAACGCCGCCGCAGCTTTGAAAGTCGCGCAGTGTAACGGCAAAAAGCCCTCGGCCCAATAGCCAAACAGCGCCAATTCATGAAGCTTTTGCGACGTCGCTACGGTGTTATTGCAGATAACGTTTCAACGCCGCCAGGGAGTCCGGGCAATAGGGCTTTTCAAGGGTTTCGCGCAGAGCCTGATCAAGCGGGACAAAACGCGCCTCGAGCACCTCTTCCGGCTGCAGCCGCAGTGGCCCGTCCCAGACCGCGCTGAACACCGCGCACCAGAGCCGGTTGCCCGGCTGGTCGAAGAAAAAGTGCTCATGCTCGGTCAGCGGCACGCCACTGACACCCAGTTCCTCTTCCAACTCGCGAGCAGCGGACTCGGCATAACTTTCGTCGGCCTGGACCATGCCGCCGGCGGCCACGTCCCAGTAACCCGGGTAGATCGCCTTGCTCAAGGTCCGCCGGTGCACGCACAGCTCACCGGCGGAGTTGAACAGCAGGATATAGGTGCCGCGCCCGATCAGGCCGCGCTCGCGCAACTCGATTCGGGCCAGGGCGCCGAGCAACTGGTCATCGGCGTCGACCCAGGCGATCTGTTCGGCGTCGGAGGCGGCGCGGTGCCGGGCCTCCCGCGAAGCATTATCCATGGCTCAACCCTGGTTCAACAGTTGACGCAAATCGATCACCGCCGCGTTGGCCCGGGAAATATAGTTGGCCATTACCAGCGAGTGGTTCGCCAAAATGCCGAAGCCGCTGCCATTGAGGATCATCGGACTCCACACCGGTTGCTGGGAGGCCTCCAGTTCACGAATGATCTGGCGCACGCTGACCGTGGCGTTCTTCTTCGCCAGGACATCGGCGAAGTCGACCTCGACGGCCCGCAGCAGGTGCGACAGCGCCCAGGCCTGGCCGCGCGCCTCATAGAACACGTTGTCGATCTGTAACCACGGGGTTTCGACGATTTCCTCGTCAACCTGCGGCACCTGCCCCGGGATCACGCTTTCGGTTTTCAACGCGGTGTTGAGCTTGACCCGTCCGACACTGGCTGACAGGCGTTGGGACAGCGAGCCGAGACGGGTCGCGACATCGCCGAGCCAGTTGTTCAGGTTGTCGGCGCGGGCATAGAACAGCGCGTTGTTCTGGTTCGGGTCGGACAACCGGGCCTGATAGCGGCTCAGGGAGTTGATCCCCTCCTGGTACTCCGATTCGCTGGACGGCAGCATCCAGCTCTTGTTGTCGAAGTTGAAGCGCGGTTCGGCCTTGGCCAGGTCAGCATCTTCCGCCGATTGCGACTGGGAACGGGCGAAGTCCTTGCGCAAGGCGCGGGTCAGGTCGCGGACCTGGACCAGCACGCCGTATTCCCAACTGGGGATATTGTCCAGCCAGACGCCTGGCGGAAAGCGATCGTTGGACAGGTAGCCGCCCGGTTTGCTGAGCAAGGTACCGGCCACGGTCTTGAGGGTTTCCACCGTGGTGTAGCCCACCACCATCTTGCGACCTTCCTTCTCGGCGGCCAACTGCGCATTCTGCTGCACTGGAAACAGCGCCGGCTCCTGGCTCCAGTACCAACCGATGAGGATCGTGGTCAGCAGGTACAAGCCCAGCAGGGTCGCCAAGGCGCGACTGAACAGCATCCCGCGAAAGTAACCGCGGGTCGCCGACTTGGGTTCGGCGGCACGTTCCGGCGCGCTGTCTTCGCGTTTTTTCCAGTCCAGCATGGCTCTATCCTTTTCCTGAATTCATCGGTTCGACCACAACCCTGCCCCATCGTGCCTTTCCTGTCTTCGTACAAGGCCAAGGGCACGGCAGCGTTGCCATCCGTGCGAGCACTATAAATCAAGCCCCGGTGGGACGCCTCCTCGATACGACCTCTGCGCCCTGCTTGTGGGAGAAAACGCACACAGAACCGGTTGGTCACTAAATGAATCAGGTTAATTGACGTACGACACGGCCATTGACGAAAAGAGCTGCTAGCATAGAGCCACCAGTCGATCCCAGCCGTTCCCCTCACTAGTAGTCAGGACATGACCGAGCCAGAAGACCCCAGCCGCGAGCGCCTCAAGCAGCACTTTGCCCAGCGGGTCATTCATCAGGCCCGGCAAATCCTCGAGATCTGGCAACGCCTGCAGCGCAGCGAATGGTCGAGCGTCGACATGTCCGAGCTGAGCGAGGCGAACCTGCGCCTGCTGCGCTTCGCCGAACGCTTCGAACAACCCGAACATAGCCAGTTGGCCCGCCACATCAGTCACTCCCTGGAAGCAGTGAGTGCCAACCGCGGGCGCCTGAGCAGCGGCCTGATCACCGAACTCAATCGCCTGATGCAGCGCCTGTCGCGCACCGGCCTGCGCCACGGCGACCAGCTCGAACACACCTTCCTGCCGCCGCTGCGCAAGCCGGTCTACGTGATGCTGCAAGACCACGACCGCGGCGAGCGCCTGGCCAAGCAACTGGAATTCTTCGGCCTCAGTGCCCAGTCGCTGGAAAGTGTCGCGGCGTTCCGTTCGTCGATGGCCGAGCGCCTGCCTTCGGCCATCGTCATGGACGTCGACTTCAGCGGCACGGGCATGGGCCTGCACCTGGCGGCCGAAGCGCAGTTGGGCCTGGAACAGAAACTGCCGCTGCTGTTCTTCAGTCTCCACGAAACCGATACCCCGACTCGCCTGGCCGCCGTGCGCGCCGGAGGCCAGGAGTTCCTCACCGGGACCCTGGAAGCTTCCAGCCTGCTGGAAAAGATCGAAATCCTTACCTGCGTCGCCCAATACGATCCGTACAAGGTACTGATCATCGACGACTCGCGAGCCCAGGCGCTGCACACCGAACGCCTGCTCAACAGCGCCGGGATCGTCACCCGGACCCTGATCGATCCGATCCAGGCCATGGCCGAGCTGGCGGACTTCCAGCCCGACCTGATCATCCTCGACATGTACATGCCCGCCTGCACCGGCACCGAACTGGCCAAGGTCATCCGCCACAACGACCGTTATGTCAGCGTACCGATCATCTACCTGTCAGCCGAAGACGACCTGGACAAGCAACTCGACGCCATGAGCGAGGGCGGCGACGACTTCCTGACCAAGCCGATCAAGCCGCGCCACCTGATCACCACCGTGCGCAACCGCGCCGCCCGCGCCCGCAATCTCAAGGCGCGGATGGTCCGCGACAGCCTCACCGGCCTGTACAACCACACCCATATCCTGCAACTGCTCGAAGACTGCAGCTTTCGCGCCCGCCGTGAATGCAAGCCGCTGAGCTTCGCGATGCTCGATATCGATCACTTCAAGCGGGTCAACGACAGCCACGGCCACCCCATGGGCGACCGGGTGATCAAGAGCCTGGCGCTGTTTCTCAAGCAACGCCTGCGCAAGACCGACTATATCGGCCGTTATGGCGGCGAAGAGTTCGCCATCGTCATGCCCGACACCGACCTCGATTCAGCCTATAAAGTGCTGGATGAAATTCGCCAGCGGTTTGCCGAAATCCACTACCCGGCACAACCCCAGGACCTGTGGTGCACCTTCAGCGCCGGGGTGGTCGAACTGCAGGCCGATTCCGACAGCCTGATGATGGCCACCCAAGCCGACGAAGCGCTCTACCGCGCCAAACATGCCGGGCGCAACCGCGTGCAAGCAGCACGGCAAAGTGCCAGCTTTTCATCGGAGCCTACCGATTCTGTCATGACCCTGTAACAAAACAGCAATAACTTCAGGTACTTACCACTCTTTGTCGTGGATAGAATCCTGAATGCGCCTGAAGCTGCTGACCAATCTCAACACCCTGCTGCTTGTCGCCGTCTGCCTCGCGCTCGGAGCCACGCTCTGGTGGTCGCAACAGGCACTGGAACGGCCCTACCAACTGATGGAGCGTTACCTCAGCCTGTCGCAGCAATTCCAGAACCAGGCGGCGCGCAATATCGAAGACTACCTGGGCAGCGGTGACGCCTTGCGCCTGAGCAGCGCGAGCCAGGCCATCGAGCAGCTGGAAAAACAGCTCGGCACCCTGCCGTCGGACATGACCGCGACCCTGCGCCCCAGCCTCGCCGCCCTCAACGACTTCAGCAAGACCGACCTGCTCGCCGCCGGCAAGCTGGCCGGTGACCCTCAAGCCCTGCTGCTCCAGGCCGAACGCGAACTGGGCGGTAACCTGGATCAGCTCGGCCAATACGCCACCGGGGCCAAGGCGCCGGGCGCGGCCGCCTATCTGCCTCCCTTGCTGGCCGCTTCGTCGCACCTGGCCAGGTTGAGCCTGGCGCGGGACAAGCTGGTCAGCAGCGGACGCAGCGAACTGGCCGCCGATGTCGAACGCGAACTGGCGAGCATCCGCGGTCAGGCCGAACAGCTGGAAGCCCTGCCCTTGCTCGGCGTGACCGCCAGCAGCGAATCCAACACCGACGACTTCAGCGCCATGATGGGCCTGGAGAGCACCGAAAAGGCCGTGGCCCAGGACAGCGGCGTCGACCTCAAGCGCGAACTGCACAGCCTGCTGAGCCGTTACCCGGCGGAACTGAGCCGCACCCGCGAGCAAATCCAGAAGCGCTCGGACCTGGCGACGGCGACCCACCTCAAGATCAGCGCCGTACAGCAGGCAATTGCCGCGCTGGAGCCGGTGGTTCGCGCCCAGCATGGCAAGATCCAGGGCGACGTCCGCCTGATGCAGGGCCTGATGATCGGCCTGATCCTGCTGATCGCGTTGCTGATCGATACCCTGCAACGCAAGCTGTCACGGGTTCTGAGCAACCTCGCGCCGGCGCTGTCGACCTGGGCCGAAGGCGATTTCAGCCGGGATATCCAACTGGGCAAGACCAACCGCGAACTGCACGATATCGAAGCTTCGCTGAACCGCCTGCGCGCCTATCTGGTGGACCTGGTGGGGACCATTCGGCAGAACGCCGAGGAAGTCGCCGGCAGCAGCCGTGCCCTGGCCGACCTCAGCGGTGGCCTGCACAGCGGCGCCGAGCGCCAGGCCGGCGATACCGCGCAGATCCGCGACGCCCTTGGCGAATTGGAAGCGACCATCCAGCAAGTCGCCGGCGACGCCAGCCAGGCCGCCGATGCCAGTCGCAGCGCCGGCAGTGCGGTCGAACACGGCCAGCAGGTCATCGGCCTGAGCCTGACCGGTTTGCACGCGCTGGTGGGCGAGGTCCAGGGGAACGCGCAGATGATCGAAAAGCTCGCCGAGGAATCGGCCACCATCGGCGGCGTGCTGACGGTGATTCGCTCGATTGCCGACCAGACCAACCTGCTGGCCCTCAACGCCGCCATCGAAGCCGCCCGTGCCGGAGAAATGGGCCGTGGTTTCGCCGTGGTCGCCGAAGAAGTGCGCAGCCTGGCGCAACGCACCGCCGGGGCCACCGGCGAGATCCAGAACCTGATCGCCGGCCTGCAAAGCGCCGCGCGGCAGTCCGTGGAAGGCATGCGCGCGCAGGTCGAGCATGCCGAGGCCACGGCCAGCCAGGCGCAGGCGGCGGACGGCGCCCTGGACAAGATTGTCGGTGCCATCCAGACCATCGCCGAGACCGCGGTGCGCATCGCCGATGTCACCGCCCAGCAAAGCGGCGCGGTCAGTGAAATCCGTGATCACAGCGAACGTATCCACCAGTTGGGTGGCGACAACCTGCTGCGCATCGGCGAAGGCCGCAGCCAGGGCGAACACCTGCTGGTGCTGGGCGGGCAATTGCGCACCGCCGTGCAGGCCTTCCGCGTCTGACACCGCGCCACAAGTCGCGCCCCGCGCCCCGGCCTTTCGCCCGCAACGGCGGCAAAATCGCCGCAGTGCCGGGCATCGGCGACAGCGGCGCGGCGAACTTCGCCGAACCTGCCGCCGGGACAAGTGACCGGATCCGACAAATCAGTCATAAATTTCGCGCGAACATCGGACATCGTGCTGGCTATTGCAGGTAACTGGACAGTCGCCAAAGCTTTCCGGCATAGTCGGCCCGCACCGACAACTGCACGCGAATGACAAGGAACAACCGATGGCGACCCTACTGGTTCTGCACGGACCCAACCTGAACCTGCTCGGCACCCGTGAGCCGGGCGTCTACGGCGCGGTGACGCTGCCCGAGATCAACCAGGACCTGGAGCGCCGGGCCCGCGAGGCGGGGCACCATCTGCTGTACCTGCAAAGCAACGCCGAGTACGAACTGATCGAGCGAATCCACGCGGCCCGTGGCGAAGGCGTGGACTTCATCCTGATCAATCCAGCGGCTTTTACGCATACAAGTGTCGCATTACGTGACGCGCTGCTGGCGGTGAGCATCCCATTCATCGAAGTGCATTTGTCGAACGTGCACAAACGCGAACCTTTCCGCCATCACTCCTACTTTTCAGATGTCGCTGTGGGAGTGATCTGCGGCCTTGGCGCCAGCGGTTACCGACTGGCCCTGGAGGCCGCCCTGGAACAGCTTGAATCACAGGCTAAACACCCCTGACCGACCCTTGGGAGTTGACGATTAATGGATATCCGTAAAGTTAAGAAACTGATCGAATTGCTGGAAGAATCCGGTATCGACGAGCTCGAGATCAAGGAAGGCGAAGAGTCCGTACGCATCAGCCGCCACAGCAAGACCCCGGCGCAGCAGTACTACGCTCCGGCACCGATGCCCGCACCGGTCGCCGCCGCTCCGGCTGCCGCCCCTGTTGCCGCGGCCCCGGCCGTTGCCGCCGCCCCGGCGCTGAACGGCAACGTAGCCCGTTCGCCGATGGTCGGTACCTTCTATCGCAAGGCCTCGCCTGCTTCCCCGTCTTTTGTCGAAGTCGGCCAGAGCGTGAAGAAAGGCGACATCCTGTGCATCGTCGAAGCCATGAAAATGATGAACCACATCGAAGCCGAATCCAGCGGCATGATCGAGTCCATCCTCGTCGAAGACGGCCAGCCGGTTGAGTACGACCAACCGCTGTTCACCATCGTTTGAAGCGCGGAGAGACAACGATGTCGAAACCTGCGAAGTTGGAAAAAGTCCTGATCGCCAACCGCGGTGAAATTGCACTGCGGATCCTGCGCGCGTGCAAGGAACTGGGGATCAAGACCGTCGCCGTCTACTCCAAGGCCGACAAGGAGCTGATGCACCTGGGCCTGGCAGACGAATCCGTGTGCATCGGCCCGGCGTCTGCCGCCCAGTCCTACCTGCACATCCCGGCCATCATCGCGGCGGCGGAAGTGACTGGCGCCACGGCGATCCACCCGGGCTACGGCTTCCTCGCGGAAAACGCCGACTTCGCCGAACAGGTCGAGAAATCCGGTTTTGCCTTCATCGGCCCGCAAGCCGACACCATTCGCCTGATGGGCGACAAGGTTTCGGCCAAGCACGCCATGATCAAAGCCGGCGTACCGACCGTTCCCGGCTCCGACGGCCCGCTGCCGGAAGACGAGGAAGAGGCCCTGCGCATCGGCCGTGAAGTCGGCTACCCGGTGATCATCAAGGCCGCCGGTGGCGGTGGTGGTCGCGGCATGCGCGTGGTGCACCAGGAAGAAGACCTGATCTCCTCGGCCAAGCTGACCCGCACCGAAGCCGGTGCAGCGTTCGGCAACCCGATGGTGTACCTGGAAAAATTCCTCACCAATCCGCGTCACGTGGAAGTCCAGGTGCTGTCCGACGGCCAGGGCCACGCCATCCACCTGGGTGACCGCGATTGCTCGCTGCAGCGCCGCCACCAGAAGGTACTGGAAGAAGCACCGGCCCCGGGCATCGATGAAAGAGCCCGCCAGGAAGTCTTCGCCCGCTGCGTCAAGGCGTGCATCGACATCAACTACCGTGGCGCCGGCACCTTCGAGTTCCTCTACGAGAACGGCAACTTCTACTTCATCGAGATGAACACTCGCGTGCAAGTGGAACACCCGGTCTCGGAAATGGTCACCGGGATCGACATCGTCAAGGAGATGCTCAGCATCGCCGCTGGCAACCCGTTGTCGTACACCCAGGACGACGTGGTGATCCGCGGTCACGCCCTGGAGTGCCGGATCAACGCCGAGGACCCGAAGAAGTTCATTCCGAGCCCTGGCACCGTCAAGCACTTCCACGCGCCAGGCGGCAATGGCGTTCGCGTCGATTCGCACCTGTACAGTGGTTATGCGGTACCGCCGAACTATGATTCGTTGATCGGCAAGCTGATCACCTACGGCAAGGACCGTGACGAAGCCCTGGCGCGCATGCGCAACGCCCTGGACGAAATCGTGGTGGACGGGATCAAGACCAATATCCCGCTGCACCGCGACCTGGTTCGCGACGAAGGCTTCTGCAAGGGTGGCGTAAACATCCACTACCTGGAACACAAGCTCGCCAACCAGTGAGTCCGTGATCCGATCGACAAGGCCGCTTAATTGCGGCCTTGTTGTTTTTGCTCCTTTTGTGGGAGCAGAGCTTGCTCGCGAAGGGGGCCTCAAGATCGCCAAAAAGCTTCGCGGGCAAGCTCCGCTCCCACCAAGCCACGCTCCTACAGGGGATTGCGCCAGACTCAGGTTCGTTTTTTTGAATACCGTCCGGGGCGCTGCTCAAGTAGACTTGCGCGTTTCTCGCAGCCTCCAGCGGTTGCACACTCCATTTTTACAAAGGTGCCCCGCCATGCCTTGGCTGCAAGTACGCCTGGCCATCAGCCCGGAACAAGCCGAAATCTACGAAGACGCCTTCCTCGAAGTCGGCGCCGTTTCGGTCACCTTCATGGATGCCGAAGATCAACCGATCTTCGAACCGGAACTCAACACCACCCCGCTGTGGTCCCACACCCACCTGCTGGCCCTGTTCGAAGGCGGCACTGAAGCGGCCAGCGTGCTCGCGCACCTGGAATTGCTGACCGGCGCGCCGCTGCCCGAGCACCACAGCGAAGTGATCGAGGACCAGGACTGGGAACGCAGTTGGATGGACAACTTCGAGCCGATGCGCTTCGGCCGTCGCCTGTGGATCGTCCCGAGCTGGCACGCCGCGCCGGAGCCGGAAGCGGTCAACCTGCTGCTCGACCCGGGCCTGGCCTTCGGTACTGGCACCCACCCGACCACCGCGCTGTGCCTGGAATGGCTCGACGGCCAGGACCTCAAGGACTGCAGCGTCCTCGACTTCGGCTGCGGCTCGGGGATCCTGGCGATTGCCGCCCTGCTGCTGGGCGCCCGTGAAGCGGTCGGCACCGATATCGACGTCCAGGCCCTGGAAGCCTCCCGTGACAACGCCGGGCGTAACCACATCGCCGAAGCGCTGTTCCCACTGTACCTGCCGCAAGACCTGCCCCAGGTCCAGGCCGACGTGCTGGTGGCCAATATCCTCGCCGGCCCGCTGGTATCCCTGGCCCCGCAATTGTCCACCCTGGTCAAGCCTGGCGGGCGTCTGGCACTCTCGGGGATCCTCGCCGAACAAGGCGCGCAAGTGGCTGCCGCTTATGCCCAGGACTTCGACCTCGACCCGATTGCCAATCGCGATGGCTGGGTGCGCATCAGTGGTCGTCGGCGCTAGAATGGGCGCTTGCATGAACCGGATCGCCGCATGACCGACAGCTTCGTCACCCAGTGCCCGCATTGCCAGACCAGTTTCCGCGTCAGTCACGCTCAATTGAGCGTGGCCCGTGGTGTGGTTCGCTGCGGCTCCTGCCTGCAGGTGTTCAACGCTGCGCGACAACTGCTCGAACAACGCGCAGCCAGGGAAGCGGCGAGCGCCGCCGCGGTTGCCGCGCCCGCCGCGGCGCCGAAACCGCCAGCACCGCCACCGCCTCCAGAGCCGCCTGAGCAGCCACGGGCCATCAGCCAGAGGCAATGGTCGGCCGAAGAGCTGGACCTGGACAACCTTGACCTGGACGAGGAACTGGCGCGCCTGGAACAACGGGAAATTCAGCCGACCAAGGCATTCGGCCAGGACCGTGGCGGCAAGGGCGACTCCCTCAGCGCCCGCCGCGACGACCCGGACACTGAAGAGCAATGGCCCGACAGTCTGTTCAGCGAGCCGCCGACCCCGCACGTCGAAGCCGACCTTACCGACGCGGACGAAACGGCCCCGGCCAAGGCCGCGGAAAACAAAGCCGAACAACCCAAGTCGGCGCGTACCGAGCCTTCGCTGTCCTTCGATCTCGCCGACCTCGACGACGAACCGCCGGTCCCGCGTCTGCAACTCGAACACCACGAGCTGGAAGACGACGCCTTCCATGCCGCCCCGGCCGCCGAGCACATTGACGAAGCGCCCCCCGAAGACGAGCGCAAGAAACCCAAGTCCAAACGCGAGCGCAACGAGCCCGGCCTGCACGACGATGTGCTGCTGGACCTGGTCGACGACCCGATCCAGCTCGACTGGCAACGCCGTCGCTCGCCCTGGGGCCGACGCCTGCTCTGGCTGCTGCTGGTGCTGCTGGCCGCCGCTGCCCTGCTCGGCCAATACGTCGGTTATCACTTCGACGAACTGGCGCGCCAGGACCAGTACCGTCCCTGGTTCCAGCAACTGTGCCCGGAAATAGGCTGCAAAGTGCCCTCAAAAGTCGATATCGCCCGGATCAAGAGCAGTAACCTGGTGGTGCGCAGCCACCCGGACTTTGCCGGCGCCCTGGTGGTGGACGCAATCATCTACAACCGCGCGCCGTTCTCCCAGCCCTTCCCGCTGCTGGAGCTGCGCTTCGCCGACCTGAACGGCCATCTGATCGCCAGCCGCCGCTTCAAACCCGCCGAGTACCTGAGTGGCGACCTCGCCGGACAAGGCGAAATGCCACCACAGACACCGATCCATATCGCCCTGGACATCCTCGACCCGGGCGCCAAAGCCGTAAACTACAGCTTGAGCTTCCACTCGCCCGAGTAGCCCGGGGCCCTTCGCCCGGCGAGACGGCTGTTTTCCGGCGGCAACCAAACCGCCAGCGATAAGCGAATAACTGTTCAGATTTTATCCAATTTTGCCTTTATCCAGTCATCGAGAGCGGGTATCATGCCAACCCTTTTTCGAACTCTCATGATCCGTCCCCACAACAGGGAAGTCCTATGTCGGCGGTACGCATCGGCCCATATACATTGCAGAACGGCTTGATTCTCGCCCCCATGGCGGGCGTCACCGACCAGCCCTTTCGTCAGTTGTGCCGACGCTTGGGCGCGGGTCTTGTAGTCTCGGAAATGGTCACCAGCGACATGAGCTTGTGGAACAGCCGCAAATCGCGTCTGCGCATGATCCACGAAGGCGATCCCGAGCCCCGCTCGGTGCAGATCGCCGGTGGCGACGCACAGATGCTGGCGGAGGCGGCCCGGGCCAATGTCGAGCTGGGGGCACAGATTATCGATATCAACATGGGCTGCCCGGCGAAGAAGGTTTGTAACAAGGCCGCCGGCTCGGCGTTACTGAAAGACGAAGCACTGGTGAGCGAGATCCTGCACGCCGTGGTAGCGGCGGTGGCGGTCCCGGTCACCCTGAAGATCCGCACCGGCTGGGACCGGGCGAACAAGAACGGCCTGACGGTGGCGAAGATTGCCGAACAGGCGGGTATCACGGCGCTGGCGGTGCACGGGCGAACCCGCGCCGACCTGTATACCGGTGAAGCCGAGTACGACACCATTGCCGCGATCAAGCAGGCGGTGTCGATCCCGGTCTTCGCCAACGGCGACATCGATTCGGCCGAGAAAGCCCGGCACGTGCTGCACGCGACCGGTGCCGACGGCCTGTTGATCGGCCGGGCCGCCCAGGGGCGGCCATGGATTTTTCGTGAAATCGAGCATTTTCTGCGTACCGGTGAAACCCTCCCGGCACCGGAGCTGTTCGAGGTGGAACGTATTCTGCTAGAGCATCTGGCCGCGTTGCATGCCTTCTATGGGGAGGTGATGGGTGTGCGTATCGCCCGCAAGCACGTTGGCTGGTATCTCGCAACCTTGCCGGGCGCCAAGGAGTTTCGCGCCCACTTCAATCGTGTGGAAGATACGGAAGCACAATGCGCCAACGTTCGTGAGTTCTTCGCCGAACGTTACAAGAGCCTGGTGACAGGGGAAGGAAGGGGGGTGGCCGCATGACGATGATGACCGAGACTTTAGTGAGTGGAACAACGCCCGTGAGCGACAACGTCAATTTGAAACAGCACCTCAACACGCCGAGCGAAGAAGGCCAGACCCTTCGCGGGAGTGTCGAGAAGGCGCTGCACAATTATTTCGCCCACCTTGAGGGCGCGGCCGTCACGGACGTGTACAACCTGGTGCTCTCGGAAGTCGAGGCGCCCTTGCTTGAAAGCGTGATGAACTACGTCAAGGGCAACCAGACCAAGGCCAGCGAGCTGCTCGGGTTGAACCGCGGCACCCTGCGCAAGAAACTCAAACAGTACGATTTGCTGTAAGCATTCAATCAAACCAGAAAGGCGCCCGCGTAGAAACGGTCGCCTTTTTTGCTGACTCCTTTGCTTTTGATGGAAATTGAGATGACCGACCAGACTACCCGCCTGCCGATCCGCCGTGCCTTGATCAGTGTTTCCGACAAGACCGGGATCCTCGAATTCGCCAAGGAGCTGGAAGCCCTGGGCGTGGAGATCCTTTCCACCGGCGGGACCTTCAAGCTGCTGCGAGACAACGGTGTGGCCGCGGTGGAAGTCGCCGATTACACCGGTTTCGCGGAAATGATGGATGGCCGGGTGAAGACCCTGCACCCGAAAATCCACGGCGGCATCCTCGGTCGTCGCGGTATCGACGACGCCATCATGAACGAGCACGGCATCAAGCCGATCGACCTGGTGGCGGTCAACCTCTACCCGTTCGAAGCCACCATCAACAAGCCCGGCTGTGACCTGCCGACCGCCATCGAGAACATCGATATCGGCGGCCCGACCATGGTTCGCTCGGCGGCCAAGAACCACAAGGACGTGGCCATCGTGGTCAACGCCGGCGACTACGGCCAGGTCCTGGAAAGCCTCAAGGCTGGTGGCCTGACCTACGCCCAGCGCTTCGACCTGATGCTCAAGGCCTTCGAACACACTGCCGCCTACGACGGCATGATCGCCAACTACCTGGGTACCGTGAACCAGGCCGCCGAGACCCTGAGCACGGAAGGTCGCAGCGAATTCCCGCGTACCTTCAACAGCCAGTTCATCAAGGCCCAGGAAATGCGCTACGGCGAGAACCCGCACCAGAGCGCGGCGTTCTACGTGGAAGCCAAGCCTGCCGAAGTCGGCATCGCCACCGCGACCCAACTGCAAGGCAAGGAGCTCTCCTATAACAACGTGGCCGATACCGACGCCGCGCTGGAATGCGTGAAGAGCTTCGTCAAACCGGCCTGCGTCATCGTCAAGCACGCCAACCCGTGCGGCGTGGCCGTCAGCCCGGACGCCGAAGGCGGTATCCGCCAGGCCTACGAACTGGCCTACGCCACCGACAGTGAATCGGCCTTCGGCGGCATCATCGCCTTCAACCGCGAACTGGATGCCGAAACCGCCAAGGCCATCGTCGAGCGTCAGTTCGTCGAAGTGATCATCGCCCCGTCCGTCAGCGAAGAAGCTCGCGCCATCGTTGCCGCCAAGGCCAACGTGCGCCTGCTGGTCTGCGGTCAGTGGGATGCCAACCGCGCCCCGGCCTGGGATTACAAGCGCATCAACGGTGGCCTGCTGGTGCAGAGCCGCGATATCGGCATGATCGGCAGCGACGATTTGAAAGTCGTGACCCAACGCGCACCGACCGAGCAAGAGATCCACGACCTGATCTTCGCCTGGAAAGTCGCCAAGTACGTCAAGTCCAACGCCATCGTCTACGCCAAGAACCGCCAGACCATCGGTGTCGGCGCCGGCCAGATGAGCCGCGTCAACTCCGCTCGTATTGCTGCCATCAAGGCCGAGCATGCTGGCCTGCAGGTACAGGGCTCGGTCATGGCTTCGGATGCGTTCTTCCCGTTCCGCGACGGTCTCGACAATGCGGCCAAGGTCGGTATCACCGCGGTGATCCAGCCGGGCGGCTCGATGCGTGACAATGAAGTGATTGCTGCGGCGGATGAAGCCGGCATCGCGATGGTCTTTACCGGCATGCGCCACTTCCGCCACTGATAACACAGCCCCCGTGGGAGCCGGCTTGCCGGCGATGAGGCCGGCGAGTCCTGCATTTGATCTTGCGGCCGCCATCGCCGGCAAGCCGGCTCCCACAATGCTCTCCCAGAATTCAGCGTCATCGAGGTTTTTGAAATGAATGTTTTGATCATCGGCAGCGGTGGCCGTGAACACGCCCTGGCCTGGAAAGTGGCGCAGGACCCGCGTGTCGAGAAAGTCTTCGTCGCCCCGGGCAACGCCGGTACCGCCATCGAGGCCAAGTGCGAAAACGTCGCCATCGACGTCCTGGCCCTTGAGCAGCTGGCGGATTTTGCCGAGAAAAACGTTTCCCTGACCATCGTCGGTCCGGAAGTACCGTTGGTCGCTGGTGTGGTCGACCTGTTCCGCGCCCGTGGCCTGGACTGCTTCGGCCCGACCGCCGGTGCCGCCCAGCTGGAAGGCTCCAAGGCCTTCACCAAGGACTTCCTGGCGCGCCACAAGATCCCCACCGCCGACTACCAGAACTTCACCGAGATCGAGCCGGCCCTGGCCTATCTGCGGGAAAAAGGCGCACCGATCGTGATCAAGGCCGACGGCCTGGCCGCCGGCAAAGGCGTGATCGTCGCCATGACCCTGGGCGAAGCCGAAGACGCCGTGCGCGACATGCTCGCCGGCAATGCCTTCGGCGAGGCCGGTTCGCGGGTAGTCATCGAAGAGTTCCTCGACGGCGAAGAAGCCAGCTTTATCGTCATGGTCGACGGCAAGAACGTCCTGCCCATGGCCACCAGCCAGGACCACAAGCGCGTCGGCGACGGCGACAGCGGCCCGAATACCGGCGGCATGGGCGCCTACTCGCCGGCACCGGTGGTCACCGCCGAGGTGCACCAGCGGGTCATGGACCAGGTGATCTGGCCCACCGTGCGCGGCATGGCCGCCGAAGGCAACGTCTACACCGGCTTCCTCTATGCGGGACTGATGATCGATCAGGCCGGCAATCCGAAAGTCATCGAGTTCAACTGCCGCTTCGGCGACCCGGAAACCCAACCGGTGATGCTGCGCCTGCAATCGAGCCTGATCCTGCTGATCGAGGCCGCGCTGGCCCAGGCCCTGGACAAGATCGAAGCCCAATGGGACCCACGTCCGAGCCTGGGCATCGTCCTCGCTGCCGGCGGTTACCCGGGCGACTACGCCAAGGGCGCGCTGATCAAGGGCCTGGACGCGGCCGCGGGTCTGGAAGGCAAAGTCTTTCACGCCGGTACCGCACTGAAGGACGGCCAGGTAGTAACTTCCGGCGGTCGGGTGCTCTGCGCCACCGCCCTGGGCAACAGTGTTGACGCCGCACAGCAGCAAGCTTACAAGCTCGCGGCTAAGATTGATTGGGACGGCTGCTTCTACCGTAGCGATATCGGCTATCGTGCAATTGCACGCGAACGCGCAGAATCAAAGGAATAAGCTATCCGAAGGGATAGGCAAGGGTGTGCAACCCTTGCCGAACTATTCCAGCCCTGCGCATAGTTATCACCAGGCATCAACCTACGAAGGGATTTCGCCGTGCGCTGGCTCAGGATCGCCATAGGTATTACTGTCAGCTTGCTGACCCTGCTCTGCCTTGCTCCGGCCCAGGCCTCGCAAGGCATTGGCTGGGCGTCATTGTTCGACGACCAGGCCGACCTGCAATTGAGCGATATCCGCTCTTCGCGCTACACCAACCAATTCAGTCCGGTCGAGCTCGAACGCCTGACCGCGGCCCAACCCGAAGGCGCCTTGTGGCTGCGCTTTCGCCTGCAACCGGGCACCCACGAACAAGTACTGCGGGTCTTCGCCCCTGATCTGGCCCGCCTTGACCTCTATACCCTCGACGGCGACAACCTGATCGCCCAGGTGCGTACCGGCAACGACCTGCCTCAGGCCGAGCGCCCATTGCCCAGCAGCGACTTCATGCTGCCGCTGGTACAAAGCAACCGACCGCTGGATATCTACCTGCGGCTGGTGTCCAAGCACGAGCTACGCCCGCACATCACCCTCGAACCGGCTATCGCGGTCGCCGCCGACCAGAGCCAGTCGCTGCTCTACGGCCTGCTGTTCGGCTGCCTGACGATGCTGATCCTGCACAACCTGATCCGCTTCACCTACACCCGCTCGCACAGCAGCCTGTGGCTGGCCGCCTGCGAAGGTTTCCTGCTGCTCAGCGCACTGTTCCTGCTGAACCTGATCGGCCCTTGGCTGCCCGACTGGCATGGCGCGCAAACCCCCGCCTCCTATGTGGCGCTGCTGCTGACGGCACCCTGTGGACTGATGTTCGCCTACTCGTTTTTTTCGCAGTTGGGCCCGCATCCGCTGAACAAGTTACTGCTGGGCGACATCCTGATCATCAGCCTTGGCGGCCTGCTGCTGTTGTTCGTCGACACCCTGCCGCTGAACATCATGACCTATGGCCTGGTGGGCCTGGCGAGCCTGAGCATCCTGCTGGTGTCCGCCTATCACTGGCAGAAGGGCTACCGTCCGGCGCGACTGTTCGTGGTGGCCATGGTGATCTTCAACATCGGCACGCTGGTGATCCTGCCCGCACTACTGGGACTGACGCAGGTGGCGCCGCAAGGCCTGATCATCGCGCTGCTGGTGTTTATCTGCATCAGCGGCCTGTTGATGAGCGTGGCCCTGGGCGAGCGCCGCCGCAGCATCACCGAAGACCAGTTCAGCCTCAGCCGCGACCTGGCGGCGAGCAATGCGGAAATCGCCGCCAAGGCCGAGTTCCTGGCGAAGATCAGCCACGAGATCCGCACGCCGATGAACGGCGTGCTGGGCATGACCGAACTGCTCCTGGGCACGCCCCTGTCGGTCAAACAGCGCGACTATGTGCAGACCATCCACAGCGCCGGCAACGAGCTGCTGACCCTGATCAACGAGATCCTCGATATCTCCAAGCTGGAGTCCGGGCAGATCGAACTGGATGACGTGCAGTTCGACCTCAACGCCCTGATCGATGACTGCCTGAGTATTTTCCGCGCCAGGGCCGAGCAGCAGAATGTCGAGCTGATCAGTTTTATCCAGCCCCAGGTCCCCCGAGTGATCAGCGGTGACCCGACGCGCCTGCGCCAGACTCTACTCAGCCTGCTGGAACACGCCCTGAAGAAAACCGACGAGGGCGAGATCCTGATCGTCGTCGCCCTCGACGAACGCAGCGGCCAGCCGCGCCTGCGCATCGCGGTCCAGGACAGCGGCGTGCCGATGGGCGACGAAGAACGCGATGCCCTGCTCCACGCCGAACTGCAGAGCAAGAACTTCCTCGCCGCGACCCGTCTGGGTGGCAACCTCGGGCTGGTGATCGCCCGCCAGCTGGTGCAACTGATGCAAGGCGAGTTCGGCATCAAGAGCGGCACCCACCAGGGCAGTACCCTGTGGCTGACCTTACCCCTGGACCCGCTGCACCTGGAGAATCCGACCTCGGACCTTGACGGTCCGCTGCGCGGCGCGCGGGTGCTGGTGGTCGACGACAACGACACTTGCCGCAAGGTGCTGGTGCAGCAATGCAGCGCCTGGGGCCTGAATGTCAGCGCCGTGCCGTCGGGCAAGGAAGCCCTGGCGCTGCTGCGGACCAAGGCCCACCTGCGCGACTACTTCGACGCGGTGCTGCTGGACCAGAACATGCCCGGCATGACCGGCATGCAACTGGCGGCGAAGATCAAGGAAGACCCAAGCCTGAACCACGATATCCTGCTGATCATGCTCACCGGCATCAGCAACGCGCCGAGCAAAATCATCGCGCGCAATGCCGGGGTCAAGCGCATCCTCGCCAAGCCTGTGGCTGGCTACACCCTCAAGACCACCCTGGCGGACGAACTGGCCCAGCGCGACAAATGGCCAGGACCGGGGCCGACGCCGACGCCCGCGGCAAGCCCCGAGGCGGTGGAACCGATCGCCGTACCGAGCGACTTCCGCATCCTGGTGGCCGAAGACAACAGCATCTCCACCAAAGTGATTCGCGGCATGCTCGGCAAGCTCAACCTCAAGCCCGACACCGCCAGCAATGGCGAAGAGGCCCTGCGGGCGATGAAAGCCCAGCACTACGACCTGGTGCTGATGGACTGCGAGATGCCGATCCTCGACGGTTTTTCCGCCACCCAGCAGTTACGTGCCTGGGAAGTCGGCAACCAGCGCGTGCGCACCCCGGTGGTGGCGCTGACCGCGCACATTCTCACCGAGCACAAGGAGCGCGCGCGCCAGGCCGGGATGGACGGGCATATGGCCAAGCCGGTGGAGCTGTCGCAATTGCGTGAGTTGGTGGAGCACTGGGTGGCCGAGCGCGCGCACCAGCAGACCCAGGTCCCGACGCCCTGACGGCGAGGCCACGCCCCGCCCATAACGATCGGCCCGGCCGGCTCCCGGACACAGCCGACAGCGTGCGCAACGCCTGATAGACTGCCGTCGCCCTCCTCCGTTGCGAGCCCAAACCATGCTCCACGTGTTATTCAGCGTTTACCTGAAGATGCTGGTGCTCTACAGCCCGTTCTTCGTCCTGTCCTGCTTTATCAGCCTGACCCGTGGTTACTCCAGCAAGGAGCGGCGACGCCTGGCCTGGAAGGTCGCATTGGCGACGCTGGTGTCCAGCGTGCTGCTGTATCTGTTCGGGCGGGTGATCTTCAGCGTCTTCGGCATCACCGTGGATGCCTTCCGCATCGGCGCGGGCAGTGTGCTGTTTATTTCGGCGTTGGGCATGGCCCAGGGTAAATCGGCGGTGCAGACCGACAATGTGCAGCAGGACGTGACCATCGTCCCGCTGACCATCCCCCTGACCGTCGGCCCCGGCACCATCGGTGCCCTGCTGGTCATGGGGGTCAGCCAGCCGCACTGGGATGACAAGCTCTCGGCCATCGTCAGTATCGCCCTGGCGAGCCTGACCGTCGGCGTAGTGTTGTACCTGTCCAACCGGATCGAACGCATCCTCGGCGACCAGGGCTTGCAGATCGTCAGCCGTCTGATGGGGCTGTTCGTCTGCGCCCTGGCGGCGCAGATCATCTTTACCGGGGTACGCGGGTATCTGCTGCCCTGAGCACAGCGCTCCTCAAGAGCGAGGCTTTTCACCGTACCAGCGCGGGGTGTACACCCACTCGCCACCCTCGGCACGAGGGAAAACACAGGTGGTGGAGGAACCGATGATGACCAGGGTACGCATGTCCACCTGGTCCGGCGTCAACTCACCCAGGGTGGTCACCCGCAAGGTCTGTCCCGGCCGACCGATATCCCGTCCCAGCACCACCGGCGTCTGCGCCGTGCGATGCCCGGCGACGATCTCCAGGGCGCGGCCCAACTGCCAGGGGCGGGAGCGCGAGATCGGGTTGTAGAAGGCCAGGGCCAGATCGGCCTGGGCCGCCAGGTCGAGGCGCTTCTCGATGACGGCCCAGGGCTTGAGGTTGTCCGAGAGCGACATCACACAGAAATCATGCCCCAACGGCGCACCAGCCTGAGCCGCCGTCGCCAGCGAGGCGGAGACCCCGGGGAGGATTTCCAGGTCGACGCTGTGCCAGCTCGGGTCAGTGGATTCGTGCAGGGCTTCGAGCACCGCCGCCGCCATGGCGAACACGCCCGGATCGCCGGACGACACCACCACCACCGAACGGCCCTGGGCCGCCAGTTCGAAAGCATGCCGGGCACGCTGCATCTCTTCGCGGTTATCGGTGCAATGCAGCACCTGATCGGCGCGGAACGGGCCAGCCATGCGCACGTAGGTTTCATAACCCAGTACGTCGTTGGCCTTTGCCAGCTCGGCCTTCACCGCCGGGACCATCAGTTCGGCGGCGCCAGGACCGAGGCCGATCACCGCCAGGCGACCGCGTGGACGACCGATCCGCTCCGGCGCCAATGGCTGGCTGGCGACCGCGATCGCCAAGCCCTCGCTGACGGAGATCGGCGCTAGCAATTGCGGTATCGCCTGTTGTGCCATTTCAGCGACCGAGCCGGTCGAGGCGACAAAACGCAAGGGCACGCCCAGCTCGACTGCCGCTTCACGCAACACGGGGCTGGCCATCTCGCTGTCCGCCGCCAACAGGCAGGCCAGCGACTGCCGGGCGATATTCGCGCCATGCAGAGCATCGCAAACCGCGCTGACCAGTTCCGGCACACGAGCCGTGACCGCCACCAGCACGCTGCGCGGATAAATCAGCAATTCATTGGCCGCCGGCACCCGCTCGGCGCTGCCGACATGAATCGACAGGCGCGCCTGGCGATCCTCCGGCAAATTCGCCTCTGCCAACCAGGGTGCCGCGCCTTCGATACGCACGCTTTCGCCGGCCAGCAGGTCCGAGACAAAACGCTTGCCCAGTTCCAGGTCGCCCAGGGCATAACCACTCGGCGGGTTCAGCAGGCAGGTGCCGAAACGCAGCTCGCCGCTGGTGGTGATCGCCGCCGCGATACCGAGACCGGCAGCCATTTCCCGGGCCATGACATTCACCCCGCCCAGCCCACCCAACAGCGGCACCACGGCGCTGCCGTCCTCGGCCACGGCCAGCACCGGCGGTTCGGCGCCTTTCTCCAATAGCACCGGGGCCAGCGTGCGAATGACGATACCGGCGGCGCACAGGGCAATGATCGGGGTGTCCTGCTGATAAAGCTGGCGCATCGTCGCGCCAAACTCGTGGTACAGCCGATCCGCGCCGTCGACCCGCTCCGCCAGCCCATAGACCAGCGCATCCGGGTAAATCCGTTGCAGCCGCCGGGCCGTCGCCAGGCTGCCATTGCCGAGAATGACAATGGCCGGTTGCGCGCGGCTCATCCCTGCCACCGTTCGCCGGGCACGATGATCAGCGAGAAGTACGGCGAGGACATCGGCTCGACCTGATCGAGCGGCACGATCTTCTGATTGGCCATGGTCGCGCGCTCCACATATAAGGCGCGGCCAGCCAGGCCCAACTCTTCCAGCACCTGGCGAACCTTGGGAAAGTTGCGCCCCAGCTTCATGATCACCGCCGCGTCGGCATCGGCCAGGCGGCGCTTGAGTTCGTCATGGGGCAGCACGCCGGACAAGACCGACAGGCTCTGGTTGCGGTATACCAGCGGCACGCCGAGCACCGAGGCGCCCCCGAGCATCGAGCACACGCCAGGAATCACTTCGGCCTCATAACGCTCGGCCAAGCGGTCGTGCAGGTACATGTAGGAGCCGTAGAAGAACGGGTCGCCTTCGCAGATCACCGCCACATCGCGGCCGGCCTCCAGGTGTGCGGCCACTTCCAGACTGGCTTCGTCGTAGAAGTCGCTGATCACCTGCTCATAGGACAAGGGCGCGGGTAGCGCCTCGGTGGTCACCGGGTAGACCAGCGGCAGCAGCCTCTGGGCCTCCTGCAAGTACCCCTCGATAATGCCGAACGCATTGCCTTTCTTGCCCTTGGCGACGAAATACGCCACCACCGGCGACTCGCGCAGCAGGCGCAAGGCCTTGAGCGTAATCAGTTCCGGGTCACCGGGGCCCACGCCGAGGCCGATCAGACGTCCAGGCTGCTGCATCATTCAATCTCCGTAGCGAGGGCATTCACTGCCGCGGCGGCCATGGCGCTGCCACCGAGCCGACCTTGCATGATCACGAACGGCACGCCACGGCTGTCAGCCGCAAGCATCGCCTTGGATTCGGCGGCGCCGACAAAGCCCACCGGAAAGCCGAGGATCAACGCCGGTTTCGGCGCCCCGGCATCGAGCATTTCCAGCAGGTAGAACAGCGCTGTCGGCGCGTTGCCGATCACCACCACGCTGCCCTCCAGATACGGCCGCCACAGCTCCAGCGCCGCCGCCGAGCGGGTATTGCCCAGCGCTTGCGCCAACTCGGGCACGCGCTCGTCGCGCAGGGTGCAGATCACCGGATTGTTGGCCGGCAGGCGCGCACGGGTCACGCCCTCGCTGACCATCCGCGCATCGCAGAGAATCGCCGCGCCAGCCGCCAAGGCCTCACGCCCGGCCTTGCCGGCGCCCGGGGAAAATTGCAGACCGTCGATGGCATCGACCATGCCGCAGGCGTGGATCACCCGCACGGCGAGCTTTTCCAGGTCCGCGGGAATACGCGCCAGGTTGGCTTCCGCGCGAATGATCGCGAAGGAGTTGCGATAGATCTCCTGACCGTCGCGGATGTAATCAATCATCGGTGTTGCTCCGTGAGCGGGCTGCCAGCAGGGCGCCCGCCGCATCAATAGTAAGGTCGCGGGCGTGCAGCCGGCCAAAGCCCGGGTGCGCGGCATCGCGGAAATAGAGGTGGTAATGGCCCGGCGCAGCCGCCAGCAAGGTGGCCGGCGCCACATGAGCCGCCGCGCAGGAACGCGCGCAGCCGGACAGGTGCACGCCCAGGGGTTGCTCTTGCAGCTGCCGCGCCAGGCGGCGGGCGTCGGCCTTGGTGTCGGCCAGGCCCTTGCCGCAGCCGGCCGAGCCGGTGCAGGCGATCAGTTGCGCCAGGGCGTCGGCGGCGTCGCACAACAAGCCGAGGCGCTGCAATTGTGCGCTGACGGTTGCCGCGTCTTCGCTGCGGATATTGGGCAACAACAGGCTCTGCCAGGGGGTCAGGCGCAGGCTGGCATCGCCAAACTCACTGGCCAGCCGGGCCACGCCGTCGAGCATCGTCGCGTCAAGCCGGCCCAGGGGCGCCATCGCGCCAATGCAAACACGCCCCGGCTGGCGCTGTGGATAAGTGCCGATATGCCGCAGGCCGGGAGCAGCGACTCGCTGCCAGGACGGGACCGCCGCCGGTGTAAAACCAAGCCGTTGGCTCAATTGAGCGAGGAATTCAGCCGGCGCGACTTCAGCCAGCAAATGGCGCATGCGCGTCTGCTCGGGGCGGGCCAGATCGAGGAACAGCTCCAGCACCGCCACCACCAGCGCATGCCCTTCGGCCAGGGGCACGGCGGCCAATGGCAGGTCGTTGGCCGGACAGCCGGCCAGGCCAAACGCCAGGTACGGCTGGTCGCCCAGCAGCAGCGCCGACAGCCACAGGTCGTGTGGATGCTCCAGCATTGCCAGGGCTTCGCCACCGTCCAGTTGCAGCGCGAACTTGGCCGACAGTTCATGAAAGCGCGGCTGAGTCTGCAAGGTCGCCAGGATCTGCCCGGCCAGGGGCCGGGTGTCGATCAACAACTGACGGTCGATTCCCGCGCTCGGGCTGAGCATCAGGTTGCGTACATCGTCGCCCGCTGGCGTGGTCGGGCCGAGGCCGGCGTCGAGCAATTCGTCGATCAGCTCGGCCTGTTGCGCGCCGATGCCACGAATCTGCAGGTTGGCCCGATTGGTCGCTTCGATCACGCCACCGGCATAACGCTCGGCGGCACGGGCCAGCGCCTGGGCCTGGGCGCTGCCGATCACCCCGCCGGCCAGCTTGATCCGGCAGATACCGCCGTCCAGCGCCGGGACGATACGTAACAACCCCGGGCAGGCCGAGGGGCGAATAGCGGTGGTGGGCGGGCGTTGGTTCAAGGGACGGCCGGTAGTGAAGGAAAGGTAGAGGTTGCTATCGAAGAGCATTTCGCCCTCGCAGGCGCGGTATTATGCCTGCTTTGTCCGATGGCATGAAAAGCCTGCCCGTCGGAACCGCTGTGTTTTGAGGATTTTAGATGGCGCCTTGGCTGACAATCGTGGGAATCGGTGAAGACGGCTTCAGTGGCCTGGGTCAACAGGCCCGCGAAGCCCTGTCCGCGGCGGCGCGGGTATTCGGCGGCCAGCGCCAGCTCGACCTGCTGCCGGACTCCATCCGCGCCGAGCGGCTGGTCTGGCCGAGCCCGTTTTCACTGGAACCCGTGTTGGCCCTGCGCGGCGAACCGACCTGCGTGCTCGCCAGCGGTGATCCGATGCTGTTCGGTGTCGGCGCCAGCCTGGCGCGCCGGGTCGCCGCCGAGGAAATGCGCGTGCTGTCGGCGCCCTCCTCCTGTTCGCTGGCCGCTGCCCGTATGGGTTGGGCCCTGCAGGACGTGGTGACGCTCTCGCTGGTCGCCCGTCCGCTGGCCACACTCAGCGCACATCTGCACAGCGGCTTGCGCTTGCTGGTGCTGAGCAATGACGGCCTGAGTCCCGCCGCGATTGCCGCGCTGTTGCGCGAACGAGGTTTCGGTCCGAGCCGGATCAGTGTGCTGGAACACCTCGGTGGTCCGGCGGAACGGCGGATCGATGGACTGGCCGAGGACTGGAACGACCCGTTCGTGGCCGACCTGAACCTGGTCGCCATCGAATGCCTGGCGGTCCCCGGCACACCGCGTCTGTCGCATATCGGTGGACTGCCGGACACGGCGTTCGAACATGATGGGCAACTGACCAAGCGCGATGTTCGCGCCATCACCCTCGCCCGCCTGGCCCCGGTGCCCGCTGAACTGTTGTGGGATGTCGGCGCGGGCAGCGGCTCCATCGGTATCGAATGGATGCGCGCCCACCCCAGTTGCCGGGCCATTGCCATCGAGGCCGACAGCGGCCGCCAGCAGTTGATCGAGCGCAACCGTGAGCGCCTCGGCGTACCGGGCCTGCAATTGATTCGCGGCAGCGCACCCGAGGCCCTGGAAGGATTGGAGCCGCCGGACGCGATCTTTATCGGCGGCGGTGTCACCCGCCCCGGGGTGCTGGACAGCTGCTGGGCGCGGCTCAAGCCGGGAGGACGGCTGGTGGCGAATGCCGTGACCCTGCAAAGCGAACTGCTGTTGATGAGCTGGCGTCAGGCCCATGGCGGCGAACTGACGCGCATTCATATCGCCCAGGCCCAACCGCTGGGGGATTTCGACACCTGGCGCCAGGCCTTGCCGATCACTTTGCTCGATGTGCTCAAGCCGTGAACAGCTCTGGCACTGTAGGCGCGCGCTTGCTGGCGATGGGCCTCAACGATAACGCGGGGAACCTGATAGCCAAGGGTGCCTGGACCAGCATCGCGAGCAAGCTCGCTCCTACAGAGGGCAAGCGTCATGCGTGAGGAAACCGCCGAACAACCCGCGCCCCTGCGCAGCGGCCTGACCACCGGCAGTTGCGCCACCGCCACCGCCCTGGCGGCGGCACGCCTGCTGCTCAGTGGCGTCAGCTGTGACGCGGTGCAAATCACCTTGCCCAAGGGCAAGCGCGTGGATATGCGCCTGGAGTTCTGTCGCCGCCATGCCGAGGGTGCCGAAGCCGGTACGCTCAAGGATGCCGGTGACGACCCGGATGTCACCCACGGCGCCCTGCTCTACTCGCAAGTGCGACTGCTCGCCGAACCCGGCGTGCAGTTTTATGCCGGCGTCGGCGTCGGTACCGTCACCCGCCCCGGCCTGGTCCTGGCCGTCGGCGAACCGGCGATCAACCCGGTGCCACGCAAGATGATCACTGACCATCTGCGACAACTGGCTGACGAGTCGGGCTATGCCGGCGGTTTCGCGGTCACCGTCAATGTCCGCGACGGCGAGGCCCTGGCACTGAAAACCATGAACCCACGGCTGGGCATTCTCGGCGGCCTGTCGATCCTCGGCACCAGCGGTATCGTCCGGCCTTTTTCCTGCGCGGCCTATATCGCCTCGATCCACCAGGGCATCGACGTCGCCAAGACCAACGGCTACCTGCATATCGCCGCCTGCACCGGCAACGCCAGCGAGGACACCATGCGCCGCGTCTACAACTTGCCGGAAATCGCCCTGATCGAAATGGGCGACTTTGTCGGCGCTGTGCTCAAGCACCTGCGCAAGGTGCCGGTGGACAAACTGAGCCTGTGCGGCGGTTTCGGCAAGATCAGCAAACTGGCGGCCGGGCATATGGACCTGCACAGCCGGCATTCGAGCATCGACCTGCCGCAACTGGCCGAATGGGCTGCCGAGGTCGGCGCCGATCAGGCCTTGCAGACGACGATTGTCCAGGCCAACACCAGCCAGCAGGCGCTGGCCATGGCCAGCGCCGCCGGCATCGCCCTCGGCGATGCGGTCTGCCAGCGCGCCCGCGACTTCGCCCGCAGCGTGGTCCCCGCGCAGGTACAGGTGGAGGTCTTTGCCATCGATCGCCAGGGCGGCATTGTCGGTCATGCCGGAGTGTTGTCATGAAACGCCTGTTGCTGCTCGGCGGCGTCACCGAGGCGCTGGCGATTGCCCGGACCCTGGGCCCGGAACATATCTACAGCCTGGCGGGAGTCGGGCGGGTGCCGACGGACTTGCAGTGCCAGGTCCGGGTCGGCGGTTATGGCGGTGCCCAGGGCCTGGCGCAATTTATCCAGGAAGAAGGTATCGACCTGCTGCTGGACGCCACCCATCCCTACGCCGCGCAAATCAGCAGCAACGCCGCCACTGCTGCCCGCTTGAGCGGCATACCTTGTTGGGCGCTACGACGTCCGGCCTGGGTCGCAGAACCCGGCGACGACTGGCGCGAAGTGGCCGACTGGGCGGATCTGGTCGAAGCCCTCAAGCCCTTCCAGCGTCCGCTGTTCACCCTCGGCCGCGAGCCTCTGCAACATATTGAAGAAATTCCCGCCGGACAGTTCTGGACCCTGCGCGCCCTCGATGAATATCCCGGCAACGCCCGCTGCGAAGTGATCGGCGCACGTGGGCCGTTCCTGCTGGAAGACGAGCGCAGCTTGTTCGAGCGCCGCGCCATCGACGTACTGATCAGCAAGAACAGCGGCAGCAGCGCAACCGAACCCAAGCTGCAGGTGGCCCGGGAACGCCGGATACCGGTGCTGATTCTCCAGCGGCCGGCATTGCCGTCGGTGGATCGGGAGTTCCAGACGCTTGGTGAAACACTCGCGGCGTTGGCAAGCACTGCTCAATAGATCACGATCATCAGCTTGTAAATATAGTAACCTTTAGGTTACCTTTAGAGCGCAATGATCGAGGTCGAAGAATATATTCGGGACAACCAGGCCAACCCATTCGAAAACTGGTTCGCGTCATTGGATGTGCAGGCCGCCACGAAGGTATCCACTGCAATTCTTCGCATGCAGATGGGCAACACCTCCAACATCAAGTGGTTCGACGGCCTGGGTGAATACCGTATCGATTGGGGTCCGGGCTACCGGATCTATCTGATCCAGGAAGGCAAACGGCTGATCATCCTGTTTGGCGGCGGTCACAAATCCAGCCAGAGCAGCGACATCAAGCAAGCCAAAGCGCTCATTGCCGAATACCAGCGCCGTAAAAAAGCCGCACCGAAAACGAGGTAACACTGAATGGCACTTACTCGCAGCTTCAAACAGACCATCGCCGATCGGGCGCAACGTGACCCTGCCTTTGCCCAGGCACTTCTGGATGAAGCCGCCACCCTGTTTCTCAATGGCGAGCCCGAGATCGCACGGGTGATCCTGCGTGACCTGGTCAACGCCACCATGGGCTTCGAGGAGCTGGCCAAGGAAACCGACAAGCCGAGCAAAAGCCTGCACCGCATGCTCTCGGCCAAGGGCAATCCGAGCATGGATAACCTGGCCGCCATCTTTGCGGCGATTCGCACCACACTGGGCGTCAATATCGAGGTCCATGCCGTCCCGGCAACCTGATGGCTAGCGACTACACTTTCGCACAACGCCACCAAGATAGATTCCTACGCATACTTGCGACCTTTCACCGCAGCTCGTACTTTTACTTATGAAGGGCGTTCAGGCTAAATAACCCACTGTTTGAAAACACTCACGGAAATCCTTCCATGCCCCGACAACGGCTAGCCATTGCCTGGATCGCCTGCTTTGCAGTGCTGTTCAATCTGCTCGCGATGCCGATGTCCGGAGCCATGGCGCAAGCCTCGCAAGACCCGATCGCGGAGCAACTGTTGTGGGGCAGTTTCTGCTCGGCCAATGGTACCCGGCTGGTGGCCATCGACCTCGGCAAGCTGGAACAACAAGCCCCGCAGAACGACGACCATTCCAATATGCAGCACTGCTGGTGCTGTGCAGGCTTCGCCTCGCTGCTGGCATTGCCCGGCCATGTTCCACAATTGCCGGTGGCACAGGACGAAAGCCACCCGACGCGCCCCACCCTCCAGATCGACACCCCTACCCCACGCCAGCAATGGCCCTCGCTCAATCCCAGGGCTTCTCCGCTAGCCTGATTCACACCCACAGTCCGTGTGCGTCATGAATCGTTATGGAGAACAACCATGTTCAAGAATGCCCTGTTGCTGGCCGCCCTGATGCTGCCCGCCTGCTTTGCCCATGCCCATGAATTCAAGGTCGGTGACCTGGAAATCAGCCATCCCTGGTCCCAGGAACTGCCACCCAACGCGCCGACGGTGGCGGCCTATTTCGTGATCCACAACCCGGGCACCACGGCCGACCGCCTGACCGGTGTCGACAGTCCCATCGCCGGCAAAGCCGAACTGCATGAGCACGTGATGCAACTCGACCTGATGAAAATGCAGCAGGTCGCCAACGTCGACGTGCCCGCCGGCGGCGAAGTGAAATTCGCACCCATGGCCTATCATGTGATGTTGCTGGACCTCAAGGAGCGCAGCCTGTTGCACGATGGCAAGCACTTCCCGCTGACGCTGCACTTTGAAAAGGCCGGCGCTGTGACCGTCGAGGTATCGGTGCAGAAACAGCCGCCGGCCGGGACGGACGAGATGCACATGGACCACGCGCACGCTCAATAATCGACGACGCCGTTGAACGCCATGCACGCCCCACGCCTCAGGTCACCCCGCTCCCGCGCACAAGCACGCGGCAGTTGGCTGAGCCTGTTCGCCATGTTGATGATCTTTATCGGACCGCTGATTTCCCAGGCGATGCCGATGGATCACCGCATGTCCATGTCGATGGGCATGTCCATGTCGATGGAGATGCCCGGGCAGGCAGGCGCGGCCATGGCGCCAAGCGCCGACGAGCACCACGCCCCCAGCGCCGAGCACCACGCACTATGGGAAAAATGCGGTTATTGCAGCCTGCTGTTCAGTTGCCCGGCACTGCCGCAGACTCTGAGCTTCGCCGCCCTTGACGGCCCCCGGCCCACGGCCGCCGTCGTCACCCAGACCCGCCTGGGCCATGCCCGGCAAAGCATCTTCCCGGGTGCCCGCACCCGCGCTCCGCCCGCGTTCCATTAAGCCACGACACCCGACCTTCTCACCCGGCCCGCCTGAACTGTAAAGCACAGTAGCAGGGCGGCGGCCGTGTTGATTGTGGTGTCGGGAACCACGGCAACGGACGAACCAAAACAATCAAACCTTGTGGAGCGCTCCTGATGAGCCAACCTAAAATTTCCTTCTACAACCTGGCCTGGCGCTGGCACTTCTATGCCGGGCTGTTCGTCGCCCCGTTCATGGTCCTGTTGGCCCTGACCGGGATCATCTACCTGTTCAAACCGCAACTCGACCCGCTGCTGTACAGCGACCTGATGACGGTCCGGAGCGGTCAGCACAGCCTCAGCGCCGACGATCAATTACGCCGCATCGAGATGGCTTATCCACAGGTGCGGATCAAGCAGTACCTGCCGCCGATCAACGCCGAACGCAGTGCGCAGTTCGTGCTGCTGCGCGACGGTCGCGAGCTCAACGTGTTCCTCGACCCCTATCGCGGCAACGTCCTCGGCGAGCAGGATGCCAAGCTCAATCTGCAAGCCGTCGCCCGCGCCCTGCACGGCGAGTTGATGATCGGTACGCTCGGCGACCGCCTGGTGGAACTGGCCGCCGGCTGGGGGGTGATGCTGGTGGTGTCCGGCCTCTACCTCTGGTGGCCACGGGGCCGTTCCAGCGCCGGCGTGCTCTGGCCGCGCCTGAACCAGCGCGGACGCATCGTCTGGCGCGACCTGCATGCCGTCAGCGGCTTCTGGGGCGCCGGATTGCTGTTGTTCATGCTGCTCAGCGGCATGACCTGGACCGGCGTTTGGGGCAAGCAGTACGCCGAGGTCTGGAACCAGTTTCCCGACGCCATGTGGAACAACATGCCCAAGTCCGACCGCGAGGCCCGCAGCCTCAACGACGCGACCCGCCAAACCGTGCCCTGGGCCCTGGAAAACACGCCGATGCCAATGTCCGGCGACCACGCCGAACACATGAACCACGGCGCCGCCGCGAGCGGCCCGGCGGCACCGGGCATCAGCCTGCAACAGGTGGTGGACATCGCCACCACGCGCCAGGTCGAACCCGGCTACAGCATCACCCTGCCGACGACTGCCGAAGGTGTGTTCACCATCGCCGTGTTCGCCGACGACCCGCGCAACGACGCCACCCTGCACATCGATCAGTACAGCGGCACGGTCCTGGCCGATGTGCGCTGGCAACACTACGGCAATGTCGCGCGGGCCACAGAGATGGGCGTGATGCTGCATGAAGGCAAGCTGTTCGGGACGATCAATCAGCTCGTGATGCTGATGGTGTGCCTGATGATTTTGCTCAGTGCCGTCAGCGGTGTGGTGATGTGGTGGAAACGCCGCCCACAAGGTGGTCTCGGCGTACCGCCGCTGCGCCACGATCTGCCGCGCTGGAAAACCGCCCTGGTGATCATGTTCGCCCTGGCGATCCTGTTTCCCCTGGTCGGTGTTTCGCTGCTCGTCGTCTGGCTGCTGGACCGCGCGTTGCCTTCACGCTTCAAGGGCGAACCTGAAGCCGCTTCACCTTCAACCTGAAAAGATCGAGAGGCACGCCAGGGGAATCTGTAGGCTTTTAATGCGAAAATATTGCAACCGCACATTGTTACAATGTGCGCCACGAACTTGTAGGAGCCAGCTTGCCGGCGATGAGGCCTGCAAGCCTTGCCTCGGTCTTTCGGCCGCCATCGCCGGCAAGCCGGCTCCTACAAGGGGTTTGCGTGTATTCCCCGACAATGAGTAACGAATGACCTCGCTGACCCTCATCGATCTCGCCTGGACACCCCAGGGCCGTAGCCACTGCCATCACCCGTTCCAACTGCGTGATGCCAATCTGCGGGTGGCGGCCGGTGAGTTTGTCGGCCTGATCGGTCCCAATGGCAGCGGCAAGACCAGCCTGCTGCGTTGCGCCTATCGCTTCAGCCAACCGGAACACGGCGAGGTCCTGCTCGAACAGCAGAACGTCTGGAAACAATCGCCCCGCTGGTGCGCCCAGCGCATCGCCGTGGTACTCCAGGAATTCCCCGACGCCTTTGGCCTGACCGTTGAAGAAGTGGTCGCCATGGGCCGCACTCCGCACCAGAAACTCTTCGACGGCGACACCGAGTCCGACCGCCGACTGGTCCGCCAGTCCCTCGAACTGGTAGGCATGCTGGGCTTCGAGGAGCACGCCTTCGCCACCCTCTCCGGCGGTGAAAAACAACGCGTGATCCTCGCCCGCGCCCTGACCCAGCAACCACAATTGCTGATCCTCGACGAACCGACCAACCACCTCGACCCACGCTTCCAGCTGGAGCTGTTGCGCCTGGTCAGGCAGTTGAAGATCGGCGCCCTCGCCAGCATCCACGACCTCAACCTGGCCGCGGCGTTCTGCGACCGGCTGTATGTGCTCCAGCACGGACGCATCGTCGCCAGCGGCACACCCGCCGAAGTCCTGACCGCCGAGCTGCTGCGCGAGGTCTTTGGCGTCGAAGCGCTGATCGATAGCCACCCCCGCTCCGGCTACCCACGAATCACCTGGATAACCCAACCATGAAGCTACCGCACCTGGCGCTTTGCCTCGGTTCACTGTTCACGTCCGTGGTCGCCCTGGCCGAGCCAACGCATTACCCGTTGACGATCCAGAGCTGCAACCGCGAGGTGACCTTCAAGGAGGCGCCGAAACACGCGGTCAGCCATGACATCAACATGACCCAGATGATGCTCGCCCTCGGCCTCAAGCCACGCATGGCCGGCTACAGTGGAATCAGCGGCTGGAAATCGGTCACCGCGCAAATGGCCAAGACCCTCGACGGCCTGCCGGAACTGGCAACCAAGTACCCGTCGGTGGAAACCCTGCTCAATGCCAACGTCGATTTCTTCTTCGCCGGCTGGGACTACGGCATGAACGTCGGCGGCGCCGTTACCCCGGCGACACTGACGCCCCTGGGCATCAACGTCTACGAGCTGACCGAGTCCTGCGCCTTGGTGATGAAACGCCCGGGCGCCAGCCTCGACGACACCTACAACGACCTGCGCAATCTGGGCCGGATCTTCGACGTGCAGGACCGCGCCAATGCCCTGATCGGCGCGATGCAGGCGCGGCTGGCCGCGGTGCAGAAAAGCCTGCCGGACGACCGTCCACGGGTATTCCTCTATGACAGCGGTGAAGACCGCGCCATGACCTCCGGGCGCCTGGCCATGCCCCAGGCGCTGATCGACGCCGCGGGCGGACGCAACGTCCTCGACGACGTCGATGCCAGCTGGACTCGGGTCAACTGGGAAAGCGTGGTGGAGAAGAATCCCCAGGTCATCGTCATCGTCGACTACAGCGAAGTCACCGCCGAACAGAAGCAGCATTTCCTCGAAAGCAACCCGGCGCTGCAATCGGTGGATGCCATCCGTCACAAGCGTTTCGTGGTCATTCCATATGTCGAGGCGACGCCGGGTATCGATAACGTCAAGGCCATCGAAACCCTGGCCAAGGCGTTCCACCCGCAATGATGAGCCGCCGCTATGGCTTGTTGCTGACTGTCCTCGGCGCTTTGTTGCTGCTGTCCTGCGTCCTCTCACTGGGCTTCGGACCGGCACGGGTACCGGTGGAGGTGGTCTGGCGGATTCTCTTGTACAAGGCCCTGGGCCTGGGCGAGGTGAACTGGAGCACCGGACAGGAACCTATCGTCTGGCTGATCCGCGTGCCGCGCATGCTCCTCGGCGCGCTGGTGGGCGCCGGGCTGGCGCTGATCGGCGCGGTGTTGCAGGCGGTCACCCGCAATCCCCTGGCCGATCCGCATCTGCTCGGAGTGACTTCCGGGGCAACCCTCGGCGCGGTGATCGTGGTCCTCCATGTGGGCGAAATCGTCGGCCTGCTGACCTTGCCCATTGCCGCCTTTATCGGTGCCCTGGGCAGTATGCTGGCGGTGCTCGCCATCGCCAGTCGCAACGGCCGGCTGGACAGTGACCGACTGCTGCTGTGCGGGGTCGCGGTGTCCTTCGTGATGATGGCGCTGGCCAACCTGCTGCTGTTTCTCGGCGACCATCGGGCCAGCTCCGCGGTGTTGTTCTGGATGCTCGGCGGCCTCGGCCTGGCACGCTGGGAACTGCTGCCGATACCGGCGGCGAGCGTGCTGCTGGGGTTGCTGTTGCTGGTGAGCATGGCCCGGCCATTGAACGCCCTGATGGCCGGCGAACAGACCGCCGTGACCCTCGGCCTGAGCCCACGCAATGTCCGCCTGAAGGTGTTCCTGATCGCCTCGCTGATGACTGGCGTACTGGTTTCCATCAGCGGCTCCATCGGTTTTGTCGGCTTGATGGTGCCGCATATCGCCCGCTACCTGGTGGGCGCGGAACACCGGCGCCTGCTGCCGGTGTCGGCGCTGCTGGGGAGCCTGTTCCTGGTCTGGGTCGATGTCGCGGCGCGGACCCTGATCGCTCCGGAAGACCTGCCCATCGGGGTGGCCACGGCGGCCATTGGCGGGTTGTTTTTCATCGGGTTGATGCGCCGCCGGTGAAGGCCTCTTCGCGAGCAAGCTCAGCTCCCACAGGTTCCGAGTCGTTCACAAAATAATGGATCGACACGCCCCCGGTGGGAGCTGAGCTTGCTCGCGAAGAGGGCATCAGCACCAATCTGGCACACCCCGCGCACCGCAACGCCCATGTCGCCCCCGCGTGGTGCGACTGTTCAGACCAGCACCGCTCAAACACGACTGTTTCCTGCCTTTCTCCGACTAGGCACAGCCTTTGCAAAAGCCCCTTCAGTGTCTGCATCTGCCAAGCAAAAAACTTTCAACATCTGGAGATCGCACCAATGAAGCGTCGTAGCTTGATCAAGGCTTTCACACTGACGGCATCCATTGCCGCCATGGGCATGACCTGGACCGTCCAGGCTGCCGAGACCATCAAGGTCGGCATCCTGCACTCGCTGTCCGGCACCATGGCCATCTCCGAAACCTCGCTCAAAGACATGGCGCTGATGACCATCGATGAGATCAACGCCAAGGGCGGGGTCAACGGCAAGATGCTCGAACCGGTGGTGGTCGACCCGGCCTCCAACTGGCCGCTGTTCGCCGAAAAGAGCCGTCAGTTGCTGACCCAGGACAAGGTCGCCGTGGTGTTCGGCTGCTGGACTTCGGTGTCGCGCAAATCGGTGCTGCCAGTGTTCGAAGAACTCAACGGCCTGCTGTTCTACCCGGTGCAGTATGAAGGCGAAGAAATGTCGCCGAACGTGTTCTACACCGGCGCGGCGCCGAACCAGCAGGCGATCCCGGCGGTGGAATACCTGATGAGCGAAGACGGTGGCGCGGCCAAGCGCTTCTTCCTGCTCGGCACCGACTACGTCTACCCGCGCACCACCAACAAGATCCTGCGTTCGTTCCTGCACTCCAAAGGGGTGGCGGACAAGGATATCGAAGAGGTCTACACCCCGTTCGGCCACGCCGATTACCAGACCATCGTCGCCAACATCAAGAAATTCTCCGCTGGCGGCAAGACTGCCGTCATCTCCACTGTCAACGGCGACTCCAACGTGCCGTTCTACAAGGAACTGGCCAACCAGGGTCTGAAAGCCACCGACGTACCGGTGGTGGCCTTCTCCGTGGGTGAGGAAGAACTGCGCGGTATCGACACCAAGCCGCTGGTGGGCAACCTGGCGGCGTGGAACTACTTCGAGTCGGTGGATAACCCGGTGAACAAAAAATTCGTCGCCGACTGGAAGGCCTACGCCAAGAAGAAAAACCTCCCGGGCGCCGACAAAGCCGTGACCAACGACCCGATGGAAGCCACCTACGTCGGTATCCACATGTGGGCCCAGGCGGCGGAGAAAGCCAAGTCCACCGACGTCGACAAAGTGCGTGCGGCCCTGGCCGGCCAGACCTTCGCCGCACCGTCGGGCTACACCCTGACCATGGACCCGACCAACCATCACCTGCACAAGCCGGTGATGATCGGCGAGATCCAGGCCGACGGTCAGTTCAACGTGGTCTGGCAGACCAAGGGGCCGATCCGCGCCCAGCCGTGGAGCCCGTTTATCCCGGGTAACGACAAGAAGCCGGATTATGCGGTGAAGAGCAACTGAGTAACCGCTGACGGTCGACCCGGCAGGTATTCGCGGGCCGACCCAATCCCCCTGTAGGAGCCGGCTTGCCGGCGATGGCGGCCGGACGGTCGATGCAAGACTTGCGGGCCTCATCGCCGGCAAGCCGGCTCCTACAAGGTCTTATGCAAGGCCATTGCTATGCCCACTGCCCTATACCGCTTTCTCCTCGCCCTGGCACTGCTGTTGCCGATGGCCGCCCACGCCGGCGATGCCGAAGACTTTGCCGCCGCCGACTCCAGCCAACAGGCCGCCCTGCTGGAAACCTGGGCCGCGCACCCGGAGCCGGCGCGCATCGAGCTGATCAACGCCTTGCAAAGTGGTCAATTGACGCTCAACGGAGAAACCAGGACCCTGCGCCTGAACAACCGCTTGCGCGGCCTGATTGACACCGCCGTCGCCGCCCAGCAACTGCTCGCCGCCGATGCCAAGGTCCGCCTGGCCGCCGCCCAGCAACTGCAAAAAAGCGCCAAGCCGGCGCAACTGAAATTCCTCGACCAGCAACTGGCCGGCGAGACCAACGCCGAAGTCCACGCCGCCCTGAGCCTGGCCCTGGCCAATCTGCAACTGGTCGACAGCGACCCGGCGGTACGCCTGGCCGCCGTGCGCCTGCTCGGTGCCAGCGGCGACCCACTGGCCCGCACCCGCCTCGAAGGCCTGCTGCAACCTGGAGTCGAAGCCGACGCCGGCGTGCATACCGCCGCCGAAACCAGCCTGGCGCAAGTCAAACGCAAGCTGATGATCGGCGAATGGCTCGGCCAGGCCTTCAGCGGCTTGTCCCTGGGTTCGATCCTGCTGCTGGCCGCCCTCGGCCTGGCGATCACCTTCGGCCTGCTCGGGGTGATCAATATGGCCCACGGCGAAATGCTCATGCTCGGCGCCTACGCCACCTACGTCGTGCAATTGCTGTTCCAGCGCTTCCTGCCCCAAGCCATCGAGCTCTACCCGCTGGTGGCGCTGCCGGTGGCATTCTTCGTCACCGCCGGGATCGGCATGGCCCTGGAACGCACGATCATCCGCCATCTCTACGGGCGGCCACTGGAAACCCTGCTCGCCACCTGGGGCATCAGCCTGATGCTGATCCAACTGGTCCGCCTGCTGTTCGGCGCGCAGAACGTCGAGGTGGCCAACCCGGCCTGGCTCTCCGGCGGCATCCAGGTGCTGCCCAACCTGGTCCTGCCTTACAACCGCCTGGTGATCATCGCCTTCGCGCTGTTCGTCGTGGCCCTCACCTGGCTGCTGCTGAACAAGACCCGCCTGGGCCTGAACGTCCGTGCCGTTACCCAGAACCGCAACATGGCCGCCTGCTGCGGCGTACCCACCGGACGGGTGGACATGCTCGCCTTCGGCCTCGGCTCCGGCATCGCCGGTTTGGGCGGCGTCGCCCTGAGCCAGATCGGCAACGTCGGTCCGGACCTGGGCCAGAGCTACATCATCGACTCGTTCCTGGTGGTGGTGCTCGGCGGGGTCGGCCAGTTGGCCGGTAGCGTCATGGCCGCCTTCGGTCTGGGGATCGCCAACAAGATCCTCGAACCGCAGATCGGCGCGGTGCTGGGCAAGATCCTGATCCTCGCGCTGATCATTCTGTTTATCCAGAAACGCCCGCAAGGACTCTTCGCACTGAAAGGACGGGTGATCGATTGATGAACCAGCCCCTGATGCTCACCGCGACACAAAAAGCCGGGCCCGGGCTGACGATTGCCGTCGGCGTGATCGTGCTGGCGCTGCTGCTGGCCTTGCCGCTGCTGTCGCTGCTGCCGCCGGAGAACCTGTTCCACATCTCGGCCTACAGCCTGACGCTGGTGGGCAAGATTCTCTGCTACGCCATCGTCGCTCTGGCTCTGGACCTGGTCTGGGGCTACGCCGGCCTGTTGTCCCTGGGCCATGGCCTGTTCTTCGCCCTCGGCGGCTATGCCATGGGCATGTACCTGATGCGCCAGGCGTCCGGCGACGAACTGCCGGCGTTCATGACCTTCCTGTCCTGGACCGAACTGCCCTGGTACTGGACCGGCACCAGCCACTTCCTCTGGGCCCTGTGCCTGGTGGTGCTGGCGCCCGGGCTGCTGGCGCTGGTGTTCGGTTTCTTCGCCTTCCGCTCGCGGATCAAGGGCGTGTACTTCTCGATCATGACCCAGGCCCTGACCTTCGCCGGGATGCTCTTGTTCTTTCGTAACGAGACCGGTTTCGGCGGCAACAACGGCTTCACCAACTTCCGCAGCATCCTGGGGTTCGGCATCACCGAGCCGGGCACCCGCGCGGTGCTGTTCTTCGCCACCGTGGTCTTGCTGGTCGCCAGCCTCTACAGCGGCTGGCGCCTGGCCCGGAGCAAGTTCGGTCGGGTCCTGACTGCACTGCGCGATGCGGAAAACCGGCTGATGTTCTGCGGCTACGATCCCCGGGGTTTCAAGCTCTTCGTCTGGGTCTTGAGCGCCGTGTTATGCGGCCTGGCCGGGGCGCTGTATGTACCGCAGGTGGGGATCATCAACCCCAGCGAAATGTCGCCGACCAACTCCATCGAGGCCGCCGTGTGGGTGGCCCTCGGCGGGCGCGGCAGCCTGATCGGTCCGTTGCTCGGCGCGGGCATGGTCAACGGCATGAAGAGCTGGTTCACCGTGGCCTTCCCTGAGTACTGGCTGTTCTTCCTCGGCGCACTGTTTATCCTCGTGACCCTGTATCTGCCCAAGGGCGTGATCGGGCTGCTGAAGAAAAGGGGCGAACAATGAGAGTCACCGCGACCGCCGAATTCATGCTCGAACCGATCCTTGAACCGAACAAGGATGCCGGCAGCAGCCGCGATGCCATCGGTCTCGGTCAGGCCAGGAGCGACGGCCTGGACACCCGCCACGGCACCCTCCTGACCCTGGAGGACATCAGCGTCAGCTTCGATGGTTTCAAGGCCCTGAACAACCTCAACCTGTACATCGGCGTCGGCGAACTGCGCTGCATCATCGGTCCCAATGGCGCGGGCAAGACCACCCTGATGGACGTGATCACCGGCAAGACCCGGCCCAGCCACGGCAAGGCCTGGTTCGGCGAAACCCTGGACCTGTCGGCGATGAGCGAAGTGCAGATTGCCCAGGCCGGGATCGGCCGCAAGTTCCAGAAGCCGACGGTGTTCGAAGCGCTGACGGTGTTCGAGAACCTGGAACTGGCGCAGAAGACCGACAAGTCGGTGTGGGCCAGCCTGCGGGCGCGCTTGAGCGGCGAGCAGAAGGATGGCATTGCCCAGGTCCTGGAAACCATTCGTCTGAGCGGCTCGGTCAAGCGCCCGGCCGGCTTGCTGTCCCACGGCCAGAAGCAGTTCCTGGAAATCGGCATGCTGCTGGTGCAGGACCCGCAACTGTTGCTGCTCGACGAGCCGGTGGCGGGCATGACCGATGCCGAGACCGAATTCACCGCCGAGCTGTTCAAGAGCCTGGCCGGCAAGCATTCGCTGATGGTGGTGGAGCACGACATGGGCTTTGTCGGCGCGATTGCCGACCATGTCACCGTGCTGCACCAGGGCAGCGTGCTGGCCGAGGGGTCGCTGGAGCAGGTGCAGGAGAACGAGCGGGTGATCGAGGTCTACCTCGGCCGCTGAACCTTATGGGATCGGCTTTTAGGTAGGAACGAGCTTGCTCGCGATGGACGTCAACGATAACGCGTGCTGTCTGGATGAACGCGTCGCTCTCGGTTTTTTCGCGAGCAATCGAGCGTCGACCGGCTGCTCCTACAGGGTTTTTAGGGGAATTTGAACATGCTGCAAGTCGACAAACTGCACCAATACTACGGCGGCAGCCACATCCTGCGGGGCCTGTCCTTTGACGTGAAAGTCGGCGAAGTCACCTGCTTGCTGGGCCGCAACGGCGTGGGCAAGACCACCCTGCTCAAATGCCTGATGGGCCTGCTGCCCGCCAAGGAAGGGGCCGTGCAATGGGAAGGCCAAGCCATCACCCACTTCAAGCCCCACCAACGGGTTCACGCCGGCATTGCCTACGTGCCCCAGGGCCGGGAAATTTTCGGCCGCCTGAGCGTGGAAGAAAACCTGCTGATGGGCCTGTCACGCTTCCCCGCCGCCGAGGCCCGGGAAGTCCCGGCTTTCATCTACGAACTGTTCCCGGTCCTGCTGCAAATGAAGCAACGCCGTGGCGGCGACCTATCCGGCGGCCAACAGCAACAGCTGGCCATCGGTCGGGCGCTGGCCAGCCGCCCACGCCTGCTGATCCTCGACGAACCCACCGAAGGTATCCAGCCGTCGGTGATCAAGGAGATCGGCGCAGTGATCAAGCAGCTCGCCGCCCGCGGCGACATGGCGATCCTGCTGGTGGAGCAGTTCTACGATTTCGCCGCCGAACTGGCCGATCAGTACCTGGTGATGTCCCGGGGCGAGATTGTCCAGCAAGGCCGCGGAGAAAATATGGACGCCGAAGGTGTGCGCGGACTGGTTACGATCTAACCTGTAACGTCCCGACGATAATTAGAAACCATGAATTCAGCTGCCACTCACGCCCTGTTCACCCCCAGCTGGCACGCCGAGCTGGAACTCGGCTACGCCCGCTTCGGCGATTGCACGCGACCGGTCACACGGCGCCACCTGGGGCCGTTGCGGGTGCAGAAACACCTGTACGCCGAAGGTCCGCAAGTCTGCCAGCACATCATCGTCCACCCGCCGGGCGGCATTGCCGGCGGCGACCGGCTGGCGATCAGTGCCCGCGTCGAAGCCGATGCCTGGGCGCAACTGACCAGCCCCGGCGCAGCCAAGTGGTACCGCGCCGCCGGGCCGGCCTACCAGACCCTGGAGCTGAAGGTCGCCGCCGGCGCGACCCTGGAATGGCTGCCCCAGGAAACCATCGTGTTCAGCGCCGCCCAGGCTGAACTGCGTACCGGCATTGACCTTGAAGGCGACGCCCGGTTGTTCTACTGGGACATGGTCGCCCTCGGTCGTCCCGCCAGCGGCGAACGTTTCGACCTCGGGCATTACCAGTCGCAGTTGGATATCCGCCGCGACGGTAAGCTGCTCTGGCACGAACGCCAACGTATCCAGGGCGGTGATGGCCTGCTCGATTCCCCCATCGGCCTCGACGGCCAGCCGGTCTTCGCCACTTTGTTGGTGACCGGCGAGATCGACAACGAATTGCTCGAACGCTGCCGTTCAGTCCCCACGCGAGTACGCGGTGATCTGACCCAGTTGCCTGGCCTGCTGATGGCACGTTGCCTGGCCAGTGAGGCGCTGCAGGCCCGCGCCTGGCTGATCGAGCTGTGGCGGCTGTTGCGCCCGGCTCTGCTGGGGCGCACAGCCGTGCCACCAAGGATCTGGAACACCTGAATATGCCAACCCTCTTTGACTGCCTGCCAACGGACCCCGAACCATGGACCTGACACCCCGCGAAAAAGACAAACTGCTGATTTTCACCGCTGGTCTGGTGGCCGAACGGCGCCTGGCCCGCGGGGTGAAACTGAACTATCCGGAAGCCATGGCCTACATCTCCGCGGCCCTGCTCGAAGGTGCCCGCGACGGCCGGACCGTGGCCGAACTGATGCACTACGGCACCACCCTGCTCAGCCGTGAACACGTGATGGAGGGCATCCCGGAAATGATCCCGGAGATCCAGGTCGAAGCCACCTTCCCCGATGGCACCAAGCTGGTCACCGTCCACCAACCCATTGCCTGAGGCCGCCCATGTCTTACGTTATTCGTGATGCCGCCCACGCCGACCTGCCGGCGATCCGCGACATCTACAACGATGCGGTGCTGAGCACCACGGCCATCTGGAACGAACAACCGGTGGACCTGGGCAATCGCCAGGCCTGGTTCAGCGCCCGTCAAGGCCAGGGTTATCCGATCCTGGTGATCGTCGACAGCAGCAACACCGTGCTCGGCTATGCCTCCTTCGGCGACTGGCGGCCCTTCGAGGGCTTCCGCCACACCGTCGAACACTCGGTCTACGTGCGCAGCGACCAGCGTGGCAATGGCCTCGGCCCGCAGCTGATGACGGCGCTGATCGAGCGCGCCCGTGGCTGTGATAAACATGTGATGGTCGCCGCCATCGAAAGCGGCAACCGTGCTTCCATTCGTTTGCATGAACGCCAGGGCTTTGCCATTACCGGACAAATGCCCCAGGTGGGGGTGAAGTTCGGCCGTTGGCTGGACCTGACCTTCATGCAACTGACCCTGAATCCGGGCGCCCTGCCGCCTGCCGTCAACCAGGAGTAACCCGCCATGAACGCCGCCCAACTGCGTCGTGTGAATAACGAAAGCTTTGCGCACTACCGCCAGGGTTTGATCGATTTGCTGCTGGACGCCGTTCGCCACGGCGCCAGCGTGGGTTTCATGGCCGATCTCGACGCCGGCCAGGCCCGCGACTACTTCGACACGGTGCAAACCGCGTTGCAGGATGGCAGCCTGCTGCTCTGGGTGGTGGTGCGTGACGAACAGGTACTGGCCAGCGTGCAACTGAGCCTGTGCCAGAAGGCCAATGGCCTGAACCGCGCCGAGGTGCAAAAACTGCTGGTGTACAGCGAAGCCCGCCATCGCGGCCTCGGCCAGCAACTGATCCAGGCCCTGGAGCAGACAGCGAAACAACACAAGCGCGGCCTGCTGCATCTCGACACCGAGGCCGGCTCCGAGGCCGAAGCCTTCTACAGCGCCCTGGGTTACACCCGGGTCGGCGAACTGCCGAACTACTGCGCCACACCGGATGGTCGCTACAAGGCCACCGCCATTTACTTCAAGACCCTGGGACAACCCGAATGATTCCTGGCGAATATCAGATCCAGCCCGGCGACATCGAACTCAATGTCGGGCGCCGGACCCTCAGCCTGACTGTGGCGAACAGCGGCGACCGACCGATCCAGGTCGGCTCGCACTATCATTTTTTCGAGACCAACGACGCCTTGAGCTTCGATCGCCCCGCCAGCCGCGGCATGCGCCTGAATATCCCGGCCGGCACCGCCGTGCGTTTCGAACCGGGGCAGAGCCGGGATGTCGAGTTGGTGGAGCTGGCGGGGTTGCGGCGGGTGTTCGGGTTTGCCGGGCGGGTCATGGGCGACCTTGACTGAGGTGTTGCCCGCACTGACGTCTTCGCGGGCAAGCTCCGCTCCCACAAGTGTTATGTCGTACCCGAGTCTTGAGTTCAACACGGGCAGTGTGGGAGCGGAGCTTGCCCGCGAAGACGGACTCAAGTTCGCCCTCGCCGACACGTCGAACACCTGACACCCGGATGAACGCTCGCCCTTTCTACAAGGATCCACGATGAAGATTTCCAGACAAGCCTACGCCGACATGTTCGGCCCCACCGTCGGCGACAAGGTGCGCCTGGCCGACACCGAACTGTGGATCGAAGTGGAAAAGGACTTCACCACCTACGGTGAAGAAGTAAAATTCGGCGGCGGCAAGGTCATCCGCGACGGCATGGGCCAGGGCCAGTTGCTGGCCGCCGAAGTCGTCGACACCCTGATCACCAACGCCCTGATCATCGACCACTGGGGCATCGTCAAGGCCGACGTCGGCCTCAAGGACGGTCGCATCGCCGCCATCGGCAAGGCCGGCAACCCGGACATCCAGCCCGACGTGACCATCGCCGTCGGCGCCAGCACCGAAGTCATTGCCGGCGAAGGCATGATCCTCACCGCCGGTGGCATCGACACCCATATCCACTTCATCTGCCCGCAGCAGATCGAAGAAGCGCTGATGAGCGGCGTCACCACCATGATCGGTGGCGGCACCGGACCGGCCACCGGCACCAACGCCACCACCTGCACCTCCGGGCCCTGGCACCTGGCACGCATGCTCCAGGCCGCCGACGCCTTCCCGATGAACATCGGCTTCACCGGCAAGGGCAACGCCAGCCTGCCGCAGCCGCTGATCGAGCAGGTCGAGGCCGGCGCCATCGGCCTCAAGCTCCATGAAGACTGGGGTACCACGCCGGCCGCCATCGACAACTGCCTGAGCGTGGCCGACCAGTACGACGTGCAGGTGGCGATCCACACCGACACCCTCAACGAGTCCGGCTTTGTCGAAACCACCCTCGCCGCGTTCAAGGGCCGCACCATCCACACCTATCACACCGAAGGCGCGGGCGGCGGCCATGCGCCAGACATCATCAAGGCCTGCGGCTTCCCCAACGTACTGCCCAGCTCGACCAACCCGACCCGGCCATTTACCCGCAACACCATCGACGAACACCTCGACATGCTGATGGTCTGCCATCACCTCGACCCGAGCATCGCCGAGGACGTGGCGTTTGCCGAGAGCCGCATCCGCCGGGAGACCATCGCCGCCGAAGACATCCTCCACGACCTCGGCGCGTTCTCGATGATCAGCTCCGACAGCCAGGCCATGGGCCGGGTCGGGGAAGTCATCACACGGACCTGGCAGACCGCCGACAAAATGAAGAAACAACGCGGCCCGCTGCCGGGCGACGGTGACGGCAACAGCAACTTCCGGGTCAAGCGCTATATCGCCAAATACACCATCAACCCGGCGATCACCCACGGCATCAGCCATGAAGTGGGTTCGATCGAAGTGGGCAAATGGGCCGACCTGGTGCTCTGGCGCCCGGCGTTCTTCGGTGTGAAACCGACGCTGATCCTCAAAGGCGGGGCGATTGCCGCCAGCCTCATGGGCGATGCCAACGCCTCGATCCCGACGCCGCAGCCGGTGCACTACCGGCCGATGTTCGCCAGCTACGGCGGCTCATTGCACGCCACCAGCCTGACCTTTATCAGCCAGGCGGCGCAGGCCGCGGGTATTCCCCAGAGCCTGGGCTTGAAGAAAAAGATCGCCGTGGTCAAAGGTTGCCGCGACGTGCAGAAAACCGACCTGATCCACAACGACTACCTGCCGCACATCGACGTCGACCCGCAGACCTACCAGGTCAAGGCCGATGGTGTGCTGCTGTGGTGCGAGCCGGCGGACGTGCTGCCAATGGCACAACGCTACTTCCTGTTCTGAGCCTCGCGGGAGCCAGGCACGGCCAGAATGCCTTTTCTACCCGCCAATGGGACGCAAAGGCGCTAAGCTAGCCGTTAACCTGGCGAGTACCCTTTCGAGATAACGAGCATGCACCTATCCACCTTTATCGTGCAGCAGGTCGACAGCATCGTCGATGAGTGGGAACAGTTCGCCAAAACCCTGACCCCAGCGGCGGCGGCCATGGGCCGGGGCGACTTGCGCGACCACGCCAAATCGATCCTGCTGGCCGCCGCCCGGGACATGCAAACCCAGCAGAGCGCCAGCGAACAGACCGCCAAGTCCAAGGGCGACAGCCCGGACAGCAGCCCGAGCCTGGACATCGCTGCCGCCAGCCATGGTGAACTGCGCCACACCGCCGGTTTCGACCTGATGCAGATGACCTCGGAGTTCCGGCACCTGCGCGCCTGCGTGATTCGCCGCTGGGTCAACAGCCTGGCCTCGCCGGAACTGGAGCATTTCCAGGAGATGATTCGCTTCAACGAAGCCATCGACGAAGCCCTGACCGAATCCACCGCCGCCTACGCCGAACAGGTGAACCGTTCACGGGATATTTTCCTCGCCATTCTCGGCCATGACCTGCGCGCGCCCTTGCAGGCCGTGAGCATGTCCACCGAAATGCTGGTGCGCAAGACCCGCCTGGATGCCGACGGCCTGGTGTATGTCGCCAGCATCAAGCGCGGCACCCAACATATGGGCAGCATGATCAGCGACCTGCTGGAGTTCGTTCGCAGCCGCCTGGGCAGCAGCCTGCCCATCGACCCGGCGCCGATGGACCTGAGCAGTGCGGCGAAGGCCGTGATCAATGAAGCCTGGGCCGGACAGCCGGATTGCCTGCCGCTGCTGAAAGTGGAAGGCGATGTACACGGGGTGTGGGATCGGGGACGCATCGAGCAACTGCTGCAGAACCTGATCGGCAATGCCTTGCAACATGGTGCCAGCCATCGGCCGCTGACCCTGAGCCTGGAAGGGGGGGCGGAGGCCGTCAGCCTGACCATGCACAACTTCGGCACCCCGATTCCGCCGGAAGCCCTGGCAACGATCTTCGACCCGTTGGTGCGTAGCGCCAGCGAAGAGATCGGCCAGCCGGGTACCGCCACCAGCCTGGGCTTGGGGCTGTATATCGCCAAGGAAGTGGTGACCGCCCATCAGGGCACGATAGAGGTCAGCTCCAGCGCCGCAGACGGGACACGCTTTACCGTGGTCCTGCCCAGGATCTCGCGGGCCTAGCGACGCGATCCATCAGGTACACCGCGTCATCGTTCATCGCCGGCAAGCCGGCTCCCACAAGGGATTTGTACCCACCACAAATTCCTCGTCCGACACCGCCCCCCTGTGGGAGGAATTTGTGCCCTCCACAAATTCCTTGTCCGACACCGCCCCCTGTGGGAGGGATTTGTGCCCTCCACAAATCCCTTGTCCGACACCGCCCCCTGTGGGAGGAATTTGTGCCCTCCACAAATTCCTTGTCCGACACCGCCCCCTGTGGGAGCTGGCTTGCCAGCGATCCGCCGTAGGCGGCCATTCACCCGGCTACTGGATACAGACCCCATTCACTCGTGCACAAAGCGCCCCAGGCGCTGGCGCAACATCTGGTTCTCCGCCCGCAGCAACTGCACTTCCGCCAGCAGGTCCAGCGCCAGCGCGACACCCTCCCACTCCAGCTCCAGGTCCCGATGCAGCTTCACCGCGCGGCGCGCAATCGCCGGCGCTTCATCGCCAAAACGCCAAGCCTCGGGCGAACGCCCCTGAGGTTCAAGAATGCCGTGTTCGACGATTTCGATCACGTAGGCAACCGGCAATTGGGTCACCTCACAAAAAGCCTGCATATCCAGTTGAACGGTCAAGGGGCTGCTCATGATTAGCTACTCCATTGCTCTCTCGGGTCGAAGGCGGCCTTTTTCGCCAGTTCCTGCCACAACGCCTTGACGGCATCGTCGTTCTGCCGGGGCATGACCGCCTTGAGTTGCACGAACAGATAACCGCGCTGCCCGGCCTTGTTCAACAACCCATGGCCCTTGGCCCGCATGCGCTGGCCGTTCTGGCTACCCGCCGGGACCTTGAGGTTGATCTTGCCGGTCAGGGTCGGCACCGCGACCTCGGCGCCCAACGCCAGCTCCCAGGGGGCCAGCGGCAGGGTAATGATCAGGTTCTCTCCTTCGACATCAAATTTGGGGTGAGGTGCGAAACGAATCGTCAGATACAGGTCGCCATTCGCCCCGCCGCCGACACCCGGCGCACCCTGACCCTTGAGGCGGATACGCTCGCCGTCGGTGACACCGGCCGGAATCTTCACGTTCAGGCTCTTGCTGGTGTTGCTGACATGCTGCCCGGCGGCATTGTGCTGCGGGATCTGGAAACTGACCTTCTTCGATTCGTTGGAGAGGCTTTCTTCCAGGAAAATCGGTAATTCCAGTTCCACGTCCTGCCCTCGCCGGCCGGCGCTGCGGCCCGGTTGTCCACCACCAAAACCATTGCCGCGCGAGCCGAAGATCGAACTGAAGAAGTCCGAGAAGTCGCCGGTGTCCGCGCCGCCGCCACCAAAACCGCCACGGCCCTGCCAACCCGGCGGGCCCTGGAACGGCTGGCCGTGCTGGCCGTATTTACGCAGGTCGTCGTACTCGGCGCGCTTGTCGGCGCTTTTCAGCGCTTCATAGGCTTCGGAGGCATCCTTGAATTTCGCCTCGGCGTCCTTTTCCTTGCTGACATCCGGGTGGTACTTGCGCGCCAGCTTGCGGTACGCGGCCTTGATGGTCTTGTCGTCCGCCGTCGGCTCCACACCCAGGATCTTGTAATAGTCTTTGAAGTCCATCTAAGGATCACCATCCGTTATCGATATCGCGCCGCTCGGCAAGACACAGCATGCGCGCATCGGCGCGACAAAGATTGACCGATCTCAAGGCTGTGACTCAGGGGCGCTGCAGAAGTTTATCGGCGGTCACTGCCATTTCTTGTCATCGACAGATACAAACCGAACCAATGACTGCAAGTTTGGGGACGATTGCCCGCCTTTCAAGTCCAATACGTTACAAGAACCGCTATTTAACGGATCACCGGCCTTCGAATCCGGGCGCGACTGGCATACACTGCGCGGCCGTTTTGCAACCGGAACCCGAACACCATGAACAACGCCTCTGGGGCTCGTGCCTGCGGCATCGACTTCGGCACCTCCAACTCCACCGTCGGCTGGATACGTCCCGGCATGGAAACGCTGATCGCGCTGGAGGACGACAAGATCACCCTGCCGTCGGTGGTCTTCTTCAATTTCGAGGAGCGCCGCCCGGTCTATGGCCGGCTGGCCCTGCACGAGTACCTGGAAGGCTACGAAGGCCGGCTGATGCGCTCGCTCAAGAGCCTGCTCGGCTCCAAGCTGATCAAGCACGACACCAGCGTGCTCGGCACCGCAATGCCGTTCAAAGACCTGCTGGGGCTGTTTATCGGCCAGTTGAAGCTGCGCGCCGAAACCGCCGCCGGGCGCGAGTTCGAGCAGGTGGTGCTGGGTCGTCCGGTGTTCTTCGTCGACGAAGACCCCGCCGCCGACCAGGAAGCCGAAGACACCCTGGCCGAAGTGGCGAAGAAACTCGGTTTCAAGGAAGTGTCCTTCCAGTACGAGCCGATCGCCGCGGCCTTCGACTACGAGTCGACCCTGGACCGTGAAGAACTGGTGCTGATCGTCGACATCGGCGGCGGTACCTCGGACTTCTCCCTGGTGCGCCTGTCGCCGGAGCGTCGGGACCTGGACAACCGTCACGACGATATCCTCGCCACCGGCGGCGTGCACATCGGCGGGACCGACTTCGACAAGCAACTGAGCTTGCAAGGCGTGATGCCACTGTTCGGCTACGGCAGCCGGATGAAGAGTGGCGCCTATATGCCCACCAGCCATCACATGAGCCTGGCGACCTGGCACACCATCAACTCGGTGTACTCGCAGAAAACCCACCTGGCCCTGGGCAGCATGCGCTACGACATCGAGGACACCGGCGGTATCGATCGCCTGTTCAAGCTGATCGAACAGCGCGCCGGCCACTGGCTGGCGATGGAAATCGAGGAAACCAAGATCGAGTTGACCCATGCCGCACAGCGCCATGTGCCGCTGGATCGTATCGAGCCGGGTTTGAGCGTGGAGTTGAGCCGGGCCCTGTTCGAGTCGGCTATCGACAACCTGCTGGAGCGGATCCGCAACAGTGTCAGCCAACTGCTCGGCGATGCCGGGGTGGGTGTCGCACAGGTCGATACGGTGTTCTTCACCGGCGGTTCCAGCGCTATTCCGGCGCTGCGCCAGAGCGTCTCGGCGATGTTGCCCAATGCCCGGCATGTGGAAGGCAATATCTTCGGCAGCATCGGCAGCGGCCTGGCTATCGAGGCGAAGAAGCGCTACGGCTGACACCCCCTGGGACCTGAATTAAAACGCGGCCCCGGTAGGAGCCAGCTTGCTGGCGATAGCGGCCGATCAGGCGATGCAAGGCTCACTGGCCTCATCGCCAGCAAGCTGGCTCCTACCGGGTTTTGTGCTGTTTTCAGTATTTTCTCAGAACGCGATACCAACCTTGGCACCAAACTCGTCACGCTGGAGTTTGACCTTCTTGGCCACGTCGTTATTGATATTCAACTGATACCCGGTCTGGCTGTAATAAACCCCCGCCGTGATCGGCAACGAACCTTGGGTGTTGAACAGAAAGTTCGCTTCCGCGTAGGGATTGGTCCGGTCCTTCAGGTCCGCGGTCACGACATCCATACCATTGATCTTGAGTTTCAGATCGCTTTCGGTGCTCCGACGCACGCCCGCCTCCAGGCGCACGGTGGTGGAATCAAAGTGGTGGGTATAACCCATCGCCGCCTTGAGGAACGGCGAGCGGCCGACCAGGGCAATCTCGTGACGGTCGATTTTTGACGAGTAGCGGGTACGACCGTATCCACCTCCGCCGATCACATCGAGGGCGTCACGATCCCCCAGGGCCATACGCCAGCCTATATCCACATCCCCCTGGAAATCCTTGAGCTGGTCGTCCTTGTCCTTGCCGGACTTCAGGTCAATACCGGCCTGATAGATCAAGCCGACCCCGGCGCTCATCTTGTTGCCGAAGTTATAGAACAGACCGCCCTCGGCCAGCGAGTCCTTCTCGGACAAACCCGCCCCTTTGAGGTTGAAGCGGTTATAGGTGCCGAGGACACCGAATTGCGAGATCGGCTCACTGGATGGCGCAGCCGTTGCCAACAGGGGCATTGCAATCAAGGCAACGGCGGCAGACGTGCTAATCAGTTGAGTAAGCATGGGAAACAACAGCTCCATCTGAGGATTAAAGGCTGAGCACAAGTCCAGAGACACTTTTCCTGCACGCACACGTCTTCGTAGGCATGAATGAAAAATGCGCGGCGGACAGCTCAATTCAGAATGGAATGCTACGGAAAAAGGGCGGTGGGGGAACTCGGCGAAATTAAACAGAGTGCGTCGGATACAGCCCTTACTTTCCGACCTTATTGCGTGGGCCGCAGTAGGACATATTTCGTCTTAAACCGCTTTGAACAGCCCGGACAGGCGATGCGCGCCCCGTCGGCCGCATCGCCGGCAAGCCGGCCCTTGGGAAGTGATGCCAGTCGCTCAGACCAACTCCGCCAGCTTCAGCTCGCTCTTGATGTACGCATAATAGATCGGCCCCGCCACCACGCCCGGTAGGCCGAACGCCGCCTCGAACACCAGCATGGCCATGAGCAGTTCCCAGGACTTGGCACTGATCTGCCCGCCGACGATCCGCGCGTTGAGGAAGTATTCCAGCTTGTGGATAAACATCAGGTAGCCCAACGCCGCCGCCGCGACCCAGATCGACAGCGACAGGCCGACGATGGTGATCAGGGTGTTGGACATCAGGTTGCCGATCACCGGCAACAGCCCCAGCAGGAAGGTCAGCACGATCAGGGTCTTGGTCAGCGGCAGCTTGATCCCGAACAGCGGCAGGATCACCGCCAGGAAGATCGAGGTGAACGCGGTGTTCAGCGCCGAGATCTTGATCTGCGCGAAGACGATATTGCGAAACGCCTGCACCAGCAGCCGCAGGCGGTCGAACAGCGCCGCCGCCAGGGGTTTGCGCAGGGTGATATCCGACACATGCTGCAAGGCGACGATGGCCCCCAGCACCATGCCGATCAGCAAGGTCACGAACATATGCGCCGCGTCCTTGCCCACCAGTTGCAGATCGCTCAGGTGCTTGCTCAGCCACTCGCCGATCGCGACCTGGAACTCGGCCGCACTGGCCGGTAGATAGGCGTCGATAAACGGCGGCAACTGTCCACGCGCCTTGTCCACCACCACCATGAACTTGCCGAGGGAGGCTCCGGGATTTTCCGCTTCGTGCAGCAGGAAACTGATGGCCCCGGCAAAGATCAGGCTCAACACACTGACGATCAGGGTGCCCAGCAATGCCACCGCCAGCCAGCGCGCACGCCGCCCGGCAATCAGGTGCTCAAGCTTGGGCGTGAGCATGTTGACCAGCTCGAAGACCAACAAACCGGCCAACAGACTGGGCAGCAGCCGCAACGGCAATGCCAGCAACAACCCACCGAAAACAAGGATCAAACTGGCCAGGACTACGTAACGCTGGGAAAACGCTGACATACAGCCTCAAAAAGAACGGCGCGAAAAGACAGGCAGTCTGCCAGCGTTCGCCTGGGAGGACCAGCGGCAGACGCCAGAAGGACGGCGGCCTGACATTTTAATGGACGGTTATGACAGCCAGGTATCGCCGCTTCATGAAATTTCGCGGGGGCTGGGCTTGCCCGGATCACGAGCAAGCCTTGCTCAGGCACAGGTTCGAAACTACTTTTTCTTCAGGCAATTACTGATGTAGGTCTTGTACGCATCGCCCTTGAGCCCTTGGGGCCGGTTGGCGTTGCAGTCCTTCATCTTTTGTTGCTGCGGGGTCAGCGCCTTGGCCGGCGCAGCCGCGGTCGCCGGCTTGGTCGCCGGCATGACCGCCGGAGTGGCGGAGGGTGTAGCCGCCGCGGCCGCGGGCGCGGCTTTCAGGCAATTACTCATAAAGGCCTTACGCGCATCACCCGCAAGGTTCTGGGTCTTGGCGTCCGCGTTGCAAGTGGCCATCTTGCTTTGCTGAGCCGTTGCCGCAAAGCCCTGCGAGCAAAGTAACAAGCCGATCAACAACAATGGGATACGAAGCATCTTCATGGAGTTTTCTCCTTGTTACCGTACCGAAGGGCACGGCATGCCTTCAGTGTAGACAAACGCTGTTACACATCCAGCAGCGCCAGGCTAGGCCGTGCGCACCTGACGCCGGTACTGCTCCGGCGAACACCCGGCCTGGCGCTGGAACATCGCAATAAACGCAGAGGCCGTGCTGTAACCCAGGTCGAAGGCCATTTCCTGCACGCTGCGACTGCTTTCCAGGGCCTGCAGCGCGCCGATAAAGCGCAGGCGTTGGCGCCATTCACCGAAACTGACCCCCAGCTCGCGAACAAACAGCCGGGCCAGGGTTCTCTCGCTGACGTGCAGCTGCGCGGCCCACTGCGCCAGCGGGCGATTGTCCGCCGGGTCCTGTTGCAATCCTTCCAACACCCTGAGCAAGGCCGGGTCGTCGGAGTACGGCAGGTAACCATGCTGCACCTTGGCCTGGTGCAATTGGTCCACCAACACTTGCGCCAGGCGCACATCCGCAGGCGTGTCGGGAATTTTCACGTCGCGCCGAGCGAAGTCATTGAGGATCGACTTGAGAATATCGCTGATGGCCAGGGTGCTCGCCTCGGCGGGCAGATCGCGACAATGCTCCTCGGCCAGGTACACCGAGCGGTAGACAATCGCCTGGGCGTTGTGGGAGCTGTGCACGGTGTTCGGCGGTATCCACAGCGCATAGCGCGACGGCGACATAAAGCGCCGGCCGGCCACTTCGTAGTGGATGACCCCGTGGGACACATAGTCGAGGGAACCCCAGGGATGACAATGGGCCGCCGCATGGCGATCGGGACCGAACTCGGCATAACGGAAGTACACCGGGGCCGGCAAAGAAGGAAAATCGGGGATATCGATGTAGCGCTTGCCCATGCTGTCCGGATTCCAACGCAGATTGACCGGATCGAAGTATAGGCTCTCATCCAGACACGAGGATAATCCCTCCTCATTGACGATTCTGGTTGCAACCCCCATGCAATACGCTTTCCCCCTGCTGGCGATCCTTATCTGGGCCGGCAATACCGTGGTCAACAAGATGGCCGTCGGCGCGATCTTCCCGGCGGAGATCGGCTTCTACCGCTGGTTGCTGGCGGGCCTGTTGTTCACTCCGTTCATGCTCAGGCCGGTAATGGCCCACTGGCGCCAGATCCGCCCGAACCTGGGCAAGGTCTTCGTGCTCGGGGTGCTCGGCATGGCGGTCTACCAAAGCCTGGCGTACTTCGCCGCGACCCTGACCTCGGCCACCAACATGGGCATCATCCTGTCGTTGATGCCCTTGATGTCGTTGACCCTGGCCATCCTCAGCCTTGGCCAGCGCCTGACCGCCGGGGCGCTGGCCGGGGCGCTGCTGTCGTTTGCCGGGGTGCTGGTGGTGGTGTCAACCGGCAGCCTGACGGCGCTGCTGAGCCATGGCGTGAATCTGGGCGACGCGATGATGCTGATCGCCACCCTGGCCTATGCGATCTACAGCACCCTGCTGAAAAAATGGCAGCTGCGCCTACCGCCCCTGGTGCTGCTGTACCTGCAGGTGCTGGTGGCGGTGCTGGTGCTGTTCCCGCTGTTCTGGCTGTCGCCGAAGACCGGGCCGAACTTGCACAACGTCGGGCTGGTGCTATATGCCTGCCTGCTGGCCTCGATGCTCGCGCCGCTGGCGTGGATGCGTTCGGTGGCGACCCTCGGGCCGAGCCGGACCACCCTGTTCTTCAACCTGCTGCCGCTGATCACCGCGCTGATCGCCGCCGTGGTCCTGCACGAAGCGTTGGCGCTGTATCACCTGCTGGGCGGGGCGCTGACCCTCGGCGGGGTGATCCTCTCGGAACGCTGGACCACACCGTTGCGAGCGGCCTGAACGGGCGTGACACTCGTCGCGCCTACTGTTCCTCGGCGCTGGTCTGCAGATCCGGGTCCAGGCTTTGCAGGGTAATGCCCCTGGCCACCGCGCCGAAGACGCGATGCAGCAACGGGTTGCGATGACGGCAATAGCAGTCCAGCGCGACCAGTTGATGACCGAGTTCGCGCTTGACCCGATAACCGGTTTGGCCGCTGTCCAGGCGCGTGGCCCCAACACTGTAGGACCACGTCACCGCCTGTTCCCATAGCTGGAAATACAGGTGCGCCTGTTTGCCCACCTGGTAGTCGATGCCGATGAACTTGTTGATCGCCTTGTCACCGAGCAGAAAGCACAGCATGAACGCCACCATCTTGCCGGTCGTTCCATCGCTCAGCAGAATGAAATGCGACTCGGGCTTGAGGGCGATCTGTTGGAAAAACTCATAGGTGAGCTTTTCGAACTTGGTCTTGCCCTTCTCGTAGGTTTGCAGAAAGAGGCTGAACAAGGTTTGCAAGGTTTCCTCATCCGGCTGCTGCACGATCCGTACGCTCAAGGCACCTGGCACCAGGCCGTGCTTGAGTTTCTTTTTCAGCAGATAGCGATGGCGGCTCTTGAGCGTCTTGAGATAGCCCTCGAAACCACCGGGGGCCAGTTCGACCGCGGTGCCCGGAAAACTCACCATGGGAAACAGCCCGCGCGCTTCGCACAGCCCTGCAAACGCCGGTTTCTGCGCTTCGCCAAAGTCCTTCCAGACGGTCATCGAGGCATTTTTGGCTTTCGCCCGCTGGCTCAGCGCGTCTTGCAGCGGCACCACGACATCCGCCAGCGAATGACCGGGCAGCAGACCGATAGTGCCCTCGTCGGAACAAGGTGAGCCAACGAACAGGGTGCGCTGGTAACGCAGCGCCGGGATCACCCTCAGCGCCTTGGCAATCAAGGGCGGGACGACCAACTCCATGGGCACGTTCATGATGAACGTGGGAGCCAGCCCGATGGGCTGACCGTCTTTCTCCAGAATGGCATAGGCAAATTCGAACTGATCTTCAAGCCCGGCGTCTTCCAGGGCCTCGTACCACCAACGACCTTCAACACCGCCAAAACAGTTTTCCCACAGTGTGGCGGGAACAGACGCCGCGTGACTGGCCCATTGAACTTGCAGCATTGAAGCATCCTCTCAGTCGACTCCCTCCTGAGAGGGCCCATCCTTATACCCGCATGCAGGTGCACCGAGAAAAGACGGAAGCCAGTTATCTCAACCACTATCACAGGGTTCGCCACGTCGCTAAAGGCTGCGCTCGGACAGCGCTCACGCGACGCGCATCACTCAGTCGGCAATCACCACAATCGATACCCGACGGTTCTCGGTACGCCCTTCTGCCGTGCTGTTGCTGGCCACCGGTACGCGGCTGCCGAAACCACGCAGCTGGATGTTCTGCTGTTTCATACCCGTCTGCTCCAGCACCGTCGCCACGCTGTTGGCCCGACGCACGGAAAGTTGCTCGTTGTAGGTGTCCTTGCCCGAGGCATCGGTATGCCCGTCCACCCGCACCCGCTCGATCCCCACGCCCAACAGCGCCTTGGCGATCCGCTCGACGATATCGTGGCTTTCCTTGTTCAACACTTCCAGGTCGCTACCGAACAGCACCTTGCCCGACAGACCGAAGGCCCAGCCCTCGTCCGTCAGCTTGAAGCCCTGTTGCTTGAGCACGGTGATCTGCGCGCTGCTCAGGCCTTTGGGCGGCGCGGTCTGGCAACCAGCCAGCGCCAGCAGCGCGCTGAACAGGGCCAGGCAGAAAAAGCGTAGGGTCAGGCGGGTCAAGATGTGCAAGGGGTCAACTCCTGGTTTGAACAATGGCGGCGGAGTGCTCCGACTCCGCCGTGTGTTGCCCGCCTCGGGCCAGGCGTTTGGCATGGTACATCGCCGCGTCGGCGGCGCTGAGCAGGCTGCCCGGGGTAGCGCCATGCTCGGGATAAACCGCGATGCCGATACTCAACGAGGTCAGTACCTGGGCCTCGCCAGGAACCGCGATGGGAGTATCCATGCTGGCAATGATCTTGTCGGCAATGCGCTCGGCGTCTTCGATCCTGTGCAGCGGCGTGAGCAGTACGGCGAACTCGTCACCGCCCAGGCGCGCCACCAGGTCCTCTTCGCGCAGTTGCGCACGCACCCGCGTCGCCACGGCGACCAGCACCGCATCGCCCGCAGCATGACCGAAGTTGTCGTTGATCTGCTTGAAGCGATCGCTGTCGAGAAACAGTACGCCGACCCGCTCGCCCTGCTTGGCGGCATTGCGCAGGGCACGCATCAGCCGGCCTTCGAAAAAGGCCCGGTTCGGCAGACCGGTCAGGCTGTCGTGGCTGGCCTGGTGGGCCAGGGATTCGTTTTCTCTGCGCAGGTGGGTCTGCCAGGACTCCAGCTCGTCGAGCAGGGCGTTGAAGTCGCTGCCCAGGTTGTCCAGCTCGGCAATTTGCGCTGGCGGCACGCGCCGGTCGAAGGCCCGCTCGATCCGGGCGGCATGAGCCACGTCGGCGAGGCTGCGCAACGGGCCGATAATGCCCCGCAGCAGACGCCGGGCCAGGTGCAACCCGAGCCAGGCCGCCAGGGCACTGCACACCACGATGCCGAGCAGTCCACTGATCAGGAAACGCAGCAGGCTGCCACCATGCCCGGTCAGGCGGATACTGCCGACCTCGCGGTCCTGATGCACAATCGCCAGGCGGATCGGTTGTTCGAGCAGGACTCGCGCCAGTTGCATCTCCACCTCGGAGAGTAAACCGGTTTCCGGCCGCTGCCAGCGCGCCAACAGTTGGCCATGGGCGTCGAAGACCTCGGCATCGGCCACCTCTTCGGTCTCGGCGATCAGGGCCAGGGCCTCGGTGGCCGCGCTGCTGTCATTGAAGACCACCGCCGCTTCCACGGTGTAGCTGATGGAGCGGGCGATCAGTTGCAGGTTATGGTCGGCATAGACCCGCAGGGCCAGCACGCCGAGAAAGGTCAGCGAGACACTCACCAGGCCCACCGCGGCCATGGCCGCCAGCAGGTGTCCGCGCCCCAATACCGCACGCAGGCTGGGGCGCGTGCCAGAGCGGATCCAGCCGATCATGGCTGGGCGCTCCGGCGCCGCGAGAGTTGCAAGACGCTGGGATGGATGCGCACGCCACTGCGCGCGACCGAGTCGAGGTTGACCTCGAACGACACCTGGCTATCCGCGACCCGCAGGCAGAAGAGGCTGCCGACGGTGCATTGGTCGCCGCCCTCACTGATGCTCAGCACCGCGTGGCCGTTCAGGGTATTGAAGAGTTGGCTGCGTTCTTCGCTGCTCAGCTGGCCGATATAGACGGCATCACAGGCACTGCCGAGGCTCGGACTGCTCGCCAGCAGCCGTTGGACCAGCACCGGTCGCCCGGAGGCCTGGGTGGTGCCTTTGACCAGGTCGTCGGTGTATTCGGTCGGGCCGACAATGCACAGGCGCAGTTGCGTCGGCTCCACTGGCCAACGCGCATAGCTGAGAATCCCCAGCACCACCTGGGTGACCGCCCGGGCACGCTGGTCGGCAGCGTCGCTGGGCGCGGCGTCCCGGGCAAAGCCGATGTGCGTCAACAAACAGAGAAGGGCAGACAGGCACAACTGTCTCCAACCCCAAAATCGCTCTGTCGTCGAGACAGCCACGCCCATGAAGGAATTCTCTTAAAACAACGTAGGAATAATGCCGCAACGATAGCACAACCCTTGGATCGCCAGGATGGATCTGCAGTACTAGATAGCCAGCTATTGGTTCATAAATCTCTGAAGTATGGATTTGAGCTTTCCTATTCTTCTGCGCGCCATGGGCTGCCTAAGATCGACACCACGCTCCTGCAGGGGGGAAGACTCTCCCCTGACCTGATGTCAGACCGGCTCCACAGAGAACTGGCTAGACGAACGCCCTCTGTTACTGCCGTAACCGCTCGTCCCGGCCCGACACCGTGACGCGCATCGAACCGTTCAAGGCTTCGTTGAGGCGCACCGATGAAACTGGAGATTTTCCGTACCCTTTGGGGCTATACCGCAAGCAAGGCCCAGGCACTCGACGAGTTGCTGGCCGCCGGCTTTGATGGCATGGAGGCGCGCCTGCCCCTGCAAGCGGCTGCGCGCAGCGAGTTCGGCGCCTTTCTACGGGCCAACCAGTTGGGCTATATCTGCACGCTCTTCAGCGCCTACGACGTGCTCCCCGAACAAGCCGCCGCCCCCGCCGAACACCTGCAGGACCTGGATCGTAAACTGGCCTGGGCCGCCGAGCTGCAACCACGCTTCGTCAATGTGCTGGCCGGCAACGACCGCTGGCCTCTGGCACAGCAGGTGGAGTTCTTCGGCCAGGCCATGGCCCTGGCGCAACGTCACGGTCAGTTCTGCAGCTTCGAAACCCACCGCTCGCGCTCGCTGTTCAACCCCTGGTTGACCCTGGAACTGATCCGGCAACTGCCCGATCTGCGGTTCACCAGTGACATCAGCCATTGGATCGTCACTTGCGAACGCCTGCTGGACGATCCCGCCGACGACCTCAGCGCCTTCGTCGAGCGCGTTCACCATATCCAGGCCCGGGTCGGCTACGACCAGGGCCCGCAGGTGCCGCACCCCGCGGCCCCGGAATACGCCCGTGAGCTGGCCTTCCACCAGGCCCACTGGGAAAGCATCTGGCGGGCCCAGCAGGCCCGCGGCTACACGGTCACCACCTTGACCCCGGAATTCGGCGCGGACGGCTACCTGCATCACCTGCCCTTCACCAATGTGCCGGTCGCCGACCTGTGGTCGCTGAATGTCTGGATGGCCCGGACCGAGCGTGAGCATTTCCAGCGTTTCAGCCAATCAACCCATCCGTGAGGTGCTTGCGTCATGCCTGAGAACAACCCCAACCGCCCGGTCCAAGCCAACTTCCAGAGTATTCCGCGGGTGAATATCGCCGGGCTGTTCAGCGTCGAGCTCGAACACCGCCTGGCGGTGGCCGAACAATTGGGCGCCGCCGCCAGCGAAGTGGGCTTCCTCTACATCACCGAGCACGGCATCGACCCGCGGTTGATCGACAACCTGCGCCAGGCGGCCAAGGATTATTTCGCCCAGCCGTTCGAAACCAAGATGCAGCATTACATCGGCACGTCGGCCTCCCACAAGGGCTTTGTCCCGGAAGGCGAAGAGGTGTACGCCAAGGGCAAGCCGGACCACAAGGAAGCGTTCGACATCGGCTTCGAAGTGCCGGCGGACGATCCACTGGTACTGGCCGGCACGCCGCTGCTGGGACCGAATGACTGGCCAACGCTGCCGGGCTTCAAGGACGCGGTGCAAGCCTATTACGCGGCGGTCTTCGCCCTCGGGCGCAAGCTGTTCGGCGGTTTTGCCCTGGCCCTGGGCCTGGCCGAGAACACCTTCGATGCCCTGGTCACCCGACCGCCGTCGAAGCTGCGGCTGATCCACTACCCCTTCGACAATGCCGCCCAGGATGCCCCCGGCATCGGCGCCCACACCGACTACGAGTGCTTCACCATCCTGCTGGCGGACAAGCCGGGCCTGGAAGTGATGAACGACCAGGGCCAGTGGATCGACGCGCCGCCCGTGCCCGGAGCCTTCGTGGTGAATATCGGCGACATGCTCGAAGTCATGAGCGCCGGGGCCTTTGTCGCCACGGCCCACCGAGTGCGCACGGTGAGCGAGGAGCGTTATTCCTTCCCGCTGTTCTATGCCTGCGACTTCCACACCCTGATCCAGCCGCTGCCGGGTTTCACCCAGGCCAGCCAGGACTATGAACCGATCGCCATTGGCGAACACATGTACGGCCAGGCCTTGCAGACCTACCAGTACCTGCGCAAGCGCGTGGCGAACGGCGAAATCGCCCTGCCGGAAAAAGCGCGCAAGCCGTCGAGTTTCGGCCATTTGAAAAACCAGTCGCAGCCGTCCTGAACCCAGCCCTCACACCCCAGCCTTCCCATCGGAGTCACCGAACATGCACAAAAACACAACGCGCCTGACCCTGATCGCCGCCAGCCTGCTCTGCGCCAGCGCCGCCTTCGCCTCGACGGCCACCCCCGGCCAATTGAAAGTCGGGATGGAAATCACCTACCCGCCATTCGAGTCCTATGACACCGACAAGAACGTGGTCGGCTCCGATCCGGAGTTGTCCCAAGCCCTGGCCAAGCACCTGGAGGCCAAGGCCCAGTTCGTTGACACCAAGTTCCCGAGCCTGATCCTCGGCCTCAATGCCGGGCACTACGACGCGATCATTTCCGGCATGTACATCACGCCGGAACGCCAGACCCAGGCCATGACCATCCCCTACGCCAAGACCGGCGCGGCGATCATGGTACCCAGCAACAGCACGCTGAAACCGGGCACGCCGGAGGACCTCTGCGGCTTGAAGATCGGCCTGGAACAGGGCACCACCTGGGTCGCGCAGTTCCAGAAGCTGTCGACTGATTACTGCGTGCCCAAGGGCAAGGGCGCGATCACCGTGAACGAGTACCCCTCGGCCCCGGAAGTCACCCAGGCGCTGCTGTCCAACAACGTCCAGGCGCAGGTGGAAATTGCCGGTGCGGCGAAGTTGATCGCCGAGAAGACCAAGGGCCGGGTAGTGGTGAGCAGCGAACACCTGATCTATGCGCAGACCCTCGGGATCTTTGTGAAGAAGGGCAATGACGCGACGTACCAGGCGTTGCTCAAGGCCTTCGAGGAAACCAAGAAGAGCGGCGAGTACGCGGCCATCCTGAGCAAGTACAGCCTGGAAGCGGCGGAGTAAGGTCCACCACAGGGCTTGAGTCCTGTGTGGTTAATGTGGGAGCGGAGCTTGCCCGCGAAAAGGCCAGTGAGATCGCCAAAAGCTTCGCGGGCAAGCTCCGTTCCCACAAGGATGTCATCGCTCAGTAATCGCTCCATTGCAACACCGAGGTATCTATGCAATTCGATTGGCCCTATTTCTTTTCGCTGTTCTCGATGCCGGCGTTCTGGCAAGCCTGCGTCACGGTGGTCGAACTCAGCGCCCTGGCCTGGTTTATCGGCATGCTGCTGGGCTTCTTCCTGGCCTCGGCCAAGCTGTCCGCCTCGGCCTGGCTGCGCCTCCCGGCAGCGGCCTATGTCTGGTTCTTTCGCAGCATCCCGCTGCTGGTGCTGGTGGTATTCGTCTACAACCTGCCACAGCTGTTCCCGGCAACCGGCGGCGTGCTGTCCGACCCGTTCTACTCCGGGTTGTTCGCGTTGGTGGTCACGGAAGCTGCGTACATGGCCGAGATCCATCGCGGCGGGCTGATTTCGGTCGCCAGGGGCCAGAAGGAAGCCGGCCGCGCCCTGGGCATCGGCGTGCTCGGGCTGCAACGCTTGATCGTGATTCCCCAGGCCTTTCGTATCTCGTTGCCGACCCTGATCAACGAATACATCACGGTGGTGAAACTGACCTCGCTGGTCTCGGTGATTTCCCTCACCGAGCTGCTCACCGTCGGTCAGCGTCTCTATGCGCAGAACTTCCTGGTGATGGAAACCCTCGGCGCGGTGGCGGTGTACTACGTGCTGATCGTGAGCCTGTTCGGTTGGCTCTTGCAGCGTCTGGAACAGCATCTCGACCTGGGCCAGCGCAAGCCGCAAACCCTCGACGAGAGCACCCTCGCCGGGCTCCGGGCGGCGCAGCCAGCGTTGGCCCAATCGCCACGCGCACAGTCGCTCAGCGGTGCCCCGCTGGCGCTGGACCTGCAGAATATCCACAAGTGCTATGGCAACCATGCCGTACTCAAGGGCATTGATCTGGCGGTCGGCAGTGGCCAGGTGATTTCCATCATCGGCCCATCCGGCTCGGGCAAAACCTCGCTGATCCGCACCATCAACGGCCTGGAAAGCATCGACCAGGGCAAGATCGTGCTCTTCGGCGAGGGCTTTATCACTGCCGCCAATCACCCCAACAACCCGCGGATTCGCCAGGGTGTGCGGCGCATCGGCATGGTGTTCCAGAACTTCAACCTGTTCCCCCATCGCTGCATCCTCGACAACATCACCCTCGCGGCGCGCTACCACGGTGTGGCCCGCGAAGTGAGCGAACAGCGGGCCCTCGCCTTGCTCGACAAGGTCGGCCTGCTGGCCCATGCCCGCAAGTACCCGCATCAGTTGTCCGGGGGTCAGCAGCAGCGGGTGGCGATTGCCCGGGCGCTGGCGATGGAACCGCAGATCATGCTGTTCGACGAACCGACCTCGGCACTCGACCCGGAGCTGGTCGGGGAAGTACTGAAGGTGATTCGCGAGTTGGCGGATGAGGGGATGACGATGCTGATCGTTACCCATGAAATGGATTTCGCCATGTCGATTTCCGATCGGGTGGTGTTCATGGAGAACGGTGTGGTGCAGTTGGACGCCAGCCCACGGGCGATTCGCGAGGAGTCGCAGGGCGAGCGGGTGCGGCGGTTCATGGGGATTGAGGGATCCGCGCAGCAGGGTGGGTTGGAAGCCTTGGCATCAGGGGCAGTCTGAGAGATGCCGCGTGACCTCACGGGCCTCTTCGCGGGCAAGCTCCGCTCCCACAGGCGTTGTGTCGTACACAAGTCTTGAGCTCGACACGGACACTGTGGGAGCGGAGCTTGCCCGCGAAGAGGCCGGCACTGACACCACTAACTCAACTCCAGCATCAATCCGCTGAGCCGCTTGACCTTGCGCGCCACCGCCTCTTCGAACACCCCGCTGCGGGGCTCGATCAGGCTGAACCAGTCCTTGGCCCGGGTGATCCCGGTGTAGATCAATTCCTTGGTCAGCACCGGGTTCAGCGCCTGCGGCAAGATCAGCGCGGTATGCGCGAACTCCGAGCCCTGGGACTTGTGCACCGTCATGGCGTACACCGTTTCCACATCGTTCAAGCGACTGGGCAGGACAAAGCGCACCCCGCCCTGCCCGTCATTGCGCGGGAAGGCCACGCGCAGCACCGGCTGGCCGGCCTCGGGCCCGTCGCGCTCGGGCAGTTTCAAGGCGATGCCGATATCGCCGTTCATCAGACCCAGGCCGTAGTCGTTACGAGTCATCAGCACTGGGCGGCCTTCGTACCAATGCTGGTCGCTGTCGATCAGCCGATGGGCGAACAACGCCGCGGTAATCCGCTGATTCAAACCTTCGACGCCCCAGGCACCCTTGCGCACGGCACAGAGCAACTGGAACTCGTCGAAAGCCTGGAGCACCGTGCGCGCCCAATCGGTCCAGCACGCATCCGCCAGGTCGCTGCCGGCGGCGGGACGCTGGCTGTGCAACACCCCGAGGTAGTGCCGGTAGCCTTTCGGACCGGAGCCTTGGCCGTCCAGCACCAGGCGTTCGAATTTCCTGTCCTGCTCGCCCTTGAGCGCCAACGCAAACAGGTCCGCGTGACTGCCCGCCGCCAGCAACTCCCTCGCCTCGTCCGCCGCCTGGCGGTTGACCAGACGGGCCAACTGGCCGATGCCGCTGCCTTCGCCGAAGCGCCGCGAGTGACGCAACATCACCACCTGCTGGGCCAGCGGATGGCTGTCATCGAGGTCCTCCTGCAAACCACCGTCGCCCAGTTGTTCGCCACTGACGGCCTGCAGCCAGCCACGGGTCCGTGCGCTGTACCAGCCGTCCTCGGCATCCCGGCAGAGGTCGCCCAATACCGCACCGGCTTCCACCGAGGCCAGTTGGTCCTTGTCGCCCAACAGCACCAACCGCGCATGCTCAGGCAAGGCGTCGAGCAGGTTGGCCATCATCTCCAGGTCAATCATCGACGCCTCGTCCACCACCAGCACGTCCAGCGGCAGGCGGTTGCCGGCGTGGTGGCGGAAGTGCCGGGTACCGGGCCGACTGCCCAATAAGCGGTGCACGGTGGTGACGTCGCTGGGGATCTTGCCGCGCACGCCAGCGTCGATATCCAGCGAGCGCACCTGCGCGCTGATGGACTCGGTCAGCCGCGCGGCAGCCTTGCCGGTGGGCGCCGCCAGGCGAATACGCAAGGGTTTTCCCGCCGCCACCGCGGGTGCCTGGAGCAAGGCCAGCAAACGCACCACGGTGGTGGTCTTACCCGTACCGGGGCCACCGGTGACGATGCTGAACGCGCCGCGCGTGGCCAGGGCACAGGCGAGTTTCTGCCAGTCGATGCGGGCGCCGGGCATCGCTGCGCCGAACAACGCGGTCAGGCGTTGCGCCAGGTCGTCCGGGGTTTCTTCCTGTTCGGCCAGACGCCGACGCAGGGCCTCGTCGATACGTCGCTCGTAAGCCCAGTAACGGCGCAGGTACAGGCGTCGTCCGCTGAGCACCAGCGGACGCTGCGCGGCCTCGATGCCCGGTTCGTCCGCCAGCGCCACCAACGGGCTGGTTTGCAGCGATCGACACCAGCGCCCGCCGTCCAGGGCCACCAGCAGTTGCGACGGCAGCAACAACGCCCCGTCCTGCACATCGCCTTCCGGCGGCAGCGACAGGGCGAAGTCCGGTTCCTGCAAGGTGGCGAACAGATCAAGGCAGACATGCCCGTGTCCCAGTTGGTGGCTGGTCAACGCCGCCGCCAGCAACACCAGCGGATCAGCCTCGGGATCAAGCTCGTGGAGAAAGGCCACGAAAGCCTTGTCCAGCGCCCGCAACCAACCCCGTTCAACCCAGCGTTCCAACAGCAACAGCAAGTCCGCCGCGCGGCTCAGGGGCGTCAGTTCAGCCAGGCTGTCGTCGCCCTGCGCGGTCGGCAGGATTTCCGAAAAGGAACGCTTCATAACAGACTCCCCTGCTCCCAGACGGGCTCGCCGTGGGGTACTGGTTTACCCTGGAACAGCAGGTCCAGGTGCTCGATCAGTTCACGCGGCGGCCGGGTGAAAAACACCCCCTGGCTCGGCGCCCGGGTACCGCGCAGGAACAGGTACAAGGCGCCGCCCATATGCCGGTCGTAGTCGTAATCCGGCAACCGCACCTTGAGCTGGCGATGCAGGGCCAGCAGGTAAAGCACGTATTGCAGGTCGTAACGGTTATCCAGGATCGACAGGCTCATCGCCTGCTCGGTATAAGCCGCGTCATCGACGCCCAGCCAGTTGGATTTGTAGTCCGCCACGTAGTAGCGCCCCTGGTGTTCGAACGTCAGGTCGATAAAGCCCTTGAACATGCCATTGAGCAAGATCGGCTCGGCCTTGGCTCGGGCGACGCCGCCGTGGGTGTGGCGACGTACCAGTTCGTCGACCTTGAGCACATCGACCGTGTGGCTGGCGAACCAGAACTCCATTTCCACCCGGTAGGCCTTCAGTTCCCTGAAGACCACCGGCGGCTGATCGTTGCCCAGGCTTAAAGGGGTTTGCAGCAGGTCGGCGAGCCAGTCGCACAGGGCCGTGATCCAGCCTTTCCAGCCACGCAGGTTGCAGCGTGGCGCGACGGCTTTTTCGATCAGCATGCGGTCGGCATTAAAGCCTTCGTCACCGGCCCATTCGAGCAGGCCATGGAGAAAGGTGCCGGGGTTCGGACCACGGGGGAAGCGGTGAATATCGCTGCCGCTCGGCACCAGGTCGCGGGGCGCGGCCGGGTCGAGGCGTTCGTCGTCGAAGAGTTTTTGCGCCTGGGGGCTTTCCGGCGCTTCGTCAGTATCGGCACTCTGCGCCTCGCCGATGCGCAAGGCGCTGTAGGAGGCGATCCACCAGTACTCGGAAGCACTGCGCTTGGGCAGGCGTGGGGCAAGCAAGAGCGCTTCATTGCGCGGCGGCTGGAAGGTTTCGGCGGTGGCCGCTGGCAGTGACTCATTGGCCAATGCCGGGCAACCTTCCTGCAAGTCCAACAACCAGCGTTCAAGGCCGGCGGACTCGCCCAACACAGTACCACCACCGAGCAGATAACCGAGGGCGGACAGATGCAGTACTGAAGCGTTGTGGTTACCGCGCTTGAGATCGGCCACCCCCAGCCAGCAAGCATGTCGGGCCCGGGTCAGGGCGACGTAGAGCAGGCGCAGGTCTTCGGCCAGGCGCTCGTCGTCGGCCTGGACGATCAACTCGGCAGTGGGTTTCAGGCTGACCTGGGCCTTGCGCTCGGCATCGTGGTAATGCAGTGGCAGGCGACTGCCATCCACCGGTTTGACCGAGCAGATGAAAGGCAGGAACACCAGGGGGTATTCCAGGCCCTTGGACTTGTGGATGGTCACCACCTTGACCAGTTGCTCGTCACTTTCCAGACGCAGGATCTGTTCTTCGCCCGCCTGGCCGGAGGACGCCAGGTGCTCGCCGAGATGGCGGATCAGCGCCTGTTCGCCGTCGAGTTCAGCGGCCGCCTGTTGCAGCAGTTCGGACAGGTGCAGCAAGTTGGTCAGCACCCGCTCGCCGTCACTGCGGGTCATCAGTGCCTGGGGCAAGTGGAAGTCATGGATCAGCCGACGCAGCATCGGCAGCACGCCCTGCTTGCGCCAGATCTCACGGTATCTACGGAACTGCATGACCCGCTGTTCCCAGGCCAACTCGTCCTGGTTGAGACGCTCCAGTTCAGCCAGTGGCAGGTTCAGGGTGATGCAGGCCAGGGCTGCCCGCAACGGGCGCTCGACATCCGGCTCGGCGCAGGCCTTGAGCCAGGCCAGCAGATCATGGGCCTCCTGGGCGGCGAATACCGAGTCCTTGTCCGAGAGGTAAACGCTACGTACGCCACGGCTCGCCAGCTCACCACGGACCGCCTGGGCTTCCTTGCCGTCACGCACCAGGATCGCGATATCGGAGGGCAACACGCCCTTGAGCACGCCGTCGCGGACAAAGCCGGTTCGCTGCTGTTGGCCACCGTTGAGCAACTCGACAATGCGAGTGGCGCAGGCCGCAGCCAACTGCTGGCGATACAGCGCGCCGGACACCGGTTGCTCGGTCGCCAGTTGCCAGAGGTTGAGCGCCGCCACGGGCTGGCCGTCGATCTGCAAGACCTCCTTACGCCCCTGGGCGGCCACCGGCAGAAATGGTACCGGGTTCTCATCACCCTGACGAAACAGGAACGCGCCACGCCCCTGCTCGCGTTGCTCGGCGCGCTCGAAGACGTGGTTGACCGCCGTGACCATCGCCTGGCTGGAGCGGAAGTTGGTACCCAGGGTATGCAGCCGACCAAGGGTGGCCTGGCGCGCTCGCAGGTAGGTGTAGATATCGGCGCCACGGAAAGCGTAGATCGCCTGCTTCGGGTCGCCGATCAGGAACAGGCCGCACTCGGGACTGTTGTCTTCGATGCGGTAGATACTTTCGAAGATCCGGTACTGAACCGGGTCGGTGTCCTGGAATTCGTCGATCAGGGCCACCGGGAATTGTTCGCGGATCAGGCTCGCCAGGCGTTCGCCGCCGTCGCTCTGGAGCGCCGCGTCGAGACGCAGGAGCATATCGTCGAACCCCATCTCGGCCCGCCGGCGTTTCTCTTCCTCGAAGCGCGCGCCGACCCAGCGGGCGGCGTGTTCGAGCACGGCGGCGTCCGGCGTGGGCAAGGCATCGAGGCTGGCTTTCAAGCCGGACATGGCGTCGAGGGCCGGGTGGCTTGGTGGCTCGCCCTTCCAGGCTTCGGCCAGGCCGGCGGCGGTCAGGCGACTGAAGCCGGTACCGATATCCAGTTGCTCCTGGGTCTCGTCCACGGCCCAGGCGCTGAGTTTCTCGAACCAGGGCTCGAAGTAGCGCGCCTGCATCTTGCGCCCGTCGACGCTCTTGTTCGCCACGCCTTGCAGGCAGATATCGCGCAGTTCGGCGGCCCATTGCCGCCAAGGTGTCTTGAGCTGCACCAGGGCCTGGCGACGCTCCTGGATGCAGGCTTCGATCAACTCGGCCGGTTCCTCCAGGTTGTCGTCGCGCCGTTCGCTGCCGAACAACGCCCGCACCCGCGGCAGCAGTGCCGCCGGCCCGCCCCAGTTGGCCCGGACCCAGTTCAGCGCATCGCCGTGCAGCTTGTAGCAAAACAGCCGCCAGTAATCGCGCAGCACTTCGCCAAGCAGTTCGCTGTGGTCGGTTTCCAGGGTCTGGGTAAACAGGCTGCCGCTGTCGAAGGCGTGTTCACGCAACATGCGCTGGCACCAGCCGTGGATCGTCGATACCGCCGCTTCGTCCATCCACTGGGCGGCGATATCCAGGCGGTTGGCGCACGCCGACCAGTGTTCAGGCGGGTATTCATCGCGCAGTTGGGCAATCAGCGCATCGGTGGCCGCTATCTCATCGCGAAAGAACCGCGCGGCTTCCGCCAGGCGGGTGCGGATACGGTCGCGCAGTTCCTGGGTGGCGGCATCGGTAAAGGTCACCACGAGAATCTGCGGCGGCAGCAATTCGCGGCCGAACCCCGAGTCCTCGCCACCATGGCCAAGGACCAGGCGCAGGTAGAGCGCGGAGATGGTGAAGGTCTTGCCGGTGCCGGCACTGGCTTCGATCAGTTGGCTGCCGCGTAGCGGGAAGGCCAGCGCCAGGGGGGTCTTGTTGTCGGTCATGAGCGCGCCTCCTCGGCAGCGAGAGAACGCCACGGCGCTTCGAACAGCGGCCGATAGAGCGCATCGCACCAACCTTCGAATTCCTCGCTGGCAATCAGCGCGTTGTAGTCGGCGAACTGGCGGGCCAGGGCCGCGCTTTCCCGACGCTCGCCCTCGCTGTTCACGCCATCGCCGTCATAGGCCTTGCGCGCCGCGTCCTGGGCCTTGAGCGGGTCCGATTGGGAAAGCCAGGCAAAGGCGGTCTTTACCGCGACCGGTAGCGGACGGCGCATCCCGGACTGCCAGGCCAGCAGCAGATTGCCGAGAATCTTGGCGGCTTGCTGCGGTTCGAATGGTGGCAGCAGCAGGGTGTCGTCGCTGGCTACCAGCGCGGTGGTCATCGGCAGTTCGCAGGCACAGGCCAGCAGGTGGTCGACCCAAGGTTTGGTCAGGCGATGCCATTTGCGCGTCTTGATCGAGCCGATGCTGTTGGGAATGGTTGTCACCGCGAGCAGGCCGCCGTCACTGCGTTGATGCAGGCCGCTCAGCCAGCCTTCCACCCGGGTGGCGCCGCTGTCGAAGGCGACGGGCACGGCACTGGTCAGTGGGGTCGGCCAGAGGCTGAGCAGTTGTTGATAACGTTGCAGCAAATCCGGCAGCGGTTCGATCAGTTCATGTTGCAACAATTCACCGAAGCCGGCCATGGGCAACAGGCCGCTGGCTTGCAAGCGCTGGGCTTGGTGCTGCAGGGCCTGGTCCGGGTTGTCCGCCTGGAGCAGCGCCGCTTGCAGCAAGCTGTCACTGAGGCTGTAGCGTTGCAGGGCGTCGAGCACGAACGGTTCCTCGTCGGCCAGTGGAGCCTGGGCCGCTTCGAAGAAGACCTTCAGACGCTGGCTGAAAAAGTGCCGGACCGGGTTGCGCAGGAAATCCTGGAGCTGGGCCAGGGTCAGCGGTTCGTCCTGCTGATAGGCGTCGAGCTCGCTGATCGTTTCGTTCGGGCTCTGAGCCTCATGCAGTTGCTGCCACTCGCGGGCATAGCTGAACAGCTCGGCATGGCTGTCATGGAAGTAACGGGCGCTGAAGGGTTGCAGCGGATGCGCCTGGGTCAGGCCGTTGAGCAGTTGCTCGCCGTCACCGTCCGGCAGTCGCCAGCCAGCGGCGAGGTGGTCGCGCAACTGACCGATCAGGACCGAGGCCGGGCGCTCGCTGTTGTCACGGATGCTGTGACCGACCCAGCTGATATAGAGCTGACTGCGGGCCGAGAGCAGGGCTTCGAGCAACAGGTAGCGGTCGTCTTCACGCCGTGAACGGTCGCCGGGACGGTAGTCGCTGCCCATCAGGTCGAAGTCCAATGGCGGCTGGGCACGGGGATAATCGCCGTCGTTCATACCCAGCAGGCAGACCAGCTTGAACGGAATGGCACGCATCGGCATCAGGGTGCAGAAATTCACCGCGCCGGCGAGGAAGCGCTGGGACAGGCGGCCCTGATCGAGACCGGCCAACCAGGCTTCGCGGACCACGGTCAGTGGCAGGACTTCCTCCAGGTTCACCGCCGCGCAGGTTTCCAGCCAGTCGGCGCGCAGTTGTTCGAGCTGGATCAGCAGGTAGTCGTCGTGCTCGGTGCTGGCGAGGAAAAACAGCTGGATCAGTGCGTGCAGGCGCTCGCCCCATTGCTGCGGGAGGGCCGGCTCGGAGAGTTCCTGGTGGGCGATTTCCAAGGCGTCGAGCAGGGCCACCAGCGGACCAATCAAGGCCGCGTCGAGGCCGCCGATCTCGTCGTAGGGCTCGATGCCTTCGCAAGCCTCGCCGCTGCCGACCGCGTAGCCCAACAGCATGCGCCGCAGGCCGAACTGCCAGCTGTTCTGCTCCAGCGCGTCGGGCAGGCCGAGGCCGGCGCGTTGTTCGGCGTTCATGCCCCAGCGCACGCCGGCGCCTTCGATCCAGCGATGCAAGGTCGGCAGGTCACGCTCTTGCATATTGAAGCGGGCGCGCAAGGCCGGGACGTCCAGCAAGTCGAGGATCTCGCTGACCGGGAAGCGGCTGTCAGGCAGCTTGAGCAGGTGCTCGACGGCAATCAGCAATGGATCGCGACCACGCTGGCCCTGGTCGGCCAGGGTGAAGGGGATAAAGCGTGGGTCGTTGCGTTCGAGCTGGCCGAACACCGCGCGGATATGCGGGGCGTAGCTGTCGATATCCGGGACCATGACAATGATGTCACGCGGTCGCAGGTCCGGCTCGGCACTGAAGCGTTCGAGCAGTTGGTCGTGGAGGATTTCCACTTCGCGCTGGGCGCTGTGGGCGATGTGGAAACGGATCGATGAGTCCTGCGCCAGATGGATGGCCGGCCAGTGTTCGCGGGTTTCGTTGAGCGGGCGCAGTTCGAGGATATCGTCCTGCAATTGATTGAGCAGGGTCGTCGGCGTGCTGTCACTGAACAGGTCGATACGGCCGTCGCGGAAAGCCGCGCGGTAGCTGGCGGGATCGTCGTAGCTGTCCAGCAGGTTGATGTAGTCGCGCCCCTGCTTGCCCCAGGCGGCCAGCAGCGGATGCGCGTGCTGGTGCAGGGTTTGCGGGTCGAGGGCCAGCGGCATCCCGGCTTTGCGGCTCTGGCGTTTGTACTGATTACGCAGCAGGTCCTTGTCGGCGACGATATCGGACCAGTGATGGCGGCAGGGGTTGTGCACACAGAGCAGCACCTGGCTGAAACGAGCCAGTCCGGCAAGGGCTTCGAGGGCCTGGGCCGGTAGCGAGGAGATGCCGAAGACGATGACTCGCGGCGGCAGGCCCGGTGGCGCGCTTTCTAGCTGGTTGATCCGCTCGATAAAGCGCTGGTGCACGCCGGCCCGGCTCTGGGCCATGCCGGATGCGCCGACATCCATCAGCAAGGCGCGCCATAACTCGGCCTGCCAGCAATTGGCCGGTGGTAGCGGCTTGATCTCGCCACGACCGCTGCGCAGTTGATGGCGGCCGGCGGCCCAGTCTTCCAACCAGTCGGCGCGGTAGACCTGATATTGGTCGAACAGATCGGCAAGACGCTCGGCCAGTTGGTAGCGTTTGCGCAGGTCGGTGTCGTGGGTGAGGAAGCGCTGCAGTGGTTCGAAGTGCGGTTGGTCGATCAGCTCCGGCAGCAGGCGCATCAGGCGCCAGGTCAACGGGCCTTTGTCGAGCAGGGATTTGGCCGGGATCTCGTCGCGGCCCAGGACCATGCGATAGAGCTGCCACATAAAGCTGCCGGGCAGTTGCACATCGATGGCGGCGGCGATGCCGCAGCCGCCCTGGTCGTCGTCTTCCGGGTCTTCGGCCAGGGCGAGTTTCAGCCACTGGGCGATACCATTGCTCTGCACCAGGGCGATTTCGTTCTCCAGGGGTGCCAGGGGATAACGTCGCATGACGTTGATCACCAGGCTGCGCAGTTCCTCGGGGCTGTTGCTCTGCACCACCATGAAGGCGGGGTTGAGTGAGGTCGCGTCCGGCATGCCGACTTCCTTGGAGAATTCAAAACGAAGGCAGGACTTTAACACCTCCGGCGCGGCCAATCCCCTTGAGCCTTGCAGCGCCTATGCGGCCGCCATCGCCGGCAAGCCGGCTCCTACAAAGACCGGGCACGACGCTATCTCTGTGCTGGAACACTTGCCCCCTGTGGGAGCCAGCTTGCTGGCGATGGGGCCCTTGAGCCTTGCGGTGGCTATGCGGCCGCCATCGCCGGCAAGCCGGCTCCTACAAAGGCCGGGCACAACGCCATCCCTGCGCTGGAACACCCGCCCCCTGTAGGAGCCAGCTTGCTGGCGATGGCGATCGAACAGTCGCCACAGGAGGCCGGACCTGGCGCCGGACATTTGCGCAGCACAAAAACAAAACCCCTACCTGCA
>NZ_JBWKUQ010000019.1:0-127938 GCF_059420925.1 Pseudomonas sp. GW821-FHT03C07
GCGCTTCGGTCAGCCAGCTTTTGGCGGTCAGCTTGTTGCCACGGGCGGCGCGGATTTCAACGTCACGGCGCTTGGTAAAAGTGGCGGTAGGTTTCTGGGTATTCTCAGTCACGAAATAACTCCTCTGCGATCGTCCAAACCAGCCCAGGCAGTGGGCGAGCGAGCCTGTGGGGGGAAGGCCCCGGCACAAGCGGAAATTAGGGTGGTGCGTCGATCTCTCTACTGACTCATACGCACACATCTTTACTTGTACATACAAGCATATGCAATCAGGCGGCCAACTTGCAAATCGCGAGTGGAAGAATTTTTAAGAATAGCCCGCAGGGCCCGTGGGACGTGGCTTCTGGCGGAGAGTGAAATTGTAGGAGGATGACAGGCTGCAGGTAGGAAGCTGTTACCGAGACAGGATTTTGCGCCATGCTGGGGCGTTCGGTAACAAAATGGGACGGGCTGGATGCACCGTTCTTGTGGCGAGCGTAACTGTGGGAGCGGTGCTTGCCCGCGAAGCTTTTAGCGACCTCAAGGGCCTGTTCGCGAGCAAGCTCTGCTCCCACAGGGACCGCGCTCGGCCTTAGCTAAACAGCATTCTGCTCACCCACCTGTCAGGCGGGAGTCAGCTCAATCACACAACAACGCCCGGTCACCGCCACTTCCAGCAGCCCGTCGTTACTGTCCAGCTGCAGGCAATCATGCCGCCCCAGCATTTCATAGCCACTGTTACCCAGGCCGACATGCAATTGCTCGCTGACGCTGAAAATCAACAACACCGCCGCTGAACTGAAAAAGCGCTTGGGCTGCGCGGCATCGAGCCATTGCAGGCGCGCGCGGTAGCGATCCGGCGCATAGATCAGGTTGAAGTCGCGGATCGGTCCCTCGATCAGGCTGCAACTGACCTGGCTGGCACCGCTGAAGGCAAACGGGTCCAGCGGCAACAAGGCCCGCGTGCGCTGGCCATCCACCTGCAAGGTCATGCCCGCGCCTTGCAGCACGGTAATGATCCGCTCATAACCGGCAAAGGTGGAAAACCCGCCCGACTCGCCGATATCGGCAATCGACAGGCGCCAGCCGAAACCGTCCAGGCCCTCGCCCGCGTCCCGGGTGATTTCCTCGGTGCTGCCGCCGCCGTTCTTCCACGGCATGCGCGGGTAATCCGCCGCGCGCAAGACTTTCAACTGACTCATTTGCTAAAGCGTCCTTCCAGACGATGACGGGAACCGGGGTGGATCAGACGGGCGGCGGTCACCGGCTGACGACCGGACCAGGTCCGGCGACGAATCAGCAGGCACGGCTCGCCCGGCTCGATCTGCAACAACTTGCACTCCTCAGCCTCGGCGAGGATGGCTTCGACCACATGCTCGCCCTCGGTCAGCGGCGCGACCTGGGACAGGTAAGCGTAAGGCGTCTGCAGGGTGAAATCCTGCTTGAGGTAGTCCGGCGCCACCAGTGCGTTGACGAAGCGATCCTCGATCTGCACCGGGATATCGTTCTCGAAATGCACGATCAGCGAGTGGAACACCTTTTGCCCTTCACGCATGTCCAGAGCCACGGCACGCTCGGAACCAGCGGCCTCTTCGCCAAGGGTGATGATCTTGCAGGTGTGCCGGTGACCACGCGAGGCGATCTCGTCGGCGATGTTATGCACTTCGAACAGCGCCGACTGGCTCTTCGGCTCGGCGACGAAAGTGCCGACCCCCTGCATCCGCACCAGCAGGCCTTCGGCGGTCATTTCCCGCAGGGCCCGGTTGATCGTCATGCGGCTGTAGCCCAGCTGCTCCACCAGCTCGCTTTCGGACGGCACGCGGTAATGCGGCGGCCAGTTTCCGCTATCGATCTGCTGGCTGATCATCTGTTTGACGCGGGCGTATAGCGGCGCCGGACTATCGCCCATATGGGCAGCCAGCGAGTGGTTGGCAGGCAGAGTCGGCACGGGAAATCCTTGTTTGATTCAAAGATGGCTAGCTTGCCGGAGTTTACCGGGCACGCAAACGTCTGTATATGTATATACAAATAACACACGATGGGGTGCTTAACCATGTCCGCCTTCTTTGCCGAACGCGCGCTGCTGCCTAGTGGATGGGCCAACAACGTACGCCTGGAGGTCAACGCCGCGGGCGTGCTGACCCAGGTCCAGGCCGATTCCCATGCAGAAGGTGCCGAACGGCTGGGTGGCCCGCTGCTGCCGGGCATGCCGAACCTGCATTCCCACGCTTTCCAGCGCGCCATGGGCGGGCTGGCGGAAGTGGCCGGCAATCCCAACGACAGCTTCTGGACCTGGCGCGACCTGATGTATCGCCTGGTGGGCAAGATCAGCCCGGAGCAAATGGGCATCATCGCCCGTCAGTTGTACATCGAGATGCTCAAGGCCGGCTACACCTCGGTGGCCGAATTCCACTATGTGCATCACGACACCAATGGCCAGCCCTACGCCGATCCGGCCGAACTGGCCCTGCGCATCAGCCAGGCGGCCAGCGCCGCCGGTATCGGCCTGACCCTGCTACCGGTGCTCTACAGCCATTCCGGTTTCGGCGGCCAGGCGCCCAACGACGGGCAACGCCGTTTTATCAACAGCACCGAGAATTACCTGAAGTTGCAGGCACGTTTGCAGCCATTGCTCGCCAAACAGCCGGCCCAGGCCCTGGGGCTGTGCTTTCACTCGTTGCGGGCGGTGACGCCACAACAGATCAATGAAGTACTGGCCGCCAGCGACAAGCACTGCCCGGTGCATATCCATATCGCCGAGCAACAGAAGGAAGTCGACGACTGCCTGAGCTGGAGCGGTAAGCGTCCGTTGCAATGGCTATACGACCATGTCGAGGTGGATGAGCGCTGGTGCCTGGTGCACGCGACCCACGCCGACGCCGAGGAAGTTACGCGCATGGCCCGCAGCCGGGCGATTGCCGGGCTGTGCCTGACCACCGAGGCCAATCTCGGCGACGGAATTTTCCCGGCCGTGGATTTCCTCGCCCAGGGCGGGCGGATGGGCATCGGTTCCGACAGCCATGTGTCCTTGAGCGTGGTCGAAGAACTGCGCTGGCTGGAATATGGCCAGCGCCTGCGCGACCAGCGGCGTAATCGCTTGTACCGCGCTGATCAGCCGATGGTCGGCCGCACGCTGTATGACGCGGCATTGGACGGCGGCGCCCAGGCCCTGGGGCAAGCGATCGGTCGACTGGAAATCGGCAAGCGCGCCGACTGGCTGGTGCTCGACGGCAGCGATCCGTACCTGGCAACGGCCCAGGACGACGGCATTCTCAACCGCTGGCTGTTCGCCGGTGGCGACCGCCAGGTACGCGATGTGATGGTCAACGGCCAGTGGGCGGTGCGCGGTGGACGGCATGCGGGCGAAGAAGAAAGCGCCCAGGCGTTTACCCAAGTGCTGCGCGACCTGCTGAACTGAACCCGAAAACCTTGTCGATCACATCCCATGTAGGAACTGGCTTGCCAGCGATGAGGCCCTTGAGCCTTACGGCGCCGATTCGGACGCCACCGCCGGCAAGCCGGTTCCTACCAGGTGCGTGATTCAGTTGGGCATCTTCGCATCCGGGGTACGCCAGATCAGCCGGGTGGTGTCGTAACCCTGCTGGCGCGCCCGGCTCAGCAGGTCCTCACGAGTCTCCGCAGTGACCTTGGTCGTCCGTGACAACAACCACAGGTAGCGACGATTCGGATTGCCGACAATCGCCGTCTTGTAGTCGTCGCTGACATACAGGATCCAGTAATCGGCCTTGGCCACGCCAGGCAACATCGACGTGAACCAGTTATCGAACTTCACCCACAGCTTGTCGGTTTGCTCCGGCACCTGCGGCGTCGCCGTGCCCTTGGCTTCTTCCCAGGTCCACTGCTCGGTCAGGCAACGGTTGAACACCGCCATCTTGCCATCCGCCATCAGACTGTAGCGGGCTTCCGACTGCGCGCAATTGCGCTGGAAATACATCGGCATCCGCGCCAGCTCGTACCAGGTGCCCTGGTAACGTTTCAGGTCCACGTGACCTGCCGTCTTGGGCGCCAAATCGTCGCCGAACGTAGCGCAACCGGCCAGCAACAAGCCGGCCAAAAGAGTAACCACTAAACGCAACATTGTTCTTCTCCCGCGGGCGATCGCCCCGGTTTACTTCAGGCCTTGCCCGGAAAACATCAGGACTTTGTCACCGGCATACTGCACGCTGATAAAGCTGTTCTTGTTACCCCAGGTGCAACTGGACATGCCAAGCGCGCCGGAACAGTCCGAAGGTGAACCGAGCAGTTTCTCGACATCGGCCTTGGCCATGCCCGCGGAGATTTTCGAGTAGTTTTCCTGATTGACCTTGCTGCATGCGACCAACAGTACGCAGAACGACAAAAGGGCGAGAGAGCGCAACGACATGGGGGAACTCCTGGGGCTCAAAGGTGGGCACGGCTGCCTACCGCAAGCTTAGAAGAGAAAAGGGCCATCTGGTTCCCGAGCCCCAGCGCTTTTCTTACAGTGATTTCCTTCAAGGATTTTCAGCGGCTTTTTTTCAGCGAAACCGGCATTTCGTCGGCTTTGTCGGCCGAAAATTAATATTCAACGCAAAAGTGTCGACATATTCAGGTAATACCATTTCGCCTGTATGGAAGGCCCGTAGGCCGATGTTCAAGGCACTACGCCCCGCCATGGCGAACAATGGAAAAGCAGGACAAGGACTTCCGACACCGACGTTGCCCAAGAGAAATTGCCCCACAGGTCATAACCTGTGGCAAATTGACGCCCCCCGGTGACCAGCCCCCCCTGTGGACAGCCTATTTCATGACCAAAAACTTCAAGTTCAGCCATAAGATTCTGTTGGCGGCGGCCCTGGTGGTCGCAGTGGCGTTCGCCTGCTTCATCCTGTTCAACGACTACCGCCAGCGCGCGGCCCTGCGCCACAGCACCGAAGACTCGATGCAGGCGCTGGGCAGCCTGACCACCAGCAACATCCAGACCTGGTTGGAAAGTCGCATTCAGCTGCTGCAATCGCTGTCCCAGCAGATCGCCGCGGACGGCAGCTCCGCCGACAGCCTGAAACACGCCATCGGCCTGCCCGCCTATGCCAGCAACTTCCAGCTCAGCTATTTCGGCAGCGCGGAAGGCGTGATGACCTCGATTCCGGTGGGCAACCGTGCCGCCGACTACGATCCGCGTGCACGTGGCTGGTACAAGGCCGCCACCGCCGCCCAACAGACCATCGTCACCGAACCCTACATCGCCGCCTCCTCCGGCAAGCTGGTCATCACCCTGGCCACCCCGGTGCAGCACCAGGGCCAGTTTATCGGCGTGACCGGCGCCGATATCGACCTGGGCAGCGTCAGCGCCATCATCAACTCACTGAACTTCGGCGGCCACGGGCAGGCGTTCATCGTCAGCGCCGATGGCAAGATTCTGATTCACCCGGACAGCAAGCTGATCCTGAAAAGCCTTTCTGACGCTTATCCGACCGGGGCCCCGAAAATCAGTGCCGGGCTCAAGGAAGTCGAGGTGGACGGCAAGCAGCAGTTCATCTCCTTCACCCACGTAAACGGCGTGTCTTCGGTGGACTGGTACGTCGCCCTGGTGCTCGACCAGGACACCGCGTTCTCCATGCTCAGCGAGTTCCGGACCTCGGCGATCATCGCCACGGTGATCGCCGTGATCATCATCATCGCCCTGCTCGGCATGCTGATCCGCGTGCTGATGCAGCCGCTGCACCTGATGGGCCGCGCCATGCATGACATCGCCGAAGGTGAAGGCGACTTGACCAAACGCCTGGTCATCCACGGTCACGATGAATTCGGCACCCTGGGCATGTCCTTCAACCGCTTCGTCGAACGTATCCACAGCTCGATCCGCGAAGTGGCCTCGGCCACCGGCCAGGTCAACGAAGTGGCCTTGCGGGTGGTCAGCGCCTCCAACTCGTCGATGCTCAACTCCGACCAGCAGGCCAACCGCACCAGCAGCGTGGCGGCGGCGATCAACCAGCTCGGCGCCGCGGCCCAGGAAATCGCGCAGAACGCCGCCCTCGCCTCGCAGCACTCCAGCGAAGCTCGCAGCCTGGCCGAAGACGGCCAGCAGGTGGTGGATAAAACCATCAGCGCGATGCAACAACTGTCGGCCAAGATCAGCGATTCGTGCGGCAATATCGAAACCCTGAACAGCAACACGGTGAATATCGGGCAGATCCTCGAAGTGATTAGCGGTATTTCCCAGCAGACCAACCTGCTGGCGCTCAACGCGGCCATCGAGGCGGCCCGGGCCGGTGAAGCCGGACGCGGGTTTGCGGTGGTAGCCGATGAGGTGCGCAACCTGGCGCACCGCACCCAGGATTCGGCGCAGCAAGTGCAGAAGATGATCGAGGAATTGCAGGTTGGTGCCCGGGCAGCGGTGAGCATCATGACCGACAGCCAGCGTCAGAGCGAAAGCAGCGTCAGCATTGCCAACCAGGCCGGCGAACGGTTGGGCAGCGTGACCCAGCGGATCGGCGAGATCGACGGCATGAACCAGTCGGTGGCGACCGCGACCGAAGAACAGACAGCAGTGGTGGAATCGATCAACGTCGACATTACCGAGATCAACACGCTGAACCAGGAAGGCGTGGAAAACCTGCAATCGACCTTGCGCGCGTGTGCGGACCTGGAACAGCAGGCGGCGCGGTTGAAGCAGTTGGTGGGTAGTTTCCGGATCTGACGACCTACAGGACACAGCAAAACCTGTAGGAGCTGGCTTGCCGGCGATGGCGCCCGCTCAGGCGATGCAAGGCTCAATGGCCTCATCGCCGGCAAGCCAGCTCCCACAAGGTCCGCGCCTGGATTCAAAACCGGGTCAGAAGCGTGAACCCGGCTCCCGCAAAAACGCCACTTCCTCGACCGTGGACTCACGCCCGAGAATGGCATTGCGATGGGGAAAGCGCCCAAACCGGGCAATGACCTCGCGATGCCGTTCGGCATAGTCCAGATAATCGGCAAAGATCGCCCGATCCGCCTCCACCTGCTCCGCCAGCAGCGCCACAAAGCGCGACACCGCCTCATTCTGCACAGCCAAATGCTCGCAGTGCTCGAACACCAGGTAAACAAACACCCGCTGCATCGCCGACAGCCGCCGATCGAAATCCGCAGCCACGCCCTGTGCCACCAACGCCTGGGCGCGGGCATCACCGGAGAAAGCCTTGGGGGTCTCGCGGAAGATCATCCGCGGTAGTTGATCAAGCAGGATCACCAGTGCCAGCCAGCCTTCGGGACATTGCGTCCACTCGGCCAAATCGCCAGCCAGTGCCTGCTCGACCTGGACCCCGAAACGCTCGCGCGCCTCAAGGTCCTGGCTGTCACGCTTGCCGAACCACAACCGGCCCTTGTCAGCCACCATCGCGGCGGGTGTCCCGGCTGAACCGAACCACCACTCAAGCAAGGGCTGCCAGGGCGCGGACATGGCTTCAGCCCTTGTGGTAACCGGTGACCCGTTCCACTTCTTCCTTGGAACCGAGGAACACCGCAACACGCTGGTGCAGACCTTCCGGCTGGATGTCGAGAATACGCTGGTGGCCGTTGGTGGACGCGCCGCCGGCCTGTTCCACCAGGAACGACATCGGGTTGGCTTCGTACATCAGGCGCAGTTTGCCCGGCTTGGACGGCTCGCGGCTGTCGCGCGGATACATGAACAGGCCGCCACGGGTCAGGATACGGTGCACGTCCGCAACCATCGCGGCGACCCAGCGCATGTTGTAGTTCTTTTTCAGCGGGCCTTCTTCGCCGGCCAGCAATTCGCCGACGTAGCGTTGTACCGGAGCTTCCCAGTGACGCTGATTGGACATGTTGATCGCGAATTCCTGAGTGGAAGCCGGGATCCTGATGTCTTCATGGGTCAGCACGAAGCTGCCCATTTCACGGTCAAGGGTAAAGCCTTTCACGCCATCACCCAGGGTCAGTACCAGCATGGTCTGCGGGCCGTAGATGGCATAACCGGCGGCGACCTGCTCGGTACCTGGCTGCAGGAAGGCCTTTTCGTTCAAGGCTTCGTTCTGGCTCAGGTGTTCATTCGGGCAACGCAGCACCGAGAAGATAGTACCGACCGGTGCGTTGATATCGATGTTCGACGAGCCGTCCAGTGGGTCGAATACCAGCAGGTAGGCGCCTTTCGGGTATTTGCCCGGGATCTGGTAGGCATTGTCCATTTCTTCGGACGCCATGCCGGCCAGGTGACCGCCCCATTCGTTGGCTTCGAGGAGGATTTCGTTGGAAAGCACGTCGAGCTTCTTCTGCACTTCGCCCTGTACGTTCTCTGTCCCCATGCTGCCCAGAACCCCACCCAGCGCGCCTTTGGAGACGGCATGGCTGATTTCCTTGCAAGCACGCGCGACCACTTCGATCAGGAAACGCAGATCGGCAGGCGTGTTGTTGCTGCGGGTCTGCTCAATCAAATAGCGACTCAAGGTAACGCGGGACATGGATGGCTCCGGAGATGGGGGGGGCTGAAAACCTGCTCAGTTTAACGCGAGTCGACATGTATTGCCTCCTGTCAGACCGAGTTCCGACACGGAGAGTTCAAGGACCGGGTTGCGCGTAGTCCAAAAGCACCGGAATTCTTCGGTCCCCGACCATGACACGAACCTTGTGGGAGCTGGCTTGCCAGCGATGAGGCCAGTGAGCCTTGCATCGCCTTATCGGCCGCCATCGCCGGCAAGCCGGCTCCTACAAAGTTCCAGGCAAGGTGCTTATACCTGCGGTTTGCGCAACAGGCTGAAGGCCATTCCGGCCAAAGCGGCCACCCCCAGCAGCAGCACCGCCCACAAGCCGATCTTCTTCCAATCGGTGCCCAGCGCAACCGGCACCACCGGCGGCTGCAGCGTGGTCACCGCGCCGCCGCTGGCCGTGGCCTTGCCCAAGCCCGCCAGACGCTGCGGACTGTAATCGGGAATCAAGGTCGACAACGACAGGTTCGTCGCCTTGACCGTCGGATTGCCCAGAGCCAGGGAAAACGGCGGCTCGCCACGGGCCAGGAACACCAATTGGGTGCCGCGCACCGCGAAACGCAAGGTCGGCGCTTGTGCGCCCAGGCCACCGCCGCGCTCATCGACCACCAGTTTCAATTGCGCCACGGCCCGCCCGGGCAACTGCAACTGGTCCTGGACCACGTCCTGGCCATTCTGGGTCAGGCGATAGAGCAAACCGCTGCTCAGCGTCTGCCAGGCTGCATTGCCGTCCTGACGCCCGTACAAGCTCACCGGCGCCAGGCTGTTGGCCTGCGCCAGCTCGACCCGCACCTGCTCAAGGGGCAGGCCGAGCGGTAGCTGCCAGGTGTATTCGCCAGCCTTGGCGCTCGTCCCGGCCAACGGCTGCGACCATAGCAGCGGCAACGGCAGGCTGCTGGTAGTGGAACTGGCCAACTTTGCCGAACTGAGCACCGGCGCCGTCTGCGGCGACTGCCACAACAGCCGCAAGTAACGCGCCGACAACCCCGGCAAGGCAACTTCATGCTGCTCCACCCGTTCGTCGGCAAAGGACAAACGCGCCACCTGCCCATCGCCCCAGGCCTGCCAGTGCTGCAAGTCGTCGCTGGCCTCGATGCTGAAACGCTGGAAGCCGTCGCGCTCGCTGCTCCAGTCCAGTAGCAACTGCTGCAACGGCGTCTTGATCGCGCTGGCATCCAACAGCCAGCCGCGCAGCACTTCTCCGCCGGCTTTCAACTGACCCGCGGGGCTCACCTCGACCAGGGTGCCGTTGGCCGACGACTGGACCCGCACGCTCGGCGTGGCCTGGGGCGCATCGGCCGAGTTGTACAGCGGGAACCACTTCACATCCGTCAGGCTATGGCTCTGGGTCGCCTGCGCCTGCTCCCGCGCCAGGGCATAGGCCTGGGGCTCGCCGGCGGCGTTGAACACCCGCACATCGCTGAGGTCGGCCTGGCGCGCGCGCAACTGCAGCGTCAGCGGCAGCTCCAAGCGATACCAGGGGCCCTCGCCACTCAGGGTCAAGGGCACCTGGGTGCTGTAGTCGGTCGGTTTTTCCTGAGCGAACGCCGACAGCGCCGCACACAGCCCCATGATGCCCAACCAGCACCGGCTCGAGTTGCCCATCAAGACGACACCCCTTCAGTTTCCGCAGTCTCCGGCTCAGGGTCCGGACGCTTGGGTGGCAACGGCGCAAAGTAACCGACCACCAGCAACAGCACGCCCACACCGATGAACGAGACAATCCGCGCCAGTCCGCCACGGTTGCTCAATTCGACAAAGAACAGCTTGGCGACCACCACGGCGATCAGCGCCGCGCCCACCAGCCAGACCTCGCGACGATGGCGCAGATGCCCGCCGATCATCAGGCCCAGGGCAATCAGGGTCCAGGCAATCGACAGGCCGGCCTGCACCTGCATCGACGCCAGGAGGTCATCCAGGTTGAACGGCACACCGCCCCAGTGGTGCGCGGTACGCATCACCAGCGCGCTGATAAAGGCGAACAGCGAAAGCCCGGCGACGGCCTGGGTGACCCACTGCGCATAGTCGCGGCGTAACGCCCATTGCGCCACGGCGCTCTGCGACCAGAGGTAGATCCCCAGCAGGGCAAACATCAGGCCCAGCTCCAACGGGTTGAGCAGCGGCACATAAGGCAGCGGCTCGGCCTGACCGTCGCTGAAGGTATTCGCCAGCCAGAACCAGGCCAACATCAGCCCAGCCAGGGGCAAGGCAGCATAGAGGCGATATTCGCGCGGGTACGCCGCCACCGGCCATGGCCACTGGCGTGGCGCGGCCATCAGCACCAGATAGAGGCTCGGCAGGATCGCCCAGCCCAGCCAGCGCCAGGCGTTGTAGTGTTCGGACAGGCTCATCAGAGCAAAACGCAACTCCAGCGCCAGCACGCCGAGGATCAGCCAGCAGCCCAGCACATGCGCATAACTCAGGGCCCGACCTGGCAGGATCGGCGCCAGGCGGCGCAAGGACAGCAGGTGCACGACAAACACCGCCGCCCAGGCCAGCCAGCCATAATCCGCCACCGGGTGATAAGCCGGGTACCAGGCGTCGTAGAGCACCGCCAGCGCAACCGGTGTCAACAAGCTGCAGAGCCGGCCCAAGGTCGGCCAGTTCAGCCGCGAGGCCAACAGTGTCCAGAGCGCCACACTGGCCGCGGCCAGCCCTAGCAACGCCTGGGCCTGGAGATGCGCCGGGACAAACCGCAGGATTTCGCTGACCCAGGCCAGCCCCCACCACAACGCGCCCCAGACCAGCAGGACATTGGACAGGCCGGCCAGGCTCAGGGCGTCGAAGGCCGCGGCCTGGCGGCCACGCTGCAAGCGCCAGGCGCCGATCATCGCCGCCAGGCTCAGCACCATCGGCGTCCAGAAACCGCTGTGGGCCAATGGCCGCAGACCCTCGGCGGACAGCGCGCGGAACAGCTCCGGCTCGGCCATGAGGAACGCCGCGCCGCCGATCACCTGCAACAGCAGGCCAAAGACGAAACTCACCCGCTGCTGCAAATACAGGCTCAGCCAGATGATCAACAGGCCGCTGGCGGCCCAGACCCCACTGGCGGTTTCCCACGGCAGGACGAACAGCACGGCGAGGTTGATCAGCACCAGCCCCGCCAGCAACACCACAGACAGCCCGCGCAGCAGGCGCACATCGTTGCGCACCATCTCGTCGCGGGCCGCCAACAGCATCCCGGCGATCAGGGACAGACCGATCAGCGAAGCGCTCATCAGGCCGCTCCAGCCGGCGTTGAACACCGCCGTCGAGTCGCCCTCGGCACCTTGCAGGCGCAGCAGGAACAGCGCGCCGCCGAGCAGTTGCACGGCAAAGGCACTGAACAGGAAACTGCGCGATTGCAGACGCAGGCCGACCAACAGGGTCGCCAACCCGGCCAGCGCCCAACTGATCGCCGTGCCCTGGGTGAAGAAGAACAACGGCGCCAGCAGGTAGAGGAAGGTCAGGCCGCTGCAGGCCAGCACCGGTGCCAGACTGCACTCCCAGGACGAGAGCTGCTCAGGCAGCGCCTTGCGTACTTGCTGGAAGCTGAACAACAAGGCCCCACCCAGCAGCAAGGCGCCCAGCGGCGCGCCGTCCAGCAGGCTGGTTTCACCGAGTTGCAGCTTGCCGAGAAACGCCAGCGCCGAACCGATCTGCAACAACAGGGCAAACGCCCGGGCCAATGGCCGCTGTTGGCGCAGGCCAAGCCAGAAGATACCCGCGCCTTCCACCGCCCAGGCCGCGGAGGTCCAACGGGCATCCAGGCCCAGCGGGATCGCCAGGCTGGCGAAGATCACGCCCAGGGCCAGGCAGGTTTCCCCCAGCAGCAAGGCGCGACCGCCAGCGAGTATCCGCGCCAGCCCCATGTAGATAATGCCCAGGGCCAGGGCACTGAATGCCGCCGCGAACGGCAGATGCTGGACCACCGCGAATTGCAGGCCGAAGCCCACCAGCGGCGGGCCGAACAGCATGGCGCCGTCGACATAGTCGCCCTGGCGGGCCGACCAGCGCAGCAGCGCTTCACGGCTGTCGTCCTCGGGCCCGGCGGCCATCTCGCGCAATTTACGCCGGGCGAACAGCAGGCCGATCGCCAGGTACATCAGGAAGAACAACACCAGGAAGGGTTCAGTGCTCCACAGCAACTCCGGTTTATACGAACGCAGGCCCCAGGCGAAGCCGATCCCGAAGGTGCCGACAAAACCGATCAGGTTGAGCAAGCGCCAGGTCTTGAACCAGGCGATCGCCAGGATGCCGGCGTTGAGCAAGGCAAAATAGCTGAACAGCGCCACATGGTTGCCGCTGCCGGTGGAAGTCAGAATCGGTGCGGCGAAGCCGCCCAGGGCGGCAGCGGCGGCCAGGCCGAGGGCATCCTGGGTGATCGCGAGAATCGCCGAGAACAGCGTGACCGCCACCAGCAGACCGAGGGCCGCCGACGGATCGAGCAGCGGATGCAGGCGCATCGCCGCAAACACCGTCAGGTACAGCACCGCGACCCCGGTGCCTTGCAGCATCAATGCGTAGTTGCTGTTGCGCAAACGCAGCCACCAACCGAGCCCGAGCAGGCCCAGGGCACAGGTGGCGACCCCGGCGTAACGCGCCTCGATCGGCACCACCATGCCTTCGGTGGCATACCGCAGCAGGAAGGCCAGGCCGAGGAACAGCAGGAGCACACCGACACGCAACACCGTATTGCCGCCGAACAGCCAGTTGCGCGCGCCGGCCAGGGCACGCTCGACCAGGTTCGGTTCGCGAGGGGCGCGAGGCGCTTGTGGCTCGCGGGAGGCGACCATGACCGGTTCCGGCGCCCAGGCATCGACCTCAGGAGGTACATTTTCGGAACGCGGTGTTTCGCGCTGGGGCTCCTGGAGTTCGACCGGCAGTTCCCAAACCAACTCGGGAACGGCGCGCAGGGCTTCGGGGATCGGTTCGGCGGCTTGTTCTGCCTGGGCTTGCTCGGCGACCGATGGTGGCGCCTGCTCGGCAACCTCGGGCGTCACCTCAGTGAGCAACGGGGCAACCGACGGTTCCGGCGCCCTGCCCGAGGCGATTTCGAGCTGGCGTACGCGCAGCTCGACAGTCGCCAGGGCTTTTTGCGCCTGTTCCAGTTGAAGCACTTGCTCCGCGGCCCGCCGGCCCAGGCTCATCAGGCGGAAACTCTGGCCGATACCCAGCCCCAGCAGTGCACCGATCAGAGCGTCGGTGAACACCGAGTCCACCAGCCAGCCCAGCGCCAGGCCCACCAGCATCAGAATCCATTGCATGCGCGATATCCCTATGCGGCGTCCGAAAATATGCCGCGTAGTATATCGATCCGGCCCCCCGCAAAGTGGGGCCGGGCGCACAACTTGTCGCAAAAAGTTACTCCAGTGCTTTCCAGATGTCCGTGGCGTACTCACGAATCGTCCGGTCCGAGGAGAACCAGCCCATTCGCGCGCTGTTAAGTACGGCAGAACGCCACCATTCCTTGGAGTCGTGCCAATGGGCTTCGACCCGGGTCTGGGCGTCCCAGTAGGAGTCGAAATCGGCGCAGACCAGGAAGCGGTCATAGTCGATCAGCGAATCCACCAGCCCGACATAGCGTGCCGGATCATCCGGTGAAAACACTCCGCCACGAATGGCTTGCAGCACATCGTTGAGTCGATGCGAGGCCGCCACATCCGCCGCCGCGCTGAACTCGCCATTATGTTTGCGCGACTCCACCTGCTGGGCGCTGAGACCGAAGATGAACATGTGTTCTTCGCCGATCCGCTCGCACATCTCGACGTTGGCCCCGTCCATGGTGCCGATGGTCAGCGCGCCATTGAGGCCGAACTTCATGTTGCTGGTGCCCGAGGCCTCGAAGCCCGCGGTGGAAATCTGCTCCGACAGGTCCGCCGCCGGGATGATGCTTTCCGCCAGGCTGACGTTGTAGTTGGGCAGGAACACCACCTTGAGCAGACCGCGCACGGTCGGGTCGTGGTTGACCGTGCGGGCGATGTCGTTGGCCAGCTTGATGATCAGCTTGGCCTGGTGGTAACTGGCCGCCGCCTTGCCGGCGAAGATCTTCACCCGCGGTACCCAGTCGATTTCCGGCTCGGCCCGGATCGCCTGGTACAGGGCCACGGTGTGCAGCAGGTTGAGCAACTGGCGCTTGTACTCGTGGATGCGCTTGACCTGCACGTCGAACATCGCCGCCGGATTGATCGCAATCCCCAGGCGCTCATGAATCAGCGCCGCCAGGGCCCGCTTGCTGTGCAGGCGCTGTTCGGCGAACTGCTTGCGAAAGCCGGCCTTCTCGGCAAAGGGCTCCAGGCCCAGCAGCAACGCCTCGGGGTTGTCGAGCAGCTCCGGGCCCACGGCGTCGACCATCATGGCGGTGAGTTTCGGGTTGGCCTGGTAGAGCCAGCGGCGGAAGGTGATGCCGTTGGTCTTGTTGTTGATCCGCTCCGGGTAGAGTTTGTGCAGTTCGGAGAACACCGTGCTGCGCATCAATTGGGTGTGCAGCCCGGAAACGCCATTGACGCTATGGGAACCGAGGAATGCCAGATTGCCCATGCGCACCCGTCGACCGTTGTCCTCCTCGATCAGCGAGACCGCGCGCAGCACGTCGAAATCGTGGATGCCCTTGGCCCGCAGCGAATCGATGTGCTGGGCGTTGATCAGGTAGATGATCTGCATATGCCGCGGCAGCATGCGCTCCATCAGGCCCACCGGCCAGGTTTCCAGGGCTTCGGGGAGCAAGGTGTGGTTGGTGTAGGAAAGCGTTTCGACGGTGACCTGCCAAGCCGCGTCCCAGGCGATATCGTGCAGGTCGACCAGTTGGCGCATCAACTCGGCCACGGCAATCGAGGGGTGCGTATCGTTGAGCTGGATCGCCGCGTGCTCGCCGAGGCTGAGCACCGAGTCGTGCATGTTCTTGTGCCGACGCAGCAGGTCCTGCAACGACGCGGAGACAAAGAAGTACTCCTGGCGCAGTCGCAGCTCCTGGCCGGCCTCGGTACTGTCGGCCGGGTAGAGAACCCGGGAAATACTCTCGGCTCGCGCCACCTCGGCCACCGCGCCGAGGTGGTCGCCGGCGTTGAAGCGCTCCAGGTGCAGCTCTTCGGTCGCCCGCGCGCGCCACAGCCGCAGGGTGTTCACACTGGCCCCGCGCCAACCCACCACGGGTGTGTCATAGGCCACCGCCCGCACGGTTTCCGAGGGCGTCCAGACCTGGCAGGTCGCACCGTTTTCGTCGGTGACGGTCTGCACCTGGCCGCCGAAACCCACGGGATAGATCACTTCGGCGCGCTCGAACTCCCAGGGGTTGCCGAAATCCAGCCAGTTCTCGGTCTGCTCCTGCTGCCAGCCATCGACGATGGCCTGGCGGAACAAGCCGTGCTCGTAGCGGATGCCATAGCCATGGCCGGCGATGCCAAGGGTCGACATGCTTTCCATGAAACACGCCGCCAGGCGCCCCAGGCCACCGTTGCCAAGCGCCGCATCGGGCTCCAGCAGGCGAATCCGCTCCAGGTCCACGCCGAGCTCCACCAGCGCCTCACGAACGATCTCCAGCAAGCCGAGGTTGCTCAGGCTGTCGTACAGCAACCGTCCGATCAGAAATTCCAGAGAAAGGTAATACACCCGCTTCTGGCCCTTGCGGTAGATATGCCGGGTGTGGTCCATCCAGCGCTCGACCATATGGTCGCGGGCGGCCAAGGCAATGGCCTCGAACCAGTCATGATCAAACGCGTGGTCCGGGTCCTTGCCCACCGCGTATGTAAGTTTGGCGAGGACAGCGTCGCGAAAAGCGGCGACCTCGGCTTCACGGACAAGCGGTTCCTGAGACATCGATACAACCTCTAGCGAGATGGACGATTTGAAAGACAAGTTTTCTGAGCCTAGACCGTTCGACACGGGGCGACGGCGCAGGTTCGGCGTTTTTTACCGATGGCCTCGGGAAAACCCGAAGAAGCGGTTCTGCCCCAAAAGCATGCAGTCCGGTGGAAATCTCCCTGCAAAGACGCATTTGTACGAAAAACCGTCAAAAGGTTGTTCACAAATCCACCAGCCCCGGTATCATCGCGCGCCCTGATACACCCTGGACAACAGCCGGATGAAACCTACCCTGATCGCCGCCGCGGAACTCGACCGCCTCGAAACCTGGCAGAAGTACTCCAGCCATATGTGCGGAGGCTGCATGTCCAGTTGCTGCACCTTGCCGGTGGAAGTCAAGATCAAGGACCTGATCCGCATCGGCATCGTCGACGAATTCGAGCGTGGCGACCCGCCGAAGAACATCGCCAAGCGCCTGCAGAAGGAAGGGATCGTCGAACGCTACAACCAGAAGTCCGAGATCTTCACCTTGCAGCGCATGAGCAACAACGATTGCCTGTACCTGGATCGCAAGTCAAGGCTGTGCACCATTTACGAAAAACGTCCGGACACCTGCCGAAACCATCCAAAAATCGGGCCACGCCCTGGCTATTGCGCCTACAAGCCCAAGACCCCGGAACGCCCGGCGCCGGACAAGATGCTGTACAACTTCTGATCAACACCCCTTGAAACACCAGCCCTGTGGGAGCGGAGCTTGCCCGCGAAGGGGCCTTCGAAGCCCCCAGAAGCTTCGCGGGCAAGCTCCGCTCCCACAAGAGCATCGCCCCCCTGACAAGGTGTGCGACGCCCCATAAGCCAGACAAACAAAAACGCCCCCGACCTTGCGGTCGGGGGCGTTTTTTTTGCCAGCTAACTAAATGACTTAGTTACCGGACTTCTTGGCAGCGCGGGTACGCTCGCTTTCGCCCAGGATCTTCTTGCGAAGACGGATGGACTTAGGCGTGACTTCACACAGTTCGTCTTCTTGCACGAACTCCAGAGCCTGCTCCAGGGTGAAGCGGATAGGCGGAACCAGAGCGATGGTTTCGTCTTTACCCGAAGCACGCATGTTGTCGAGCTTCTTGCCTTTGGTTGGGTTGACGCCCAGGTCGTTGTCGCGGCTGTTGATACCGACGATTTGACCTTCGTACACGTCTTCACCGTGACCCAGGAACAGTTTGCCGCGCGCTTGCAGGGTTTCCAGCGAGTAAGTCAGAGCCTTACCGGTAGCCACCGAAACCAGCACGCCGTTCTGACGGCCGGACATGTCGCCGGACTTCATCACGTCGTAACGGTCGAAGATCGAGGTCAGGATGCCCGCACCGGAGGTCAGGGTCAGGAACTCGTTACGGAAACCGATCAGGCCACGAGCCGGGATGTTGTACTCAAGGCGCACACGGCCCTTGCCATCCGGAACCATGTTGGTCAGGTCGCCTTTACGGATACCGATCTGTTCCATGATCGAACCCTGGGATTCTTCCGGCAGGTCGATGGTCACGTTTTCGTACGGTTCGTGCTTGACGCCGTCAACCAGGCGGATGATCACTTCCGGACGACCGACACCCATTTCGAAGCCTTCGCGACGCATGGTTTCGATCAGTACCGAGAGGTGCAGCTCACCACGGCCGGAGACTTTGAACTTGTCGGCGGTATCGCCTTCTTCAACGCGCAGGGCAACGTTGTAGAGCAGTTCCTTGTCCAGACGTTCCTTGATGTTACGGCTGGTGACGAACTTGCCTTCACGACCGCAGAACGGCGAGTCGTTAACCTGGAAGGTCATGGAAACGGTAGGTTCGTCAACGGTCAGCGGCTTCATCGCTTCGACGTTCAGTGGGTCGCACAGCGTGTCGGAGATGAACAGCTGGTCGAAGCCGCTGATGCAGACGATGTCGCCGGCAGCTGCTTCTTCAACGTCGATACGGTGCAGACCGTGGTGACCCATCAGCTTGAGGATACGACCGTTACGCTTCTTGCCGTCAACGTCGATAGCCACAACTTGAGTGTTCGGCTTGACGCGACCGCGGGCGATACGGCCAACGCCGATAACACCCAGGAAGCTGTTGTAGTCCAGTGCCGAGATTTGCATCTGGAACGGGCCGTCACGGTCAACTTGTGGCGCTGGAACGTGGTCAACGATGGCCTGGTACAGCGGGGTCATGTCTTCCGCCATGGCGGTGTGTTCCAGACCGGCAATACCGTTCAGGGCCGAGGCGTAGACGACTTTGAAGTCCAGCTGTTCTTCGGTGGCGCCGAGGTTGTCGAACAGGTCGAAGATCTGGTCCAGAACCCAGTCCGGACGCGCGCCTGGACGGTCGACCTTGTTGATCACCACGATTGGACGCAGGCCGGCTTCGAAGGCCTTCTTGGTCACGAAACGGGTTTGCGGCATAGGGCCGTCTTGAGCGTCAACCAGCAGCAGAACGGAGTCAACCATCGACATTACACGTTCAACTTCGCCGCCGAAGTCGGCGTGGCCCGGGGTGTCCACGATGTTGATGTGGTAGCCGTTCCAGTTGATGGCGGTGTTTTTCGCCAGAATGGTAATACCGCGCTCTTTCTCCTGGTCGTTGGAGTCCATCACGCGCTCGTCGTTGAGCTCGTTGCGCTCCAGGGTGCCGGATTGACGCAAGAGTTTGTCTACCAGGGTGGTCTTACCATGGTCAACGTGAGCAATGATGGCGATGTTGCGTAGATTTTCGATCACTTGTGTATCTCGATCAGAGGATTCGGTGTGCTGACAAGTCTTGGCAGCGATTTACAGCAGAGTCCGGCAAGGCCGTTACAGCTTGACGGCGGCGTCGGGGGGCCGGTGACGCAAGCCACAGGCAAACAGCCCCGGGCACTTAGCTCGGTCGATAAACGCGCACATTGGCATGCCCCTCACTGAGCAAATGGTGGGCATGCAGGCGACTCATCACGCCTTTGTCGCAATACAACAGGTACTGGCGAGTAGGGTCCAGTTCCTTGAAACGAGCGTTCACTGCATAAAACGGCATCGCTTGTACCTCGATGCCAGCGATCTCCAGCGGGTCTTCGTCCTGGGCATCCGGGTGACGGATGTCGATCACGATATGACCAGCCAGCGCTTCGCTGACTTCTTCGATCTGCAAATCCTGGCCCAGTTCGTCGATGACCCGATCGATTGGCACCAGTTTGGCCCGCTCGAGCGCCCGCTCGAGAATCGCCATGTCGAACTGTTGTTCTTCGTACTCCACGCGGTTGCGCTTGGCGTGGGTCTTGGGGTTCACCGAAATGACCCCGCAATATTCCGGCATATGCTTGGCGAAATCCGCCGTGCCGATCTCACTCGCCAGGTTGATGATGTCCTGCTTGTGACTGGCGATCAGCGGGCGAATCACCAGCTTCTCGGTCACGCAGTCGATCACCGACAGGTTCGGCAGCGTCTGGCTGGAAACCTGGGAAATCGCTTCGCCGGTCACCAACGCACTGATATCCAGTCGATCAGCCATGACGGAAGCAGCGCGCAACATCATACGCTTCAATACTACGCCCATATGACTGTTATCGACTTTGCCGAGAATTTCTCCCAGCACTTCCTCGAATGGCACGCTGACAAACAGCACCCGCTGGGAGCTGCCGTACTTCTTCCAGAGGAAGTGGGCGACTTCCATCACTCCCAGCTCATGGGCGCGGCCACCGAGGTTGAAGAAGCAGAAGTGGCTCATCAGGCCGCGGCGCATCATCAGATAGGCGGCCACGGTGGAGTCGAAACCGCCGGACATCAGCACCAGCGTCTGCTCGATGGAACCCAGCGGGTAGCCGCCCAGGCCATTGTGCTGGCTGTGGATGACAAACAACCGTTGGTCGCGAATTTCCATTCGCACTTCGATTTCCGGCTCTTTGAGGGAGATTCCGGCGGCATTGCACTGTCGGCGCAACTGGCTGCCGACGTATTTCTCCACGTCCATGGAGGTGAAACCGTGCTTGCCGGCGCGCTTGCAGCGCACCGAAAAAATCTTCCCGGGCAGGGCCGCGCCGAAGTGCTGCTTGCACTTGGCGGTGATGTCGTCGAAGTCGCCCAACGGGTATTCGTCGACCTGCAGGAAATGCGCGATGCCCGGCATGCAACACAGGCGCTCGGTCAGCTCCAGCAAGGCCTTGGGCTCGCTCAGCGCGGTTTCCAGCTCGAGGTTGTCCCACACGCCGTTCACCACCACGGCCGGGTCCAGATCACGGAGCACGGTACGGATGTTCTTGGCCAACTGGCGGATGAAACGCATCCGGACAGGGCGGCTTTTAATGGTGATTTCGGGGAAGACTTTTACGATAAGTTTCATGAAAACAGCGCGCGAAGGGCCAGCCGAAAAAGGGGGGCGCGGATTATAGCGGAAATTGCTCAAGGTTTAACCAGTTATTGTGCGGACGGTTTTGCACGCACCAAAACAGGTCGTCATCAATTATTTTAGACTCATAATGGTGCAACAAACGCCCAGAAATTCTCCTATGCTCGCTGCAACGCTTGAGATTGGGGCAAAAAACCCATCGCGGGGCACTGGCATGCAATTTGCTCTCTTGTGAGGCAGGTTGCCTTGGCCGATATTCGCGCCGGCATCACCACTCTTTCCAGGGCTAACTCCACTACCCAGCCCGAAGCCACCCGGAGGACACCATGTCGAAGTCGGTTCAACTCATCAAAGATCATGACGTTAAATGGATTGATCTGCGCTTCACTGATACCAAAGGCACTCAGCACCACGTGACCATGCCGGCCCGTGATGCACTGGATGACGAATTCTTCGAAATCGGCAAAATGTTCGACGGCTCCTCCATCTCCGGCTGGAAAGGCATCGAAGCCTCCGACATGATCCTGATGCCGGATGACAACACCGCCGTACTCGACCCGTTCACCGAAGAGCCGACCCTGATCCTGGTCTGCGACGTGATCGAGCCTTCGACCATGCAGGGCTACGACCGCGACCCACGCGCGATCGCCCGTCGCGCCGAGGAATACCTGAAGTCGACCGGTATCGGCGACACTGCGTTCTTCGGTCCTGAGCCTGAGTTCTTCATCTTCGATTCGGTCAAGTTCAAGTCCGACATCTCCGGTTCCATGTTCAAGATCTTCTCCGAACAAGGTTCGTGGATGTCCGACCAGGACGTGGAAGGCGGCAACAAAGGCCACCGTCCAGGTATCAAAGGCGGCTACTTCCCGGTTCCACCGTTCGACCACGACCACGAAATCCGTACCTCCATGTGCAACGCACTGGAAGAGATGGGCCAGACCGTCGAAGTTCACCACCACGAAGTGGCGACTGCCGGCCAGAACGAAATCGGTGTGAAGTTCAACACCCTGGTCAACAAGGCTGACGAAGTCCAGACCCTGAAGTACTGCGTACACAACGTGGCGGATGCCTACGGCCGTACCGCGACCTTCATGCCAAAACCGCTGTACGGCGATAACGGCTCGGGTATGCACGTTCACATGTCCATCTCCAAAGATGGCAAGAACACCTTCGCTGGCGAAGGCTATGCCGGCCTGTCCGACACCGCCCTGTACTTCATCGGCGGCATCATCAAGCACGGCAAGGCCCTGAACGGCTTCACCAACCCGTCGACCAACTCCTACAAGCGTCTGGTCCCAGGTTTCGAAGCTCCAGTGATGCTGGCCTACTCGGCACGCAACCGTTCCGCCTCGATCCGCATTCCTTACGTCAACAGCCCTAAAGCTCGTCGTATCGAAGCACGCTTCCCGGATCCGGCTGCCAACCCTTACCTGGCCTTCGCCGCACTGATGATGGCCGGCCTGGACGGTATCCAGAACAAGATCCACCCTGGCGATGCAGCTGACAAAAACCTGTATGACCTGCCGCCTGAAGAGGCCAAGGAAATCCCACAGGTTTGCGGTAGCCTGAAAGAAGCCCTGGAAGAGCTGGACAAAGGTCGCGCGTTCCTGACCAAAGGCGGCGTATTCAGCGACGACTTCATCGATACCTACATCGAGCTGAAAAGCGAAGAAGAAATCAAGGTCCGCACCTTCGTACACCCACTGGAATACGAGCTGTACTACAGCTGCTGATCCAGTCACGCTCGCGCAAGCGACGTAACAAAAGGCCACCTTCGGGTGGCCTTTTTCATGGGCAAAAATCGAGATTTCTTGAAACGTTTCAAGGCTGGCAGGACGGTGCGGCACGGCGTTAACTTGGACTCCCGACCTCGTGACGGGAACCACAGGCATCGCGTGTAACGCGCGGTACAAGGACGTTAACCTGGAAACCAGCACATGATATCGATCTCGACACCCAAGCCACCAACCCCGCCCCTGCCCTCCGCTCAGGTGCTGCTGCGCAGCACGAGCTCCTGGGACGGCACACCTTACGAACGCTATCCCAAGGGGCCACCGGAACTGACCCTGCTGCAGGTCAATATCCCGGCCGACACTGAACTGGGCTGGCACATCCATCCGATTCCCAGCGCCGCCTACATCCTGTCGGGCGAAGTGTGGGTCGAGACCCGGGAAGGCGGCCATAACACGCTATTGAAACAGGGCGACACAATAGCGGCGCTGGTCAACATCCAGCATCGCGCCAAGACCGGTGCGGTTCCGGTGGACCTGCTGGTGTTCTATGCCGGCACCGAGGGCGTGCCGCTCTCGGAATCGGACCTCTGAGCCCTGTAGGAACTGGCTTGCCGGCGATGGCGTCCGCGAGGGTGATGCAAGGCTTGCCGGCCCCATCGCCGGCAAGCCAGCTCACAGGTTTTGTGGTGCTTTCAAGATCCCCCGCCGCGAATGGCATCCCGGGACACGTCGACATTTTTTCATGAAAAGAAGCTGGCGCCAGGCCGCGCTTGTGACGTTTACTCAAGGCCCTGTGCCCACCTTCCGGACGAAGCTCGCTCCATGCACCTGAAAAAACGCCTTGCCAGCCCGCTGCTGCTTATCCTTCTCAGCACCGGCGCCTGCGCCGCAACCCCGAACGCCACGCCAGCACCCGCGTCCCTGGCGCCCCTGCTCCAGGCCGTGAGCGAACGCCTGGAGATCGCCGATCAGGTCGCCCTGACCAAATGGGACAGCGGCAAACCGATCCAGGACAGCCAGCGCGAGCAGCAAGTCATCGCCAACGCCGCGCAACAGGCCGCCACCTACCAGCTCAACCCTGAAGACGTCAGCCAATTCCTCGCCGCCCAGATCGAAGCCAACAAGCTGGTGCAATACGCCCTGCTAGCCAAGTGGCACGCCGCAGGCAAGGCCCCGACCATCGCCCGGCCCGACCTGGTGAAGCAGATCCGCCCGGCCCTCGACCAACTGCAAGTCCGCCTGCTGCAACACTACGCTGCCTTCGCCGCCTCCCGGCAGGACCCGCAGTGCCCGACCTGGCTGGCCCAGGAGCGCCAGATCCTGAGCACCGACGAGATCCATGACCTGGCGTTGATTCGCGCCGTGGGCGAGTTGTGCCTCAGCGGGCGCTGAAGCCGTTGAAGGTTGTGCTCTATGCTGACACCCTGAAGCATCTGGGCGAGCTGTCACCGCCAGGACCATTATCGGGAGCGCCCATGGGTCGAAGCCTTCTCTTGCTGCTAGTGGCCGTCGCCTTGCCAGCCGCCGCACAGATCTACAAGTACACCGATGCCAACGGCAACACGGCCTATAGCAACCAGCCGCCCGACGGTGCCGCCGCGCAGACCGTGGAACTGCCGCCGCTCAACAGCGTGGGCCTGCAGCAGTCGAACACGCCGGCGATACCCACACCGGCGACCTCGGCGGCGAAACCGGCCAATACTGGCGCGGCCTACAGCACCCTGGAATTGACGGACATCCCGACCCAGGAAGCTCTGCGCGCCAATAACGGCACCTTTACCGTCGGCGTGAAGATGGAGCCGCGCCTGCAACGCCAGCATCTGCTGCGCCTGGTGCTCGACGGCGCGCCCTACGGCCAGCCGAGCAATGTGCCGCGCCTGCAACTGGTGAATATCGACCGCGGTGACCACACCCTCGGCGTCCAGGTTCTGGCGGGCGAACAGGTCGTGCAGCAAAGCGCCATCGTGCCTTTTACCGTCCAGCGGGTGCACAAGCCTTGAGCCACTCATGATTCGAGCTTTCATCCGCCTGCTGCCGCTGCTCATGACGCTTTGCGCCGGCTCGGCGCTGGCCGAGATCTATACCTACACCGACAGCCAGGGCAATCGGGTCTTCACCGACCAGCACCGTGCCGGCGCCAAAGCGGTGCCCCTGCCGCCGGTCAATCGCCTGTCGCTGACACCGACGGCCCCGCGACCTTCGCCAGCCACGCCGGAAAAGCCCAAGGCCCGGCCGATCTCCCATTACCAGATGCTACGTATCCTGGTGCCGGACCCCGATGCCACCATCCGTAGCACCGAAGGCAACCTGATTGTCAGCGTCACCAGCGAACCCGGGCTGATGCCCGGGCATACCTATCGCCTGCTGCTGGACGGCAAACCCACCGCGGCGCCCGGCCCCAGTCCGGTGTTTGCCTTGAACAACATCGACCGCGGCAGCCACCAGCTCGCGGTGGAGATCCTCGACGACCAGGGACGGATCGCCGAACGTACCGCCAACCAACCCTTCCAGATGGTCCGCATCTCGTTGGCGCAGAAACGCCAGGCCAACCCCTGCCAGCTCGCCGACTATGGCCAGCGGCCGGAATGCCCGCTGGCGGACAAGCCCGCAGAAGAAAGCAGCAGCATTTTTCCCTTCCTTTGAGCTGCGCCAACCAGGGCACCACATTGGTGCACTAAACTGCACACTCGCCCGAACCAAAACCCATTTTGGTTCGAAAGTACCCGCCGAACCTGGCAGAACGCCACTCAATCGCGCCTGAAACGCCCATTTCAGGCAATTCGCGCTTCTTTTCGGAGCCTTGGTTTGGTTTTTGCATTTTCCTTGTATCGGCGCCTTGTTCGCGCGCGCAAATCGGGACCGGCCCCGTTTGCCATGCTCCAAAAGAGGTCCCCATGACCATCAGCGACGCCTTGCACAGACTGTTACTCGACAACCTGACCACCGCTACCATCCTGCTCAACGCCGAATTGCGTCTGGAGTACATGAACCCGGCGGCGGAAATGCTCCTGGCCATCAGCGGCCAGCGCAGCCATGGCCAGTTCATCAGCGAACTGTTCACCGAGTCGGTCGAGGCCTTGAACTCCCTGCGCCAAGCCGTGGAACAGGCGCACCCGTTCACCAAGCGCGAAGCCATGCTCACGGCGCTGACCGGCCAGACCCTGACCGTCGACTACGCCGTGACCCCGATTCTCAGCCAGGGCGAGACCCTCCTGCTGCTGGAAGTGCACCCGCGTGACCGCCTGTTGCGGATCACCAAGGAAGAGGCGCAGCTGTCCAAGCAGGAAACCACCAAGATGCTGGTGCGCGGCCTGGCCCACGAAATCAAGAACCCCCTGGGCGGGATTCGCGGCGCCGCGCAGTTGCTGGCCCGCGAGCTGCCGGAAGAAAGTCTGAAGGACTACACCAACGTCATCATCGAAGAGGCCGATCGCCTGCGCAATCTGGTGGACCGCATGCTCGGCTCGAACAAGTTGCCGTCCCTGGCGATGACCAATGTCCACGAAGTGCTGGAACACGTCAGCAGCCTGGTGGAAGCCGAAAGCCAAGGCTGCATCAATCTGGTGCGCGACTATGACCCGAGTATTCCCGATGTGCTGATCGATCGTGAACAGATGATCCAGGCCGTACTCAACATCGTGCGCAACGCCATGCAGGCCATCAGCAGCCAGAACGAGCTGCGCCTGGGCCGCATCAGCCTGCGCACCCGGGCAATCCGCCAGTTCACCATCGGCCATGTGCGCCATCGCCTGGTGACCAAGATCGAGATCATCGACAACGGCCCGGGGATTCCCGCCGAGCTGCAGGAAACCATCTTCTATCCCATGGTCAGCGGCCGCCCGGACGGTACCGGGCTAGGCCTGGCCATTACCCAGAACATCATCAGCCAGCACCAGGGCCTGATCGAGTGTGAGAGCCACCCCGGCCACACCACGTTCTCGATCTTTCTGCCACTGGAACAAGGAGCCACATCGACATGAGCCGTAGTGAAACCGTGTGGATCGTCGATGACGACCGTTCTATCCGATGGGTCCTGGAAAAAGCCCTGCAACAGGAAGGGATGACCACCCAGAGCTTCGACAGTGCCGATGGCGTAATGAGCCGCCTGGTCCGTCAGCAGCCGGATGTGATCATCTCCGACATCCGCATGCCCGGCGCCAGTGGCCTGGACCTGTTGGCGCGGATTCGCGAGCAGCACCCGCGCCTGCCGGTGATTATCATGACCGCCCATTCCGACCTCGACAGCGCGGTGGCGTCCTACCAGGGCGGCGCGTTCGAATACCTGCCCAAGCCGTTCGACGTCGATGAAGCGGTGTCACTGGTCAAGCGCGCCAACCAGCATGCCCAGGAACAGCAAGGCATGGACGTGGCGCCGACCTTGACCCGGACCCCGGAAATCATCGGCGAAGCGCCGGCGATGCAGGAAGTGTTTCGCGCCATCGGGCGCCTCAGCCACTCCAACATCACGGTGTTGATCAATGGCGAATCCGGCACCGGCAAGGAACTGGTGGCCCATGCCCTGCACCGCCACAGTCCACGGGCGGCGCAACCGTTCATCGCCTTGAACATGGCGGCGATTCCCAAGGACCTGATGGAGTCCGAGCTGTTCGGCCATGAAAAAGGCGCCTTTACCGGCGCGGCCAACCTGCGGCGCGGGCGTTTCGAACAAGCCGATGGCGGCACCCTGTTCCTCGACGAGATCGGCGACATGCCGGCCGACACCCAGACCCGCCTGCTGCGGGTGCTGGCCGACGGCGAGTTCTACCGGGTCGGCGGGCATACGCCGGTCAAGGTCGACGTGCGCATCATCGCCGCGACCCACCAGAACCTGGAAACCCTGGTTCACGCCGGCAAATTCCGTGAAGACTTGTTCCATCGCCTCAATGTGATCCGCATCCATATCCCGCGGATGTCGGACCGTCGCGAAGACATCCCGACCCTGGCCAAGCACTTCCTCGCCCGCGCCGCCCAGGAGTTGTCGGTGGAGCCGAAGCTGCTGAAATCGGAAACCGAGGAATACCTGAAGAACCTGCCGTGGCCAGGCAACGTCCGTCAGCTGGAGAACACTTGCCGCTGGATCACCGTGATGGCGTCTGGGCGCGAGGTGCATATCAGCGACCTGCCACCGGAGCTGCTGAACCTGCCGCAGGATTCGGCGCCAGTGACCAACTGGGAGCAGGCGCTGCGCCAATGGGCCGACCAGGCACTGGCCCGCGGGCAATCCAGCCTGCTGGACAGCGCCGTGCCGAGTTTCGAGCGGATCATGATCGAGACGGCCCTCAAGCACACCGCCGGCCGCCGTCGCGACGCCGCCGTGCTGCTGGGCTGGGGTCGCAACACCTTGACTCGCAAGATCAAGGAGCTGGGCATGAAGGTCGATGGCGGCGATGAGGACGACAGCGACGAGGGTTGATCCGTCGCTTCAAACCAAACCCTCTACAGCCAGGCTGCAGAGGGTTTTTTATGCCCTGCATATAAGTGGCACTAACACGGACCACTGTAGGAGCTGGCTTGCCGGCGATGGCGTCCGCAAGATCGATGCAAGACTCACCGGCCTCATCGCCGGCAAGCCAGCTCCCACAATAGAGAGCTGTGCACCACGGCAATGCGCCTTGAACCGCTATCGAGCAGAGAATCAGGCCGCGCAAGCGTCATCCGCGTTTTCCCGCGCCAGCGGAAAGCCCCCGTATCCCGGGGCTTTCAGACACATCTTGAAAATTATCGAGACGAACATTGGCATCTTTTCAAAACCTGGCACGCGCCCTGCAACAACCCCAGTACAACCCAGTTTTGGGGACCCTGATACAGGCAGGTCAGGGACTCCCCTTCTTTACACCGGGACTCACACCGCGCACCGCGACGAGTCCCAAACGCTTCGGGGACCCCGGTACAGGCAGGCCGAGACTCCCCTTCTTTACACCGGGCTCATACCGCTCACCACGACGAGCCCAGACGTTTTCGGGAACCCTGGTACAGGCAGGCCGGGACTTCCCTTCTTTACACCGGGACTCACACCGCTCACAGCGACGAGTCCCAGACGCTTTCGGGGACCCTGATACAGGCAGGTCAGGACTCCCCTTCTTTACACCGGGACTCACACCGCTCACAGCGACGAGTCCCAAACGCTTTCGGGGACCCTGGTACAGGCAGGCCGGGACTTCCCTTCTTTACACCGGGACTCACACCGCTCACAGCGACGAGTCCCAAACGCTTTCGGGGACCCTGATACAGGCAGGTCAGGACTCCCCTTCTTTACACCGGGACTCACACCGTTCGCAGCGACGAGTCCCAAACGCTTTCGGGGACCCTGGTACAGGCAGGCCGGGACTCCCCTTCTTTACACCGGGCTCATACCGCTCACAGCGACGAGCCCAGACGTTTTTGGGAACCCTGGTACAGGCAGGCCAGGAATTCCCTCTTTAACACCCGGACTCATGGCGCCCAGCGCGACGAGCACGACAGCGGTTCCGGGAGCTTCGGTACAGGCAGGCCGGAGATTCCCTGTTTTATTCCTCCCGCAGATTGATCGCCAATCTCCAGCGGCCGTCCACCTTGGCCCCGGCCCACTCGCCGTGCAACGGACGCGCCGCCAGCAGCGTCAGCAACAACCCCTTGTCACTCAAGCGCACACGCCAGTTGGCGTCCTTGCCGGCCACCTGCAAGTGGCCGTTCTGCGCCTTACCCTCGGCATCGAACAGCAGCGCCACGGTACCGTCAACCTGCTCGCCATGTACCTTGGGCTCGGCGCTGAACCACAGCACCACCCCTTCGGGCACCACGTCGACCTGCTGCAACTCCAGGGGCTGGGGCGCGGTCAGGCGACCGATCATCATCCCGACCATCAAGCCGACAAGCGCCAGCGACCCCAGCACCCGCGGCAATAGCTTCGGTCGCGGGTCCTCTTCAGGGGTAGAATGCAGCTCATCTTTATCTTCGGAGCCGTGCATGTTTCACGTCATCCTCTTTCAACCAGAAATTCCGCCGAACACCGGCAACATTATCAGGCTGTGCGCCAACAGCGGCTGCCACCTGCATTTGATCGAGCCCATCGGTTTTGAAATGGACGACAAGCGCCTGCGCCGCGCCGGCCTCGACTACCACGAGTACGCCACGCTCAAGACCCACGCCGACCTCGCCAGTTGCCTGGAAAGCCTCGCTCACCCGCGCCTGTTCGCCTTCACCACCAAGGGCTCGCGGCTGTTCCACGATGCGCGCTTCGCCGAGGGTGATGCGTTTCTCTTCGGCCCGGAAAGCCGTGGCCTGCCAACCGAGGTGCTCGAGGCCCTGCCCGGCGAACAACGCCTGCGCCTGCCGATGCGCGAAGGCTGCCGCAGCCTGAACCTGTCCAACACCGTGGCGGTGGCAGTCTACGAAGGCTGGCGCCAGTTGGGCTTTGCCTGAAAACCAGGCGCCGCCTGAACAAAAAAAGCGCCGGACAGGCGCTTTTTTTCTGTGGGAGCCGGCTTGCCGGCGATAAGGCCCGTGAGGTTTGCATCGCCTGATCGGTCGCTATCGCCAGCAAGCTGGCTCCTACAAAGACTGTGCAATCCGCTTATTGAACGGTTTGCGCGCCTTCTTCCTGCAGACGCTGCAGCTCTTGCGCGTACAGGGCATCGAAGTTCACCGGGGCCAGCATCAACGCCGGGAACGAACCACGGGTCACCAGGCTGTCCAGGGTTTCGCGAGCGTACGGGAACAGGATGTTCGGGCAGAACGCACCCAGGGTGTGGCTCATGGAAGCCGCGTCGAGGTTCTTGATCAGGAAGATACCGGCCTGCTGCACTTCAGCGATGAAAGCCACTTCCTCACCGTTCTTCACGGTGACCGACAGGGTCAGTACCACTTCGTGGAAGTCGCCTTCCAGGGCTTTCTGACGGGTATTGAGGTCCAGGCCAACGCTCGGCTCCCACTGCTGGCGGAAGATCGCCGGGCTTTTCGGGGCTTCGAAGGACAGGTCGCGCACGTAGATACGCTGCAAGGAGAATTGCGGTTGGCTTTCTTCTTCGGTAGCAGCAGTGTTCTGTTGGTCAGTCATCGCAGCAGATCCTTCTTGATCTTCAGGGCTTTAAAGGGTTGGGGGAGTCAAGCTTCTAGCAACGCATCCAGCTTGCCGGCGCGCTCGAGGGCGAACAGGTCATCGCAGCCACCCACGTGCCGGTCGCCGATCCAGATTTGCGGCACGGAAGTACGCCCCGCTTTCTGGGCCATTTCAGCACGCACCTGCGGCTTGCCGTCGACCTTGATCTCGTCGAAGGCAACGTTCTTGCTGCCGAGCAACGACTTGGCCCGCATGCAGTAAGGGCAGTAATCACTGGAGTAGACGACGACCTGGCCCATATCACTTCACCAGCGGCAGATTGTCGGCTTTCCAGCTGGAAATACCGCCGGACAGCTTGGCGGCAATAAAACCGGACTTGAGCAGTTCGCGGGCGTGAGTCCCGGAGTGCTGGCCCTGGGCGTCGACCAGAATCAGGGTCTTGGCCTTGTGCTTTTCCAGTTCGCCGATGCGAGCCATCAGTTTGTCCTGGGGAATGTTCAGCGCACCGACGATGTGACCGGCGGCAAAATCCTTGCTCGGACGCAAATCGATGACCACGCCCTGCTCCTGGTTGACCAATGCAGTCAACTGGCCGGTGCTGAGGCTGGCGCCACCGCGGCTCATTTCATGGGCAATCAGCAAGGCCAGCAGGAGCACGAAGGCGCCGGCTAACAGATAGTGGCTAGTGGCAAATGCAATCAGGTGATCGACCATCAGGAGGTTCCAGGGCGTTAAAATGTGGGCCAGTATACACAGCCGTCAAGGTCGGCCAAACCCCGCCCGGCGGTGACGGCCTGTGAACTTGGCTTTAAACTGCGACTCTTTTTTCCATGTCCTTTCAATCCAGCCGCGAGAGCCATCCATGACTACCACGCCTAAACCTTTGGTCCTGATCATCCTGGATGGCTTCGGTCACAGTGAGAGCCATGACTACAACGCTGTCTATTCGGCGAAAAAGCCCGTATTGGACCGCCTCGTCGCCACCCAGCCCAACGGCCTGATCTCGGGTTCGGGCATGGATGTCGGCCTGCCGGACGGGCAGATGGGCAACTCCGAAGTCGGCCACATGAACCTCGGCGCCGGCCGCGTGGTGTACCAGGACTTCACCCGCGTGACCAAGGCGATCCGCGACGGTGAGTTCTTCGACAACCCGACGATCGGCGCAGCAGTCGACAAGGCCGTGGCCGCAGGCAAGGCCGTGCACATCCTCGGCCTGCTGTCCGAGGGTGGCGTGCACAGCCACCAGGACCACCTGGTGGCCATGGCTGAACTGGCGTTCAAGCGCGGTGCCGAGAAAATCTACCTGCACGCCTTCCTCGACGGCCGCGACACCCCGCCGAAAAGCGCCCAGTCATCCATCGAACTGCTCGACGAAACCTTCCGCACCCTGGGCAAGGGCCGTATCGCCAGCCTGGTCGGGCGTTATTTCGCCATGGACCGCGACAACCGCTGGGACCGCGTGGCCCAGGCCTACAACCTGATCGTCGACGGTCAGGCCGAATTCCAGGCCGCCAGCGCCCAGGAAGGCCTGCTGGCCGCCTATGAACGTGGCGAGAGCGATGAATTCGTCAAGGCCACTAGCATTGGCGAGAAAGTCACGGTCGAAGACGGCGACGCCGTGGTGTTCATGAACTTCCGCGCCGACCGCGCCCGCGAACTGACCCGGGTGTTCGTCGAAGACGGCTTCAAGGACTTCGAACGCGCCCGCCAACCGAAGCTGGCCGGCTTCGTCATGCTCACCCAATACGCCGCCAGCATCCCCGCGCCATCGGCCTTCGCCCCGGGCAGCCTGGAAAACGTGCTGGGCGACTACCTGGCGAAAAACGGCAAGACCCAGCTGCGGATCGCCGAAACCGAGAAATACGCCCATGTGACCTTCTTCTTCTCCGGCGGTCGCGAGGAACCCTTCCCGGGCGAAGAACGTATCCTGATCCCGTCGCCGAAAGTCGCGACCTACGACCTGCAACCGGAAATGAGCGCGCCGGAAGTCACTGACCGCATCGTCGAGGCCATCGAACAGCAGCGCTACGACGTGATCGTGGTCAACTACGCCAACGGCGACATGGTCGGCCACAGCGGTGTATTCGATGCGGCCGTTAAAGCAGTGGAATGCTTGGATTTGTGTGTAGGACGTATCGTCGAGGCCCTGGACAAGGTCGGCGGCGAAGCACTGATCACCGCCGACCACGGCAACGTCGAACAAATGGAAGACGAATCCACCGGTCAGGCCCATACCGCCCACACCACCGAGCCGGTACCGTTCATCTATGTCGGCAAACGGCCGCTGAAGGTCCGTGAAGGTGGCGTGCTGGCGGATGTCGCCCCGACCATGCTCAAGCTTCTGGGGCTGAAACAGCCGCAGGAGATGACCGGCACGTCGATCCTGACTGACCTCTAAACACCGTAAATCAGGCCGGCCGCTGGCCTGCGGCCTACCTCTTTATCGGAAACGCCTGAAAGCAACCGCTTTTGGGCGTTTTTTTTGCAGCGCGCGGCGGGCATACTAGGGCGTCCCGTTCCCAGGTGTCGCCCGCCCCATGCTTCGCGCCCTTATCGCCCTAGCCCTGATCTGCCTGCTCCAACCGGCCTTTGCCGACGAGCGCGCGCAAACCCAGCAACAATTGGACGCCACGCGTCAGGATATCGTTGAGCTGAAAAAGCTCCTGGGCAAGTTGCAGGAAGAAAAATCCGGCGTGCAGAAAGAGCTACGCGGCACCGAAACCGAGATGGGCAAGCTGGAGAAGCAGGTCGACGCCCTGCAGAAAGAGCTGAAAAAGAGCGAAAGCGAACTGCAGCGGCTCGATGGAGAGAAAAAAAAACTCCAGAGCGCGCGGATTGAACAGCAACGACTGATCGCCATCCAGGCCCGCGCCGCCTACCAGGGCGGCCGCCAGGAGTACCTCAAGTTGTTGCTCAACCAGCAAAACCCGGAAAAATTCGCCCGCACCCTGACTTATTACGACTACCTGAGCCAGGCGCGCCTGGAGCAGTTGAAGAATTTCAACGAAACCCTGCGCCAACTGGCCAACGTCGAGAACGACATCAACCTGCAGCAAGCCCAGTTGCTGGTGCAGAAAAGCAGCCTGGACAGCCAGCGCGACGAACTGGACAAAGTCCGCAAGGAACGCCAGGCGGCCCTGGCCAAGCTCAATGACGACGTGAAGGTCCGCGACCAGAAGCTCGCCGCCCGCGAACAGGACCAGGCCGACCTGTCGAAAGTTCTCAAGACCATCGAAGAAACCCTGGCACGCCAGGCCCGCGAGGCGGAAGAAGCGCGTCAGAAAGCGCTGCTCGCCCAGCAGGAAGCCGAAAAAAAGCGCCAGCGTGAGGCTGCGCTCGCCAACGACGACAGCCCACGCCCTCCGCGTAAAACCACGCCTGGAGCCCTGGTCTCGAGCGCGGGAGAATCCTTCGGCGGCCCTTTTGCTTCAGCGCGCGGCAAACTTCCATGGCCGGTTGATGGTCGATTGCTTGCGCGCTTTGGTGAAACCCGTGGCGATGACGCCCGGACCAAGTGGGACGGGGTGATGATCAGCGCCGCCGCCGGTAGCCAGGTGCACGCCGTGCACGGTGGCCGCGTGGTGTTCGCCGATTGGTTGCGGGGCGCCGGTCTGCTGGTCATTCTGGACCACGGCAACGGTTACCTGAGCCTCTACGGGCACAACCAGACGCTGCTCAAGTCCGCGGGCGATGTGGTAAAAGCCGGTGAGTCGATCTCTACTGTAGGCAACAGTGGCGGTCAGGACGCACCCGCACTGTATTTCGCTATACGTCAGCAGGGTCACCCGAGTGATCCGGCCCAATGGTGCCGCGCCCAAGGATAGGCCCGCCTCTTAATCAGGAGTTCGTTCGACATGTTGCATTTGTCCCGCCTCACCTCGCTGGCCCTGACGATCGCACTGGTGATCGGTGCGCCCCACGCGTTCGCTGCGCAACCTGCCCAGCCCGCGCCGGCCGCCGCTCCGGCCGTCACCGCCAAGGCCCCGCTGCCGCTCGACGAGCTGCGCACCTTTGCCGAGGTCATGGACCGGATCAAGGCCGCCTATGTCGAACCGGTGGACGACAAGACCCTGCTGGAGAATGCCATCAAGGGCATGCTCAGCAACCTCGACCCGCACTCCGCCTACCTCGGGCCGGACGATTTCGCCCAGCTGCAGGAAGACACCAGCGGCGAATTCGGCGGCCTGGGTATCGAAGTCGGCATGGAAGACAACTTCGTCAAGGTGGTCTCGCCGATCGACGATACCCCGGCGTCCAAGGCCGGCGTGCAGGCCGGCGACCTGATCGTCAAGATCAACGGCCAGCCGACCCGCGGCCAGACCATGACCGAAGCCGTCGACAAGATGCGCGGCAAGGTCGGCCAGAAGATCACCCTGACCCTGGTGCGCGGCGGCGGTGCACCGTTCGATGTGACCCTGACCCGGGCGATCATCCGCACCAAGAGCGTGCGCAGCCAGATGCTGGAAAACGGCTACGGCTATATCCGCATCACCCAGTTCCAGGTCAAGACCGGCGAAGAGGTCTCCAAGGCCTTGACGGCCCTGCGCAAGGAAAACGGCAAGAAGCTCAACGGCATCGTCCTCGACCTGCGCAACAACCCCGGTGGCGTGTTGCAGGCCGCGGTGGAAGTGGTCGACCACTTCATCACCAAGGGCCTGATCGTCTACACCAAGGGCCGGATCGCCAACTCCGAACTGCGCTTCTCGGCCACCGGCCACGACGAAAGCGAAGCGGTGCCGATGGTGGTCCTGATCAACGGCGGCAGCGCCTCGGCTTCGGAAATCGTCGCCGGCGCCCTGCAGGACCAGAAACGCGCCGTGCTGATGGGTACCACCAGCTTCGGCAAGGGCTCGGTACAGACCGTGCTGCCGCTGAGCAATGATCGCGCGCTGAAGATCACCACCGCGCTGTACTACACCCCCAACGGTCGCTCGATCCAGGCCCAGGGCATCATCCCCGACGTCGAAGTGCGCCAGGCCAAGGTCACCGGCGCCCAGGACGACGACACCTTCAAGGAAGCCGATCTGCAGGGTCACCTGGGCAACGGCAACGGCGGCGCGGACAAGCCGAGCGTCAAGGCGACCAAGGCCAAGCCGCGCCTGCAGGATGACGACTACCAGTTGGGCCAGGCGCTGAGCCTGCTCAAGGGCCTGAGCGTGACGCGCGGCAACTGAGGTGCGCCGCTGGCTGCTGCTCCTGACCTGCTGTTGGATCGGCGTTGCCCAGGCAACGCCGGTCGAACCGCCGGTTCCCGCCAAAGCCTACCTCAGCCTGATTATCGATGACCTGGGGCAGAACTTGCCCCGGGACCGTCGGGTGCTGGCCCTGCCCGGGCCGGTCACCCCATCGATCATGCCCGACACCCCGCATGCCGCCGAACTGGCCCGCGAGGCCCATGCCGCCGGCAAGATCATCATGCTGCACATGCCCATGGACCCGGCCACCGGCCCTTTCGCCTGGCATCCCGAACTGCCCCTCGATGAATTGAAAACGCGCCTGGCCGCCGCCTTCAAGGCCGTGCCCTTTACCAGCGGGATCAACAATCACGAAGGCAGCCGCATGACCGCCGAACCAGTGGCCATGGCCTGGCTGATGGGCGAATTGCAGCGGCGCAACAAGTTTTTCGTCGACAGCCGCACCAGCGCCAAGACCGTCGCCGCGGCCGAAGCACAGAAGATCGGCCTGGCCAGCGTGTCGCGGGATGTATTCCTCGATAATGAACGCACCGAGCCGGCGATTACCGCGCAACTGGAAGAGGCGATCAGGCTGGCGCGCAAGCACGGCTCGGCGGTGGTGATCGGCCACCCGTACCCGCAGACCCTGGCGGTCCTCGAACGCGAGCTGCCCAAGCTCAAGGAGCAGGGCATCGACTGGATCGATATCAAATCGATGATCGCCCTACGCGGCAACCAGGCGAGCGAGGCCCACGGCAAGCAAGGCGTTTATCGCTGATATCTATCCATACACACCCGCTCCAACGGCGCCAGTAAGTTCAGGACTCACGAACTTGACTGAGCCGACATGAAACACACACAGAAAAATACCCTGTACCTCACGCTACTGTTCCTGCCCTTCAACCTCCACGCCCAGGTCGACACCCGCAGCGCACAAGGTATGGCGCCCCCCGGCCTCGTCAGCAACTTCGACGGCCGCTTCAAGCAATGGAGTGGCATCGGCCGGATCAAGAACCAGAGCCAGGCACTCTGCACCGCCAGCCTTCTCGACACTCGCACGCCAAACATCCGTGCCGATGCGCCCGCCTATATCGTCACCAGCAACCGCTGCCTGCACAAAGACAACCGTGAGGCCCAGAAAGACTTGCCCATTACGGGCACGGTCGCGTTCAACTACTTCGCCGACAGCATTGAGCAACTCCAACTCTATCGACTCAAAACCCTGGCCTGGAGCAGCAGCACCGGCATCGACCTGGCCATTATCGAGCTTGAAAAGCCCTTGGCCGAATTGCTCGCCGAGGGTATCGAGCCGCTGAAACTGGCTGCCGTCGAACCTCGTCCACGGAGCGATATATTGGCGCTTGGCGTACCCGAATGGGCGACGCTGCAGGTGTCCGCCTGCACACACCTGGCCAGCGTGGAGATCCTCGAACAGCCCTGGGTCTGGCGCTCGACCATGAAAAACCGTTGCCGCGGCATCACCGCGGGCAGCTTCGGCGGCCCTTTGCTGAACAGGGCGACCGGCGAACTGTTCGGCATTATCGCCACCACCACCCATGACACGCGCGAAGAGAAACAGTGCCTGGAGGGATCACCTTGCGAGATCACCAAAGGACAACCCGACTGGCAACCCGGCACCAACTACGGAAGCTCACTGGTCTTTCTGAACCACTGCTTTGCCGATGGCCGCCTGACGGCCGACCGGCAAAAGTGCGACCTGTATCCGACTACCTCGATCAGCTTTGAAAACCCACAGCCGATCCAGCAGTACTTTGTCGCGCGCCCCAACGGCAATAGCGACATTATCCCCAACTGGAAAGCCCCGCTCACCCTCAGTACGCCTTTCTACCGGTTCAAGACCGCGCGCCGGGCGACCGATTGCGAAGACCCGACAGGCTATGGCCCCACCACACCCAGTAACAACGCCACGATCGACCTGCCCATCGGCCCGCAAACCGGTATCCAGATGCTCTGCATCCTGGGGACGGAAACCCAAACGCAGCAACATACCCCGGCGCAGATGAAAGGAGCCCTGACCCTGGCCGTCGAACTGGCGGAGCCGGGACCGGCGAGATCGCCAGACATGAGCATCGCCCTGGACAGAACACTGCTGGGAACCTACGCAGTGACCTGGCAGCACTACCCACCGTTTTATGCCCGCTATGAATACAAGTACGGGCCCGCCCACTCGACTGACTGCAACAGCGACACCGGCTTCCAGGAAATTCCTCCGCCGCTGGAAGCGGAAGAAGAAGATATCTTGCTGCCCACCGACCCTAACGTTCCGCCCATCATCGAAATAGCAACGAAGACGATCAAAGTCCGCATCGACGAACTGCCCAACGGGCAATACAAGGAGCTGTTCTCGGTGTACCGGGAGCCGATCAAGCTGTGCACACGCTCCTACGACCAGGCCAACCAAGTCTCGCCGGTCAGGACCGATATCCTCAGGCCGCGCTGATCGTCCTTACAGGTAGCGACCGAAAGCCAGATCCACCGCGCCTTCACGGCGCAACTGATCGAGCGCCGACTGCAACCTGGCAACGACTGTATCGGGCACCTCTTTGTTGAGGGCCAGGTAAAGGGAGGCACTGTTGAAGCGCAAGATCGTCTTGAGCCCGGCCACACCCTCCTGCCGGGCCAGGTAGCGTCCGGCGGGATCGCCCGAGGCCCACAGGTCGATCTGGCCGTCGACCAGCTTCTTCGCGTTATCCTGGTCACGCAGGGCCAGCACCGGGTTGAACCCGTGCTGCGTCAGGTATTGGCCGATAGCGTCGCCCTTGTAGGCGCCGATCCGGTAGCGGTGAGCCTGCTCCAGGCTCGACAAGGCGATCGGGCTACCCGCTTTGCCCAGCAGCACCCAATCGTCAGGACCAATCGGGCCGACCCACTTGAACAGCTTCTCGCGCTCCGGCAACCGGGCCATGACGAACACCCCGTAGCCGGGGTTTTCCAGGGCGAGCTTGTAGATCCGCTCCCAAGGGAAACGCAGGGTCAGGCTGTAGGGAATACCGGCACGTTTGAAGGTCTCACGCACAATATCGGCGGCGATGCCTTCGATGTTCTCGTCCTTGGCGAAGTTCTTGCCGTTTTTCGCCATGTTGTAGGGCGGGAAGTTCTCCGTCAGCAGGACAATGCCGTCATCGGCTGCGTCCGCCGCACCCGCCGTGCCCGACAACAGCCCGATCAGGCAAAACAGTGCAAGGAAAAAGCGTTTAGACATAGTAGGCAACCGGAATCCATGGCGGCCTCAAGAGTGACTTGAGGCCGCCATGCTGTCCAGTGGCCTGTTGCCCTCAGCGCACCACAATACCGCGCGCGGCCATATAGGCCTTGGCTTCCGGCACGGTGTACTCGCCGAAGTGGAAGATGCTCGCCGCCAGCACCGCGCTGGCGTGGCCTTCAAGAATCCCGTCGGCCAGGTGCTGGAGATTACCGACGCCCCCCGAGGCAATCACCGGAATGCCCAGGGCATCACTGATGGCGCGGGTGACGCCGAGGTCGAAGCCGTTTTTCATGCCGTCCTGGTCCATGCTGGTCAGCAGGATTTCACCGGCACCGAGGCCTTCCATTTTTTTCGCCCACTCCACCGCATCGAGCCCGGTGGGCTTGCGCCCGCCGTGGGTGAAGATCTCCCAGCGCGGGGTTTCGCCTGGCAGCGAAACCTTCTTCGCGTCGATAGCGACAACGATGCACTGCGAGCCGAAATGCTGCGCCGCTTCACCGACAAACTCGGGGTTGAACACCGCCGCGGTGTTGATCGAGACCTTGTCGGCCCCGGCATTGAGCAGGTTGCGGATGTCCTGCACGGTACGCACGCCGCCACCAACCGTCAGTGGGATAAACACCTGGCTGGCCATGCGCTCGACGGTATGCAGCGTGGTGTCACGGCCATCGACGCTGGCGGTGATGTCGAGAAAAGTGATCTCGTCCGCACCCTGCTCGTCGTAACGCCGGGCAATTTCCACCGGGTCACCGGCATCGCGGATGTTCTCGAACTTGACGCCCTTGACCACGCGACCATTGTCGACGTCCAGGCAAGGGATGATGCGTTTGGCCAGCGCCATGGTGAGTCCTCAGCCTTGGTACGAATCGCAGAAGGCTTGCGCCTCGGCGACATCGAGGGTGCCTTCGTAGATCGCCCGACCGGTAATCGCGCCGATGATGCCCGGCGCCTTGGCGTCCAGCAGGGCCTTGATATCGCCCAGGTTGTGGATACCACCGGAAGCGATCACCGGGATCCGGGTGGCCGCGGCCAGGGCGGCGGTGAAGGGCACGTTGCAGCCCTGCATCATGCCATCTTTGGCGATATCGGTATAAACGATGGCGGACACGCCGTCGGCTTCGAATTGCTTGGCCAGGTCGATCACTTGCACGGTGCTGATTTCAGCCCAGCCGTCGGTGGCGACAAAACCGTCCTTGGCATCCAGGCCGACGATGACCTTGCCCGGGAACGCACGGCAGGCTTCAGCAACGAACGCCGGGTCTTTCACCGCCTTGGTGCCGATGATCACGTAGCTCACGCCAGCCTTGACGTAGTGCTCGATGGTTTCCAGGGAGCGGATACCGCCGCCGATCTGGATCGGCAGGTGCGGATAACGCTTGGCGATGGCAGTGACCACCTCGCCGTTGACCGGCTGGCCTTCGAACGCGCCGTTCAGGTCGACCAGATGCAGACGGCGGCAGCCGCCCTCCACCCACTTGGCAGCCATACTCACCGGGTCATCGGAGAACACCGTGGAATCTTCCATGCGGCCCTGGCGCAGACGTACGCAGGCACCGTCCTTGAGATCGATAGCGGGGATAATCAGCATCTGGAAAACCTTAAAGTCGTTTTTTCAGCTTCACTCGGAAATCAGTTTTTCTCGAGCGCCCACAGGTCGCTTTCGATGCTCTCGAACCTTTCTTTAAGGTGCGTCTGCACATCGAAAATCGCCCTGTTGTAATAGTGCGGAGCAATTTCACGGGTAAACAGGTCGAGGATTTCCGCCGCTTCGAACGAACCCAGGTTCAGTTCGAAGCGATCTTCCATGAAGCGCTTGATCTTCTGATTGGCCTCGTTCTCCTGTTCGGGAGCGAGGGTCAGGATCGGCGGCTTGATCTTCTTCGCGGCCATTTACCAGCGCCCATCCCAGGCGGCGAAGTTCTGCAGCAATTGCAGGCCGTGGGTATGGCTTTTCTCCGGGTGGAACTGCACCGCGAAGCGCGAACCCTCGGCCAGCGCCGCGGCGAAGTCGACGCCGTAGTGCCCGCTACCCACCACCTGCCGCGGGTTGCCGGCGGCGATGTAGTAGCTGTGCACGAAGTAGAAACGCGCCAGGTCCGGAATGTTGTGCCACAGCGGGTGATCCACCACCTGTGTCACTTCGTTCCAGCCCATGTGCGGGACCTTCAGGTGCTCGCCGTCCTCGTGCTGGTCCTTGGCGAAGAGCTTCACCTGGCCGGGAAACAGGCCGATGCAGTCGACGCCGGCGTTCTCTTCGCTGTGTTCGAGCAAAGCCTGCATGCCGACGCAGATGCCGAGGAAGGGACGATCCTGGCTGACTTCACGCACCAGCGCATCGAAGCCCAGGCGGCGGATCTCGGCCATGCAGTCGCGAATCGCGCCGACACCCGGGAAGACCACCCGGTCGGCTTCGCGGATCACCGCCGCATCGCTGGTGATCAGCACCTTGCCGGCCCCCACGTGCTCGAGGGCCTTGGCCACCGAGTGCAGGTTACCCATGCCGTAATCGATAACCGCGACCGTCTGCATTACAGGACGCCCTTGGTCGAGGGCATTTGCCCGGCCATGCGCTCATCCAGTTCGACGGCCATGCGCAGGGCACGACCGAAGGCCTTGAACACGGTTTCGATCTGGTGGTGGGTGTTGCTGCCACGCAGATTGTCGATGTGCAGGCTGACCAGCGCGTGGTTGACGAAGCCCTGGAAAAATTCCTGGAACAGGTCGACGTCGAAGCCGCCGACGGTGGCACGGGTGTAGGGCACGTGCATCTGCAGGCCAGGACGGCCGGAGAAGTCGATGACCACCCGCGACAGCGCTTCATCCAGCGGGACATAGGCGTGGCCGTAGCGACGGATGCCTTTTTTGTCGCCGATGGCTTTGGCGAAGGCCTGGCCCAGAGTGATACCGACATCTTCCACGGTGTGGTGGTCGTCGATATGCAGGTCGCCCTTGCACTCGATATCCAGGTCGATCAGCCCGTGACGGGCGATCTGGTCGAGCATGTGTTCAAGAAAAGGCACACCGATATTGAATCGGGCCTTTCCGGTGCCATCCAGGTTGATCGAGGCTTTGATCTGGGTTTCCAGAGTGTCGCGCTCGACGGACGCCTTACGTTCGGCCATCACCAGCTCCGCAAAATCATTGGGCGAAAAAGGCAACCATTATAGGGGCGCGGGCGGCAAACCGAAACACACAAGGTGAACTCCCGGACGGGCTGAATCCAGCGGGTCGGGGATATACCTGTCAGGACCTGTAGGAGCGAGCTTGCTCGCGATGGGCGTCAACGATGACGCGGGGTATCAGATACCCCGCCGTGCCTCGACTACCATCGCGAGCAGGCTCGCGCCTACAGGGTGAGGACAGGGTTTTAGTGGAACAGCACCGCCGTCTTCTGCAGGGTGACCCACACGCCCCACACCAACGGAATGCCCACTACCAGCCAGGCGGCAATCGCCAGCGGCTTGCTGCCCGCAGCGGCCTTCCACTCCAGCACAGTCCGGCTGTCGGCGCCCTTGTCATGGCCCAGCGCCTGCTCGACAGCCAGTTCGGCGTCGCTCATAAAGTACTTGTCGGCCACCGGGCGCACCAGCAGGTTGCAGATAAAACCCAGCACCAGCAGGCCGGCGAGGATGTACAAGGTGATGTCGTAGGCCGCGGCGCGCTCGACGCCGAGGCTCAGCTGATACTCACGCAGGTAGTTCACCAGCACCGGACCCAGCACGCCGGCGGCCGCCCAGGCGGTCAGCAGGCGACCGTGGATCGCACCGACCATCTGCGTACCGAACAGGTCCGCCAGGTAGGCCGGCACCGTGGCGAAACCACCGCCGTACATCGACAGGACCACGCAGAACGCCGCCACGAACAGCGCGATGCTGCCCAGGTGACCGAGGCTCGGTACCGCCGCATAGAGCGCGAAACCCAGGGCGAAGAACACGAAGTAGGTCGCCTTGCGGCCGATATAGTCCGAGAACGAGGCCCAGAAGAACCGACCGCCGATGTTGAACAGGCTGAGCAAACCGGTGAAACCGGCGGCGATCGCGGCGATCTGGCCCAGTTGCGCGGCGTCCAGCTGACTGAAGGTCAGGCCGTTGCCGAGCAGTTTACCGGCGAAGACTTCCTGCAGCAGTGGCGAGGCCATGCCGAGGATGCCGATACCGGCGGAGACGTTCAGGCACAGCACCAGCCACACCAGACGGAACTGCGGGGTCTTCCAGGCCACGTTCACATGCACGTGACGGTGGGTGATCATCGCATTGCTGGCCTTCTTCACCGGCGCGGTCCAGCCCTCGGGCTTCCAACCAGTGGGGGGCACGCGGTACGACAAGGCGCCGCCGATCATGAAGACGAAGTAGATCGCCGCCATCACCGCAAAGCTCTGCCACACGCCGACGCTGGCAGGCGAAGCGAAATGACCCATCAAGGCCGCCGCCAGCGGTGCACCGACCATCGCCCCGCCGCCGAAACCCATGATCGCCATGCCGGTGGCCATGCCGCGCTTGTCCGGGAACCACTTGATCAGGGTCGACACCGGCGAGATATAACCCAGGCCCAGACCGATACCGCCGATCACCCCGGAACCGATCCACATCAGCCAGATCTGATGGGTATAGACCCCCAACGCCGAAATCAGCAGGCCACCACACCAGCACAGCGCGGACACCACACCGGCCTTACGTGGCCCGGCATGTTCCAGCCAGCCACCCCAGATCGCCGCCGAGCAGCCGAGGAAGATGAAGAACAGGGTGTAGATCCAGCCGAGCATCGAGATCGGCCAATCACACTGCGACGAGAACACCTGTGTGATAAAGCTCATGTCCGGCGCGCAGGCGACCGGCGCGGTGATGCCCAGTGCCTTGGACAGCGGCAACCAGAACACAGAGAAGCCGTAAGCCATGCCGATGCACAGGTGGATGGCCAGGGCGGCCGGTGGAACCAGCCAGCGGTTGAAACCGGGCTTGGCGATGATGCGCTCCTTTGACAGGAACGCGGGCTCGACGGCATAAGTGTCCGCCGTAATGCTGCTGCTCATGAAGTGTCTCCCCCAATTGGAATAATGGTCCGCCGGCCACACATCACTCCCGGCCTTGGTGCACGCAGGCTTGGCCGTGTTATCGGGTGATGCTGGTTACGCGACAATCAGTCGCAGAAGGACGGGCGGACCGGGAAAGGTTACCATTTACCCATGACAGAACAACCAGACTGATACGCTCGTTATGTAATGCAACGGCCCTGTTTTTGACATCCCCCCGACCCCTGTAGGAGCGAGCTTGCTCGCGATGGACGTCAACGATAACGCGGGGCGCCTGATACCCCGCGGTGCCTGGACTACCATCGCGAGCAAGCTCGCTCCTACAAAAAGCCCTTCCCGGACATTCGAGGATTTTATGCCCATCGTTGTCGAGTCCCTCACCGAAGCCACCTACCAGGACCAGCAGGACCTGCAGAAGATCTACCAGGACGCCCCGCCCTGGCTCTTCGCGCCGCAAGCCGACGGCCAGCAACTGATCGAAACCGCCCTGGCCGACGGCAGCCTCATCGCCGGACGCTTCAACGACCGCCTGCTGGGCGCGGCGCGCCTGGAACGGCACGCGGACTTCTGGCTTTTATCCCAACTTTGCGTCAGAAAAGTCACCAGGCGCCGCGGGGTAGCCGAACGACTAGTGGCAGAAGCCTCACGAATGGCCAGACTGTCAGGAGCGCAGCTGCGACTCCAGGCGCCCGCCGGGTATCTCGAGGCCCAGGCGCTGGCGGCCAAGCTGCAGATTGCCCTGGACCCGCTGTAAGGAGCATCCGTGTCCTGCCGCCAGCGCCGTGACGCTATACTCGCGAGCTAAATTTCAAATTCCACTGACTACAAGGATTCGCCCATGAAAGCGTTCGGCAAAATCCTGGGTCTGGGGCTTCTCGGCTTGTTGCTGATCATCGTGGCGGCAGGCTTTGCCCTGACCCACCTGTTCAATCCCAACGACTATAAAAACGAGATTCGCCAGATTGCCCGCGACAAGGCCCACATTGAGCTGACCCTCAATGGCGACATCGGTTGGAGCCTTTTCCCCTGGCTGGGCCTGGAGCTGCACGATGCCAGCGTGGCGACCCTGGCCACCCCGACCCAGCCGTTTGCCGATCTGCAGATGCTCGGCCTGTCGGTACGCGTACTGCCGCTGCTGCGCCGTGAAGTGCAGATGAGCGATGTCCGTGTCGAAGGCCTGAACCTGCGGCTCAACCGCGACAAGGACGGCCACGGCAACTGGCAGGACATCGGCCACCCGGCCCCTGGCGCCAGCATCACCGCGCAGACCGCCAAGGCCGCCGAACCGGCCATTGCCGAGGCGGAAGAAAAACCCTCGCAACCCATCCGCCTGGACATCGACAGCCTGACCGTCAACAACGCCCGGATCGAGTTCAATGATGAAAAGACCGGCCGCCAGATCACCTCGGAAAGCATCCAGCTGAGCACCGGCGCGGTGCATGATGGCAAGGAAATCCCAGTCAAGTTCACCGCCTTCTTCGGCACCAACCAGCCGGTCCTGCGGGCCCGCACCGAACTCAGCGGCAACCTGCGTTTCGACCGTGTGCTCAAGCGCTACCAGTTCGAAGACATGCGCCTCGGTGGCGAACTGTCGGGTGATCCGTTGCAAGGCAAATCGCTGACTTTCTCTGCCCAGGGCCAGTTGCTGGTGGACATGGCGGCGAACGTCGCCGAATGGACCAGCCTGAAGTTGTCGGCCAACCAACTGCGCGCCCTCGGCGAGCTGAAGGCCAACGACCTGAACAAGACCCCACAACTCAACGGGACGCTGTCGATTGCCCAGCTGGACCTGATGAAGTTTCTCGACAGCATCGGCCAGCCCCTGCCGAGCGTGGCCGACGGCAGCCTGAGCAAAGTCGAGTTGATCACCCACCTCACCGGCACGCCCACCAGCCTGGTACTGGACGGCCTCAACCTGAAGCTCGATGACAGCAACTTCACTGGCCGCGTCGCCATCGAGGATTTCGCCAAGCAATCCCTGCGCGTGCAACTCAAGGGCGACACGTTCGACGCCGACCACTACCTGCCGCCGAAATCGGCCGACGCCGACAGCGCCTCGAAAGTCCGCCAGGCCGACGTGATGAACAGCGAAGCCAACGCCATCGCCAGTAGCTCGCCATTGCCGGAATCCCCGACCAAGGGCGCCTGGAGCAGCGACAAGCTGCTGCCCATCGAACGCCTGCGCAGCCTCGACATCGACGCCGATCTCGGCTTCGACCAACTGACCCTGAAGAAGCTGCCGATCAACAACGCCGCCCTCAAGGTCACCGGCCTGGGTGGCGTGCTGACCCTCAACGACCTGCGCGGCGAGCTCTACGGCGGCAGCTTCAGCGCCAAGGGCAGTCTCGACGTGCGCCCCGACGTGCCACGCCTGAGCCTGCAACCGCGGCTGAACCGGGTGCCGGTCGAACGCATCCTGCAAGCCCAGGGACAGAAACCGCCGGTCAAGGGCGCCCTGACCCTCAGCAGCGACCTGACCGCCACCGGCAACAGCCAGAAAGCCCTGATCGACAGCCTCAACGGCACGGCCAGCTTCACCCTCAACGACGGACTGCTGCTCAACGCCAACCTCGAACAGCAACTGTGCACCGGCATCGCCACCCTCAATCGCAAGACCCTGAGCAGCGAACCGCGGGGCAAGGACACACCGTTCCAGGACCTCAAGGGCAGCCTGAGCCTGCACAACGGCGTGGCCAGCAACCCGGACCTGAAAGTCAATATCCCGGGCCTGAGCGTCAACGGCAACGGCGATATCGACCTGCGCGTGCTGGGCATGGACTACCGCATCGGCATCATCGTCGAAGGCGACAAGAGCGACATGCCGGACCCGGCCTGCCAGGTCAACGAACGCTTCGCCGGGATCGAATGGCCACTGCGCTGCCGTGGCCCGCTGGAGCTGGGCGCCAAGGCCTGCCGCATCGACAAGGACGGCCTCGGCCAGGTCGCCGCGCGCCTGGCCGGCAACAAACTGAACGACAAGCTTGAAGAAAAGCTTGGCGACAAGGTCAGTCCCGAACTCAAGGACGCACTCAAGGGGCTGTTCAAGCGATGAGAGCCGAGCAGTTTTCCAGCGCCGTGCTGGATTGGTACGACCGCCACGGTCGCCACGATCTGCCCTGGCAGCAGGGCATCACGCCGTATCGGGTGTGGGTGTCGGAGATCATGTTGCAGCAGACCCAGGTCAGCACCGTGCTGAACTACTTCGACCGCTTCATGGACTCGCTGCCGACGGTGGAAGCCCTGGCCGCCGCGCCGGAAGATGAAGTGCTGCACCTGTGGACGGGCCTGGGCTACTACACCCGGGCACGCAACCTGCAGAAGACCGCGAAGATCGTCGTTGCCGAGCATGGCGGCGAGTTTCCCCGCGACGTCGAGCAACTCACCGAGCTGCCGGGCATCGGTCTGTCCACCGCCGGCGCCATCGCCAGCATCAGCATGGGCCTGCGCGCGGCGATCCTCGACGGCAACGTCAAGCGCGTGCTGGCGCGCTACACCGCCCAGGAGGGCTACCCGGGCGAACCCAAGGTGGCCAGGCAGCTCTGGGCCAACGCCGAGCGTTTTACCCCCGACACCCGGGTGAACCACTACACCCAGGCGATGATGGACCTGGGCGCGACCCTGTGCACCCGCAGCAAGCCCTGTTGCCTGCTGTGCCCGCTGAAAGTCGGCTGCGAAGCACACCTGCTCGGCCTGGAAACCCGCTACCCGATTCCCAAGCCGCGCAAGAGCGTGCCGCAGAAGCGCACCCTGATGCCGCTGCTCGCCAACCGCGAGGGCGCCATTCTGCTTTACCGACGCCCCTCCAGCGGCCTCTGGGGCGGTTTATGGAGCCTGCCGGAGCTGGACGACCTCGACGACCTGCCGCACCTGGCGGCGCAGCACTCGCTGGAACTGGGCGCGCAACAGGCGCTGCCGAACCTGACCCACACCTTCAGCCACTTCCAGTTGGCCATCGAGCCGTGGCTGGTGCAGGTCGAGGCGAGCGCCCATCACGTGGCCGAGGCCGACTGGCTCTGGTATAACCTCGCCACCCCGCCGCGCCTGGGCCTTGCCGCCCCGGTGAAAAAGCTGCTCAAACGGGCAGCCGACGTTTTGAATGCAGGAGAGTCGTCATGACCCGCACCGTAATGTGCCGCAAGTACCACGAAGAACTGCCCGGCCTTGAGCGCCCTCCGTACCCGGGTGCCAAGGGCCTGGATATTTTCGAACATATTTCGCAGAAAGCCTGGGGCGACTGGTTGAAGCACCAGACCCTGCTGATCAACGAAAAACGCCTGAACATGATGAACGGCGAAGACCGCAAATACATCCAGGGCGAGATGGACAAGTTCTTTTCCGGCGAGGAATACGCCAAGGCCGAAGGCTACGTGCCGCCGGCCGAATAATCAGGGCTGGAACAGCTTTGGGTCGTAAGCGACGGTAATAATTAAATATTTTTTGAAATCGTGCTTGACGACCCCTCGAAAAACCCGTTTAATGCGCCCCGTTGCCCAGATAGCTCAGTCGGTAGAGCAGGGGATTGAAAATCCCCGTGTCGGCGGTTCGATTCCGTCTCTGGGCACCACTAATTAGTTTCAGGTGGTGTCAGCATCATCTGAAAGCCCACAAGAAACCCGCCTAGTGCGGGTTTTTTGTTGCCTGAATTTCCTCCCCATCCTTTTCACCTGCAGCCCTGCCCACGGCCCGATTTGCGCAACGCCACTGGCCTCTTCCACTTCGCACCACCACGTTCCCATCCCCTCGCCCGGCAACTGTCATGGTCGACCAACAAGACAGTTCGTTGCACGCCTTCCCAACCGTACCGGTACTCACCCCATCAGGCTGATTAGTCTGCACCTGTCCTTCAGGCACGCAGGAGCCAAACATGAATATCGCCAACTGGCTGGACGCAGCCGGCCTTCGCCAGCCGAAGCGTGCGGCCTTGTTCGAGGGGCGGCAGCAAGTCGCCAACTACGGCGCCTTTGTCGCCCCCGAGAGACTGCCCCTGGGCTGCCACGAACTGGATCGGGAGGACATGGGCGCACTCACCTCAATCACTTCGTCACCGGGCACACCCTATCCGCGTCACGCCGATGACCTCGCCTGGTTGTTCTACACCGCCAGCAGCACAGACGACGCCAAGGCAGTGATGCTCAGCCACGGCAACTTGACGGCCATGTCGCAAGACTGTTCGCCCGATGTCGATCCGTTCGACGCCAATGAGGCCGTGGTGTATGCCGCACCGATGTCGCACTGCGCCGGGCTCTACAGCCTGATCCATGTGCGTCGGGCCGCTCGCCATATCGTCCCGGAATCCCGCGACTTCAAGGCCGAAGAGCTGTTCGAGCTGACCAGCGGGCTCGGCAATATCACCTTGTTCGTGGCCCCCGCCATGTTCACCGGCATGGTCGAGCAGGCCCGCCGCCAAGGCCACGACGGCAAGGGAATCAAGACCATCATCTATGGCGACGCGCCTATCTACCCGACAGACCTGCGCAACCTACTGCTCAAAAACAGCTACGGCGAGCTCCTCAAGACGGAGCTGCGTCTGTGGTTGAAGGCCAGCGCCAATGACGCCTGCACGCTCTGAAGAGCATTTTCACGGATCTCCAGCCAGCCCCGGATCCCTCCCCAGCACCGAAAGGAGCCGTCAGCATGACGCAAGCCAACGTAGCAAGCCTTCCCGAGATCAAGAGTCAAGACCTGCAAGCCTATTTCCTGGGCCTGATCTCAGTGGCGGCCTTTGCCATGACCCTGCCCGCGGCAAAAATGCTCGCGGGCGATCTGAGCGCCGTCCAGGTCGGGATCTTCCGTTCGGTGATCGCGGCCTTCGCCGCGATTCCCTTTTTGCTCATTGGCCGCGCCAAGTTTCCTAACCGCTCACAGATCAAGCGCATGCTGCTGACCTCCACCGGGATCGTCTACGGTTTCCCGATCCTCACCGCACTGGGCATGCAGTACGTGCCCGTCAGCCACGGCGGTGTGGTCCTGGCCGCCTTGCCGCTGTCCACGGCGATCTTCGGCACCCTGATCACCGGCACCCGGCCGTCCAAGGCGTTCTGGGCGATCTCCAGCCTGGGCTTCCTGGTGGTCATGTCGTACACGGTGATGAAGTCGAATGTTTCCGACATCTACGTCGGCGACCTCGCCCTGCTCGGCGCTGTCGCCCTGGCGGGCTTCGGCTATGCCCAGGGCGGCGCGCTGTCCAAGGAACTGCCAGGCTGGCAGGTCATGTGCTGGACCCTGGTCATCAGCCTGCCCGTGCTGCTGCCGGCCAGTCTGTGGCTCTTCGACAGCAACACCATCGCCCACCTGCCGAGCACCGGTATCGCCGCCTTGTTGTTCCTGGCGCTGGTCAATTCGCTGCTGGGCTTCTTTTCCTGGAACCGTGCCCTCGCACTCGGCGGTATCCAGCGAATCAGCCAGCTGCAGTTGCTCCAACCGTTCTTCACTTTCGGCTTCTCGATCTGGCTGATGGGGGAAGCCTGGAACTGGCTGACACCATTGGTCTGCGCTATTGTCATCATCTTGGTATGGCTGTCCAAACGTACCTGAGCCCCTGTTCGGCGGTCGAGCCGCTCTCATCCTTGAATAGAATCTCAACGACATCTTTTTGTCAGAGCGGTGAGCCGCAGCAAAGGGGCGTGTTGCGGGATGAGCCTGGATTGTTCGATTGCCCAATGGCTAAAAATGTTCGGTGGCCGCTACCTGGCACTGTTGCCCAGCGCCTCTCAAGATGGGTTTTTGAATGAACTGAGCGACGAACTGTCCACCGAGCTTCTGGACAGCAACAACCAGTGGACGCTGGACTGCACATGCCTGCGGTTCAAAGCCGAAAAAAAGTGAACTGGAGCCATCCATGTCGACGAAAACCACTGGAGCCGCACTGAAATCCTTTTATGCCGAGCCCGCCGTGTGGCTGAGCCATGACGGCAGGCCACTGCACTGGATCGAGAACATCAGACTGATCATCAACAACGCGGAAGTGGATGACGAGCTGTGCATTCAGAATTTGCAGGACAGCGATGAGGTCATCATCCTTGAGGGCACCATCTTCTCCTATCAGAACCTGAGCGAAGTCATGAGCCTGGAACGCTACTTCAAACTCTGGCAGCGCAGCCTCGGCTCGGTCTTCCTCGGCGCCTTCATCCCCGAAGCCCAATATGAAAAGCTCAGCTCGATAATCGAAGCGGCAGGCGGACAGATCCTACGCAGCACGACCAACGCCTGAGCTCACGCGCCACGCCCTCAGGCACCGTGCTCGATGGGCAGCACCGACGCGATATGCGCCTGGAGAAAACGCTTGAACCCAGGATGATTGCAGTGGCTGACATTGAAGCGGATGTACTGGTCATATTCGCCGGTATTGCTGAACAAGGCGCCTGGTGCCAGTAATATGCCGGCGTGATGGGCCTGTTCGACCAGGTTCGGGATATTCACCTGCTCCGGCAGACGCCCCCAGAGAAACAAGCCTTCAGCGCCGCGCTCATCAAACACCACACCGACAGCCCCCAGCCACTCCCGCGCCCTTGAGCGCTCCTGCATGACCCGCTGACCCAGCACATCCAGATGATGCTGATAACGACCGGACTCCAGCGTGTGGGTCACGATGGTTTCGTCAATCGCCGAGCCGCTGAGCAAGTTGTACATTTTCTGCTCGACCAGTCGCTCGACAAAGGCCGCTGGCGCCGCCACATAGCCCAGGCGCAGCGCCGGACTCAGTACCTTGCTGAAACCGCTGATATAGAAAATCCTTTCGCAGCCATCCAGGCTGGCGAGCCGAAGTGTCTGGCGCGACGACAGCGCTCCGAAAATATCGTCCTCAATGATATGAAAATCATACTGGCGGGCCAGCGACAACAGCTTGAACCCCTTCTCCGGAGACGTACTGCCGCCAGTGGGGTTGTGGATCAGGGTCTGGGTCAGGAACAGTTTCGGTCGATACTTGATCAGCATCGCTTCCATCGCCGCCAGGTCCGGACCGTCATCCAAGCGCGGCACGGTGATGATCTTGAAGTCGCGATCCTTGATCAGCTTGAGTTGCAGCAGCAGGTAACTGGGGTCCTCCACCAGCAGGTAATCCCCGGGACTCAGGAGGATGCTGCGCAGCAGGGAAAACGCATGGGTAGCGCCCATGGTGACCACGATCTGGCTACTGGACACGCTGATATGGACTTCGCGCAATTTGCGCGCAATCACCGCGCGCAGGTCCGGGCTGCCGGCCGCCGGCGCTGGAGTGCTGCAGGAAAGTGTGTTACGAATCAGCCGCCCGGTCACGGATGCCGGGACCGCGTCGGCCAGCCAGGCCGGGGGAAAGTAGCCGGAACTGACGGGAATATCGTATTGCGTCGGATCCAGTGCACGGAAGATAAAACTCGAGTGCTCACTGGACGGCGGCACCAGCGTGTCAATGTCCTTGAGCGGGCCGACCGAATGGCAGGCCAGGATGAAATAGCCCGCGCCCGGACGCGACTCGATGATGTGCTGCGCCACCAGGTCCTCGTAGGCACTGCTCACCGTGAAGATGCTGACGCCCAGCTGCTTGGCCAGCGCACGGACAGACGGCAGTCGCCCGCCCTGGACCCACTGAAAGGATTCAATACGGGCAATGATCGCGTTTCTGATCTGGTCTACCAGCAGCGTCTTGCTGTTGCGGTCTATCTGGAACATGGCATTCCCTTGTTGAAACAGCCGCCGTCTGAAGGTGAGCGTCTCGTGATCCGATAGCAACGGCAGTATCGGGCATCGATTTGTCCAGCGGCAAGCACTGTATCGAGACGCCAATAGCGTTCAAGGATCAGACACATGCCATGCCAGGAAGCCGTCCAATGAGCTCGATCAACAGCCAACCCTGTCTCTCGCCCGACGCAGTGCGCGCCGAGCCGTTCATCGAACGGGCCGCCGACGGCTTCGCGCTGGGCGGTTTCGCCTGGCGCCACGGCGACGGCAGCCGCGTGCGGCCCGTGGTGATCATCAACGCCGCCACTTCGGTGCGCTGCCGCCATTACGCGCGCTTTGCCGACTACCTGTTTGCCAACGGCATGGATGTCATCAGCTACGACTATCGCGGCATCGGCGAATCGCGCCCGGCGACGCTGCGCGGGCTCAAGGCGTCCTGGACCGACTGGGGCGCGCTGGATTTCGAAGCCATGCTGCAACGGGCGGCGCGCGAGCACCCCGGCCAGCCCATCGATGTCGTTGCCCACAGCTTCGGCGGCTGCGCGGTCGGGCTGGCGGCCTCGGGCCCGTTGATTCGCCGGGTGGTCAGCGTCGGCGGGCAATTCGCCTACTGGCGCGACTATGCACCCGCCAGCCGCTGGCAGATGTTCGGCAAATGGCACCTGGTCATGCCGCTGCTGACCGGCCTCTACGGCTACTTCCCCGGCAAGCGCCTCGGCTGGCTGGAGGACACCCCGGCCGGAGTGGTACGCGACTGGAGCACCCCGACCGCGCGCTACGAAAAGCGCCCCAGTGGACGCAAACTGGCCACGCTGCCGTTTTCCCGGGTCAAGGCGCAAATCCTCGCAGTCAGCCTGACCGACGACCCATTCGGCACGATCGCCGCCATCGAACGGCTGCTGGCCTACTTCAGCGCCAGTGCCCGCACTCACCTGCGCATTGCGCCTGAAGATATCGAAGAGTCAGAGGTGGGGCATTTCGCCTTTTTTCGTAGCCAATACCAGGAAAAGCTCTGGCCGATTGCGCTGCACTGGCTGGAGAAAGGCGCACTGCGGGCGGGAACGCCGGGGAAGATTGGAATTGCGGCGGCTCACGGAGGATAATTGCCCGCTTACCTCTTTGTGAAAGCACCCGAGTCCATGGCATCCCAGAACAAGCAAGACAAACGCGCGCAACGGGCGAAAGCCAAGGCCAAGCAGAACCGGACCCGCCGTGCCAGCGAGCCGGTCGAGGCGCTGCCGGTGGACGACGACCGGATCGACTTCGCCTCGGTCGACCTGACGGACCTGTTCAAAAGAATGCGTGATGCCGAGCATGGCAGCCAGTTGGCCATGTGCAGCGTGTTCCTGGGGGACCCGCTGCTGGAGCTGGTGTTGGAGCAGGAAGGTGAGGAAGAAGCGACGGACTTTATTCTTTCGGCGCTGATCGAGTACCGCCAGTGGTCCACCGAGGCCACTGAGGAAGCGGCCCTGGCCTGGATCGAGAGCCCGGCCTTCCAGGCCGATTATGTGGCGGCCTCGCAGGCGCTACAGAAAGCCGCCGGCTAGCAACGTGGGGTATCAGATGCCCCGCGTTATCGTTCACGGCCATCGCCAGCAAGCTGGCTCCTACAGTCCGGTGTCCTACGCAGGTTTTGTGTATGACACAACCCTTGTAGGAGCCAGCTTGCTGGCGATGGGGCCCTGACTAACACCAAAGACCCCACAGACAAACTACGCCAGCTCCATCACCACCGCCCCATCAGCCCCTTATTAGTTCAACACCACCCGCCCGGCTTTCTCAAGTCGGCGACGGCGAGCCACCAGCAGCCCGGCGGCCACCACCAGCACACTGAGCAAGCCCGTAGCGAGGATTTCGACACGATGGGCTTCCTGGCACAGCATCACGGCCAACACCGCCACGATGAACACAATCACCGCCCAGGTCAGCCCCGGGAACAGCCACATCTTGAAGTCGATCTTCTCGCCCTTGGCCATGCGCTGACGACGCATGCGCAGCTGCGACACCGCGATCACCAGGTACACCAGCAGCGCAATGGCACCGGAACTGGCCAACAGGAACTCGAACACCGCCGCCGGCGCAACATAGTTGGCGAACACCGCCAGGAAGGCTGCCGCCGTCGACAGCATCACCGCCCAATAAGGCGTGCCGCTGTCATTGGTGCGTTTGGACACGGCTGGCGCATCACCACGCTTGCCTAGGGAGAAGAGCATCCGCGAAGCGGTATACAGCGCCGAGTTCAGGCAACTGGTCACCGCCACCAACACCACCAGGTCAACGATCAGTTTGGCATTCGGAATGCCCATGCGATCCAACACCACCTGATAGGAACCGACCGCCGCCAGGCTCGGGTCATTCCACGGCACCAGCGCGACAACGATGAAGATCGACACCAGGTAGAACAAGCCGATCCGCCAGATCACCGAGTTGGTGGCCTTGGAGATCTGCTTGCCCGGGTCTTTCGATTCAGCCGCGGCAATGGTGACGATTTCCGTGCCCATGAACGAGAACATGGTGGTCAGCATCGCGGCCAATACCGCGCCCATGCCATGGGGCATAAAGCCCACGGTGTCCACCAGATGCGACACGCCGCTGACCTGGCTGGTCGGCAACAGGCCAAAGATCGCCAGCACACCCAGCACGATAAAGCCGATGATCGCGATCACCTTGATCAGCGCGAACCAGAACTCGAACTCGCCATAGTTCTTCACGCTGAACAGGTTGGTCGCGGTCAGCAACAAGGTAATGATCAGGGTAAAGGCCCAGATCGCCACATTGGGGAACCAGGCATGCAGGATGGTCGCGGCGGCGTTGGCCTCCAGCGGGATCACCAGCACCCAGAACCACCAGTACAGCCAGCCGATGGTGAAACCGGCCCAGTGCCCGATGGCACGGTCGGCGTAAGTCGAGAACGAACCGGTATCCGGCGAGGCCACGGCCATTTCGGCGAGCATGCGCATCACCAGCACCACCAGGGTCCCGGCCGCGGCGTAGGCCATCAGCACAGCAGGGCCGGCTTCGGCGATTGCGTGCCCGGAACCGACAAACAGCCCGGCACCGATCACCCCGGCGATCGACAACATGGTCACATGCCGCGACTTGAGCCCCTGCTCCAAATTATTGGAATTATGCGTACTGCTCATTGAGGTTACCTTTGCAATGAAGAGCGCGCCCTACACATCGGGAGACCTTGTTGCAGGAATCCAACGGGGGCGTATTTTATTTTTTACGCAAGATTTGCGCCAAAATGTTACATATCTCCGGTTTCCGGGGCCTGCAAGCCGACACACCGTAAAATCGTAACCCGTTGAGATTAATGGCTATTTGCCAAGATGTTACCGAGACACTCAAATTCAGACGCTCTAATCGCACCAGAAACGCCCAATAAATAGCGTAACGCCCTATTTCGGGGCAAGCCTATGCCCACTCAGCGGGGTTACCCTTCCCACCCTTGGCCAAAGCTGGCACCATCGCGCCTTTTTTTAAGCGACTGCCGGGTCAGGACGACAGATCAAACAGCTGTTCGGTTGTTGATGGGGCGACAGACTGCTGTGCCGATGCGACAACCTGTCACCCATCCGTCCTGTACCGGCTTTTCCCTATGCTAGCTTGGCGCTCGCCAGGAAGGCCGCCAATAGCAGGAGCACGACAGAAGACAATGAGGACCGCACATGGCTGAGGCCACGCCCGCGCTTGAAATCCGCAACTTGCACAAACGCTACGGTGAGCTGGAGGTGCTCAAGGGTATCTCGCTGACCGCCCGCGACGGTGATGTGATCTCGATCCTGGGTTCCTCCGGTTCCGGCAAGTCGACCTTCCTGCGTTGCATCAACCTGCTGGAGAACCCGCACCAGGGCCAGATCCTGGTCAATGGCGAGGAACTCAAGCTCAAGGCCGCGAAAAACGGCGAGCTGGTGGCCGCCGACGGCAAGCAGATCAACCGCCTGCGCAGCGAAATCGGCTTTGTGTTCCAGAACTTCAACCTCTGGCCGCACATGAGCATCCTCGACAACATCATCGAAGCGCCACGGCGGGTGCTCGGGCAGAGCAAGGCCGAGGCCATCGACGTGGCCGAAGGCCTGCTGGCCAAGGTCGGCATCGCCGACAAGCGCCACGCCTACCCGTCGCAACTGTCCGGTGGCCAGCAACAGCGCGCGGCCATTGCCCGGACCCTGGCCATGCAGCCCAAGGTCATCCTGTTCGACGAACCGACCTCGGCCCTCGACCCGGAAATGGTCCAGGAAGTCCTCAACGTGATCCGCGCCCTGGCCGAAGAAGGCCGCACCATGCTGCTGGTCACCCACGAAATGGGCTTTGCCCGCCAGGTCTCCAGTGAAGTGGTGTTCCTGCACCAGGGCCTGGTGGAAGAACAAGGAACCCCGCAGCAGGTTTTCGACCACCCGCTGTCGGCGCGCTGCAAACAATTCATGTCCAGCAACCGCTAACGGAGCAACACGTATGCAGACCTACAAAAAATTCCTCCTGGCCGCTGCCGTCTCCATGGCCTTCAGCGCCAGTGCCTTTGCCGAAACCCTGAAAATGGGTATCGAAGCCGCTTACCCACCGTTCAACAACAAGGATGCCAGCGGCCAGGTCGTGGGCTTCGACAAGGACATCGGCGACGCCCTGTGCGCCAGGATGAAGGTCGAGTGCACGGTCGTGACGTCCGACTGGGACGGGATCATTCCGGCCCTGCAGACCAAAAAATTCGACTTCCTGATCTCCTCCATGTCGATCACCGAAGAGCGCAAGCAGGCCGTCGACTTCACCGACCCGTACTACTCCAACAAGCTGCAATTCATCGCTGCCAAGAAAGACGCCGAGTTCAAGACCGACAAGGCCTCGCTCAAGGGCAAGATCATCGGCGCGCAGCGTTCGACCCTGGCCGGTAGCTGGCTGGAAGACCACCTGGGCGACGACGTCACCATCAAGCTCTACGACACCCAGGAAAACGCCTACCTCGACCTGCAGGCCGGGCGCCTGGACGCCATTCTGGCGGACAAATACGTCAACTATGAATGGCTGAAAAGCGAGGCCGGCAAGCCTTACGAGTTCAAGGGCAACCCGGTGGAAGAGAGCGACAAGATCGGTATCGCCGTGCGCAAGAAGGACAACGAACTGCGTGAGAAGCTGAATGCCGCGCTGAAGGAAATCATCGCCGACGGTACTTACAAGAAGATCAACGACAAGTACTTCCCGTTCAGCATCCTCTGACCTGCCCCGATGGCCGGCACCTCAACGCAAGGTGTCGGCTGTCCCTGGTAAAGCCGGCCTCTGCCCATGAATATCGACCTCTATGGATTCGGCCCGGCGCTCGCCGCCGGCGCGCTGATGACCGTCAAGCTTGCGCTCTCGGCCCTGTGCCTGGGACTGCTGCTCGGGCTGCTCGGCGCCTTGGCCAAGACTTCACCGTATAAACCGCTGCAATGGCTGGGGGGTGCTTATTCGACCCTGGTCCGTGGCGTGCCGGAACTGCTCTGGGTGCTGCTGATGTACTACGGCAGCGTCAATCTGATGAGCGCAATGGGCGAAGCATTCGGTAACCCCGAACTGGCCCTGAACCCGTTCGCCGCCGGGGTGATCGCCCTGGGCCTGTGCTTTGGCGCCTACGCCACGGAAGTGTTTCGTGGCGCGATCCTGGCGATACCCAAAGGTCACCGGGAGGCCGGGGTTGCACTGGGCATGTCCAAGGTGCGGATCTTCACCCGGCTGATCATGCCGCAGATGTGGCGTATCGCCCTGCCGGGTCTGGGCAACCTGTTCATGATCCTGATGAAAGACACCGCGCTGGTGTCGGTGATCAGCCTGGAAGAAATCATGCGTCAGGCGCAGAACGCCGTGCTGTTCAGCAAGCTGCCGTTCACCTTTTACCTGGTGGCGGCCTTTATGTACCTGGGCCTGACCGTCCTGGCCATGACCGGCATGCATTTCCTGGAAAAACGTGCCGCTCGCGGTTTTGTGAGGACCACATAATGGAATGGGAAGTCATCTTCAAATGGCTGCCGAAGTTCTATCAGGGCGCGGTGCTGACCCTGGAACTGGTGGGCATCGCCGTGGTGCTGGGATTGATCCTGGCGGTGCCGCTGGGCATCGCCCGGGCTTCGAAGCTCTGGTATGTGCGATCCCTGCCCTACGCCTATATCTTCTTTTTCCGCGGGACGCCGCTGCTGGTGCAACTGTTCCTGGTGTATTACGGCCTGGCGCAGTTCGACGCGATTCGCGACAGTTTCATGTGGCCTTATCTGCGCAACCCGTTCTGGTGCGCGACGGCAACCATGACCTTGCACACCACTGCGTATATCGCGGAAATCCTGCGGGGGGCGATCCAGGCCATTCCGCCGGGCGAGATCGAAGCGGCGCGGGCGCTGGGCATGTCGCGGGCCAAGGCAATGATCTACATCATCCTGCCGCGCGCGGCGCGGATCGGCTTGCCGGCGTATAGCAACGAAGTGATCCTGATGCTCAAGGCCAGCTCGCTGGCGAGTACCGTGACACTGCTGGAACTGACCGGCATGACCCGGACCATCATTGCCCGCAACTACCTGACCGTGGATATGTTCTTCACGGCGGGGGTGTTCTATCTGGTGATCTCGTTCCTGCTGGTGCAGGCGTTCAAGCAGGTGGAGCGTTGGATGCGGGTGGATGCCTGTCAGGGGCGGTGACTTGGTTGGCGCAAGGGACTTAAAATCCCCTGCGCCCAGCCCCTAGGATTTTTGCTGGCTTCAAGGGCCTCTTCGCGGGCAAGCTCCGCTCCCACAATGTATTTGAGTCGTACCTGAGTTTTATGTACGACTGAAACCCCCTGTGGGAGCGGAGCTTGCCCGCGAAGAGGCCAGCCCAGCCACCCCGGAACCCGCAGCATGCCCCCAATCCTCCAAGGCCCCACCCTGCAAACCCGCTTCAAGGCCCTGGACACCTTCCTCTCGGCGCACCAACACCTCTGGCGCCCACGCCCCTTCACCCATCTGCATCTGCCGTGGGAAACCCAACACCCGGAACTCGCCACCTGGTTACGCCGACGCAGCCTCGACGACGCCGAAGCCAGCCACAACCACCCGGAACACCTCGCCGCCCCCGCGCCATTTCCCGCGCTGGCTGCCGAATCCGCGGCGTTGACCACTGTCGGAACACTCCCCAACAGCGCCCTGCCCCCGGCCAATCAGCGCCTGAACGTCGGCGTCCCAGGCCGAAAATGGCAACAGATCGAAGCCTTCGCCAGCCGCCTGGACTTCGCCCAATCGCCCAGCCACTGGCTCGACTGGTGTTCCGGCAAAGGCCACCTTGGCCGCCGCCTGCTGCAACCCGGCCAACACCTGACCTGCCTGGAATACGACCCGTCCCTGATCGCCAGCGGCCAGCAGCTCAGCCAGCACCACCACCTGCCGGCCCAACACCTGCAACAAGACGTCCTCGCGCCTGATGCCGCCGCCCGCCTGAGCGCCGAGCACACCCCGGTCGCCCTCCACGCCTGCGGCGACCTCCACGTACGCCTGATGCAACTCGCCAGCCACGCTGGCTGCCGGCAACTGGCAATCGCCCCCTGCTGCTATAACCGCATCAGCGCCGCGAGCTACCAAGCTTTATCCTGCGCAGCCAAAGCTTCAACCCTGCATCTATCGCTGGACGACCTCGCCCTGCCCCTGAGCGAAACCGTCACCGCCGGCGCCCGGGTGCGCCGCCAGCGCGACAGCTCCATGGCCCGACGCCTGGCCTTCGACCTGCTGCAGCGCCGTCTACGGCAAACCGACGACTACCTGCCCACCCCTTCGCTGCCCAGCGCCTGGCTCGAAAAACCCTTCGCCGACTACTGCCGCGACCTGGCCGCACTCAAAGAGTTATCCACAGTCGGCGAGCAGAATTGGTCGGAATTGGAAACCGCGGGCTGGCAACGACTGGCGCAGGTACGCAATCTGGAACTGCTCCGCGGCTTGTTCCGCCGCCCGCTGGAACTCTGGCTGGTACTCGACCGCGCACTGTTCCTGGAAGAGCAAGGCTACGCCGTACGCCTGGGCCTGTTCTGCGAAAGCCCATTGACGCCACGCAATCTTCTGCTAATGGCAGAGCGCCACCAATCTCCAGATTACGTAGTGCAGCCTGTGGATAACTCTGTTGATTCTTTTCCAACAGACGCCCTGAAAACAACGCTTACAGAGGAAAAAGCTGTCTGGTTACTTTTTGCTCACAAAATAAAGCACCGAAAAAACAGATAGTTGCGCGCTTATGAGAACGCGTCCACAAAATCGCATTCTCGCCGCGCTAACGACCAACCACTTGTGCATAAGCGTTCTGGTCAATGGACATAACGCCGCCTTTTTCAGGGTCTGCCACCCCTCCCCCGAGAACACCACAAACCTCTGTAGGAGCCAGCTTGCTGGCGATAGCGGCCGATCAGGCGATACAAGACTCACTGGCCCCATCGCCAGCAAGCTGGCGCCTACAGGTTTCCGTATTAGCCTGAAGCTCCCTCAGCAACGCCTCCCGCATGACCGCCAGGCCTTGCTCAACCGCCTCACCACCACGGACGGTGCCTTGCAGATAGATAAACGTCAGCTGATGAATGCCGATGGAATTGAGAATCGCCTTTAAATAAGGCGCGAGAAAGTCCGGCTGACGCGCGTTTTCTCCCTCAACAAAGCCCCCGGAACTGACCAGTACAAAGGTCGGGCGATCCTTGAGCAAGCCAAACTTCTCCCCCGCACCGTTCACCCCGAAGCTGCGCTGAATGCGCACCACATGATCGATCCACAGCTTCATGGCGGCAGGCAGCGTGAAGTTGTGCAGCGGCGTGCACAACACCAGCAGATCGCTGGTCTCGAGCTCGACGATCTGCCGCTCGGACGCATGGATGGCCACATTGTCCATACCGGCTACCGAAGTCACGGCCGTCGCATAGTCGCGGGTCAAGGCCGACAGCGGTTCACCGCCCAGCTGGCGATCCATGATGGTGCTGATGCCCGGCCAGTCGCCCAGCACGTCGGCGGCCAGGCGATAAACCCGAGCGGCCTTGCCATGGGGGCTGAAATTCAACAACAGGGCGTGGCTCATTGCGACGGCCCCGCATTCAAGTCCTGGGAAAAGTGCATGCCCTTGGCCAACAGCCCCTGGCGGAAATAGAAGCGTTGCGCCAAAGGCATATGCATCCCCGTATCGAGCACCAGATAGCGATAACCCAAGGCCCGCGCATGACGACGCACCTCCTCCAACAGCCCGGCGCCCAGCTCGCGACGCTGTTGCGAAGCCGTCACCACCAGGTCATCGACATAGACGAAGCGCCCATACAGAGTGTTCTCCGTCACCCGAAAACCGGCCAGGCCGATCACCTGCCCGTGTTCACGCAGCGCCAGTAGGCGAAAGCCCTGCTCGCCCTGACGAAAGACCTGCTCGACGAAGGACTCCACATCGGTCAAATGCGGTCGTAGCTCCTGCATCACGGCAAAACACTCGCGGCACTGGGCTTTGCTTTCGATCAGTGCGTATTCGAGATCATTGCCCATGGGACACATCCTCCTGCTGGCGCACACCGGCTGGTACCAAGCGGAAACTGACACCCACACGGTTAAGCGCATTCATCAGGGCGACCGCCAGGGTCAGGTCGGCCACTTCCTTTTCGCCGAATACCGCGCAAACGGCCTGGAAGTCCTCGTCCGGCACCTCGGTCTCGTGCACCCGGGTCACGCTTTCGGCCCAGGCCAGGGCGGCGCATTCACGGCGATCGAACAACGCACCGCCTTCGCGCCAGACCGGCACCAGCAGTACCTTGTCGAGGCTCACGCCCAGCTTGATCAGGTCGCGGGAATGCTGGCTGATGCAGTAAGCGCAGCCGTTGAGCTGCGAAACCCGCAGGTACACCAGATCGATCAAATGCGCTTCGAGCCCGCAGCCTTGCAGATAGCTTTTAACGCCAAACAGCGCTTTGTAGCCCAGGGGTGCTGCGTCGAAGTAGTTGAGACGTTGAGTCATGGAGGGTTCCCCTTTGCGGTCGGTAAAGTCATGGCCGGCAGTCTGCGGTGCGTTGGCATCGGCCAACAGGGCCAAGATCGAGCAAGCCGTTTGGGACATAACCGCTGCTGATCCGCCCACCCATGGGGTTAAACTGCGGCCGATCTGCATGCCCACGGAAAACGCCATGCCCATTGCCAAAGCCGCCACTGAACCGGGTCTGCCCAAATACCTGGTGGTCTATCGACGCATTCGTAGCGCCATCGATGAGGGCCAATTGCGTCCCGGTGATCGCGTGCCTTCGGTGCGCGCCCTGGCGACTGAACTCAACCTGGCGCGGGGCACGGTCGAAGCGGCTTATGAGCTGCTGATCAGCGAGGGTTATCTGACGGCGCGGGGGCAGGCTGGGACCGTCATTGCCCTTGATCTGCCGGTGACAGCGGCTCCCAGCCCGCCAACGGAAAGCGCCGCGCCGACCGAACAGGATCAACCGCTGCCCCTGCAAATGGGGCTGCCGGCGCTGGATGCTTTTCCGCGGAAACTCTGGAGCCGACTGATCACCCAACGTGCTCGGCAAACCGATATCGCCGGTCTGGGTTTCAGCGATCCGAGAGGCTACGCACCGCTGCGCTCGGCCATTGCCACGTACCTGGGGTTGTATCGGGGCGTGCAGTGCACACCGGACCAGGTGTTTATCTGCACCGGTTACAACGCCGTGCTCGAACTGGTCTGCGAAAGCCTGGAAATGACGGGCCAGGGTTGCTGGTTCGAGGACCCCGGTTATGTGCATGCGCGGCAGATCTTGCTCAATCGCGGCGTAGAGTTGGTGCCGGTGCCGGTGGATGCCGATGGTTTGCGGGTGGCGCACGGTATTCGCCTGAGTCCGACGGCGCGCTTGGCGGTGGTCAGCCCGGCCCATCAGAGCCCATTGGGTGTGGCGTTGAGCCCGGAACGGCGGCGGGAGCTGCTCGATTGGGCGCAGGTGCAGTCGAGCTGGGTATTGGAAGACGACTATGACAGCGAGTTTCGTTATCGAGGCCGGCCGTTGCCCGCACTGAAGAGCCAGGATGTGCATGACCGCGTGCTGTACGCCGGGACCTTCAGCAAGATGCTGTTTCCGGGGTTGCGGCTGGCGTATCTAGTAGTTCCGAGGGAACAGGTCGGGCGTTTTGAACAGGTTGCGCGGCTGTGGCGCAATCGCTGCCCGGAACTGCTGCAGGCGACGGTCAGCGACTTTCTGAGCCAGGGCCACTTCACCCGGCATCTGAAGAAGATGCGGCAATTGTACAGCGCGCGTCGGGCGTTGCTGGTCAGGGCGCTGGAAGAGGTGGGCAGTGGGATATTGAGGGTCGACCCGCAGGCGGGGGGGATCAATCTGCTGGTGCGGGTGTTGATTGATGTGCCGGATTCCCGGATAGCCGAGCAGGCACGGGCGGCGGGATTGTCGATTGAGCCTCTGTCGCGCTGGCAGATGGCGGCCGGGCAGGAAGGCGGGTTATTGATGACCTTTACCAACGTGGCGTCGGCCAAACAGGCGGCTGAAATAGCGGGCCGGTTGCTCGCGGCGATTGAAGCGGCGCGACCGGTGGATCAGGACAAAGCCTAGGGTTGCTGACGTGGGCGGATCACGAGAACGTCGCCTCCGCAAAAATAGTCAGATATCAGGGGTTTACAGAACCTCGCCAATCGCTATAATCGTCGCCCTAACACGCCGGTATAGCTCAGTTGGTAGAGCAACTGACTTGTAATCAGTAGGTCCCGGGTTCGACTCCTGGTGCCGGCACCATACATCAAAGCCCCGTAATACGGGGCTTTGGCGTTTCTGGACCTTTAGTTTTCGCGCTTTCAAAAAGCTGAAAATGTCCACAACGTGTCCACACTTAAAAAAATCCAAGGCACCAACCCGTTACAATTTCACATCAACGCGACGTTGACGGGCTCTGACACCTACCTATAATGCACCCCAACACACCCGCCAAGCCTAGGTTGACCCACAGTCAGCAAGCTCAAATCGTGCGGGTTTTTTTTGCCTGGAGAAAACTACATGAGGCCCTTCGACAAGCCGGCCCTCAGCGTAGAACAGCAATTGGAACTGTTGAAGCAACGAGGCCTGCACGTCACCAACGACGATAGGGCATTGCGCTTTCTCGAAGTGGTAACGCTGTTTCGCTTGAGCCCCTACATGCGTCCCTTTCAGGAGCCGGATCCCGAACACACCTTCAAACCCGGCAGTACCCTGAAAGCCGTGGTCGACATCTATCGCTTCGATGGTTCGTTGCGACGCATAACGATGGATGCTATCGAACCTGTCGAAGTTGCCATCAGAGCATCGATCAGCAATCACATGTGTCCAAAATATGGGCCTGACTGGATAGCTGACTCGTCAGTTTTTTCCTCGTCATACTCGCACTCTGACTTGCTACGCCCCCTGCGAGATCAGTTGAACAAGGAGCAGACCAGACTCCGACGCGAGATTGATCGCATAAAAAGCGGTCGTCATGTCGATGGCGTTCACCAACAGCGGATTGAAAATCGCATTCGCGATAACTATTTCCGATTCTACGGGGCGACTTATACCCATCCTGAGCTACCGCCCGCCTGGGCCGTTCTGGAAGAGCTCAGCCTTGGGACGGTCTCTACCCTATTCAACGCCATAGGTAAAAGCGCTGACAAAAAAGCGATCTCTAGCAGATTCAATCTGCCCTTCGATGTATTGGCCTCCTGGCTGCACACCTTGACCTTTATCCGGAACTGCTGCGCCCACCATTCACGGTTATGGAACCGAGAGCTTTCGATTCGACCGTCCTTACCCAAAGAGTGGGTGATTCCGCATGTACCTGGCGACGGTCCTCAACCAAAGCAACGCCTGTACATCGTATTGACGATGCTGGCCTATCTAACCGACCTGATCAGCCCAGACAGCCAATGGAAGCTTCGCCTTGCGGAGGTCATGGATCAGCGAGAGTTTGGGAGTTTGAGGCTCATGGGGTTTCCAAATGATTGGAAACGTCAGCAGCAATGGCATCTTGAGTAACGAAGCCAGTAGCTCGTCACGTCAACGCAGCTTGCCGTTGACCACATCGTCAGCATGCTTAAAAATGCCCACCGAGGACTGCAACTGCGCATCTTTGGGCTTGAGCTCCAGTATCGCTCCCCCAGACTTCGGCAGCAGAGAACTGGCGCTCTCTGAAGTAGTGACGACCAAGCCTTTGGGCGGATTCTGAACCCACGGTCAGCAATGATCCGGAGCTAAAGAATCGCTGCGACTACTCCTCGACAACATTTTAGAAGGCGCTCATTGAGCGCCTTTTTTATTCCGTTTTAGCCGGCCTCGTAAACACTTCGACTACCGCAATCATCTGATAGCGTCTATCGATCTTCACGCGTATGCCACAGCCGCAGCAGATAGACGGTGGACTCCTGAATCTCGTAGCGCATTTCATAATGGCCGATCAGGATTCGGCGCACATCTCGTGGTTCGAACTCTTCCAGCCGTTCGCCAATACGCGGATTAGTCAGCAATATGCTTGAAGCCCCCGTGAGCTGTTGAACCGTATGCGCGGCGGCGGGCCGGTTCACTGTAGCCAGAAACTCGTACAACCGAGCAACGTCTGAAAGCGCCTTGCTGGTCCACTTCAACTCCATCAGCGCGGTACCGGCAGCGGGGTGTCGGTACTAAGGCTGTCGGCCCAGGCCTGGACCGCTTGGTGGTCAATTACACGACCGGCATCAACATCCGCCAGCGCCTCGCGAGTCAGGCGACTGCGCTCTTCTTCCTGGTCTATCCAGGCGGACAGAGCCTGCTTGAGGATCCAGTTCTTGGAGCGCTCCAGCCGCTCAGCCATCAAATCGATTCTCTCGGCCAGTTGCACCGGGACGTGAGCCGTAACGGACCGGGTTTTCGCGCTAGCTGCCATGGTGGATGACTCCTGTGTTGCGAGAATCAGCAGGCTCTCGCTAGATGGATGGTCGCTTCGGGTATCGCGACCAGCCATCGTGATGAGTTTCGATTAATAGTTAATCATAATTAATAATCACACATCGTCAAGAACCATCGGCACCACGCCAGTCCCTCTTTCAGCACTTCGGCAGGGATTTTTCCGAGCATGGCCTCACCGGTTACCTACGCTGAGGGTACAGATAGAGGTATGAAAAACCATGCCCACGATATTTCCCTTTATTTTTCAATAACAAAGGGATTAGTTCGACTCCTGGTGCCCATACAAAACGAAGCCTCGCAGCGATGCGGGGCTTTTGTTTGTCTGCTGAACGTAATGTGACCGCTCCCAGCCAGACGTCCCATTAGTCGGACGCCCCCAATGCAGTGAAGTGAAAAAAAGCACTCGAAATCGTTTCCGGACTAATAGGTGAGTGATTTCCCTTCCTCGTCCGTAGCTCCCCAGCGCCTCGTAATGAGGAGAAATAGCTTTCCAAAAAAACTAATATTTCCTACATGTTTTGGTCGTGGGAGAATGTTGTGTGCGCTCGCGGCTGGAGCTACATTCCTGTCGTCGCTGCAAATTCAGCGATACGGGTTTCGCAGCCCGGCGGTTTCTGTTGGCGCACAGCGCCGCGTAAGCGGCTTTTTCATGTCTGCGTTATGGCGGGCTGTGCGCAGGAGGCTTATGCCTGCCGGTGTCCCAACAGACCGGTCTGCGAACCTGCGTACAGTTCGCCACCCTTGTATCGCAGCAAGAGTGGAGATCTCCTTAACCTGTTGGAGATTCACCATGGCTAAGAAAATCACCCCCGATCCACCTTCCATTTCCAACGGCCCTGTGAAATCAATGCGGCCAGATGCGGCCCGCTTGCTCGATACCCTGGGTCTAACCCTCTCTAAAACCATCGATTACGATGACCCTTTCAGACCCACGATTTTTGCCATCCAGCCAGGCGTCAACGCTCAGGACGCGCTGACCTACGTGTCAAAATTGCTCGAAGTAGCCGAACTGAACGGTGACGAAATCAGCTTGCATACGAACCCGGTAGAGCGGTCTCTGTTCTGGGGCATGCTTCACTCGGTAGAGATGGCGCGGGCTGTGGTGGATGCGCTGCTTGCGGGTTCGTCCTCAACACATCACGCATCACACGCATTAGACGACCATCCATTTAGTTGAAGTGTAATCAGTAGATCCCGGGGTCGGTTCCCGGCACCGCACCCTACAAAACGAAGCCCTCGCAGCAATGTGAGGGCTTTGTCTGGCTTTTCCCCTTCGCCGGGGAATCAACCCAACTGATCGATCATCACCGCATTGGTATAGATCAAACTGCCGTCGCTCGCCCGATGCCCGACCAGGTGGAACTGGCCGCGTTGGTCGCCTGCGCTCAAATAAACGCGCAATTGGCAATCAGACAACGGGCCGCATTCCTCTGGCGTGATCAACTCCATTGTGCTCATATCCACATCGATCATCACTTCAGGCTCGTGGGTCTGCTGCAGATGTTCTTCGGCCTCCTCCATACGCAAATGGTCGTCGTCATTGACGTGAAAATGGATCTCCCCCATCGGGGTGGACCGTTGATCGCTGCTGGCTTTGCACCAGCCTTTGATGGTTAAGGTGTTCATGACGAAAAACCTCCTGGGACAGTCGCTTTGGGGACGACCCGACCTCCTATTAAATTCTAGACAACAGGCAAGGAACCGCTACAGCCTCAACTCGCCCACCAGCCCGCCGCCCCCAACACCCGGACCAGGCTGTTGAAAAACGGGTCAGGAACAGCACGGGAGGTCTCCCGTGCCCTGGTGCATTGCGCACAGCCCAACGTGCTCGGGCTCCGGGCGGCCATGGCGTTGAAAAGGGCGGTGCTATACTTTTTTGGTAGCAATGAGCGTGCAACGTGATCCAGAGAGACAGGCTAACGCTCTGGAATTTCAGATAACCACTGCAGAAAAAAGGGGACACCTGCGGATAGGCGGTAGGAGGTGACTCATGAACCGACACTTTTACATCAGCGATAATCTCGACGACCTGGAAATCGTTGAAAGCGAACTGGAAACCAGCGGTATCAGTACTGAACAGATTCATGTGCTCAGCGATCGGGATGCCGAAGTGGAACAGCATCATCTGCATGATGTGAACTCATTCATGAAGCAGGATGTTGTCCGTTCTGGCGAGATTGGTGCGGTCATTGGCATACCGCTCGCCGCCTTGGCGCTGGGGGGGGCCTATCTGGCAGGCTGGACCGCCACCGCGGCAGGCTGGATGCCGTTCGTTTTTCTGAGCATCGTGATACTCGGATTCAGTATCTGGGAAGGCGGCTTTTTTGGTATTCAGGTGCCCAATGCCCACTTCCGCAAGTTGAAAGAGCGGATAAAAGAAGGCGAGTATATTTTCTTCGTGGACGTTGAACCCAATCAGGAGTCGACGCTGGATCGGGTCATCAAACATCACCCACAGCTGCAAGCGGCCGGCACTGGCCCAGCAGCCCCCCATTGGATAGTGGCCTGGCTGTATAGATGGCATCAGTTCAAGCGAACGATATAGGAGGCGGTCCGAGTGCGCAGGAGGCGGAAGCCTGTTATTACCCGAGGAACATCCCACGGGTGAAGAACACGTAGTCCGCCTCTGCCACCATCAGACCTACCAGCACCAGCAGACACAATGGCGGTACCAGTATGGCGTAGACCATCGCCAGACGCTCCCAGGCCATGTGCATGAAGACGGAGACGATCAGGCCAGCCTTCAACAACATCAGCACCAGAATCAGCGACCACCTGAAGTAGCCCTGGAAGTGAAAATAATCGACCAGATAGGACAGGGTACTGAGTACAAACAACAATCCCCAGATCTTCAGGTACAAGCTGAGTGGATGTTGTTGACCTTGTGCATGCGCCATCGCCAGTACTCCTCTACAGACTCACCATAAATAGAACAACGCGAAGATAAATACCCACACCAGATCCACGAAATGCCAGTACAGCCCGGCTATCTCGACGATCTGATAGTTTCCGGAGCGCTCGTAATCACCTCGCAATACCTTGAATGCAACGACGCAGAGGTAAATGACGCCGGCTGACACGTGCAGCCCGTGGAAACCGGTAATCATGAAAAAACTGGCGCCAAATTGCGCTGCACCCATGGGGTTCGCCCATGGGCGAACACCTTCGGCAATGAGCTTGCTCCACTCGAACGCCTGCATGCAGACGAAGGTCGCACCGAAGGCGGCGGTGGTCAGCATCAGGGCCGCGCATTTACTGCGCACACGGCGATAGGCGAAATTCACCGCCATGGCCATGGTGCCGCTGCTACTGATCAGCACGAAGGTCATGATCGCGATCAGGATCAGCGGGACTTCAGCGCCGCCGATGGTCAAGGCAAACACGTGGCTGGGGTTCGGCCAGGGGACGGTGGAGCTGATGCGTACCGACATGTAGCCAGTCAGGAAGCAGCTGAAGATGAAGGTGTCGCTGAGCAGGAAGATCCACATCATCGCCTTGCCCCAGGGGACGTGCTTGAATGCGTCCCGATCCGAGGACCAGTCGTTGGCGACGCCCTGCCATCCCGGTACCAGCGTATCGGGTGGGGTCAGCGGTAAGGACAGACCGGGCTCTTCCGGACCGGCTGGGGACGATGCCATGGCTTCACCTCAGACCGCAGAATGCGGCGATGCTTTCATAGGTTTCCGGCGTGCTGGTCAGCAGGGCGAAGAGGACGATCCAGACGCCCAGCAGGTAGTGCCAGTAGATGGCGCAGAGCTCCACGCCGGGCTCCAGCTGCGGCAGCGGAACACGTCGCAGGAACCGGGCGCCGACTCGACCCCAAGCCACCAGGCCGCCCAGCAGGTGCAGCCCGTGCACACCGGTCAACAGGTAGAAGAAGCTGTTGGCTGGATTGCCGGAGACGAAATAGCCCCAGTCGACGAACTGTTTCCAGACCCAGAGTTGCCCCCCCAAAAAGGCAATCGCAAAGACGCCTCCCAGGGCGAAGCCGAGGGTGGCGCCGTTCAACGCGCCTCGCCGGGCCGCCACCCGCGCCCACTGCAGGCTGATACTGCCCAGTGCCAGCAGGATCGTGTTCAGCCAGAGTGGCCTTGCACTGGCCAACGGTGCCAGCGGCTCGGTGAGAGGCTGCCAGTCCGCCACTTGCGAGCGCGTAATGAAGGCCAGCAGCAAGAGAAAGAACAGCGAGGTCACCACACCCAGAAACACGCGCAGGCCCACTTTTGCGGTTTTCGCCCTGTCGATGCCATCCGCCGCCCAGGTGTCGTCGGGGGGCTGGCTCCAACGGCCTCCGGTGTTGGCGCTTGCCGTGTTTTTCAATAGCGGCCTGTTCATGGTCCTTCACCCGCAATCCTCGCCTCTGCGGTGCGCTGCCTCATCTGTTCCAGCGCCTCGGCGGAGACCGTCTGTGGAACGAAGTCCTGCTCTATCCCGGGCACGCTGTAGTCATAGGCCCAACGATGCACGACCGGCAGCTTCTCTCCCCAGTTGCCGTGTACCGGCGGGGTGTTCGGTGTCTGCCATTCCAGGCTGGCCGCACCCCAGGGGTTTCCGCCTGCCGGTTTGCCTTTGAAGGCACTCCAGAACAGGTTGAAGAGGAACAGCAACTGGAACACGCCGACAATCAGTGCGGTAACGGTAATGAACGCATTCAGCTGCTGCGCCGACTGCGGGATGAACTCGTAGTTCGGATAGGCGTAATAGCGCCGCGGCATACCCAGTAAACCCAGGTAATGCATGGGGAAGTAGATGCAGTAGGTCCCCAGGAAGGTGACCCAGAAATGCAGCTTGCCCAGGGTGTCGTTAAGCATGCGCCCGGTGATCTTCGGAAACCAATGGTAGATGGAACCGAATACCACCAGTATCGGCGCAACCCCCATGACCATATGGAAGTGGGCCACGACGAAGTAGGTGTCCGACAGCGGGATATCCACGATCACGTTGCCGAGAAACAACCCGGTCAGGCCACCGACCAGGAAGGTGAGGATAAAGGCCAGTGCAAACAGCATCGGCACCGTCAGGTGAATGTCGCCATGCCATAGGGTCAGCACCCAGTTGTAGACTTTCAGCGCGGTCGGTACCGCGATGATCAAGGTGGTCACGGCGAAAAAAAAGCCGAAATACGGGTTCATCCCACTGACGTACATGTGGTGCGCCCAGACCACGAAGCTCAACACGCCGATGGCGACAATGGCCCACACCATCATGCGGTAACCGAAGATGTTCTTGCGCGCATGAGTGCTGATCAGGTCGGAGACCAGACCGAACGCCGGGAGGGCGACGATGTAGACCTCCGGATGGCCGAAGAACCAGAACAGGTGCTGGAACAGTATCGGGCTACCGCCCTGATGCGCGAGCTGCTGCCCCATCGAGATCATCGCCGGCATGAAGAAGCTCGTACCCAACAACTTGTCGAACAGCACCATCACCGCACTGACGAACAAGGCGGGGAAGGCCAGCAGCGCCATGACCGAGGCCATGAAGATGCCCCAGACGGCGAGCGGCATGCGGAACAACGTCATGCCTCGAGTGCGTGCCTGTAGCACGGTGGTCACGTAGTTCAACCCGCCCATGGTGGCGGCAACGATGAAGATGGCCAGCGACACCATCATCAACACGATGCCCCCTGTGGAACCCGGGGTTCCCTGGGTCATGGATTGTGGCGGATAGAGTGTCCAGCCCGCCCCGGTGGGCCCGCCTGGGACGAAAAAGCTTGAGAGCAGCACCAGCACCGAGACCAGGTAGAACCAGTAGCTGAGCATGTTGACGTAGGGGAAGACCATGTCACGGGCGCCCACCATCAGCGGAATCAGATAGTTGCCGAAGCCGCCCAGGAACAGGGCCGTCAACAGGTAGATCACCATGATCATGCCGTGCATGGTCACTGTCTGATAGTAAGTGCCGGCATCCATGAATGAGAGACTGCCGGGAAACCCTATCTGCATGCGCATCAGGTCGGACAGCACCAGGGCGATGACGCCCACGAACATGGCCGTCAAGGAATACTGGAGGGCGATGACCTTGTGGTCCTGGCTCCAGATATATCGCGTGACGAAGCTTTTCGGTTCGTGCAGGACCGCTGTTTCCGCGTGCTCCACATAAGCCATCAAAACATCCTCCGAACGAGCGTGGGAGTGTTTCCGGCTGTTTACTTACGGCGACTTGCCTGGTTCCACCTTGCCGGTATCAGCGTCGACATTGCCTTTCGACTTGATGAAGGCGACCAGAGCATCCAGTTCCTTGTCACTGGGGGTAAAGGCCGGCATGACCGGGGGATAACCCTTGACCCTCTTGGCAGCAGGCGTGAGAACGCACTCCCTCAGATAGGCCTCATCGACCTTGACCTGAGTGCCACCCTCCAGGCTTTCCATTTTGCCGTACAAGCCCTGCCAGCTTGGGCCGACAGCCTGGCTGCCATCAAGACTGTGGCAGGCAAGGCAACCCATCGATCCGGCCAGCCGCTGTCCCTGCGCCACCCGATCACCCGCTGTGCCTGCAGCTTGGCTCGCAGCGCCTTGCTCCTTCTGCCCCGTGGCGCTCAGCGATTTGATGAAGGCAACCACGGCGCCCAGCTCATCTTGGGTGAAAGTATAGGCCACCATGACCGGCGGGTAGCCTTGGACCCGTCTGACCGTGGGCTCGAGGATCGCCGACTTGAGGTAGGTTTCGTCGACCTGAACGCGGCTGCCATCGGCAAGCTGTTCCGAGCGGCCATACAAGTCCTTCCAGCTCGGGCCCAGGCTGGCGCTGCCATCCTGGCTATGACAGGCCCGGCAGCCATGGCTTTCAACCAATTGCCGGCCTTTTTCCAGCAGGCTGTCCTGGCTGGGGGCGGCGGCGCTCGCCAGGGCCTGAGCAAACGTCGGTTGGCTAGCGAGCCATTGATCGAAAGCCTCCTGCTCCTCGACGATCAAATGGCCACGCATGTTGTAATGACCCAGGCCACAGTACTCCAGGCAAATGACTTCAAACTTGCCGAGTTTGGTCGGGGTAAACCAGAAGTAAGACACCATGCCCGGAACCATATCCATATTGGCGCGCATCTGCGGAACATAGAAATTGTGTATGACATCTTTTGAACGCAGCAGGACTTTTACCGGCCGATTGATGGGCAGCCGAACTTCATTATTCATGATGAGGACATCGTCCTGTCCCGCGGGGTCATTGCGGTCAATACCGAAGGGGTTGGTGGAATCGATCCATTTGACATCCGATTTGCCGAACTTCCCGTCGCGGCCGGGAAAGCGAAAGGACCACTGCCATTGCTGGGAGGCCACTTCGAGCTCAATAGCGTCTTTCGGTACCCGGATGAAGTCGTTGTAGACGACCAGGCCGGGCGCCAGCATGCCGATGATGCCCAGCGAGGTGACGATGATCAGCCACCCTTCCAGCTTCTTGTTTTCTGGCTGGTAGACCGCCCGGGAGCCTTCCCGGTGACGGAATCGAATCACCGCGATCGCCATGAATACCGTGATGGCGATAAAAAATATCCCGGTAATGATCAGGGTTATCAGTAGTGTGGTATCTATCGATCCCCAGTTGGAGGCGGCCGGAGTCAGATGCCAAGGAGCGAACAGGTGGAACAGGACTGAGGCGACAACGACTAGAACTAAGATGATTGCGATCGCCATTTTCTCTTCATCCTGCGCCTGTTGCCCTGTGGTCATGCGAACGCAACGGCGCCAAGCCGCAACGTTACGTCAATGACTCATCCACCTCCCGAGCCTGTTGGAAAATTGCCTCTTTCCTCGGGGCAAATTTCATAAAAAAGTATAGTGCGCATCAGGAGACGTGCGCCCGCGTTTCCCGTGGCGGGTGAAAAAAGCGGTAAGGCCCCTGCCGGTCATCTCAACGCAGATCAGGGGGCAGCGTGATTGAGTTCAGATCCATCACCACGACGCCTTTGGCCCTCTGCACCTATCAGGGGTCATCATTCCCAGATACCGCTCCTGCCTGGGGCCCGTTGCCGAGCAAAGGGGCGGTTTCCACCTCCAGCATCAGCAGCACCATTTCCGTCAACTCGGCGTCGGACTTGCGTCCCGCATAGAGGTCATGGAGGGCTTTGGCGAACGGGATGCGCAGGTCCTGGTTATCTTCGCGGGCGGTATCGCTGTATTGCATCAGCGTGCTGATGGCGCGCAGCACCGCCGCTTGCCACCGGGCGGTGGTCCTCGGACCATCGCCGGTGATTGCAATCAAGTGATCCTTCGTCAGTTGGCGAAGGGCGGGGTCCCGCAACGGCCTAAGCGGCCTTGGGTTGCGAGTGATCTTTGACATACCGAACGATACTCAGTGTTTCCTGACGGAACTGCTCGTAGTCGATCTGCTGGGCGTTAATAAAGGTGCTGCCCATCATGGTCACCGCCCCCATCAAGCTGGCTTCGGCAATTTCCTCGTCGCTCGCGCCAAACAAGCGCGCGGCTTCGGTATGGAACAGGGTGCAGTACTTGCAACGGGTCGCCCCGGAGACCGCCAGACCAATCAACTCCTTATACTTATTAGGGATTTTGGTATCTGCCAGCCAAAAGTCCCGAGCCACTCCCCAGAATCCGTTCGCGCCGCCTTCCGGCATCTGCTTGATCCACTCCGGTACCACACCGAGGGCCTCTTCAATTTCCCGATAGGTATCATAAATAGCCATTTGACACCTCCTGAACGCTCTGGAGACACCTGCTTCAGAGGTACAAGCAGTTTAGTTCGCGGGTGGCGATACCAGAGTCGGCAGCAGGACGACTCCAGTAACAAACTATTAAATGTCGTAGAAACAACAGGATGGACTTAGATTCTTTTGGAGCAATGACGTACCGCTAGGTACTTGGGGTTATCAACCGTGATGGGCGTGGGCCACGACGCGGCCCTAAGTACGAGCCACATTTTGAAAAGAATCAAAGCGAGGCCTGGAACAGAGCCATACCTTTTTAAAAACAAAGAGTTGTGTCACTAAAGGCCGATCAGGCCCACCCCAGGTCGGGCAAGCTGGCTTGAAGCGGTTATCACCGATATCCATAATTGGGACGTTACCAGCGAACGCTGGCAGGAGCCTGGATCCCTCCTTGGTTGATCCAGCAGCGCGGAAAGGGCGATGCAAGCTCAACTGCGTATCGATTGAAGCCGCCTCCGGGCGGCTTTGCATTTTATGGGGATCAAGGGTTGCCTCTCTACTTTCCAGGCTGTCAGGCTGATCTGAATCCAACCTAAAACTTTTTACCTTACTCAAGGCTATGATCCGATGACTCAGTCAAACCCTTGGCCGGTGGGTGGCCCCTCGAACCACAGCTGGGGCTTGAGCGCAGGGACCCTAATGGCCGCGGGCCAGCCTGGTTGACAGTGTTGTCAACTTGCTTAAAATAGCCAACGAGGACTGCAACTGCGCATCTTTGGGCTTGGGCTCCAGTAATGCCCCCCCAGAACTTCGGCAGCAGAGAACTGGCGCTCTCTGAAGTAGTGACGACCAAGCCTTTGGTCGGATTCTGAACCCACGGTCAGCAATGATCCGGAGCTAAAGAATCGCTGCGACTACTCCTCAATAACATTTTGAAAGGCGCTCATTGAGCGCCTTTTTTATTCAGTTTTGGCGGACCTGGCGACCGTACCGACCAAGGTCCCCTCAGCGCGCCGTTTCGGATACCACGTGACAACGTAGTAACCGAATCCTCGCCGTTCGTTCCTCGGCTCCAGGATCAATGAGCCCTTGGGATTTTTCAAGACTGCCACCCGGTGGTTGCCGCTCATTTCCTTGAATTCGCAATAGATAGGGGCGCCTGGCACGATCATTTTTGCGATGTGAGCCACCACACCATCAATGCTGTCACAGTGATACTTGAACAGATCCACGCGATGCGCCTCCCAAATATGTTTGATACCGAAACCACGGTTATCGCCCCAGTGCACACCAACGCGCAGATAAATCTCCCCACCTCGAAGATCGAATTTCGGCATGTCAGGCAAAGTGCCGAAACTCATCGAACCGGAGGGATGAGCGATCAGGACATTTTCTTTGAGTTTCAACAGTTCGGACAAAAACGAATCCAGAGCCGGTAAGGATCTTTAATTGTGCCACGAACACTTGACTCATCGCATGGCACACCATACGTAGGACAATTCGTTATTTATTGAAATCCACAATTACGGAAATGTACGAACTACAGAAATTTCAAAGCAACGTTAAGAATCATCGAAAACTGTGTGGCATGCAGGGTTGTGTTAATCGAAAATAGTGGCGGCAATACAAACACCAAACACTTTGGTGACGGGCAAAGAACAGGGCCACAGTCGCCGGTAGCCCTTGAAGATACGCTTGATATTCATATACACACCCTCAAGCAGGGGTGTGGAGGTCTCACCCTACGCTGATAATCCAACCATCGACGGGGTTCCTACGCCAGTTATAGCCGCTGGATGGCAACTGGTTTCGCGCTCACGAGTAGATTAGCAATCTGCTAAGCCGAGGTCATCAAGCTGCACATGAGGTTAAACGAATGTTTTCACTCATTCCCCCTATTTCAGCAAACGCTGAAACCGCCTCAAACAGTGAAATTCTCTAATCGCCCCACCGTCCAAGACCGACGCCCAAAGCCCCCACCCCTACCAGATCTGGTAGGTGCCAAACCCCCACCGCTGCTCTATATAAATCGACGCCCGCCGTCCTTCACCAATAGAGAAGCCCTTATGCACATGGAAGAGCACACCCTGTCCTCAATGAGCGACAGTCTGCGGCTGTCACTCGGCCGATACCGCTATCAGCAGTTTGTCGAGAAGCTGGGTTGGCAACTGCCCCTGCCCCCCGACGCCCCGGGGTGTGAATGGGACGCCTACGACCACGTACACGCCCGCTACCTCCTGGCCCTCAGCCCAACCCGCGAACTGATCGGCTGTGCCCGACTGATCCCCACCACCGCGCCCAACCTGCTCGAAGGCGTATTCAGCCACACCTGCGCCGAGGGCGTGCCAGCCAGCGCCTTTATCTGGGAAATGACCCGCTTCACCACCTCAACCCCGGAGTTGGCCATGCCCTTGTTCTGGAAGTGCCTGGAAACCGCGCATCGCGCCGGCGCCGAATATATCGTCGGGATTGTCAGCAAGATCATGGAGCGCTACTACAGAAAAAACGGCGTCCACTATGAACGCCTCGGCGAGATGATCCGGCACCAGGATGAGCAGATTGTCGCGATACAACTGCCGACGGATCGTAAACGTCACTTCAGCAGTCTTGCACCAGTATTATTTATGTACGAGGAATTAAAGCAAATCGCCTGACACGCCAAACCCCCTGTTGCAGAACAGGCCTGACAACCCTGTTCCGCAACAAACACCGAACCTCAGTTAGATATAACCCAGCGCAACCGCATAGGTCACCGCCTGCACCCGGTTACTCGCACCGATCTTGCGCTGAATATTCTTGTGATGGTAATTAACCGTATCCGTACACACGCTCATGATCACACCGATCTCTTCCGACGTCTTACCATCCGCCGTCCAGCGCAACACTTCGCTTTCCCGCTCGGTAAACACGACGTCATTATCTCGTTCCAAGGTGCCCTCCAGTTCCGACAACTTGGCATAGGCGGCATCGGCAAAGGCTCTGGTAATGGGCGCCAATTCCGTAAACTCGTCGGCGCTGATCTTCTTGTCTTTACGCGCCAGGCTCAACAACCCCACACGCCCCCGGGCATTGAACGACGGCTGGGCCAGTCCATGACGCAGCTGCGAATCATTGGCCTCCGACCACAAGCCAGGGCTGCCCTTGAAGATGTCATCGCTCCACAAGATCGGCGTCGAGGCCAGCCGGCTGTGCTTTACCGTAGGATCGATCACCGCGTAGTTCATGGCTTGGTAACGCGCGACCCACTCCGCCGGGTAGTTGCTGTACAGGTGGGTTTTCGGCCGCATGAACGGCGTCAGGCTGCACAGGCCATAAGCATAGAAATCAAATTTCAAATCAGTGATGGCGTTCAGTGCGATGCCGGTAAACTCCTCCATGTTCATGGCTTTCGCAAAAAGCGAATAAAAGTAAATATCCCAAACCCAAAGCTGTGCTAAGTCCATTTTAGCTATCCAAGATGAAAATCGGTTTGTCATCCTAGTCCAGCTGTTCGCCCTGTCAATGGGGACAACCATAAAAAGACCATAACCATTTGCGCTAACTATAGAGCGATCTTATTTTTATATATACTACATGGCCATCTGCAACTACCTCACCACCCGTTTATGTTGCAACAACACCTCCAGCCCCCATTTTCCGAAGGCGCGCGGAGGTTAAGCCGGGCACAAAAACTTGACACCTACGAAATCTGGTAGCTTAACTTTTCCAATCGCGCCCCTGTATAAATTCCCTCCAGCCAGTTCGTCAAAACAGGAACGAGTAGTCCCTCTGTGACCGAACGGTATTGTTTATTACATCGTGCTTACCATTTAACCCCAGTTCTCCTGAAACAGGCCCGTATATCAATCACGACACCTCACTGTCGTCGTCATGAAAGTGTCTTGTATTGCTGAATAACCCGGCTGATTGAACACGCCCAAAGGAACATGAGCATGCCAACTACCGCGATCCAAACAGGGTTTGCCGACGCCCCGGAACTACGGCGCAAGAACCGCTCCACCGTCGAGCAGTACATGCACAGCCACGGCGTCGCCCGCCTGCGTCGACACGAGCTGTTCACCGAGGACGGCAGCGGTGGCTCCTGGAACACCGCCAGCGCCACCCCGCTGCTCTTCCACGGCCACGCCAAGCTGGCGGCCCTGGGCATCTGGCTGAACCAGTGCTTCCCGGACTGGCAGTGGCACAACGTGCGGATCTTCGAAACCGCCGACCCGAACCACTTCTGGGTCGAAAGCGACGGCCGCGGCATCGTCAAGCTGCCCGGCTATCCGGTGGGCCATTGCGAGAACCATTACATCCATTCCTTCGAACTCGAGGACGGCCGGATCAAGCGCAATCGCGAGTTCATGAACCCCTTCCAGCAACTGCGCGCCCTCGGCATTCCCGTGCCGACCATTCGCCGCGCCGGCCTACCCGCTTAATCCACCCGAGAGGCAAGACCATGTCCAATCCAGACAAACACGATGGGTTTGCAAGCAGCACCGAGCTTCGCCGCAAGAACCGCCAGGTCGTCGAGCAGTACATGCAGACCAAAGGCCCGGCCCGCCTGCGCCGCCACGAACTGTTCACCGAAGACGGCAGCGGCGGCCTGTGGACCACCGACACCGGCGCGCCAATCGTCATTCGCGGCAAGGACAAGCTGGCCGAACACGCGGTCTGGTCGCTGAAGTGCTTCCCGGACTGGGAATGGTATGACGTGCGCATCTTCGAAACCGATGACCCGAACCACTTCTGGGTCGAATGCGAAGGCCACGGGCAGATCCTCTTTCCCGGCTACCCGGATGGCTACTACGAGAACCACTTCCTCCATTCCTTCTCCCTCGAGAACGGCAAGATCAAGCAAAACCGCGAGTTCATGAATGTGTTCCAGCAACTGCGGGCGTTGAATATCCCGGTGCCCGAAATCAAACGCGAAGGCATACCCACCTAACAGCATTGCGCCAGGGGTCTCATCATGGAAACAATTGTGCGACGTGTTCTGGGTTGTGAAGCACTGCAGCAACCCCAGTGGAGCGATCTCTCACACCTGAGGGACGTACAGCAACACCTGAGAGACAGCCAGTCCTTGATCAGGGCCCAGGACATCCTGGCCCTGCGCGCGCTCCTGGCGCGAGTCGCCGAAGGCGAAGGCAAGGTCATCCAGTCCGGCGATTGCGCCGAGGATATCAACGACAACCAGCACGGCGCCGTGGCCCGCAAGGCTGCGGTGCTGGAGATCCTCGCCGGGGCCTTTGGCCTGGTCACCCAGCAACCGGTGATCCGCGTCGGGCGCATTGCCGGGCAGTACGCCAAGCCCCGCTCAAAACCCAGCGAACGCATTGGCGAGATCGAACTGCCGGCGTATCGCGGCGATATGGTCAACAGCCACGCCGCCCATTCAGACAGCCGCCAACCCGACCCACGACGCCTGCTCAAAGGCTATCAGGCCGCCCGCGAGATCATGGAACACCTGGGCTGGCAGGACCGTCTCGCAGCCGCTGGCTCGCCGGTCTGGACCAGCCACGAAATGCTGCTGCTCGACTACGAATTGCCGATGCTGCGCAACGATGAGCAGGGCCGGACCTTTCTCGGCTCGACCCACTGGCCGTGGATCGGCGAACGCACCCGCCAAGTGGACGGCGCCCATGTCGCCCTGCTGTCCGAGGTGCTGAACCCGGTGGCCTGCAAGGTCGGCCCCGATATGACCCCCGCGCAATTGCTGAGCCTGTGCGAACGCCTTGACCCGGCCCGCGAACCCGGGCGCCTGACGCTGATTGCGCGGATGGGCGCCGAGAAGGTCGCAGAACGCTTGCCGCCGCTGGTGGAGGCGGTCCGCGCCACGGGTCACAAGGTCATCTGGCTGAGCGATCCGATGCACGGCAATACCATCCTCGCGCCCTGCGGCAACAAGACCCGCATGGTCGAGACCATCGCCCGGGAGGTCAGCGCCTTCAAACATGCGGTGCTGTCGGCTGGCGGGATCGCCGGTGGCCTGCATCTGGAGACCACCCCGGACGATGTCACCGAGTGTGCATCCGATGTCGCCGGGCTCCACCAGGTCAGCACCCATTACACCAGCCTGTGCGACCCGCGGCTGACGCCTTGGCAAGCGATCACCACCGTGCTGGCCTGGAAGAACCCACCCGCCGCCTCCCATGCAAGCTTTTGACAGGAGTCTGTTGCAATGACCGGTATTCCCGCGATTACCCCCTATGCGCTGCCCACCGCGCGCGACCTGCCGGCCAATCTGGCCCAGTGGCGGATCGACCCGCAACGCGCCGTGCTGCTGATCCACGATATGCAGCGCTACTTTCTCCGACCGCTGCCCACACCGCTGCGCGACGAGGTGGTGGGCAATGCCGCGCGCATCCGCCAATGGTCCGCGAGCCAGGGCATTCCGGTGGCCTACACGGCCCAGCCCGGGAGCATGACCGAGGCCCAACGCGGCCTGCTCAAGGACTTCTGGGGCGCCGGCATGCAAGCCAGCCCCGCCGACCGCGAGGTGGTCGACGCGCTCAAGCCCGCGCCCGGCGACTGGCTGCTGACCAAGTGGCGCTACAGCGCGTTTTTCAACTCGGACCTGTTGGAGCGCATGCGCGCCCATGGTCGTGACCAGTTGATCCTCTGCGGGGTGTACGCCCATGTCGGGGTGCTGATTTCCACGGTGGATGCCTATTCGAACGATATCCAACCGTTCCTGGTGGCCGATGCCATCGCCGACTTCAGCAAGGAACATCACTGGATGGCCCTGGAGTACGCCGCCAGCCGTTGCGCCATGGTCGTCACCACCGAGGAGGTGTTGCCATGAGCCTGGCCGCCGAACACCTTATCGCCCAGGTCCTGCGCTCGGACCCACCGCCCTTCGCCCTGTTGTACCGCCCGGAGTCCAATGGACCGGGCCTGGTGGATGTCCTGCTCGGCGAAGTCTCGCTGCCGTCGTCACTGACGCAGATCGAGTTGCGTGAGCCCCTGGCCGGCGAAGCCCGCCTGGAAACCCTGGTGATCATTCCCTACCGGCAGATCGCCGAACGCGGCTTCGAGGCGGTCGACGATCAAGCCCCATTACTTTCCCTCCAAGTGGTCGAGCAGGCGCAGATAGGTCTCGATACCCTGCTGGAGCGCCTGCCCGAAGTGCCCATCGCCTTGCTCAACGAACGCTTCGACCTCAGTGACGCGGCCTATTCGGAGATTGTCAGCCAGGTGATCGACAACGAGATCGGCACCGGCGAAGGCGCCAACTTCGTCATCAAGCGCACCTTTATGGCCGATATCGGCGACTACGGGATCGCCGGTGCCCTGACCTTTTTTCGCCATCTGCTGGAACGGGAAAAGGGCGTCTACTGGACCTTCATCATCCACACCGGCGAGCGCACTTTCGTCGGCGCGTCACCCGAGCGACATATCAGCCTCAAGGACGGCCTGGCGGTGATGAATCCCATCAGCGGCACCTACCGCTATCCGCCGACAGGTCCGAACCTGGCCGAAGTGATGCAGTTTCTCGCCGACCGCAAAGAGGCCGACGAGCTGTATATGGTGGTGGACGAAGAGCTGAAGATGATGGCGCGGATCTGCGAGGATGGCGGCCATGTACTCGGGCCTTATCTCAAGGAAATGGCCCATCTGGCCCACACCGAATATTTCATCGAAGGCCACACCCGCCGCGATGTCCGCGACATCCTGCGCGAAACCCTGTTCGCCCCCACTGTCACCGGCAGCCCGCTGGAAAGTGCCTGCCGGGTGATCCGCCGTCACGAGCCCAAGGGCCGCGCCTATTACAGTGGCATCGCCGCGTTGATCGGTAGCAACGCGCAAGGTACCCGCACGCTGGACTCGGCGATTCTGATCCGCACCGCCGATATCGACCGCGAAGGTCAATTGAAGATCAGTGTCGGCTCGACCATCGTCCGCCATTCCGATCCCCAGGCCGAGGCCGCCGAGACCCGGGCCAAGGCTGCCGGGCTGATCGCCGCGCTGAAAAACCAGGCGCCGGCGCGCTTCGGTTCGAATATCCAGGTACGCGCCGCCCTGGCCAGTCGCAATGCGCTGATTGCCGACTTCTGGCTGAGCGATGCACTGGAGCGCCAGCAGTCGCAGGCCGATCTGTCGGGACGGCGGGTGCTGATCGTCGATGCCGAGGACACCTTCACCTCGATGATCGCCATGCAACTGCGCGCCCTCGGGCTGGCGGTGAGTGTGCGCAACTACAACGACGCCTATGCCTTCGACGGTTACGACATCGTGATCATGGGCCCGGGACCGGGCAATCCTACGGCGGTCGAGCAACCGAAAATCGACCACCTGCATGTGGCCATCCGCTCGCTGCTGGACGAGCAGCGACCGTTTCTCGCGGTGTGTCTGAGCCATCAGGTGCTCAGCCGTTGCCTGGGCCTGGACCTGCAGCGCCGGGCCATTCCCAATCAGGGCGTGCAAAAGCAGATCGACCTGTTCGGTGCTCGCGAGCGGGTGGGTTTCTACAACACCTTCGCCGCCCAGAGCCGCGAGGATCGCATCGAGGTCGACGGCCTCGGGTTGGTGCAGGTCAGCCGCGACCTGGAAACCGGCGAGGTCCATGCGCTGCGCGGGCCGCATTTCGCCTCAATGCAGTTTCATCCCGAGTCGGTGCTGACCCAGGAAGGGCCACGCATCATCGCCGACCTGATGCGCCACGCCCTGTCGGCGTAAACCGTCGCGCCCCCCTTGAACACAATGGAGCAAACCATGCACAGGTATGTAGTGATCGACGCTTTCGCCAGCGTCCCGATGGAGGGCAACCCGGTTGCGGTGTTCTTTGACAGCGACGACCTCCCCGCCCAGCGCATGCAACAGATTGCCCGGGAGATGAACCTGTCCGAGGTAACCTTCGTCCTGACCCCACGCCATGGCGGTGATGCGCGCATCCGGATTTTCACCCCGGTCAACGAGCTGCCATTTGCCGGCCATCCGTTGCTGGGCACGGCCATCGCCCTGGGTGCCGAAACCGACAAGGACCGGCTGGCGCTGGAAACCGAGATGGGCACCATCCCCTTCGAGCTGGAACGCCAGAACGGCCGGGTGGTGGCGTGCAGCATGCAGCAGCCGATTCCGACCTGGGAGCCGTTCGAACGCATGCCGCAATTGCTCCGGGCCCTGGGGATCGGCGGCTCGACCTTTCCGGTGGAGATCTACCACAACGGTCCCCGGCATGTGTTCGTCGGCCTGGAAAGTGTCGCCGCGCTGTCGGCGTTGAACCCCGATCATCGCGCGCTGGGGCACTTCCACGACATGGCCATCAACTGCTTCGCCGGTTCCGGCCGGCGCTGGCGCAGCCGGATGTTCTCGCCGGCCTACGGGGTGGTCGAGGACGCGGCCACCGGCTCGGCGGCGGGGCCCCTGGCGATTCACCTGATCCGTCATGCCCAGGTCGACTACGGCCAGCAGATCGAAATCCTCCAGGGCGTGGAAATCGGTCGGCCGTCGCTGATGTTCGCCAAGGCCGAGGGCCATGGCGAGACGGTCACCGCGGTGCAGGTCTCGGGCAATGGCGTGGCCTTCGCCCAGGGCACGGCTTTCATATGAACACCCAGGTCATCGGAGCAACCCAATGAGCGCACATCTGCTGTCGGAATCCCTTACAGGCACCATCGAGGCCCCGTTTCCGGAGTTCGCAACACCACCCGCGAGTCCCTTTATCGTGCTGAACAACTGGCTGGAGCGCGCCCGACGCTATGGCGTACGCGAGCCCAAGGCCCTGGCACTGGCAACGGCGGACGCTCGGGGACGGCCTTCGACCCGGATCGTGGTGATCAGCGAAGTGTCGGACGCCGGGCTGGTGTTCAGCACCCATGCCGGCAGCCAGAAAGGTCGCGAGCTGGTCGAGAACCCCTGGGCATCCGGGGTGCTGTACTGGCGCGAGAGCAGCCAGCAGATCGTGCTCAACGGCCGGGCCGAACGGCTCAGCGATGCCCGGGCCGACGCCGCCTGGCGAGCACGTCCCCACGTGACCCACCCGATGTCGGCGGTGTCGCGCCAGAGCGAAGACCTGACCGATGTCGAAGCCCTGCGCGCCAGGGCCAAGGCGCTGTCAGGTACCCAAGCGCCCTTGCCGCGTCCCGACGGTTACTGCTTGTTCGAGCTGCGGTTGGAGTCGCTGGAGTTCTGGGGCAATGGCCAGGACCGGCTGCACGAACGGCTGCGCTACGACCGCACGCCCGAGGGCTGGTCCGTGCGGCGTTTGCAGCCCTAGAAAGCGGAGGAAAAGAGGGGGGGCTTGGATGATACGGACAGGCGAACGAGCCATCCCCCAATCACCCCTCTTCCCCACCTCGATAAACCCCACGCAAAAAACTCTCCAGCGCCTGCTCTTCAACTGACCATTGCCCATGCCCAAGATTGGCAATCAGATCACGCTTGCGCATCCGCTCCAACCCGGCCTGGACTTGCTGTGTAGTCGGCACCAGCCCGCTCGGCAGTTCATCGGCGAGTGACCGCCGATATTCATCGGCGTACAGCGACTCCCCGGTAACAATGCCCCTGAGCAACAATTGATCCAGTGGCGGCAAGTCTTGCAGCAATGTCGTGAACTGGCCTTCGTCCACCATCCCCGCCCAGACAATCTTGTCGGCCTCCTTGACGGGAATTCCCTGGGTCAGGCTCGTGGTAAACAGCGTGCGCAGATAATGCGGCGTCATGCCCCGGGCGACGTACAGGCGATAGGCTTGTTCCACTTCCCAGGTCTTGCCCGTGGTTTCCCGGTAAAGCCGGCCGAAATGCTCCGAGAACTCTCGTCCCAGATCAGGGACATTCAGCTGTGAGCCAAACTGATAGAACGGCGCTTTGCTACGCCGGAACATATTCGTCAGACCGTCCTGGGAGGAGCCGGTGAAGACCGCGAAAACGCGCCCTTGGCTAGTCGTCAGCAGGGAGCGGAGTGTGGCGGTGAAGTTCTCGAAGGCCGGGCGGGTGGCCAGATGCTGCACCTCGTCAACGATCAACAACGCCTTGCCCTTGCCCGCGATGTTGAAGCGTTCGAATAGCTCATGGATGGAAGGAATCCAGGCCTCCGCCAGCTCGGCTTCCGCAGAAGCAGAGTCCATTCCCAAACCGACCTTCATGCTCTTGAGCGAACGCTTTGGCCTGGCCCACCAGGTTTCAATCCGGGTTAGTAGGCTCGTTTCATGCAGCGCTTTGGCGAGTGCCGCACAGATCACCCGCTCAGGATCGTCCTTGTTGGACCAGAGATCCGCATAGGCCACTACACAGCCTTGCGCTTCAGCCATGGGCACAAGATCGCGCAACAGAAATTGCGTTTTGCCCTTACGACGCGGGGCGAACAGCGTGGTGGCTTGCTGAAGCTGGTTCTCGAAGCCCATCAATACCAGCTGGGCAAGGACTGCGCGAGGGAAATAGAGACGATCAGGCGTCATGGTTATGCCTAATTATGTGAAAAAACATAATTATAATTATTGGCATAATTCCACATATTGCAAGCCCGGCAATGACACGGCCCTCCTCACGTCGCCGCGAGGAGGGCCGATATCAACCATCACTTCATATCTCAGCCAGCAGAAAAGGCAGACCTCTTTCGCCTCAGTGATGCGCCCCCATCGTTGTCCCCCCCACTCCATCCGGCAGCTCGATGCTGACGTTCTGCATCATGCCCTGGTCCTCGTGATCGAGGATGTGGCAGTGCAGCACGAACTCACCGATATAGCGCTGGTAGCGGGTCCGCACATACAAGGTGTACACGCCGCTGTTATCGGTTTTACCTTTGACGAACAGCGTGTCTTTCCACACCCCTTTCATACCCGCATATTGCGCGTCGTTCTTGTCGGTCTTGTCCACCGCACCAGGCTCACTGAGATCCACGCCATCTGGACCAATGATTTTCTCGACCTGGAACGGGTTGACGTGAATATGGAACGGGTGACTGGCAAACGCCGATTGCAGGACCCAGGTTTCGGCATCCCCCAGCTTCAGATGCCGATCGACCACCCCCGGCTGATAAGGCACGGCATTTTCAGCGGTAGTGCCCACGGCGAACTTGGTGTGGTCCGGATCCTTGAAATCGATCAGGAACACCAGTTTCTGCTCACCCTTGATTTCGCTGTCGGTAATGCTCGGGTGCGGGATGAACTTGTCAAACCGCAGGTCCTTTTTCAGATCCGCCACCACCGTGGCCTTGATGTCCGCCGGCATGTTGCGCTCCGCCGCCGCTACCAGCTCCTGAGTCAGGCGCGCCTTGGTGTCCGCCACTTTCGCCCCAGGCCCCACATCGACAAAGCCCAGCAGTTGAAGACCGCTGGCCTCCTGGCCGACCCCCCCCGAGGCCGTGGAAGCTTCATTGGTCACACAGTAGCGCCCGGGCTCGGGAAAGATGATCAACAGGTCGTTGCGATAGCCTGGCTGCAGGGTGATGACCTGACGACTCTGGGCCTGCTCCATGGTCAAACCGTCCGAGGCGATCACCTGGTAGTCGATCGGTTGGCCGGTGCATTTCTCCTTGATGAAGTCGGCGGAGGCCAGGGCCGCGATGCCCTTGTCACTGTCCGTCTTGGCGTTGTCCTTGAGTTTGCGGAACAGCGGCCGGATGGTGTCGCGGATCCCCGCGTGAACCAGGCGCCAGCGTTCAACCTGACCAGGCCGGGCATCCGTGAAGATCGGCTGCACCAAACCGTTGACGCTGGTGTAGCGCCCTGAGTCGGTCCAGCTGGAAGGCTGCAATTGGTCGAACGATTCGACAACCCCCACTTCGCCCGGCTTGCAGGTCCAGTCCAAGGTCATCTTGTCCTTGCCATCCTTGTCCTTGATGATATTGCCGTTCTTATCCCTCGCCGGCTTGTAGCGAAAGTTGCCGGCAGTGTCCTTGCACGCATAGGGAATTTGCTGGAACACCAGCAACCGTTCCTTGAAAGAGCGGCCATCAGCGCCCTTGAGCAGGGTGTCGATATCGCCATTGGCGTCGCGGCTCGGCTTGCGATCGCCATGGATGATCAGCGCCCCGGCCATGCCGCTGGCGACCTGGATCGCGGTGGAGCCATGACGATGCGGGTGATACCAGAAGGTGCCCGCCGGGTGGTCGGCCGGGATGTTGTATTCGTACTGGAAGCTGACCCCGGGATTGATCGACAGCAGCACGTTGTCGCTATTGCCCGTGGGGCTGACCCACAAGCCGTGGGAATGCAGGTTGGTGCCATTGAAGCAATGCGGTACATCCGGCTTGCTGTCATGGGCGGTGCAGCTGGGATCGGCCGGCAACTGGTTGTTGAGGGTAATACGCACGGTATCGCCCGGCGTGACATCGATGGTCGGCGCAATGAACGGCGCCTTGGGGTCGACGCCGGTACCGACGTAACTGCGTAACAACACCGGCACGTCCTCGTTGGTGGCCGGATCGTGGATATGATTCTTGGTGTACTTGATGGTCAGGTCCAACTGCCGTTCACGCCCGACATGCGGCTGCGGTATCTGGACGGCCGCGTTGGACTTGAGCAACAGCGTGCCCTCCACGACCTTGGCGGTCGGGGCCTGCTGCTCCAGGGCCGGGGGGTTGTTGAACAACCGGGAGGCTTCCACTGCCTGTGCCGTGGTGGCGGCCCCCATCACCGCCAGGGCCAGCAGCCCCAGCGAATACGGATAACGGGACCTGTCCTTGCGCATTCCTGTCATGGTGTTTCTCCTGTGGAGCAACCGTGAACTTCGTGGTTTTGGCACAGGAAAGAGAGGGGAAGCAGGCGCAATGGCATGAGAATCCAACAGCAGCAATCCGTGCAGGCATAAAGCTAGTAGCTTATCCACGGAACGCAATGTTTATTGGGGGTTGCGCGTATTTTGACCCAGTGCCTCAGCGCGCCACGGGCGAGGCAAAACCGTCGAATGCCTGGCGCAAGGCCTTGGCGTATTCGCGGCTGCCGAGGGTCATGCTGTTGATATGGTTACCGCCTTTGATCAGCAGCAATTGTTTGGGCTGCGCGGCCGCTTCATACAGGGCCTTGCTGAAGCGCGACGGAACATAGGGATCGTCGGTACCATGGACGATCAGCAGCGGGATGTCGATCTGGTTGATCTTGTCGATGGAGTCGAATTTTTCCGAGAGAATCCAGCTGACCGGCAGCGAGGTCGGGATCGCCGCCCGCGCCGCATCGCCCAGGTCGGTAAAGGTCGACTCGATGATCAGGCCCGCGGCCTTGGGTGCCGCCTTGCCGCTGGCCAGGCGCTCGGCGAGGTCCACCGCCACCGCACCGCCCAGGGAGTGGCCGTAGATATAGCGTTTGCGCACGTCCGGTTGCAGTTGCACCAGACGCTTCCAGGCATTGTCCGCGTCCTGGTAGACGCTGCGTTCGGAAGGCAGGCTGCCGGGGCTATCGCCAAAGCCGCGATAGTCGATGGCCAGCACCGAGAAACCCAGGTCGCGCAGCTGCGTGATCCGTCCGACCTGCGCCGTCAGGTTCCAGCGGGTGCCGTGCAGGTACAGGATGGCCGGCGCATTCGCCCGGCTCGACGGCCACCACCAGGCATGCAGGTAGTCGGCACCGACCAGTCCATCGCTGATCGGAATCCGCAGCTCCTTGACCCCCGCCGGTACACCGTTGAACCAGCTCGCGGTGCCTGGCTGGATATTGAACAGCAATTCGCGCTCTTTATAAGCCAGTCGCGAACAGCCATAGGGCAGTCCGACGGCGAGAAACACCGCCAGCAATCCCAGGGACAACCAGCGGCGACGGGCGATAAAGGTTCTGACGGTCATGGCGCCCGGGTCTCGCATTCAAGGGAAGCATTGGCTCACAAAGCCCACAGATTACTCGCAAGCGCGCGCACAAACAAAAACGCCCCGAACCAGTCGGGGCGTTTTTGTTCAACCTGGGATCAGATTGCTACAGCCTTGTCGCTCGATCAGAACACGCTGATCGGGTAGTCGACATACACGCGTACTTCGTTACCGCTGACGTTGTACTCGCTGGATTTCTCCGATACCCGCAGGATCGAGCTACGCAGCTTCACGCTCAGGTCTTTCGCCGGTCCGCTCTGGACCACGTATTTGACCTGGTTGAAGAACTCGCGCTCGGTACCGCCGGTGCTGGTGGAGGTGGTGATGTTGTCGCCACGCACGTAGGCCACGTTGTAGGTCAGACCTGGAACGCCGAAGGCGCCAAAGTCCAGGCCGTAGCCCAGCTGCCAGGAACGCTCGTCGGCAGCGTTGAAGTCCGACCAGTAGGAGTTCGCCAGGTTGATGGTGTTGCCACCGTCGCCCACACGCCCCTGATCCTTCTGGTAGCCGCCGTACGGGTAGCCCAGCAGGCTGGAGCCAGTGCTGCTCTGGTGAGCGAGGGTGAAGGAGTGAGCGCCCAGGGCGTAGGTAGCGGCCAGGCTCCAGATGCGGTTGTCGCGACCTTGAGCACCTTGGTCTGCTGCGTAGCCACGGTCCAGCTGGGTACGGTAGCCGTTGAAGTCCAGGGCCAGGGACTGGTCCGAGGCGATCGGGAACACGTAGTTCAGGTTCAGGTACTGCTTCTTCAGCACCTCGTCGACGTCGGAGGCATACAGCGACGCTTTGAACTGCTGGGTGAACTGGTAAGTACCGCCCAGGATGTCGATGCCTTTCAGGCCACCGCTGTCACGACCGTCGGCGCTCTTGCGCGATTCGGCGGTGAAGTGACCGGCGTTCAGCTCCAGCCCCTTGATCTCCTTGGAGGTGATCAGGGTACCGGTGTAGCTTTCCGGCAGCAGGCGCGAGTTGTCGTAGTTCAGCAGCGGCAGGGCCGGCATCTGGTCACCGTAGGTCAGCACGGTGTTGGACAGGCGGAATTTCACCGCAGCGCCGCCCTTGGCCAGGTCCTTGGCCGGATCGCCGTTGTTGTCCTTCTTGAAGAAGTCGATGCCTTGCGCGCCGGTTTCGCCGCGGCCGCCGTCCAGACGCAGTGCGTACAGGCCGAAAGCGTCAACACCGACACCTACAGTGCCCTGGGTGAAACCGGAGCTGAAGGTGCCGATAGCCGCTTGGCCCCACTCGATCTTGTCCGGGTTACCGCTTTTGTAATCGCGGTTGATGTAGGCGTTACGCAGCAGGACGTTCAGGTGGCTGTCGTCAACGAAACCCTTGGAGTCCGATTGGTCACTGGCCATGGCCTGGGTAGCGCCGAGAATGCCCAATGCGAGCAGGCCGATCCGTTTGTTCAACATGTTTTTTTCCTTATCGCTGGATGAAACGCCCTGCGGCTTCGAGCTGAAACGTTGTGGGTCGGTTTTCACGCAAAACAAAAAGGCCCGCCTGCAATGGATGCAGCGGGCCTTTTATTATTTTAGGTGTATGGCGTATAGCCACAGGCGTGGAGAGAATCCTATCCGCGACACCACTAGTGTGTCAATTTCGTGAAACCTCAATGAATATAAGAAATTACCCGGTCAACCTCGAAAAATTGCATATCCAAAACCGACAGAAAATGTGTCGCAAGGCGATATAGGGTGTCCCCATTGCTCAGCTCTTTTCAGGGAGAGCAACCGTCCAGGCCACAGGACGGCCCCATGGCGGCGGTAGCGGGGGTCACCGATTGACCGAGCCAGGCGGCGAACGCTTCCGGTTTGCCCAGGTAAGGACCAATATCGATCAGGCTGAAACGACCATCCAGCTCCAGCGCCAGGGTCGGAAAACCCTGCCCGCCAACCCGGGACAACAAGCCGCGGCTGTATTTGAAGTGTTCTGCCGCCACCGCGTCGCTGTTGCGCTCAAAGGCAGCCTTGAAGGCTTCAGCGTCGAAGCCCAGCTCAGCGGCCAGCGCCAGCAGCACCTCGACATCGACCAGACGCCGCCCCTCCACATAGTGGGCCGTCTGCAGGCGCCACAGCATCTCCAGCCCGCGCCCTTGCAACTGTTCGGCGGCGAGGACCGCGCGGGTGAGCGGCGTGGAGTCGAAGATCGCCGACGAGTCCCGTAACAAGCCCTCGAAATAGGCTTGGCCAAACGGCTGGCCGGTGTACTCGGCAATCCGCCGGTCATGGGGCATGACATAGTCACGCAGGCTCGATGAGACGAACTGGCGGTTATTCCCCGCCATCATGCCGCCGCCGTGCAGGACCACCGGCAAGACTCGGCGGGCGGCCTGGATCAGCGGCTCGGCACCGTAGCACCAGCCGCACAGCGGATCGTAGATGTAGTGAAGAACACTCGAGGCAGCCATGGAGATCTCCCGAAGGTATCAATGAATCGGATACCTTCAGACTAGTCGTCCGCGGCCCGGCGAAAAACACCGGATCGGCACCTGGTTTGTTGCGCAAACCGGTCGAATCGGCAAATCCGGCATCCAAGCCCCATAAAAAAACGCCGCTGCCCGGATCGCTCCGGCCAACGGCGTTTTTGTGCAACGTCCTTTTAACCCTGTAGAACCCCGAGCAAGGCCTCCAATTCAGCTTCACTGAACAAGCCTGCGGGGTAACGGTCGGTAATCATCCGACGAGGATCCTGAGCACGAGTGGTGCGCGTTCCATTGCTTTTCAACCATTGGGCCAGGACTTGAAGCGACTCGCTCGTCACCGACAGGGGGTGCGAAACCCGCTCACTGGCTACGTTCATCTCAGCGCTCTCCTGGTTCATGAGCGGCTAACTTACTCAAGGTTTATGACAGAACGTCGCACTGTAGAAGACGCTCCGTCATATAAACAAAGCCGATACAAGAGCTATGCCAAAGTGCCAGTTCAGCGGGCGAAAAACCTAAAAAAACCCACAGTCCAAAAGGGCTGCGGGTTTGCTAGGGGGGTTGCTTAGCAGTGATTCAAAAGTGCCATCATTTGTAGCATTGCATCTTTTGTTACAACTTCACTCAACCTTTGTGTGGGGCAGGCTGTTGTTGTGTAAGGCAATGAATATTGCCGCCACCCAGTAACAACTCACGCCCTGGCACCATCACCACTTCGTGTTGTGGGAAAAGGTTCTGCAGGATTTCCTGGGCCACGCGGTCCTGCGGGTCATCGAAACTTGGCGCGATGATGCCGCCGTTGACGATCAGGAAGTTCACGTAGGAGCCGGCCAACCGCACCGATGGATTACGCTCCTGGCTACCCGCCACCGCGTCGACCCCGGCACACTCCTCTTCAGTGGCATACAACGGCCCTGGAATCGGCATTTTGTGCACTACAAAGGGGCGACCCTTGGCATCACGGCTGCTTTCCAGCACGCTCATGGCTGCCTGGCAGCGTGGGTAGTTGGGGTTCTGTGGATCATCGGTCCAGGCCAACAGGACCTCACCCGGCCGCACGTAGCAGCAGAAGTTATCCACATGGCCGTCGGTTTCGTCGTTGAACAGGCCGTCCGGCAGCCAGATCACCTTGTCCACCGCCAAGTGCTCGGCGAGCACCTGTTCGATGGCTTCACGGCTCAGGTGCGGGTTGCGGTTGCGATTGAGCAGGCATTCCTCGGTGGTAATCAGCGTGCCTTCACCGTCGACATGGATCGAGCCGCCTTCGAGCACGAAGCCCTCGGTCTGGTAACGCGGGCAGCGCTCGATTTCGAGGATCTTGCCGGCGACCTGTTCGTCACGGTTCCACGGCGCATAGAGACCACCGTCGAAACCGCCCCAGGCATTGAAGCCCCAATTGACGCCGCGCACTTCGCCCTGGTCGTTGATGACAAAGGTCGGGCCGCTGTCGCGGACCCAGGCGTCGTCACTGGACATTTCCACCAAGCGGATATTCGGCACGTCGAGGCGCGCCCGGGCGTTTTCGTACTGCGCGGCGGACACCGCCACGGTTACCGGTTCGAAACGCGCAATAGCCCGGGCCACGGCGGCATGGGCCGCCTGCGCCGGCTTGCCGCCCAGGCGCCAGTTGTCCGGGCGCTCGGGCCAGATCATCCAGGCCTGGGTTTGTGGCGCCCATTCGGCGGGCATATGGAAGCCGTCGGCGCGCGGTGTGCTGTGCAAAGTGGTCATGGCGATCAGGACTCCAGGGATCCGTCGAGGGTTTTCAGTGCGCCATACAGGTTCGGCCGGCGGTCGCGGAACGAGCCCCAGGCACTGCGTGTGTGTTCCAGCTCGTCGAGGTCGAAGCTGTGGACCAGGATGCCTTCCTCGGTTTCGTTGAGTTCTTCGACTTTCTCGCCGAATGGGTTGGCGATAAACGACGAGCCGTAGAAGGTGATGTCGTAGCCGTCCTGCTCTTCGTTGCCGATGCGGTTGCTGGCGACCAGCGGCATCAGGTTGGCGCCGGCATGGCCTTGCTGCACGCGCTGCCAGTGGTCGCGGGAAGAGATGCTCTTGTCATGCGGCTCACTGCCGATGGCGGTCGGGTAGAACAGGATCTCCGCGCCTTGCAGGGCCATGCTGCGGGCACACTCGGGAAACCACTGGTCCCAGCAGATGCCCACGCCGATCTTCGCGTAGCGGGTGTTCCATACTTTGAAGCCGGTATCGCCCGGATTGAAGTAGTACTTCTCGTGGTAGCCCGGGCCGTCCGGGATGTGGCTTTTCCGATAAATTCCGAGGTTGCTGCCGTCGGCGTCGATGATCGCGATGCTGTTGAAACGCGCACGGCCGGCCAGTTCGAAGAAGCTGATGGGCAGCACCACTTGCAGTTCCCTGGCGACTTTCTGGAAGTGCTTGATGGCGATGTTGTCTTCCACCGGGGTGGCCAGTTGCAGGTAGTCCGGGTTCGGCTTCTGGCAAAAGTACGGGGTTTCGAACAGTTCCTGGATCAGGATGATCTGCGCGCCCTTGGCGGCGGCTTCGCGCACCAGCTTCTCGGCGGTTTCAATATTGGCTTCGAGATCCCAGGAACAGGCCATCTGGGTGGCGGCGACGGTAACGATACGACTCATGGATCATCTCCTGGGCGAATGCAATGGGGCGATTCTAGGCATCGACCGATGACAGATTGAGAATAGCCTGGCGTGGTGGGCCTAGCCGGGGTGATGGCGACTTTATAGCCGATAAAAATCGGCTTTTAAAGAGAAAAAATTAAAAATAGATGTGATGTATGTTTGTTTTGCCGATAAGAATCGATATTTACGGTGGCCGGCCTATCGCTATCGCCGGCAAGCCGGCTCCTACAGTGGACGGTGTCGAACACAAAGTTTGCGTACGACACACATCCTGTGTGGGAGCTGGCTTGCCGGCGATGGCACCGGCACAAACCCTACAAGATTCAAGGCTTCCATCGCTGGCTTGCGTTGGGCAGCGTTCCGGCGATGCGGGTTACAAACCTTCGTCCAGCACCTTGGACAGCATGTCGACAAAGAAATCCACGCTACGCCGGCTGGTGCACATCGGCGGCTTGATCTTGAGGATGTTGAGGTAGTCACCGGTCGGTTGCATGAAAATCCCCAGCTCCCGCAGGCGATCACACAACAGCGCGGTCTCCTCGGTCGCCGGCTCCAGGGTTTCGCGGTTGCGGATCAGTTCAGCGCCGAGGTAGAAACCGGAGCCGTGCACCGCCCCCAGCAGCGGATGGCGATCGATCAGCGCTTCCAGGCGTTCCTTGAAATAGCCGCCCACCACCTGGGCGTTTTCCCAGAGTTTTTCCTCGGCCATCACGTCGAGCACGGCGATCCCGATACGGCAACTGACCGGGCTGCCGCCGGACGACGAGAAGAAATAGCCCTCGGCCTCCAGCGCCTCGGCGATCTCCCGGCGGGTGATCACCGCGCCCAGCGGCTGGCCGTTGCCCATGCCCTTGGCCATGGTGATGATATCCGGCACCACGCCCTGCTCCTCGAAACCCCAGAAAAACTTGCCCATGCGCCCGTAGCCGACCTGGACCTCATCGGCGATACACACGCCGCCCTGGGCCCGGACCAGCGCATAGACCTGCGGCAAATAGCCCGGCGGCAACGAGATACCGCCGGCGTTGCCATACACCGGCTCGCAGATAAAGCCCGCCAGTTGGCGATTGTCTGCCGCCAGCTTGGCCAGGTTGTGTTCCACGCTGCGCACGTAGTCCGGCGCGCTGGCGCTGCCACGGAACGCTCCGCGATAGGTGTTGGGCGCGGTCACCGGGTGTACCCAGTCCGGGCGGCTGCTCAGGGCTTTGGGGTTGTCGGCGATGGAGGTGGACACCGCATCGGCCGCCACCGACCAGCCGTGGTAGGCCTCCAGCACGCTGAGCATGTCGCGCCCGCCGCTGTAGGCCCAGGCCAGGCGGATCGCCAGGTCGTTGGCTTCGGTGCCGCTGTTGACCAGGAACACCCGGTCCATGGCGTCCGGCGCCAGGGCCAGCAAGCGCTCGGAGAACTCGGCCACGGCGGCGTAGTGAAAGCGCGAGTTGGTATTGAGCAGCGACCACTGTCGCGCCGCCTCCGCCGCCATGCGTGGATGCCCGTGGCCCAGCACCGCGACATTGTTGAGCATGTCCAGGTAAGAGCGACCCTGCATGTCGATCAGATGGTTGCGCCAGCCACGCTCGATACGCGGCGGGTCGACGTAATAGTGCTTTTGCGTGCGGGCGAAGCTGGCATCACGACGGGCCAGCAGCGCTGCCGAATCCAACTCGGGTTCGGCATCGCAGGCCAGTCCCAGCAAGGTCGCCGGGGATGGACACAGCGCCTGCCAGGCGGCGGCCCGCGACGGGGTGCAGAACAGCGGCGGGGTGAGATCGGCGTGGCGGCACAGTTGCACCCGCAAGGCGCCGTCGGCCTCACCCAACACCTGCCCCTTGACCACGGCGGCACCGGACGCGAGGGACGCCTTCACTCCCCACAGCCGCACACTCAGTTGCGCACTGGCCAACAGTAAGGCGCCGTCGGCCGTGACCCGCAAGACCCCGGCAAACGGCGACTCCACGGTGGTCCCGGCCGGGACCTGCAAGGCCACGTGCAAGGGAAAGGTGTCGGGCTCGCCAGCGCTGTCGGGCCGGGTACGCGACAAGCGATATTGCCCGTAGCGGCTGGCCGCCAGACCATGGGCCGCGGCCGCCTCGGCCAGCAAGCGTTCGTCGATGCCACTTTGTTCCCAGTTGCCCGCCTCGAAATGCGGGCTGAGCACGCCCAGGTCGATCAACGCGAACTCGCGGCCCACCAGCCCGGGCAGCAAGGGCGCGAAACCTTCGCCGACAATCGGCGCCAAGGCTTCGCCGACGGCCGTGAGGATCGCCGCCTCCATCAGCTCGAACGGTACCGAGGTGGCCACCTGGAAAATTTCCCACTCGTGGGCCAGATTGTCGCGGCTGTAGGTATTGCCCGGGTCGATGCCGACCTGCTGTTCACCGCTGAGCACCAGCACCGCCGCCCGCGCCACGATCAGCGGCCACAGCGCCAGCAGCTCCTCACGTTGCAACGGGTTGACCGCGTGGTAGGCCTGGACCGCTGGCAGTATCACCCACGGGTCGCCTTCGGCATGGTGCAGCAGCGCCGCACAGGTCACCGACAGGTCGGCGATGCGCCAGGTCCGGACCAGGTCGCCGAAGTCGATCACGCCCTGCAACTGCCAGTGACGTTGGCCATCACGCCGCCAGACCACGTTGTCGTCGGTGATATCCAGGTGAATGGCCTGCACCGGCAAGGCCGCCACCAGAGGTTGCAGGCGCTGCCCGGCCCGCGCGGCAGCGTCGCGAACCCGCACTTGCCGATCCGCGTCCTTGAGCACCGGCAACAGATGCTCGATCAGCGCCGCGGCATGCCGGGGATCCCACTGCAGGGTGCGCGTCAGGCCCGGGTGCTGGAAGTCGGCCAGGGCCAGGTCCATTTCCGCGCAGAGTTGCCCCAGGCCCACCACCAGTTCACGCCCCAGATGCTTGAGAGCGGTCAGCGACTGGCCTTCGATGTACTCCAGCAACCGCACGTGCACGGGCATGCCGTCCAGCACCAGGGACAGCAGGTCCGCGCCGTTGCGCGCGGCAATCACCCGAGGCACTCGCAGGCCGGCGCGCCCGCTCAGGTGCGCCAGGCCGGCATGCTGGGCCTGCAATTCCAGCGTGGCGTAGTCGCCATGGCAGATTTTCAGGACAAAGCGGCCTTTATCGCTGTCGACGCGGTAATTGAGGTCCTGCTGGCTCCCCAAGGCCTGTAGCGTTCCAGAGCGGCCGTAGTGCTCTTCAAGCAGGTTCAGCGCCTGCTGCGCCGAGACATTCGGGCTGGGCAAACTGGCGCGGTGAATCAACGTGGCGAGCAACATGTAACGACTCCCTGAAATTTTTATTGGCGGCCTATATCGCCACTGGCGCCTTCAAGACGCAAGTGCGGCGCTAAAGTTCGCGCCGTGAAAACAGATACATCGCCATGGCACTTGCACCGCTGAACACCTACCCACAAGCTATGCTCCATTCAGTTTGAGTCTGCTTAAGGAAGAAGGCACACCGATATGCGTATTCTAGTCACCGGCGGCGCCGGTTTTATTGGCTCGGCCCTGATTCGGCAGCTGATCCGCCATACCGGGCACGAAGTCCTTAACCTGGATAAACTCACCTACGCTGGCAACCTGGAATCGCTGAGCAGTATCGCCACGGACAGCCGCTATGAGTTCGTCCAGGCCGATATCGTCGACCAGGCCACGGTCAGCGCGGTGCTGGCGCGTTTCGAGCCCCATGCCATCATGCACCTGGCCGCGGAATCCCACGTCGACCGCTCCATCGACGGTCCGTCGGACTTTATCCAGACCAATATCGTCGGCACCTACAGCCTGCTGGAAGCCGCCCGCGGCTACTGGTCGAAGCTGCCCGAGCCGGAAAAAAGCGCGTTCCGCTTCCACCATATTTCCACCGACGAAGTGTATGGCGACCTGCATGGCGTCGATGACCTGTTCAGCGAAACCACGCCATACGCCCCCAGCTCGCCGTATTCCGCGAGCAAGGCGGCGTCCGACCATCTGGTCCGCGCCTGGCACCGCACCTACGGCCTGCCGGTGCTGCTGACCAACTGCTCGAACAACTACGGCCCGTTCCACTTCCCGGAAAAGCTGATCCCGCTGGTGATCCTCAACGCCCTGGCCGGCAAGCCGCTGCCGGTGTACGGCGATGGCCGACAAGTACGCGACTGGCTGTTCGTCGAGGACCACGCCCGCGCCCTGTTCAAGGTGGTGACCGACGGCGTGGTGGGCGAGACCTACAACATCGGCGGCCATAACGAGCAGAAGAATATCGATGTGGTGCGCGGCATCTGCGCCCTGCTGGAAGAACTGGCGCCCGCGCGTCCGGCCGGGGTGGAAAAATTCACCGACCTGATCACCTTCGTCAAGGATCGCCCGGGACACGACCTGCGCTACGCCATCGACGCCGGCAAGATCGAGCGCGAACTGGGCTGGACCCCGGAGGAAACCTTCGAAAGCGGTCTGCGCAAGACCGTGCAATGGTATCTGGAGAACCTGGAATGGTGCCGTCGCGTCCAGGATGGCAGCTATCAAGGCGAGCGCCTCGGCGCGCTGGATCATAAGGAACTGTTGGCATGATGAAAGGTATTGTCCTCGCGGGCGGCTCGGGTACCCGGCTGCACCCGATCACTCTCGGTGTTTCCAAACAACTGCTGCCGATCTACGACAAACCGATGATCTACTACCCGATCTCGGTGCTGATGCTGGCCGGTATCCGCGAAATCCTGGTGATATCCACCCCCCAGGACCTGCCGCAGTACCGCAATCTGCTGGGCGACGGCAGCCAGTTCGGGGTCCGCTTCAGCTACGCCGAGCAACCCTCTCCAGACGGCCTGGCCCAGGCTTTCCTGATCGGTGAAGCGTTCATCGGCGACGATCCGGTGTGCCTGATCCTGGGCGACAACATCTTCCACGGCCAGCATTTCGGCGATCAACTGAAACACGCCGCGCGACGGCCGAGCGGCGCGACCGTCTTCGGTTATTGGGTCAAGGATCCGGAACGCTTCGGTGTCATCGACTTCGACAGCGAAGGTCGTGCACTCTCCATCGAGGAAAAACCGGCCAAGCCAAAATCCGCCTATGCCGTGACCGGCTTGTATTTCTACGACAACTCAGTCATCCAGATTGCCAAGGCAGTCAAGCCTTCGCCTCGCGGCGAGCTGGAGATCACCGACGTCAACAACGCCTATCTCAAGCGCGGCGACCTGCATGTCGAACGCTTCGGACGCGGCTTTGCCTGGCTCGATACCGGAACCCACGACAGTCTGCTGGAAGCCTCGCAGTACGTGCAGACCATCGAGCACCGTCAGGGCCTGAAAGTCGCCTGCCTGGAAGAGATCGCCTACCAGAACGACTGGATCGATCGCGAGCATCTGCTGGAACGGGCCAAATACTTCGGCAAGACCGGTTATGGGCAATACCTGTTCACCGTCGCGGGGGAACAGCAATGAAGGCAACACCAACACGCCTGCCCGGCGTGCTGATCCTCGAACCCAAGGTATTTGGCGACGAGCGCGGCTTTTTCTATGAAAGCTTCAATGCCCGGGCCTTCCAGGAGGCCACGGGGCTCGACGTGCCATTCGTCCAGGACAATCACTCGCGCTCACAGCAAGGTGTCTTGCGCGGGCTGCACTACCAACTGGAAAACACCCAGGGCAAGCTGGTCCGGGTGATTGCCGGTGAAGTGCTGGATGTAGCCGTGGACATTCGCCGCAGCTCGGCGCATTTTGGCCAGTGGGTGGCGGTGCGCCTGTCCGCCGCAAACAATCGCCAACTGTGGGTGCCCGAGGGTTTCGCCCACGGTTTCGTGGTCCTCAGCGACTCCGCCGAGTTCCTCTACAAGACCACTGACTATTACACCCCCAGCGCCGAACGCTGCATTCGCTGGGACGATCCAACCCTGGCCATCGACTGGGAGTTCACTGGCGTTCCCCAGCTGTCGGCCAAGGACCTGAACGGTAAATCCCTGCACGAGGCCGACCTGTTCGAATGAGCACTTCACCCCTGAAAATCCTCATCAGCGGCCAGCACGGCCAAGTCTCCCGCGCCCTGCAACAGCGGCTCGCCGACCTGGGCGAACTGATTGTCCTGGGCCGCGGCCAGCTCGACCTGGCGCACCCGGAACAGATTCGTCAACAGGTCCGGGCCCAGCGCCCCGACCTGATCATCAACGCCGCCGCCTACACCGCCGTCGACCAGGCCGAAAGCGAAGCAGACCTGGCGTTCGCCATCAACGCCACGGCGCCGGGTATCCTCGCCCAGGAAGCCGCAGGCCTGGGCATCCCGCTGATCCACTACTCCACCGACTACGTGTTCGACGGCAGCAAGGAGACGCCCTACACCGAAGACGACCCGCCCCACCCGTTGAGCGTCTACGGCGAGAGCAAGCTGACCGGCGAACGGGCTATCGCCGCCGCCCATGGCCAGCACCTGATCCTGCGCACCAGTTGGGTCTACTCCACTCACGGGCGCAATTTCCTGCTGACCATGCAACGGTTGCTGCAGGAAAAGCCGGAGCTGCGCATCGTCGCCGACCAGATCGGCGCGCCGACCTGGGCCGGCACCATCGCCAACAGCACCCACGCGCTGATCGAGCGCTGGCAGGCCGGTCATGCCGGGGCCTGGGGCACCTATCACCTGACCGCCAGCGGCGAAACCTCCTGGTACGGTTTTGCCCAGGCCATCGGCGAGCAACTGCAGGCCCTGAACAAGCCCTGCGCGCGTCTCGAAGCCATTCCCTCCAGCGCCTACCCGACGCCCGCCCGCCGGCCGTTGAACTCGCGCCTGGATTGCAGCCGCCTGTTGCGCGAATGGCAGGTTGCCCAGCCTGACTGGCATACCGCATTACACGAGTGTCTTGCAGAGCAGGGCTGAGACATAATGCGTCGGACTCCACCGGCGCATTCTCTTCATGACCACGAGCCCCACCCTTCCCCGCAGACCCCGTTGGCGCAGCCTCGCCCTGCTGTTCCTGTGCCTGGCGCCACTGTTGTGGCCGCTGGAACACCTGGCCGAGCGCTACTACCGCAACGAACTGGTCAGCCAGAATCGCCAGACCCTTGACCTCTACGTCGCCAACCTGCTGGGCACCCTGCACCGTTATGAGGTCCTGCCGCAGATCCTCGGCGACCTGCCGGCCCTGCGTAACGCCCTGGCAGAGCCGGAGCAAAGCCTGCGGCTGAGCAATGCCAACAGCCTGCTGGAGAGCATCTGCGCCCAGACCGGGGCCGAAGTGATGTACCTGATGGACACCAATGGCAAGACCCTGGCGGCCTCCAACTGGGACAAGCACGACAGTTTCGTCAACCGCAACTTCGCCTTCCGCCCCTACTTCACCGAAGCCATGGCCGGGCGCCTGGGGCGCTTCTTCGGCCTCGGTACCACCTCGGGCAAGCGCGGCTACTTCTTTGCCGCGGCCGTGCATGATGGGCAAAAGATCATCGGCGTGCTGGTGGTCAAGGTCGATCTGGACCGCACCGAAAGCCTCTGGGGCAGGACCCCGGAACAGTTGATGATGACCGACCACAACGGCGTGGTCATTCTCACTTCGAACGCGCAATGGCGCTTCCGTTCGACCCGCGTGCTCAGCGACCAGGAGCGCGACGCGATCACCGCCGTGCAACCCTATCCGACCCGCAATCCCCAGCCCCTGTACCTCAATCCCGACGCCTGGCTGACGCAGACGCAGCAGATCGAGGAAACCGGCTGGAACGTCAGCATCCTCGCGCCCCGGACCCTGGTCGATCGCCCGGTGCGGACCGTCGTCGCGGTCGGCGGCGCGACCCTGCTGGTGCTGATGCTGCTGCTCGGCCTGATGATGCAACGGCGCCGCCATTACCTGGAGCGGATCGCCTTTGAGGCCAAGGCCCGGCGCGAGCTGGAAATGCGCGTCGCCGAGCGGACCAGTGACCTGGAGGGCCTCAACCGGCGCCTCAAGCAGGAAGTGCTGGAGCGCGAACACGCCCAGCAGGGGCTGGTGCGCGCCCAGGATGACCTGGTCCAGGCCGGTAAGCTCTCGGCCCTGGGCACCATGTCAGCGAGCATCAGCCACGAACTCAACCAACCGCTGGCGGCGATCCGCAGCTACGCGGAAAACGCCGAAGTGCTGCTCGACCACCAACGCACCGACGACGCCCGTGGCAACCTCAAGCTGATCAGCGAACTGACCGGGCGCATGGCCTCAATCATCGCCCATCTGCGCGCCTTCGCCCGCCGCGACCGGCATGCCCCGGAAAGCGTGGCCCTGCAACCGGCCCTGGACGATGCCCTGGCCCTGCTGGCCAAACGTCGGCGCGCCATGGAAGTCGAACTGATCCGCGACCTGCCGGCGGCGACCCTATGGGTCCAGGCCGGCGAAACCCGTTTGCGCCAGGTGCTCGGCAACCTGCTGGCGAACGCCCTCGACGCCCTGACCGAAAAAGGCCCGCCACGTAAGCTCTGGCTGAGTGCGCAATCCTCCGAACAGGGCGTCAGCCTGACGATTCGCGACAATGGCCCGGGCTTCTGCCTGGAAGCCCTGGACCGCGCCGGCGAGCCGTTCTACACCACCAAGACGCGGACCCAAGGCCTGGGCCTGGGCCTGGCGATCTGCGATTCGCTGATGCGCGCCTTCGGCGGCGAGCTGCTGTTCGCCAACCACCGTGAAGGCGGTGCCTTGATCACCCTGCGGATGCGCGCTGGCGCACCGGGGGTCAGCTTGCAACCACCCGAGGACTCGAGTGTATGAAAATCGACCACCAGATCCAGGTGGTACTGATCGACGACGATCCCCACTTGCGCCAGGCCCTGAGCCAGACCCTGGACCTGGCCGGCCTGAAGATCCTGCCGCTGGCCGAGGCCCAGGGCCTGGCCGCGCAGATCGAGCGTGACTGGCCGGGCGTGATTGTCAGCGACATCCGCATGCCGGGCATGGATGGCCTGGACCTGCTCAAGGAACTGCATGCCCAGGACCCGGAACTGCCGGTGCTGCTGATCACCGGTCACGGTGACGTGCCTCTGGCCGTGCAGGCCATGCGCGCCGGCGCCTATGACTTCCTCGAGAAACCCTTCGCCAGTGACGCGCTGCTCGACAGCGTGCGCCGGGCCCTGTCCCTGCGCCGCCTGGTGCTGGACAACCGCAGCCTGCGCCTGGCCCTGAGCGATCGCCAGGAACTCAGTGCGCGACTGGTCGGGCATTCGCCGCTGATGCGGCGCCTGCGCGAACAGATCGGCGCCCTGGCGGCAACCCGTGCCGATGTGTTGATCCTCGGTGAGACCGGTGCCGGCAAGGAAGTCGTGGCGCGGGCGCTGCACGACCTGTCGAACCGCCGCAACGGTCCCTTTGTGGCGATCAATGCCGGGGCCTTGGCCGAGTCGGTGGTGGAAAGCGAACTGTTCGGCCATGAGCCGGGGGCCTTTACCGGGGCGCAGAAACGCCGGATCGGCAAGTTCGAGTTCGCCAACGGCGGCACCCTGTTCCTCGACGAAATCGAAAGCATGAGCCTGGATGTTCAGGTCAAGCTGCTGCGGCTGTTGCAGGAGCGGGTGGTCGAACGCCTCGGTGGCAACCAGCAGATCCCGCTGGATATCCGCGTCATCGCCGCCACCAAGGAAGACCTGCGCCAGGCGGCCGACCAAGGGCGCTTCCGTGCCGACCTGTATTACCGCCTGAACGTCGCGCCGCTGCGGATTCCGCCGCTGCGCGAACGCGGTGAAGATGCCCTGATGCTGTTCCAGCACTTTGCCGACGAAGCCAGCACGCGCCATGGCCTGCCGCCCCATACCCTGCAACCGGCGCAACGCGGCCTGTTGTTGCGGCATGCCTGGCCAGGCAATGTCCGCGAGCTGCAAAATGCCGCGGAGCGCTTCGCCCTCGGCCTGGAGCTGGCTCTGGACAACAACCCCGAGCATCTCGATACGAGCATTGCCGGGCACCCGGGCAGCAGCTTGAGCGAGCAAGTGGAACACTTCGAGAAATCCCTGATCGCCGCTGAACTGGCGCGCTCCCACGGCTCGCTGCGCAGCCTGGCCGAAGCCCTGGGTATTCCGCGCAAGACCCTGCACGACAAGCTGCGCAAACACGGTTTGAGCTTCGATAGCGTCGGCAGTGCCGCCAGCGACGAACTCGAATGAATCACCGCCAAGAGGTCAGTGCATGAACCGCGACAGCCGTTACCTGGAATCCGTCCTCCATCACGACATTCCGCTTACCCGTGACATGAGACTGAAGGTCCTCGACTGGCAGACCGGGCAGTTGCGTTTGCACCTGCCGCTGGCACCCAACGTCAACCACAAGAGCACCATGTTCGGCGGCAGCCTCTATTGCGGTGCGGTGCTGGCCGGCTGGGGCTGGTTGCACCTGAGTCTGCGCGAGGCTGGCATCGTGGATGGGCATATCGTGATCCAGGAGGGGCAGATCGGTTATCCGTTGCCGGTGACCGGGGATGCCCAGGCGATCTGCGATGCGCCGCAGGAGAAGGTCTGGAAGAAATTCCTCGCGACCTACCAGCGTTATGGCCGGGCGCGGTTGACCCTTGAGACGCGGGTGGTGAATGAAGGTAGCGAGGACACGGCAGTGCACTTCAGCGGGCAGTACGTACTGCACCGCTGACAGGAAGAACGGGGCAGCCCCGTTGACCTTGCGACGCCTGCCCCACCGCCTTCGCGGGCAAGCTCCGCTCCCACATTGGATTTTGCGTCGTACACGAAGGATCGCACGACTCAGAACCTGTGGGAGCGGAGCTTGCCCGCGAAGAGGCCCTAAAGGCCACCAAAAAATCTCTAAGGTGTTCGCAACAAGTCCGGCAGTTGTGCGCGCCACGGCGCATTGGCCGGCAGCGCCAGGAAAAACGGATTGAGCAACGATTCGCGCGGCGGATAGCTGAAGCGCTCGCCACCCAGTTCCAACACCTCGCCACCCGCGCCTTCCAGCACACCCTGGGCCGCCGCCGTATCCCACTGCGAGGTCGGCGCCAGGCGCGGATAGAAGTCCGCCGCGCCTTCAGCCAACAGGCAGAACTTCAGCGAACTGCCAATATTCGCCAACGCCAGCTCACCAAGGCGGCTACTCAGCCCCGCCAACAGTTTCTCCTGCTCCGGGCTCGAATGCCGACGACTGGCGACAACGGTAAACGCTTCGCCCGCCGCCGGCACGTCACGGACCCGGATCGGCCACGGCGCCGCGGCGGCGTCCGCACGCCAGGCGCCCAAGCCGGCGCCGCCGAAATAACAGCGGCCATTGGTCGGCATCGACACCACGCCGAACACCACCCGGCCCTGCTCGATCAAGGCAATGTTCACGGTGAATTCTTCACTACCGGAGATAAATTCCTTGGTCCCATCCAGCGGGTCCACCAGCCACCAACGCTGCCAGCCGGCGCGCACCGCCTGGGCAATATCGGCGTCCTCTTCGGACAACACCGGGATGCTCGGGTCCAGCGCCGTCAAGCCATCGAGAATCAGGTGATGGGCGGCGATATCGGCGGCGGTCACCGGCGAGGCATCGGCCTTGTCCATGACCTGCACATTGGCCCGCCAGAACGGCAGGATAACCTCGCCGGCGCGGCGCGCCAGGTCGATCACCGGGGCCAGGTACGGGTGCGGCAGATTGGAAAAAAACTCACTCACGATTGAAAGACTCCACGCTGGGTCAACAGGTCTCGTACCAGATACAACGCCGCCAGGGCACGCCCCTCGCTGAACTGCGGGTTCTGCACCAGGGCGGACAATTCACGCAGGTTGACGCGCTCGACGCGCATCGGCTCCGGCTCATCGCCTTCCAGGCGCTCTTCATACAGGTCAGTGGCCAGGACCACCTGGATCTTCTGGCTCATATAGCCGGGCGACAGGGACAGCTCGGTCAGGTGTTCCAGCTGCCGCGCGCCATAGCCCGCTTCTTCCTTGAGCTCACGCTCGGCCGCCGCCAGCACGTCTTCACCGGGTTCGATCAGGCCCTTGGGCAAGGACAGCTCGTACTCGTCGGTACCGCCGCAGTACTCCTCCACCAGCAAGGCCTGCTCGGCATCGATCATCGCCACGATCATCACCGCCCCATAACCGGCGCCCCGGCCGACCAGACGCTCATAGGTCCGCTCAACACCATTGGAAAAGCGCAGTTGCACTTCTTCAACACGGAACAAACGGCTACTGGCGACAATCTCGCGGGCGAGGACGGTGGGTTTCTGGCGCATGGGGCGGCTCCTGGGCGTGAACGGGTTACTATACCGTGGCTTTTCCGATTGTCTGTGTCGGATATCTTTTTACCGTTCGAGAAGTTTCCCATGCCCTCATTGCCCTGGCGCGACATCGACACCGTTCTGCTGGATATGGACGGCACCCTGCTGGACCTGCACTACGATAATCACTTCTGGATGGAGCACCTGCCCCAGCGCTATGCCGAGCTGCATGGCGTCAGCCGGGAGCTGGCCGAACAGGAACTGACGCCGTTGTTCAAGGACCATGCCGGCCAGTTGAAGTGGTACTGCCTGGACTTCTGGAGTGCCGAGCTTAAGCTGCCGGTGCGTGAGTTGAAGCTGGAGACGGCGCATCTGATCGCCCTGCGCCCGGGTGCCGATACCTTTCTCGCGGCCATCCGTCAGGCCGGCAAGCGGGTCATCCTGATTACCAACGCCCACCGCGATTCCTTGTCATTGAAGCTGGAGCGGATCGAGCTGGCGCCGTATTTCGAACGGCTGATCAGTTCCCATGACTACGGCTTCGCCAAGGAAGCCCCGCAGTTCTGGGACGCCTTGCAGGCCGATATCGGCTTCGACCCGGCGCGCAGCCTGTTTATCGACGACACCTTGCCGATCCTGCGCAGCGCCCGGCGTTTCGGCGTGGCGCATCTGCTGGCGGTCAGCGAACCGGACAGCCACAAGGGCCCCAAGGACACCGAGGAATTCGAAGCCGCAGATGATTACCTGACCTTGATCGAAGGCCTGGAATAACGCCGTTTTCGATAATAAGACCGCCCACCCTTCGACTGCCGTTGCAACCTGTAGGAGCCGGCTTGCCGGCGATGAGGCCCTTGATGATTGCATTGCCCTCACGGCCGTAATCGCCAGCAAGCCGGCTCCCACAACGACGGTATTTCAACCCAGCCCCAGCAGGCTAACGAGGGATTTTCAACTGCTGCCCCGGAAAGATCTTGTCCGGGTCCGGCAGGGTCGCGTGGTTGGCCTCGGCGATTTCCGGCCACCTGCCGGCATCGTGCAATTCTCGCTCGGCAATCCGGCTGAGCGTATCGCCCGGCTGCACCGTATAGGTATCGAACAGCGGCGCCGCCGAGGCGAGCGGATCCTGCACAGGCGGTGCCTGGACACTGCTGTCGGGCTGCGACTTATCGTCCGATGGATTCAATATCTTCTTCAGCGAATCAAAAAGGCTCATGGCTCTTTCTCCTTGGATGTAAACGCCAAGACGCGAAAGACCTGATCGGTGACGTCCGGCAAGGTTCCGATCCACCAATCAACAAGCATAGTCCAGGCACGTTAGAATCCACGGCTGTACAGCCCGCAGAGCGACGATGGACATCAAACAGCTGAAATTCCTGATTGCCCTGGACGAGACCCGCCACTTCGGCCAGGGGGCGCCGCGCTCGGCATTGGCGGAAGCCTGTTTTGCCCTCTGCCAGCAATCATCGAACAAGGCTTGATCGACGCGCTCTATCGGCAGATCAGTACTAGCGATTAGACGCGACTCTTTGTCGCGCCTAATCTTGACACTGGATATTGCGCCGGTATTGCCCCCATGAAGCCCAAGGACCCGGTCTGCGTGCTGCCTGCCGTCTCGGCGGCCGCGCCCGCCGCCAGCCAGAGTTACCAGTACAGCGACCTCGAACGCAGCGAAACCGCTGAGACGGCGCTTGCCGAAGAAGTCGCCCTGGCGATTGCCTACAATGGCATCAACCAGGCAGTGATGCTGGTCACGCCCACCGACCTGGAAGACTTTATCGTCGGTTTCAGCATCGGCAGCGGCATCATTGCCGACGCCTCGGAAATCTACGACCTGAAACTCAGCGGCGACGGCTCGGCCCAGTACGCCCAGGTGGAAATCGCCAGTCGCGCATTCTGGAACCTCAAGCAGCAACGCCGGCAACTGGCTGGCACCAGCGGCTGCGGCCTGTGCGGCGTGGAAGCGCTGGAGCAGGCGCTGCCCGAGCTCGAAGTGCTGTCCGGCGCGCCCTTGCCGCCTGCCGCCTGGCTCGACGGCCTGCGCCAACGCATCAGCGCCTTCCAACCCCTCGGGCAATATTCCGGGGCGGTGCACGCCGCGTTGTTCATGAACGACCAGGGTGAACTGCTGCTGGGCCGTGAAGACATCGGCCGCCACAACGCTCTGGACAAACTGATCGGCGCGCTGATTCGGCAAAACATCCCGACCGCTGGCGGCCTGGCAATTGTTACCAGTCGCTGCAGTCTCGAATTGATCCAGAAAGTCCTGCGCGCCGGTATCCAGACCCTGGTCAGTCTGTCGTCGCCCACCGGACTGGCCCTGCAGTGGGCACGCCGGCACAACCTCAATCTCATCCACCTGCCGCAAAAAAATGCGCCGCGGGTCTACAGCCCTGCGATGGAGAAACCCGCGTGAGCAATCATCAACAAGCCGAGCAGACCCCCACCCCACGCTACAAACCCTACAAGGGTGCGGCCGGTGGTTGGGGCGCGCTGATCAGCGTCGCTCAGGCCTGGCTGACCAGCGACAACGCGCTGAAGAACCTGCGCATGATGCTCAAGACCAACCAGAATGGCGGCTTCGATTGCCCGGGCTGCGCCTGGGGCGACTCGCCGGAAAGCGGCATGGTCAAGTTCTGTGAAAACGGCGCCAAGGCGGTCAACTGGGAAGCGACCAAACGGCGGGTGGATGCGGCGTTCTTTGCCAAGCACAGCGTCACTTCGCTGTTCGAACAGAGCGACTACTGGCTGGAATACCAGGGCCGCCTGACCGAACCGATGAGCTACGACCCGCTCACCGACCGCTACAAGCCCATCAGTTGGGAAGCCGCCTACGCCATGGTGGCCAAGCACCTGCTGAATCTGACCAGCCCCGACCAGGCCGAGTTCTACACCTCGGGCCGCGCCAGCAACGAAGCGGCGTACCTGTATCAACTGTTCGTCCGGGCCTTCGGCACCAACAACTTCCCCGATTGCTCGAACATGTGCCACGAGGCCAGCGGTGTGGCCCTGGCCCAGAGTGTCGGGGTCGGCAAGGGCACCGTGACCTTTGACGACTTCGAACACGCCGACGCGATTTTTGTCTGGGGCCAGAACCCCGGCACCAACCACCCGCGAATGCTCGAACCCCTGCGGGAAGCGGTGAAACGCGGTGGCCAGGTGATCTGTATCAACCCACTCAAGGAGCGCGGCCTGGAACGCTTCCAGCACCCGCAGCACCCGCTGGAAATGCTCACCAACGGCGACAAGCCGACCAACACCGCCTATTTCCGCCCGGCCCTGGGCGGCGACATGGCGCTGCTGCGCGGCATGGCCAAGTTCCTGCTGCAATGGGAGCGCGATGCCCAGTCGGCGGGCGAGCCGTCGGTGTTCGACCATGACTTCCTCAACGAACACACGGTCAATGTCCTCGACTACCTGGCCGCCATCGACGACACGCCCTGGGAGCAGATCGTTGCGCAATCGGGCCTGACCCTGGTGGAAATCGAGCAAGCGGCGCGGATGTACGCCAAAGGCAAGAACGTCATCATGTGCTGGGCCATGGGCATCACCCAGCATCGGCACTCGGTAGCGACCATCCAGGAAATCGCCAACCTGATGCTGCTGCGCGGTAATGTCGGCCGCCCGGGCGCCGGCCTGTGCCCGGTGCGTGGCCACAGCAACGTACAGGGCGACCGCACCATGGGCATCAACGAGTGTCCGCCAACGGCCTTCCTCGATGCCCTGGAGCGGCGCTTCCACTTCAAGGTGCCGCGCAGCAGCGGCCATAACGTGGTCGATGCCATCCATGCCATGCTGGATGGCCGGGCCAAGGTGTTTATCGGCCTGGGCGGCAACTTCGCCCAGGCGACCCCGGACAGCCCGCGGACCTTCGAAGCCCTGCGCAACTGCGACCTGACCGTGCAGATCAGCACCAAGCTCAACCGCAGCCACCTGACCCACGGCAAGGAAGCGCTGATCCTGCCATGCCTGGGCCGCACCGATATCGATATCCAGAGCGAGGGCGCGCAAGCCGTCACCGTCGAAGACTCGTTCAGCATGGTCCACGCCTCCAACGGCCAGTTGCAGCCACAGTCGAAACAGATGCGCTCGGAGCCGGCAATCATCGCCGGCATCGCCGCCGCGACCCTGGGCGCCACCCCGGTGGACTGGCACTGGCTGGTGGCCGACTACGGGCGCATTCGCGACCTGATCGCCGACACCATTCCCGGCTTCAAGGACTTCAACCAGCGTCTGGCGCACCCGGGCGGTTTCTACCTGGGCAACGCGGCTGGCACGCGTCGCTGGCACACCCCGTCGGGCCGGGCGAACTTCCGCTCGAACAGCCTGCCGGTCGACCTGATCCACGAGCGCACCCACGCCACCGGCAAGGTACCGCATCTGATCATGCAATCGATGCGCTCCCACGATCAGTACAACACCACCATCTACGGCCTCGATGACCGCTACCGTGGGGTCAAGGGCCAACGTGACGTGTTGTTCGTCAACGAAGCGGACATCATCCGCCTGGGCTTCAAGCCGGGCCAGAAGGCCGATATCGTCTCGCTCTGGGAAGACGGCCGCGAGCGCCGGGTCAAGGGCTTCACCCTGCTGGCATTCGATATCCCCGCCGGGCAGGCCGCCGCCTACTACCCGGAAGTGAACCCGCTGGTGCCGCTGGAAAGTGTCGGCGACGACAGCCACACCCCGACCTCCAAGTTCATCGCCATTGTCTTGGAGCAGGCCAGCGAAACAGGGCTGATCATGGCCAAGGCGGGCTGATCGACGAATGCCAGGACGCTGCAATAGCGTCCTGGCAAGCGCAGAACCTCAGGTAGATGCAACGAGCCGAGGCTTTCCAGGAAATCTCAGACAAGTAAAAGGGATCTTTCTGCATCCACCTTTTGCACCTGTTGGTGAATGATTCGAGGATTGTTAAAGCGCAAAAGCCGGAGGTAACTCGTGCTGATGCAATCGGTCGAGTCTCTTCTTGCTGAACTTCTCCTACTTGATGAACACCCGCGCATCGAAGCCAAACGTGCCGGGCGAGTGGGTAGTTCAATCATGCAAACCATCTGCGCGTTCGCCAACGAACCTGGCTTGGGCGGCGGGTATCTACTGCCGTGCGTGTGGACTACGTACGAATCCAGGGCGTGCAGTGGGTACAGGACCCGGCGCAACGTTTTGCGACCACCCTGGACTTCCGCGAACCATTGATCCGGCTGATCGCGCGACTGGAGGCCACGATTCTTGATGATATGCCCCGACACTTTCGTTTGCGTGAGGGAGAAACACAACGCTCCGATCAACCTCTGCTACCTCAGAAAGTGATTCGCGAGGCCGTTGTGAATGCACTCATGCACAGGGACTATCAGGTCAACCAACCGACACTCGTGGTGCGTTACAGCAACCGACTGGAAATCCGTGGACTTGCCCCTACCAGACCGGACACCAACTCCCCGTTAAATTGATGCCGCTGCCAAACGCCTAAATTCTCTCGGCGACCTATTATCAACTTGCCGAATTGCCAGTGCTTGCGCTTTTCGACACACAGCTGGCCACCTCGGTAGGCGCACCCGGCACCACTAAAGTCTCGAATACGAGTGACCTCAACCCAAATACGAGTGACCTCAGCTCAAATACGAGTGAGTTGCCACCCGCACTACTGGTCGCCATCAAGGCGCTCTCTACCAAAGCGCGCAAGGAAAAGCTGTGGCCGTTAATCCTCTGGCTTTGCTCGATCCGTCCACACAGCGCTGAACAACTGGCCAGCCAATTACACAGGCAGGTGGTGCCGCTGAAGACTGGGCATATCAACCCTCTGCGCGACAAAGAAGGTTTTCTGGAGTACCTGCATCCCGAAGTGGTCAATCACCCGCAACAGGCCTATCGAACAACCGAGGCCGGCCGCCTATGGCTTGCACAGCAAGACATAGCGCCTAGCCCCTCGCCTCGACGGAATAGCTAGCCATACCGGGCTGATCATGGCCAAGGCGAGCTGAACGACACCCCGCGAAACGTTCTATAACCAGGGCTTCGGATCGCCATCCGAACCATAGCAAAAGGCCATTCGACAAACCGCTGGCCCTTTACTAGAGTCTGCGGGCGGTGCTTCTCATCCACTCATGCGAATGCGATGTCCGGCACCCGCCCAGGGATCCTGCCCGCCGGTCGGGCAACATCCTCTTTAGCACGGATTGCGGAGAGCATTTATGTCGATCACGCCCGGTCATACCACGCATTACCACGGCGACACCCCTTCCTCCCCCAGCAAAGACAATCGCATCGTCAGCGCCGCGATCCACCCCGCCATCGGCGTGGCGCGGGTCGGCAACAGCGAATCGGAATACTTTGTCGGCCCCCTGGTCACCTCTCCGCGCCCCGAACCCCTGGGGTTCTACCGCGATGCCCAGGGTGCGCTGAAGCGCCAGGCCGCCGAGTTCCGGCTGTACGGCTACAATCTGGCCGGAGAAGTGGTCGCTGAACTAACCGCGGAAAACGCCGATATCGTCTGGTCGGCCCATGTCGCCAACAGCAAAGCGCAGTGGTATCAGTGGCAACTGGCGATGGACATTCCCGAAGCCGCCACTGTGGTGCTGCCCCTGCGCAATGCAAAAATCACCGACCCCAAGGCCCGCTCGGCCCTGACCATCGACGGCGGCCTGCAAAGCATCAGCGGGCCGAACCACAGCGGCGTCGAATTCAACGGAGACTACGAGGGGACCCCGGTCAACCTCGGCGAACTGCGCACCGATGCCCAGGGCCGACTGCTGTTCCTCGGTGGCCGCGGGATCTCGGCATCGCCCAAAGGCACACCGATCTTCAACCCGGCCGACGGCAACAGCTTCATCAACGCCGACGGCTGGTTCGATGACACCGCCGATGGCCCGGTCAGCGCCCAGGTCAGCATCGGCGGACGCTCGATCCCGGTGGAGTCGGCCTGGGTCGTCACCGCGCCGCCGAACTACGCACCGCAGGTCAAGGCCGTGCGCACGCTGTACGACCTGACCTACGACCTGTTTATCCAGGCCGGCTGGCTGACACCGAATACCTCAGTGTCGTTCCGCCATGACGTCTACCCGATCCTGCAACGGCTGTCGGGCCTGCAATGGGTCAACCAGGGTTTCGCCACCCAGTTCGGTCACAACGGCCGCTACAACTTCGAGGACCCGGTCTTTATCGCCCAACTGGCGAGCAAGCCGGCGCCGGGCAACTATGACCTGTTCGCCGAAACCCGCCGGCAGATTCTCAACAGCTTCCGCCTGCCCGATCCGACCGATGGCAATGTGTTGCCCTGGCCGTGGATCTACGGCGATGCCATGAGCTCGGTGCCTAACCCGAGCCCACGGCAGAATTCGGCGATTACCCAGACCCAGTACCTGACCCTCAGCAGTTGGGCGGCCGGCACCTTTGAATCCGACTGGACCAGCGAGCCGCTGCCAGGTCACCTCGACTCGGTCCCCATGGCCGAGCAGCCGGCAATGCTCGACCGCGCGGCCTTGGACTTCTGCCTGGCCGATGCCTTCCACCCTGGCTGCGAACTGACCTGGCCGATGCGCCACCTGCCGCTGTACGCCAAGCCCTGGCGTATTCGCCAACGTCCGGCGAACAGCTCGCAACCCGACTACGGACCGACCCTGGACCAGCCCCAGGCGCTGGCCGTCGGCGGGCCACTGTACGGACAAGCGCCCGGCGACCTGAGCCGCTGGATGGGTCTGCCCTGGCAGGCCGACACGGCGTATTGCCGCGGCGGCTACGACCAGGCTTACAACCCGTTCACTTCGACCTTCTGGCCGGCCCGCGTACCCAATCAAGTCCTCAGCGATGCCGATTACGAGCTGGTCATCGACCCCTCGGTGGCGCCGGAGCAACGTCGCGATGCCTTTGCCGAGCGCAGCAACTGGAACGCACCGCTGGACATCAACTATCCGAAAAAGACCCCGACCGCCGTGCAGATGCAGACCATGGTCGATATCTTCGGCTCCATGGGCCTGCTGGAAGTGCGCCAGGGTGTACCCGGCAACCCGCAGTACCCGGACAGCATGATGGTCGCCAGCTATGGCCCGGCCATTCCCCAGGCTCAAACCTTTGCCAGTCCACAGTTGGCCGCTGATTTTGCCGCGGCGGGCAGTCCGCCGAGCGCGGGCCCACGCCCACCCAAAGGCGCCAACTTCAGCAGCCCGGAAGAAGCGTTGCAGGCACCTCACGCCGTCAAACCCGGAAACCGTCCGGTCTAGATGGAGTCCTACGACGTCGCCATCATCGGTGGCGGCCCGGCCGGCTCGGCGACCGCCATTACCCTGGGTCGCCTGGGCTGGCGAGTGCTGCTGGCCGACTCGGCGCCCGTCGGACGCTTTCGGGTGGGCGAAGGTTTTCCGCCTTCGGCACGCTCGCTGCTCAGTGACCTGGGGGTGCTCGACGGCTTTCTCGGCGCCGGGCATCGCACCAGCTACGGCAATGTCTCCGTGTGGGGCTCGAACGAGCCGCAGACAGACGACTTCATTTTTCACACCCACGGCCAGGGCTATCAACTGGACCGTGCCGCTTTCGACAGCCAACTGCGCACGGCGGCGCGACAGGTCGGGGTCTCGGTTCACGCCTCCACGCGATTGAGCCAGACGGCCGCTGAAGACGGTTTCCACCTGTTACTGTCCCGCGACGGCCACGAACAGCTGGCCCACAGCCGCTGGCTGATCGACGCTGGCGGCCGCCCGGCCGTGTTTGCACGCCAGCAGGGTGCGCAGCGCCTGACGGATGATCGGCTGGTGGCGTTCTACCTGTTGCTGCACAGCCCACAAGGCACCGACCAGGACGGTCGAACCCTGGTCGAGGCGGTCGAGCACGGCTGGTGGTACAGCGTGCTGCTGCCGTCGGGGGAACGCTTGGTGTCCTACCTCAGCGATCTCGACCTGCTGGATCGCCAACAACTGCTGAACAGCGAAGGTCTCTGGCGGCAGCTGGCGCAGACGCGCCTGCTGTGGGGATTGTGCCAAGCGCACGGTTACCGCCCCGGCACCTCGGTCCATGGCATGGACGCCAGCAGCGGGCGGCTTTCGCTGTTCCATGGCGCACGCTGGGCGGCTGTCGGCGATGCGGCCCTGTCCTTCGATCCGCTGTCCTCGCAAGGCATCGCCACCGCCCTTTACTGCGGCCAACACTGTGCCCAGGCGGTACATGCCGCGCTACAAGGCGACGTGCAGGCATTACCAGGCTATGCCGATCTGCTGGCACGGATCTATGCCGCTTACCTGGACAACCGGCAGCAGTTCTATGGGATGGAAAAACGCTGGGGGGAATCGATTTTCTGGAGCCGCCGCTAGGCCCGGAAAAACGCTTTCAGCAGCGCGGGTGCGCAAAACAGCTGGGTTCAAGCGACGTACGACCGCCTTAAATCAACTAAGTTCCCCAATAAAAACAGCAAGTTATGATTTTGTATACAACCCGTGTTATTCGTCGGATTTCCATTGTAACTATTCGTACATAAGCCTCAGGATCGCGCCGTCATCCCTTGGAGGCTCTTCTCACATGAAGTTCTCGTCGATTCTTTTGTTGTCTCTGAGCCTGGCCAGTGGCTTCGCCTCAGCCGGTGGTACCGCCGAAGCCGGTATCGGTGGCGCATTGGGCGGGGTACTCGGTTCGGCCGTCGGTCAGTCGCTGGGCGGCAACACCGGCTCGACCATCGGTGCCGCCCTCGGCGGCGCGGGCGGCAGCGCGGTCGGCGCGAATAGACACAGCCGTGGCGAAGCCGCCATCGGTGGCGCCCTGGGCGCAGCCGGCGGCAACGTCGTCGGGCGCAACATGGGCGGTACCAACGGTGCCCTGCTCGGCGCGGCGGCTGGCGGTGGCGCGGGCGGCGCGCTGGGCAACTACATGGGTAACTCCAGTGATGGCGGCGGCCGCCATTACCGTGGCGACCGCCGGGAATATCGCGAACATCGCGGCCACGGTTATGGCCATCACAAGCATCGTCGGCATTGGGAAGACTGACCGTACGTCGCAAGGGACGACGGCGTTGTAAGGAAGTCACCTAAGCCGTCGTTCGAAACGAGTTACAAAGCATTACATCTTTTCTGTTACCTGACCTTAAGCCTAATTCCTAGACGCCGCCAATTAGAGCCCTTGTACCACTCCCCCAGCAGGCAGCGTAATTGTTGAATGAGGGTTCAAATACCTAGCGGGGCAGTCAATTTCAAAACCCGTGTACACCCCCAAAAAACGGGCCTGCTACCCTTCGGATTAAGGGTTATCCCGATATTGATATCAATATGCTACCGATATGATCCGCCGACCTTGAGCTATGCAATGGAAGCAGGAGATGCGGATCTATCTTGGAGTCGGGTCAGGTATCGGGTTAAGTACTGCCGGGTTGTTCTTCAATCAGTCCCTTCTCACTGAAGCAGGTCTGGTCATTGTCACGGTGGCCCCCCTCGCCCCGCGTGCCACACAGCGTTCGATCGTTGCACCAGTCCCGCCCCTTGCGCCAGTGCCCGATAGCAACGAGAGCGACCTCGCGCACCGGCTCGAACTGCTGTTGGGATGACCACGCCATGTTCTCGCTGACACCCGCCAAGGACGATACCCTCGCGCAACTGCACGTGACCGGCGACTTGACCCTGTATGAGGTCAGCAGGGCACGCGACCAACTGCTCAGCCTACTACCGCTGCCGGCGGGCCCCTGGCAACTGGACCTGGGCGACCTGAACCAACTGGACAGCGCCGGTGCGCAACTGCTCCTGGCGATCCAACGGGCGCTGTCGTCCATCGACCAGCCGACCACCGTGTCGCGGGTCTCGCCCAGGGTGCATGAACTGCTGTCCCTGCTGAACCTGGAATCGCTGTACCCCGCCGCCCCGAACGAGGACTGATCGATGCTCAGTGGCGAACAATGGAATCTGCTCCTGCCGGGCTTTCTCAGTGTGCTGGGCGCCAACGAAGCGCACCAGGCGCCGTTGCCCGCCACGCTGTTCGAATCCCAGGGCCGCTGAGATGTCCAGCGAGCTCACACAGCCCCCCCTCAACGACAGCGAATTCCGCCGCTTGCAAAAGCTTATGGCCGACGCCTCGGGTATCGTCCTGGCGCCGAACAAAAAGCCGCTGGTGGCCGGGCGCCTGATGACGCGCCTGCGCCATTACCGGCTCGACAGCTACGCCGACTACCTGCACCTGCTCGACCAGCAGATGAACCTCAAGGAGCAGCGGCTGGTGGTGGATCTGCTGACCACCCAAGAAACCTATTTCTTCCGTGAGCATCCGCACTTCGACTATCTCGGCGAGTGGCTGGCCGGTCGGAAAGGTCCGCTGAAACTCTGGAGCGCGGCCTGTTCTTCCGGCGAAGAACCCTACAGCCTGGCCATGGTCGCCCAGGAGCATATGCGCAGCGGCGATTGGTCGGTCCTCGCCAGCGACCTAAGCCTGTGCATGCTGGAGAAGGCCCGCGACGCTAGCTACGACATGGCCCAGGCCAAGTACTTTCCCCAAGGCTGGCTACACCGCCATTGCCTCAGCGGCGAGATGAACGCGCGCTTCCAGGTCCAGGCCGCGCTGCGCGAACGGGTCAGCCTACGGGAGATCAACCTCGTCCAGCCGCTGCCCGATGACCTGGGGTTGTTCGACGTGATCTTCCTGCGCAATGTCCTGATTTATTTCAACAACGACGAAAAACGGCGCACCGTGCAACGCCTGGTCAATCAATTGCGTCCCGGCGGGCTGCTGTTCATCGGTCATGCGGAAAGCATCCATGGCTTCGACCTGCCCGTGCGGCTGCTCAACCCCGCGGTCTACGAACGCCTATGAAGCCGCCGCTGTGTCTGCGCCCCAGCGACGACTTCTTCGCTCGGCACAAAGGCCGTGTGACCATCCGGCTCGGCAGTTATCACCTGACGGCCTGGAGATTGTCGTTGTTCAACACATGCTGGAAAGGTACTCGACGGCCCGCCGGTCAACCGGCACAAGCCTTCGGTGGACGTGTTGTGGCGTTCAGTGGCCAGACACAAGGCATCCGGCCCTTGAACCCGACATAAACCATCGCAGCCCGCCCAGGCGGCTGCGCCCTTCCCTTTGCGTCATTGGGCTTGAGCTTATGCTTTGTCGAATACTGCTTGCCGACGATTACCCGCTGTTTCGCGCGGGTATGAAGGCACTGCTGGAAAAACAACAAGAGTACGAAATTGTCGGCGAAGCGGGCGATGGCCAGGCGGCGATCGAACTGGCCTCGCGGCTCAAGCCGGACATCGTGTTGTTGGACATGTCCATGGAGCGAATGAACAGCGTGGCGGCGCTCAAGGAGCTGTCGCTGCGCGCGCCACGCAGCAAGGTGCTGATGCTGTCGATGCACACCGACAGCCACTTCGTGATGAAGTGCCTGCAACTGGGGGCCCACGGCTATCTGCTGAAAAACGCCACGGTGCTGGAGCTGGAGCTGGCGCTCAAGGCCTTGCGCCACGGCGGCCAGTACCTGTCCTCGGCCGTGGTGCCGCTGGTGGTCGACCAGGCCGTACGCCAGGCCCATAGCCAGCCGATCCGCGCCAACCAGGTCGCGCTGACGGCGCGGCAACTGGAAATCCTCAGGCTGATCGCCCGGGGCGAGACCACCCGCTCCATCGCGGTCGGGCTCGGCCTGAGCGTCAAGACCGTGGAGGCGCACCGCTCGCAGATCATGCACCGGCTGCGGATTCACGATATTGCCGGGCTGGTGCTGTTCGCGGTGCGCGAAGGGATCATTCAGCTCAACGACTGAAGCGCCTCGCGCAAGGCCGCGGGGATGCTCACCGGCTGGTTCGTCGCGCGTTCGACGAACACGTGGACAAAGCGCCCGGCCGCGCTGGCATCATCCTCACCGGCCTTGAACACCGCCAGTTCGTATTGCACCGAACTGTTGCCCAGCTTGCCGACCCGCAGGCCGATTTCGATGCGCTCGGGGAAGGCGATCGAGGCGAAATAGTCGCAGGCCGAACTGACCACGAAACCAACGACTTCGCCGTCATGGATATCCAGGCCACCCTGTTCGATCAGGTAGGTGTTCACCGCCGTGTCGAAAAAACTGTAGTAGGTGACATTGTTCACATGGCCGTAGACATCGTTGTCGTGCCAACGCGTGATGATCGGCTGGAAGTGGCGGTAGTCGGCGCGTTGCGGCAGGCGGTCGGTCATGGCGGGCTCTTGGGTCATGGCTGCAGGTGCTCGCTGAGAAAGCGCAAGTAGTGTTCGCGATAGGCCGGGATTTCATTGGCCAGGTGGTGCCGGGCGTCGGGCAGCATCAACACCTCGGGGCGGTCGAACTTGCCTCGCAGCACCGTGAGGTTATGCCGCCAGTCGACGGTCATGTCGGCCTCGCCTTGCACGATCAGTGGTCGGCGCGGGCTTTTCGCCGCGGACTCGATACCGGGGATCCAGCGGGCCAGGGCACCAACCCAGGCGGTCGGCAGGCGCTGCGGTTGCAAGGGATCGGCCTGGAGGAACGGCATGAACGCCGGGTCGTTGGTGTTCTCGCTGAAACGTCGGGCAATGCCTTTGACGAAAGGCTTGAGCAGGTAATAACTGAACTTCGACCAGCCCCAGGCCCGTGGCCGTATCAGCGGCGAGAGCAGGATCACCTGGCCCTGGGCCGGGCTGCCGCTGCCGTGTTTGAGCAGGTGGTCGATGATAATCGCACCGCCAGTGCTCTGGCCGAACAGGTGCCAGGGTTGCGGCAGGTCGAGGGCGCGAGCCTCGCTGAACAGGTCTTGCAAGGCCTGCTGATACCGGGCGAAGTCGTCGATGCTGGCCCGTTCGCCGCTGGACAGGCCGTGACCCGGCAAGTCGCAGGCAAGCACCGCGAAGCCCTGGTCCAGCGCCCAGTCCACAACATGGCGGAACAGGCCCATGTGATCGTAGAAACCGTGGAACAGGAACAACGTCGCCACGGGTTTGGCCGGCAGCCAGAGCTGACTCACCAGCTCGAAAGCGCCGCTGCTGAAGCGGCCCAAGCGACTGACGACAGGTGGACTGCGCTGGGGCAGGTCGAGGCCATAGAAGCGCTGATAGGCCCGTGCCTCTTCCGACAACGGCTGCGCCGCGGCCAAGGGTCGCAGGCTGGAACGCAGGGAATCGGCGGCAAAGGTGGCGGACATAGGCTTTCCAGGTAAAAGGCACGGCAACGCCAACGGCGTTTTACAGACCTGCGATATTCATCTGTCAGGGCAGGCATGGCAAGCTACGCGACCTTCGAGGACCGAATCACCATGCCCCAGATGCGTCACAAGACATTATTCGCCGGCCTGCTCGCCGTGGTTTGCGCGACGGCGCTAGGGTTCGCCTATGACTGGTTCCAGGGCCGTTATATCCGCGCCTTCAGCGAGCAGACCGCGCTGTTCGCCGGCGACAGCCTGAGCCTGCCAGCGGAACTGGCCGGGCCGGGACCGATCCGCCTGGTGCACTTCTGGGACCCGGCCTGCCCCTGCAATGTCGGCAACCAACAGCACCTGGGGGAGTTGATCGAGCGGTTCGCGCCGCTGGGCGTACAGTTCTACTCGGTGCAAAAGCCCGGGACTCACGGCCAGTTGCCGGCCACCTTGAGTGCGATCAAGGCGCTGCCTGGCTTGCCAGGGGCCGAGCAGCTGACGGTCAGCCCGGCGGTGGCGATCTGGGACCGCGCCGGCAAGCTGGCTTACTTTGGCCCCTATAGCCAGGGCGCCACCTGCAATTCCAGCAACAGCTTTATCGAACCGATCCTTCAAGCGTTGAGTGACGGGCGCGCGGTGAATGCCACCCACAACATGGCGGTGGGCTGTTATTGCCCGTGGCCGCCGCCCGAACACGATCGGTAGGAACCGGCTTACTGGCGATGAGGCCCTTGCGCCTTGCACCGTCTGTGGGAGCGGAGCTTGCCCGCGAAGAGGACCGTGAGACCGCTAAAAGCTTCGCGGGCAAGCTCCGCTCCCACATTAGTCATGCGTTCTGCGCCAAAAAATCGCAGCCCCCTATGGCGAACCAGACTTTTTACAGTAATCGCCCATTCGGCCGATGCACCCCCATACGCTCCTGTGCTAAACCTCCCCGGCCCAGTCCCGGTAGCCACAAGGATTCATGCATGAAACGCAGCCTGACCGTTCTCGCCGTCCTGATCGTCGCCATTGCCGGGGGTGGCCTTTGGTACGTCCAGAGCAAGCAGCCGATGCGCCAGGGCCAGGTCACGCTGCAGAACCTGCAAGGGCCGGTCACGGTGCGCTACGACGACCGTGGCGTGCCGCATATCCGTGCCGAAAACGAAGCCGACCTGTACCGCGCCCTGGGTTACGTGCAGGCCCAGGACCGGCTGTTCCAGATGGAAATCATGCGTCGCCTGGCCCGTGGCGAGCTGGCCGAGGTGCTCGGGCCCAAGCTGGTGGACACCGACAAACTGTTCCGCGGCCTGCGTATCCGCGAGCGGGCCGACCAGTACGTCACCGAGCTCGACAAGCAGTCCCCCAGTTGGAAGGCCCTGCAAGCCTACCTGGACGGCATCAACCAGTATCAGGCGAGCCACGCCAAACCCGTGGAGTTCGACCTCCTGGGCATCGACAGGCGGCCGTTCACCGCCGCAGACACCATCAGCATCGCCGGCTACCTGGCCTACAGCTTCGCCGCCGCCTTCCGCACCGAGCCGCTGCTGACCTATGTGCGCGACAAGCTCGGCGCCGACTACCTGAAAGTCTTCGACCTGCAATGGCGTCCCCAGGGCGCATTCGGCCCCCCGACGCCCCTGGCCGATGCCGACTGGAAGGGCCTCGGCGCCCTGGCCCGATTGAGCGACCAGGCCCTGGAGCACGCCGGCCTGCCGCAGTTCGAAGGCAGCAATGCCTGGGCGGTGTCCGGCAGCCGGACCAAGAGTGGCAAGCCGCTGCTGGCGGGCGATCCGCATATCCATTTCTCGACGCCTTCGGTCTGGTATGAGGCGCACCTCTCGGCGCCGAACTACGAGCTGTATGGCTATCACCAGGCGCTGGTGCCATTCGCGTTCCTGGGTAACAACCAGGCGTTCGGCTGGAGCCTGACCATGTTCCAGAACGACGACCTCGATCTGATCGCCGAGCAGACCAACCCGGACAACCCCAACCAGGTCTGGTACCACGGCCAGTGGGTCGAGATGACCAGCAGCCAACAGCAGATCGCCGTCAAGGGCGAGGCACCGGTCACCGTCACCCTGCGCCGCTCGCCCCACGGCCCGATCGTCAATGACGCCCTGGGCAGCAATGGCGCAACCAAGCCAGTGGCGATGTGGTGGGCCTTTCTCGAGACCCCGGACCCGATCCTCGACGCCTTCTACGAGCTCAACCGCGCCGACACCCTGGAGAAAGCCCGCACGGCCTCGTCGAAGATCCAGGCCCCGGGTCTCAACGTGGTCTGGGCCAATGCCAAGGGCGATATCGGCTGGTGGGCAGCGGCGCTGCTGCCCAAGCGCCAGCCCGGGGTCAACCCGGCCTTTATCCTCGACGGTAGCACCACCGATGCCGACAAGGACGGCTACTACCCGTTCAGCGCCAACCCCCAGGAAGAGAACCCGGCGCGCGGCTATATCGTCTCGGCCAACGCCCAGCCGGTATCACCCACCGGCATGGAGATTCCCGGTTACTACAACCTGCCCGATCGCGGCCAGCAACTGAACCGGCAACTGAGCGACAGCAGCGTGCGCTGGAGCCTGGAAAACAGCCAGAAACTGCAACTGGGCACGACCACCGACTACGGCCCACGCCTGCTCAAGCCGCTGCTGCCGGTGCTGCGCGAAGTGGTGAAAGACCCGGCTGAGCTGAAGCTGGTGGAGCAGTTGGCGCAGTGGAAGGGTGACTACCCGATGAGTTCCAGCAGCGCCACGCTGTTCAATCAGTTCCTCTATGACCTGACCTATAGCGCGATGCACGACAAGCTGGGCGATGACTATTTCAATGCGTTGCTGAACACCCGCGTGATCGACGCCGCCCTGCCGCGCCTGGCGGCCGACGAGCATTCGCCGTGGTGGGGCAAGGGCCGCGCCGAGACGGTGAAAGCCGCCTGGCAAGCGAGCATCGCCCACCTCAAGGGGCTCTATGGCAATGATCCGACCGGCTGGGTCTGGGGCCAGGCCCATACCCTGACCCATGAGCATCCGTTGGGCCGGCAGAAGCCACTGGACCGGTTGTTCAATGTCGGACCGTTCGATGCACCGGGCAGCCATGAAGTGCCGAACAACCTGTCGGCGAAGATCGGCCCGGCGCCCTGGGCGGTGAGCAACGGGCCTTCGACCCGCCGTCTCATCGACTTCGCCGACCCGGAGCACAGCCTGACCATCAACCCGGTAGGGCAAAGCGGCGTGTTGTTCGACAAGTATTACGACGACCAGGCCGAGACCTATATCGAAGGCGGGTATGAGCAGGTGCGGTTGGATGAGGTGGAAGTGTCGGCCAATACCCGCAGTGTCCTGAAGCTGCTGCCGGCCCGGTAAAACCACTGCATTCAACGCGGTCATTGTGGGAGCCGGCTTGCCGGCGATGGCGGTCGTTCAGGCGATGCAAGGCTCACGGGCCCCATCGCCGGCAAGCCGGCTCCTACAAGGGATATGTGCTCTAGCCCTTCGCCCGGCGAAGGCGCCCGGGCGCCTCGCCATAGATCGCCTTGAATTTCTTGCTGAAGGCCGCCTGGGACTGATATCCAACCTGGACGGCGATATCGCTCAGGCCCAGGTGCGAATGGCTTAGCAAACCATACGCCAGCTCCATCCGCACCCGTGTCAGCAGCACCCAGGGCGACGCCCCGGCCACCGCGGCGAACGCGCGCATGAAGGTCGCCCGCGACATGTTCGCCAACGCCGCCAGGGCCTCGATGGTCCATTCATGGGCGGGCTCGTCGAGCATCGCCTGCCAGGCCCGGCTCAGACGTTTGTCGGCCAGTAACGCCAGGGTTCCGCTGGCGGGCGCCTGCTGTTGCAGATAGGCCCGCAGGATCAACGTGAACAACGCCGACGACAGCGCATCCACCAGAAATCGCGCCCCAGCCTGATCGCCATCGGCCTCCACCCGCAGCAGACTGACCAGCGCCGCCAACTGACCGTTGGCCTGCAGCTCGCGACTGGAAATCAGCAAATACTCCGGCAGCGCGCTGAACAACATCGACTCGCGCTGATAATGAAAACGACCACAGAGAATATCCAGCTCCGCCTCTTCGCCGCCGAGCCGATGCAGCGGCAGCAAGGCGCCCCGGCTAATGCGCGTCGCCATTGGCGCCACCCGCTGCCCCTGACTGCGCAACAGGTGACTGCCGCCACCGGGCAGCACCAGGATATCGCCGGCGCGCAGGCGCAAGGAGCAGCCGTCCGGCAACTCCGCCAGGCAATCGCCGGACAGCACCAGGTGATAAGGCGCTACCCCGACGCTCTCCTGCGCATGCTCCATGGCCCAGTCGCCCTGCAACTGGCAACGCAGGTCGAGGCAGCCGCGGACCCCGGCAAGGCTGATGAGTTTATCGATCGAATTCATTTGCGCATTTCGGACAAAACCTTGAGTGCATTGAACAAAAGTGGCTACACCTGACAGAGGAGACTGAGCTCGCTGCCAAGCCACTCTACCCTTACCCTTTCAGGAGTTACCATCATGTTTCTCAATTGGTCCGAACTGTTGCCCACCCTCAAGAATGCCTTTGGCGCCTTGGGCAAATCCAATCCGAAGATGGTCCAGGCGTACATGAAGCTGGGGGAAGCCGCGGCGGAAAACAATGTGCTGGATGCCAAGACCCGTGAGCTGATTTCCATCGCCGTGGCGATTACCACCCGTTGTGACGGTTGCATCGGTGCGCATACCGACGCCGCGATCAAGGCCGGGGCGACGCGCGAAGAAGTTGCCGCCGCCCTGGCCACGGCGATTTCGCTGAATGCCGGTGCCGCCTACATCTACTCGCTGCATGTGCTGGAGGCTTACGACAGCCTGAAGTCCTGAGGCTGTTGATTTGCGCAACGGCGACTGGCCTCTTCGCGGGCAAGCTCCGCTCCCACAAGTTTTGTGCCGTGCATAGAAAATAGGTACGACTCGAACCCCCTGTGGGAGCGGAGCTTGCCCGCGAAGGCTTACTTGCAGGCGGCACGTGGCTCAAAGCAACCCCGCAAAATGCCGTCGAAACTGTTGCGGCGTCACACCCAGCCGTCGCTGGAACACACTGCGCATATGATGCGCATCACGAAAACCACACTCGTAGGCCACAGTCTTCAACGGCCCCCCGCCGCTTTCCAGCATCACCCGCGCCGCATCCACCCGCGCCCGCTCGACAAACTCCGCCGGCGTCACCTGGGTCTCGCGGGCAAATACCCGGGAGAAGTTCCGCGCACTCATATTCGCCGCCCGCGCCAACTCGGCAATGCTCAAGTCCCCGGTCAGGTGCGCCAACACATACGCCTGCACCTGGGCCACGGGCGACGAGGCCTCGGCATGGGGCGCCAGGTACGGACTGAACTGCGACTGCCCACCGGAACGCTGGGTGAACACCACCAGCCGCTTGGCGACCTTCAACGCCACCTGCGCACCGTGATCCCGTGACAGCAGGTACAACGACAAATCGATCCCCGCCGTCACCCCCGCCGAGGTGAACAGCCGGTCGTCCTGCACATACAAGCGATCGGCCTCGACCCGCGTCCCTGGGCACAACGCCGCCAGTGCTGGCGAATCACTCCAGTGGGTGGTCACCGTGCGCCCATCGAGCAATCCAGCCCGGGCCAGCATGAAGGCGCCGTTGCAGATCGAACCGAAGCACCCGGCACGGGCGCAGGCCCCACGCAGCCAGGCATGGAAGGCATCGCCGAAATCCAGCCCGGGCAAACTCGGGCCGCCGGCGCACAACAGCAAGTCGTAACGCTGCTCGGCCTCGCTGAAATGCCGATGCGCCTGGATCGCCAGGCCATTGGAACAAGCCAGCCAGCCACGCTCGACGCCGATCACTTCCAGCCGGTACCGGGCGTCGGGGGGCAGGAAGCTGTTGGCTTCGGCAAAGACGTCCATGGGTCCGCTGATATCCAGGGCCTGGACGCCGGGGAACACCACAACGGCTAGGGTTCGGGTCATGGAGCGGGCCTCGTTGCCAATCGACAAGGTTGAACGCGATCCCTTGTAGGAGCCGGCTTGCCGGCGATGGCGGTCGAATGATCGCCGCCGGACTCAAGGGCCTCATCGCCGGCAAGCCGGCTCCAATTACAGGGGGACGCGGTGTTTTCAGGATTGCGGTTCCAGGACCGGCCCGCATGAGGCGTCGGCCTTACGGTAACGCAAGCCTCCAGTCGATGCGACAGCCGCCTCTATCACGCGCACGCGCTGGCACGGAACCCACCCCGAATGGCTGGATTCGTCACCTTGTATCGATTGTTGCCACCCACCCCCGACGCCAGACTGAACCCATCGGCGCCATTCGCGCGCTCCTGAGGAAGTCTCGACATGAGCAACAACATTGCCGGCATCAAGATCCCCGACAGCGCCCTGGCCAAGGCCACCACCGAATATATCCGCGACGTGGAAAGCGATCTGCTCTATCACCACTCGCGCCGGGTCTTCCTGTTCGGTGCCCTGAGCGGCGAGCGCAAGCAACTGGCCTACGATCCGGAGTTGCTGTACGTCGGCGCAATGTTCCACGACCTCGGCCTGGTGGAAGGTCACCGCAGCGATGACGAACGTTTCGAAGTCGACGGTGCCAATGCGGCCAAGGTATTCATGAAGCCTTATGGGCTGTCGGATGACGATATCGAGCAGGTCTGGCTGTCGATTGCCCTGCACACCACGCCGGGAGTACCGCAACATCTGCGGCCGACGGTAGCGCTGGTCACGGCCGGGGTGGAAATGGATGTGTTGGGGATGGACTACGCGGCGTTTCCAAGCGCCCAGCGCGAAGCGGTGGTACATGCGCATCCACGCGGGGAAGGGTTCAAGGAGTGCATCATCTGCGCGTTCGCCGAGGGGCTGCGCCATCGGCCGTTGACGACGTTTGGCAACGTGAAGACCGATGTGCTGAAGGACAAGGATGCGACGTTCAAGCCGATGAATTTTGTCGAGGTGATTCGGCGTTCGCCTTGGGCTGAATAAAAGCATGGGGGCAAGGCGGAACCAATAGGATCGTGGCCAGCACATGGAACTGTAGGCGATCTTGAGGGCCTCTTCGCGGGCAAGCTCCGCTCCCACAAGGGGGGGTTGAGTCGTACCTGATTTTTGTGTAC
>NZ_JBWKUQ010000020.1:0-118044 GCF_059420925.1 Pseudomonas sp. GW821-FHT03C07
GCCGAGCGTATCGCCCGCGTCCTGCACAACGACCCGGCCACTGGGGTCATGCGTCACGCCGATGCCGGTTATCAGATCGCCATCGACTGCGCCAAAGAGCAAGGCTTGAACCTGCCGATGATCACTGGTTGATCTGTCGGTCAGGGCACATGGAGATGGGGCAGCCGTCCGGGCTAAAACCATTATGGGTGCGAATTAACCGGTTTAACTGGCAGGTTGGGTTTTAGGGTTTTGTCTTGTCCGCGCGTGCGGACAAGCATTGGAGATTCGGCCTGAGCCGGATCAGTTCGCAACACTCCATTGATTAGGCGGAAGTTATCAAGATGTCGAAGAAATCAAGCTGGTTGGGTTCTGTAGCGCTCAGTGCAATGGTTCTGGCCTGTGCTCCGGCACTGCAGGCCAAGGAATGGACTTCGGTCAATATTGCCACAGAGGGTGCCTACGAACCGTGGAACCTGACGCTTCCAGGTGGCAAGATCGGCGGCTTCGAACCGGAGCTGATGGATATCATCTGTCCGCGCATGAAGCTCAAGTGCAACGTCGTCGTCCAGAACTGGGACGGGATGATCGCCAGCCTCAATGCCGGCAAGTTTGACGTACTGATGGATGCCATCGTCATCAACGAGGAACGCCAGAAGGTCATGGCCTTCTCGACACCTTACGCCCAGACCCCGGCCAGCTTCGTCTCGTTGAAAGCCGATCTGCTGCCGGGCAAAACCGGTGACGCCGCCGCCATCACCCTGGGCACCGACGCCAAGGAAGTCCGCGCCGGCGTTGAAGGCCTGCGCAAAGCCCTCAAAGGCAAAACCATCGGTATCGCCTCCGGCACCATCTACACGTCGTTCATTGATGAAAACTTCAAGGACGTAGCGACCATTCGTGAATACGGCAGCTCAGCCGAAGCCATTCTCGACCTGTTGGCCGGCCGCATCGACGTGGCATTCGACGACGTGACCTTCTTCAATTCGGTCATGGACAAGCCAGAGAACAAACCACTGGCCTTTACCGGTCCGGTCATCAAAGGCCCGATCTGGGGTGAAGGCGAAGCACTGGGCTTCCGCCAGAAGGACCCTGAGCTCAAGGCCAAGTTCGACGCAGCACTCAAGGAAGCCATGGCTGACGGCACGATCAAGAAACTGAGCGAAAAATGGTTCAAGGCAGACCTTACCCCTAAGCAATGATCTTGAATGGCCCGGCAACGTAAAGGTTGCCGGGTTGCTTGAACTTTCATCATAAGTGGGACCTTCTATGAACCTCTTGCAGCTACTCAGTTTTGGTGACTCAGGCTGGGGAATGGCGCTGCTCAAGGCAGCGGGCATGACCGTGGTATTGACCCTGGCGGCGCTGCTGGTGGGTGCGGTATTTGGCAGCCTGGTCGCGGCGGCCAAGCTATCCCGTCAGCGCGGCCTGCGCTGGCTCGGGGACCTGTATTCGATTCTGTTCAGGGGTATCCCTGAACTACTGGTGATCTACCTGTTCTACTTTGGCGGTGCCAGTGTGGTCACCGCGGTTGGCCACTGGTTCGGTGGCGAAGGCTATATCGACGTGCCGCCTTTTCTCGTCGGTGCGTTGGCGGTCGGGCTGATTTCCGGCTCCTACCAGGCGGAAGTCTACCGTGGCGCTTTTCTCGCGGTTTCGAAGGGTGAACTGGAAGCCGGGCTGGCCATCGGCATGACCCGGGCCATGCGCTTCAAACGGATCCTGGTGCCCCAGGTGCTGCGCTTTGCACTACCCGGGCTGGGCAATGTCTGGCAAATGAGCCTGAAAGACTCCGCCCTGATTTCAGTGATCGGCCTGGTGGAATTGATGCGCGCCAGTCAGGTCGCAGCCGGGTCGACTCGGCAATATTTCACCTTCTACATCATCGGCGGCATCGTCTACCTCGTGCTCACTGGCCTGTCCGGTCGGCTTTTCAACATGGCCGAGGCTCGCGTGCGTCGCACGCGGCAGCGCAGCCCAGTCTAGTTCGAGTCGAGAGGGCTATTTATGATCGATTTTCCGTTCCTCGCTGACACCATGCTCAAGCTGTTGGCCGCGTTGCCGACAACGCTGACGCTGTTTTTCTGCTCATTGGTGATCGGCCTTACCCTGTCCGTCGGCATTGTCAGCCTGCGGGTCAGCCGCTGGTGGTTTTTCAGCTATCCGGCGCGCTTCTACATCATGTTGTTTCGCGGCACCCCGCTGCTGATTCAAATGTTCCTGATCTACTACGGGCTGGGTCAGTTCCCGGCCATCCGCGACAGCTTCGCCTGGGTCCTGCTCAAGTCGCCCTATGGCTGCGCGGTGGTTTCGCTGGCCTTGTGTACCGCCGGTTATACCGCTGAAATCATTCGTGGTGGGCTGCTCAGCGTCCCCCAGGGACAGATCGAGGCTGGCAAGGCCGTGGGCATGTCGCCGTGGGAACTGCTGCGCCGGATCATTGCGCCGGTCACCCTGCGCCAGGCCCTGCCAGCCTACTCCACCGAAGCCATTTTGCTGGTCAAGTCCACGGCGCTGGCCAGCCTGGTGACGGTCTGGGACGTGACCGGCGTCGCGCAACAGATCATCCAGCGCACCTACCGCACCATGGAAGTGTTCATTTGCGCGGCCATGATCTACCTGGTGCTGAATTTCCTGGTGGTTCGCGCCGTCGCCTGGCTCGAGTATCGCCTCTCGCCGCACCTGCGTGAGCGGCCAGTTGACCCGATCAAAAAAGCCATTCCTTCGCCTACCCATTCCTGATTTGATACGGAGCCTGCCATGAGCACTCAGTCCGCCTCAGCCCTGTCGGTGACTAATATTCAGAAGTCCTTCGGCAGCGCCCATGTTCTCAAGGGCATTTCCCTGGACGCCCACAAGGGCGACGTGATCTCGATCCTCGGCGCCAGCGGATCCGGTAAAAGTACCTTTCTGCGCTGCATCAACCTGCTGGAAACTCCCGATCAAGGCATCATCACCGTCAATGGTGAAATGATCGAAATGAAGCAGCACACCGACGGTCGCCAGACCCCAAGCAACGCCCGCCAGGTCGAGCGCATGCGCAGCTGCCTGGGCATGGTGTTCCAGAGCTTCAACCTCTGGTCGCACATGACCGTGCTGCAAAACGTCATTGAAGGCCCGATGCGGGTGCTCAAGCGTTCCCGTGCCGAGTGCGTCGAGGAAGCCGAGGCGCTGCTGCACAAGGTCGGCCTGTACGATCGTCGCGACTATTACCCGGCGCACCTGTCCGGTGGTCAGCAACAGCGCGTGGCGATCGCCCGTGCGCTGGCGATGAACCCCCAGGTCATGCTGTTCGACGAACCGACCTCGGCCCTTGACCCGGAACTGGTCGGTGAAGTGTTGCGGGTGATGCGCTCCCTGGCCGAGGAAGGTCGCACCATGCTGGTGGTCACCCACGAAATGGGCTTTGCCCGCCACGTGTCAAACCGGGTGGTGTTCATGCACGGCGGTCTGATCGATGTCCAGGGCACGCCAACGGAACTGTTCGAAGGCTTGCCCACCGAACGTTTCAAGCAATTCGTCTCCAGCCATCATGAGCGAAGTGCCGAGTAAACAAGCTCGACGCCATGGACTGGCGAAACAACAACGGCCCCTGATTTGGGGCCGTTGTTGTTTCTGCCGGTTGCCCGCGATTGATGTGAAATCCGGCAAGAGTGTTTGTCCAGCGGGCCGCTATATGAGGGAATCGCAAGCGCCTAGTATCGTTTCTACCCGGTAAGCCAATGCACTCAGCAACGACTCAGCGGGTAAACACTCGGAAATCCGATATGGACTTTATGACCCTTTCGGTCATGGAGCCAAACACCCAGACGATACGGTGAACATGATGAAATTCTCGAAAATTGCACTGATCCTGGTTCTTGGCAGTGCAGCTGCACAAGCCTTTGCCGACGACGGACAGTCGACGGCAGCCACCGGCAAGCTCGCGGTCGAAACCTACACATCCGACATGAAACCCGATATCGAAAAAGTCATCGCCATTACCGACGCCGCCGATCAATGCGCGCCGGTCCCAGTGCAGATGACCTATGAAGACTCCAAGGGTCAACGCCACATCCTGCAATACCAAGTGATGGGCAGCGGCTGCTCGAACGGCTGAGTGCTTTTGTGGACGATGGAGGGTCGACACTCCTTCCCCGCACGATCAGACCCGTTCAAAAAGCCCTTACCGTTATTGTGAACCGACAACTTCCTTGTTGGACGCCAGCAAATCCGGAATCGCACGTTTAAGAAACTCCACCCAGGTCTTTATCTTGGCATCGACGAATTTCCGAGAGGGGTAGATTGCAAACAGATTCAACTCTTCAAGATGATAGTTGGGCAGTACCCGCAGCAATGTCCCGGCCCTGAGTCCCTCGACGGCCGAAGCAATAGGTTGTATCCCGATCCCCATTCCACTTTTTATCGCCACGGTCATGCCATCGGCGGTATTGATGTGCAAGGGAGACAATGGGGTATTGACGCTCTCCAGGCCTTCGGGCCCCTCGAATATCCAGTTCTCAACCGGCATCACCGTGTTGACGATTCTCAGGCAATCGTGCGAACAAAGATCCCCCGGGGAAGCCGGGTATCCACGTTTTTCCAGGTAGGCTGGCGAAGCGCAAAGAATGCTGAAGGTGCTCCCGAGCCGCTGCGCGACAAACCCCGAATCGGGCAGATCCCGCGCCAGTACAATCGACATGTCATAACCCTCCTCCAGCAAGTCGGGCAGCCGATTGGTCAGGACCAGATCGAACATCACCGAAGGATGCGTCTCCCGATACCTGGCAATGGCCTGGATCACGTAATGATTGCCAATGGCCGACATGGCGTGAATCTTGAGCCTGCCCGCCGGCATGACTTGCGCGGTACCGGCCTCATCCTCCGCTTCACGCACCTCATCGAGGATTTTCTCGCAACGCTGCAAATACCGCAGACCGGCCTCGGTCAGGGCCAGGCGTCGGGTCGTCCGGTTGATCAGGCGGGTTTGCAGTCTGGCCTCAAGACTGGAGACCGCTTTGGAGACATTGGCGGTGGTGCTGTTCAGGAGATCGGCGGCCGCGGTAAAACTGCCACTCTGAGCAACCGCCGTGAAAAAACGCATGGTCTGAAACACGTCCATCGTTTCCACCTCAGGAAATCAGTAAAAACACTATAGGCCCGCCCCGAAGCGTTGCTCGCGCAAAAAAGGGCGGCCCGGCCGAAGCCGCCCTCGCCCAGGCGCTATTTCTTCCGTGGAATAAACCCGGGCACTCCGGTTTCCACAACCGAATTGAAGCGTATCCGGGTGGTGATATCGTCGCGAATTTCAGCCATGGCCCGGTGTGGCAAGGTGGAAATATCAAGGTTCTCCCGGATATGGCTCGGTGTTGAGCAGGTAGTCAGAAAAGCCACTCCGCGCTGTACCGCCCAGGCCAACGCCACCTGCGCCGGGGTTTTCTGCAGGCGCTGGGCGATCCCGGTAATCACCGGCTCTTCCAACACGTTAGGTTCCATGCCATGTCCAAGCGGTGCAAACGCCAGGAGGATAATCCCGTGCTGCTGGCAAAACTCGAGCAGCTCCCATTCAGGTAAATAAGGGTGGGATTCAACCTGCACGACGGCAGGTTTTATCCGCGCCACGGCCACCAGCTCTTTCAAGGCTTCCAAGGTGATATCAGACAAACCGATGGACCTGCATCGGCCGTCATCCACCAGGCGCTCAAGCGCCCTCCAGGTCTCAATCAAGGTGACGCCCGAGTCGTAGATGACATGCCCCTGAAAATCTCTCGGGTCCTGGTCATCGCCGGGCTGAAAGGCAAACGGCGTATGGATCAGATAACAATCGATGTAATCGACTTGAAGTCGGCGGCAACTGGCTGCAAAAGCCGGTTCGACGCGCTCGGGACGATGGTTGGTATTCCACAGTTTGGTGGTGAGGAACACCTCTTCCCGCCGAATACCGCCAACCTGAAAAACTTCCTGTAGCGCAATGCCGACGCTCTCCTCGTTGCGATAGCGCTCCGCACAATCGAAATGACGGACACCGGCTTCCAATGCGGCCTTGACCGCTTGCGTGGTGACCGAGAGGTCTCGAAACAGCGTGCCGAAGCCAATGGCCGGCATCTCCCCGGTTCCGTGGACAATGGGGAATCTGGTCTCGCGAAGAGCATCGTGATAGGTCATGTCTTTAACTCCATTGCCTGGGCCACGACCACAACAAGGGCAGTGACCATTCATAAAATTCCGGGAGGCCGGCCAGTACCCTGGAAGGCCCCGCGAATACCTGGCTTACCTGTAGATTCGCAGCTTGCCACGCTTAGCGAGCAGCCACTTTTTGCTCAAGCACACCGACAGAATTGCCGCCGAGCGCCACGAACAACCGCACCGTGTCGAGATAGCGCGCGGTCGTCACGCGGATCTGTCCCAGTAGCGCCTGCTGATAGGCACGTTCCGCCTCCAGTACTTGGAGCACGCTGTTCTCGCCTTGCGCGTAGGCTTGCTGGTTCAAGCGCAAGCTGGTTTCGGCGGCGCGTAGCGCATCCCCCTGGGCAAGATTTTCCTGCTCGTCATGGTTGATGGCCTGCAACGTGTCAGCGACCTGGCCGAACGACTGGATGACCGTCTGCTGGTAGCCGGCGAGGGATGCCTTGTAGCCATCGACTGCCGCCTGGCGTTCAGCCTTGAGCGTTCCGCCATCGAAGATCGGCCCCGCCAGTCCCGCCGCGAAGCCCCAGAGCGCCGCGCCGCCATTGCCGGAAGCCGCCTGCACCAACGACGCGGAAAGCGCTACATGGGGATAAAGGTTCGCGGTCGCGATGCCCACGGCGGCGCTGGCCATGTGCAAGTCAGCTTCTGCTTGCAGGATATCGGGCCGGTCGTGGGCCATTTCCGAGGGCAAGCTGACGGGCACACGGGAGGGCAAGACAAATTCGGCCAGGTCGAAGTCAGGCGCGATCCAGTCGGCAGGGCCTTTTCCGGTCAGGATCGACAGCGCATGGCGTGCCGCATCACGCTGCTGGGCCAGGGGCGGCAGCAGCGTGCGATCCTGCGCCAGCCGCGTCTCGGCCAGCGCAACATCGATCTGCGTGGTGCTGCCATTGAGATGAGCCATGCGCACCAATTCAAGATTTCGGCTGTCATTGGCCAGCAGTTTCCCGACCGCGGCCATCTGCGCGTTGGCCGAGGCAACCAACAGCGCCTGGCTGGCGACATTGCCGGTCAGGGCCAGGTACGCCGCCTCGTAGCGATGCGTCTGAAGATCGACGAGGGCCGCCTGTTGTTCGACCCGCCGCTTGTTACCGCCGAACGCATCAAGGTCGAAGCTGACCTGCGGCCCGATGCTGTAGAAATTGGCCACCGATGGATCGGCGGCGGTGTGAACCCGTTGGCGACCGGCCTGACCGGCAAAATCGACCCGCGGATACAGGGCTCCCTCCGCCGCGACCACGGACGAAGCCGCCTGCCGGAGGGTGGCATCAGCCGCCACCAATTCAAGATTGCCGTCGATTGCCCGATGGACAACCTGGTCGAGCTTCGGTGATTGAAAGGCCGACCACCATTCACCGTTGATCTTCTTGCCCAGATCAATGTGCCGGTTGCCGTCCTGGCCGAGCCCCTGCTCGGCCTGTGGGTCATAGTGTTGCGACAGGCTTTGCGAGGGAGCCTTGTAATCAGGCCCGACAGTACAAGCGGACAGAAAAAAGGCCGCCGACACCGCACCGACCGTCGTAGGGAACCGGTGTCTGTTGAGGACGAATGCATTGGGTTTCATTTGCCAGACTCCACGAAAACTAGTTGGTCGGAACGGGTTTGCGAAGAAACACCACCAGCGGACTCACCACCAGCATCGCCCACATCAAAATCTTGAATTGGTCGATGATGGCGATGAAGGCCGCCTGGCCGGTGATCATTTCGTTAAGTGCGCCCAGTGCCGGCAATGACGTCGATGCCACCACGCGATACGCGGTCAGATGGCTCGCCAGCGCCAGGTGCATTGCTTGCGTGTTATTGAAGAAACAGGCCTGCACCACCGCGACGCCGATCGTGCTGCCGTAGACCCGGGCCAGATTGAAAAACCCCGTCCCTTCCGGGCGCAGCTTCGGATCCAGGGTGCTGAACGCCACTTTGCTCAGCGCCGGCATCAACACCCCGAGCCCAGCACCCTGGAGCGCACCCGCCAGCGCCACCGGCCACACGTCCATCAAGGGCGAATAACCGAGCATCAACCAGTTGGCATAGATCACCACGGCGATGCCCACCGCCACGAAAGGGCGGCGGTCGAGGCGCTCGGAAACACGCCCCATCAGCAGGAACGCACCGACCAGCCCGACACCGCGCGGTATCGTCAGATAGCCCGTTATCTCAGGTGGAAAGCCGAGCAGTTCATCCAGCATCGGCGAGGTCAGTGCCATGGTCGACAACAGCACAAAACCGAGCGCGAAAAACATCACGGTCGACAGCACGAAGTTGCGGTCCCGGAACAAGCCCTTGCTGAGGAAATGCACCTTCGCGGTCAGCGCATGCACCACGAACAGGTACAACCCCAGTGCACAGGCCACGGCTTCCAGCCAGATTTCCACTGAAGCAAACCACTCCAGGCGCTCACCGCGATCGAGCAGCATTTGCAGCCCGATCATGCCCAACGTGAAACTGCCAAAACCGAAGAAGTCAAAGGACGGGCGTTTCTCGGCCTTCTTCTCCTGCAGCAAAAGCGTCACCACGAGGAAGATGAAGGCCGACAAGGGAATGCTGATGTAGAAGATCGAGCGCCAACCGTAAAGCTCACCGAGCCAGCCACCGAGACTCGGGCCACTGACGATACCCAGCAGCACAATGGCCGTCCACGTCGGGCCAAATGCCCCACGCCGTGCAGGCGGTAAAGTCTCCATGGCAATGGCCATCGACAGCGGCGCCAACACCCCACTCGCGGCGCCCTGGATAATCCGTGCGCCGACGAACTGCAACGGAGTCGTTGCCTGGGTCGCGAGCAACAAGCCGAGGACGAAGCAGGCTATCGCGGCTTGATACACCACTTTCAAGCCGTAGCGGCCAGCCAACCACTGCGCCATCGGCAGGGTGATCGCACTCGCCGCCAGATACGAAGTGAAGACCCAACCTGCCTGGTCGTCGCTCATCGACACGGCGCCCTGGATAAACCTGAGCATCGCATTCGGCAGCGGCAAGCTGGCAGACTGCATATAGGTCACGAACAGCGCGGCAAGCCTGAGCACGCGCGCGCCCTTCTCTCCAAGGTCGGCGTTCATTGGTCAGTCCCCGCGGTCAACAACGCCTCAAGCGGGTGCCACCAGGGCGAGCGATACCCGGTATCGACCTTGACCGTGGCGCTGGTGCCGGAGAACAGCGGCAGATCCGGATCGGCTTGATCGAGTTCGAGTCGAACCGGAACCCGCTGGACCACCTTGACCCAGTTGCCGGTGGCATTTTCTGGCGGCAACAGAGCGAAGTCCGCGCCGGCCCCCGGGCTCATGCTGATGACGTGGGCCTTGAAGGCGTGGCCCGGATAGGTATCGATACGGATGGTCGCGGCCTGGCCCGGATGCATATGGGTCACCTCCGTTTCGCGGAAGTTGGCCTCGACCCAAACCCGCCGAGACAGCAAGGCAAAGGCCGGCGTACCGTTGCTGACATAGTTGCCCACCTGCAAATCGTCGACCTTGGCGACGATACCGTCGTCCGGCGCATACACCGTCGCATACGAGAGGTAGAGCTGCGCCTCGTCGAGCTGGGCCTTGGCCTCACGAATCGCCGGGTGACTATCGACTTCGATGTCCGGATTGCCGTTCAACGCAACCACCGTGCTGGCGATCTGTTGTTCGATAGAGGCCACGTGTTGCCGTGCCACTTTAAGGTCGGTGTCCGCGCGCTCATAAATAGAACGCGAGACAAACTCGGTCGCCACCAACGCCTGCTTGCGGGTGAACTCCTTCTGGTCGAAGCCGGCCGACTCCTTGGCCGATTGCAACTCAGCCTGTTGCTGGCGGTAGCTGGCCTTGAGTCCCTGGATACGCAGCCGCGCCACACTCAACTGGGCTTCAGCCCGGTTGACTGCGATCTGGAACGGCTCCGGATTGATCCGAAACAGCACCTGGCCCTTGCGCACCGGCTGGTTGTCTTCGACGGCGATTTCCACGACCTGGCCGGAAACCCGGGCGTTGACCGAGGCCTTCGCCACCCGGGCATAAGCGTTATCGGTCGAGACATAGGGTTCGCCCGCCAGATAGCGGGCATACCCGACCGCCGCGAAAAGCACCGGGACACCGACCATCAGGAAAGGTCGTAATTGCTCTTTGAGCGGTTTCCTGACAGGCGTGCCCGCCGGGTTCGGCCCTGGGTGCTCGAAGGTCTGCGAAGCGGGGATGTCGAACGGTTTAGTCATGATCGAATGCACCTTATTAACCGGGAAATCGGGGTGGCTGTGAGAAAGCAGTCCATGCGCCGCCTGGAGGGTTGCCCCAGCGCACCTGTTTCATCGCAGCACCACCCGGTTCGAGCTCCGCCACAACAAATCTGAGATTGAGGAACTTCTGGTTCCTTAATTTTGTGCGATGATGTAAGAATATCCCTACACAAGACTTCTCTCAAGGATTTTTGTACATCATGGCACAAAATAAAATCACCGAAGGCAAAGGCCGTGGCCGGCCCCGCGCGTATGACCCGCAGACAGCGCTGCAGCAGGCGCTTGGGGTTTTCTGGAGCACCGGCTATGCCGGCGCATCGCTGGACAGCATCGCCACGGCGGCCGGCATGAACCGTCCAAGCCTTTACGCGGCGTTCGGCGACAAGCACGCCCTCTATATCAAGGCGTTCGAGCAATATTGGGCGCAGGCCTCCGCCGCCGTGCACGAGGCGCTGATGGACAGCACGCTGACCTTGCATGAGGCGTTGCTGGGTTTCTACGAGGGGCAGTTGTCGATCTATTTCTCGGGTGACGGTCAGCCACGGGGCTGCTTTGTGATCGGCACGGCCACCACCGAGGCTGCCGAAGACCCCGAAATACGCGACCTGCTTTCGGATCGCCTCAGCCAGCTCGACGCCGATCTCGAAGCTCGACTGCACCTGGCCGTCGCCTCCGGTGAATTGAAAGGCGACGCCAACCCGGCCGCCCTTGCCGTACTCGCCTCATCCCTGCTGCACAGCCTTTCGATACGGGCCCGGGCGGGCAAGTCCCGTGCTGAGTTGACGGAGCTGGCACGCAATGCGGTCAAGGTGATCTGCGGATGAGCTCGAATGAAGTGCTCGGCACCCGCCGGGCGCGCGAGGTGTGGGGTGACTGAAAGACTCGAAGATATTCTTGGTGAAGACCTCGCTGTGATTTTCTGCGGCATCAATCCGGGATTGATGGCGGCGGCCCAGGGGCATCACTTTGCCGGAAGAAGCAATCGCTTCTGGCGCACGCTGCATCTGGCCGGTTTTACCCCTGAGGAAATCCGCCCGGAAAATGATCGGGCAATCTTGCAGCATGGATGTGGACTGACCGCCGTGGTTGAACGGCCCACGGCGCGCGCAGATCAGCTATCCCCTGCTGAATTCACCGCTATCGCCAGGGACTTTGAACACAAGATCGCCCGTTACGCGCCCCGCTTCGTGGCCTTTCTCGGCAAGGCCGCGTACTGCGGGTTATCCGGTCAACGCGATGTCAGTTGGGGGCTTCAGCCACAGACCTTTGGCAATGCCGCAGTGTGGATTCTGCCCAATCCCAGTGGGCGTAATCGTGCGTTCAGCCTTGATCAATTGGTGGCCGCCTACCGTCAACTCCATCTGGCAGCAGGCGAAACTCAGTCGCGCTCCGGGCAGCTCTCGGCCCTGGAACAGGCCCAATCCTAATTTCTCGATAACCTGCCGTATTTATCAAATTGCACCGACCCACCCGCGATGGCCCAATTAGAGCTTTGTTAACTCAGGCTCACCCATGGAAAATGTACGAGCTTCAAGCACCCACGCCGCCTGGTTGATGGTCAGCGTGGTGTTGGTCGCCCTCAATCTGCGGCCTTCCATGGCCGCTGTCGGGCCCTTGCTGTCGGCAATTCGCGGGGATATCCCGTTGAGTTTCAGCGCGGCCTCGTTGCTGACCATGCTGCCGGTCATGGCCATGGGCCTGGCGAGCGACTTCGTCCACCAGATTTTCACGATTCTGCTGCTCATACAGCGCAGGGTCACGCCCACCGCTCTCCAGGTCGGGTACTGGACCACGCGAATTTTCTGGCCACTGGCGAGCACGTCCTCCAGCGCCGCCGGATCGGCGCAGAGCAGGCGCACTCCCTTTGCACTATCGGGCAAGTGCAGCATCCATAGCGGCGCCCGAAGAGGAACCTTGCAATCCCCCGAGCTGAAAAAGAGTTGGTCCACCTGGTCTGCTCCTACCTGGCACCTAAAGAAGTGTGAGCCTCCCCCCTGACGCCACAAATATTTTATGCATTTGGGGACTGCCTTCTTGTTTTGCAGATCGCCCGCAGGCATCAACGGCACCGCATGGGAATACCAGTTACGACGGATACCGTTTTCCGACATCAGCGCCTCGTCCCACGGCGCGTAGTGCCGCCAACGTTGCCATCAGCGCATGATTCCTGGCCCGTTGCGTCAGGCGTCCGGGCAAGAGCTGGCCCCAGACAGCGCCAGCAATATCTGCCGACCGGCCGGTGTCGCCTGGATATACGCAGGGCATCGTCCACCAGACCTCGAAAGGTGACGGAAAATACCCACTACACCGGCCTACCCGGGTCGGAATCGGCGAGCGCCACCGACAAAATGATGTTACGTTGACATCACCCTGATCAGGTCGTGAAGAATCGTTTAAGCCCAGAGATCATCATCTTTCATCCATCGAGTTTGCCACTTGAACATCCTGAATCAATTCAAATTCTCGACCAAGCTTTTGTCCTCATTCGCTATCTGCGCCCTGATCACCCTGGCCGTGGGTGGGATGGGAATGCTGGGGATCAGTCGTTTGTCCGCGGTGCTGTCGTCGACCATCTCCAACAACCTGGTCTCAGCGAGCAACACCGGCGAGACCCTGCTCAGCCTGACCGCTCACAACCGCGGGCTCTACCGGTTGCTCGACGCTCAGGCCGGCGACGTGTCCGAAGCAGACAAGACGCGTGTTCGCCAGGGCCTGGCGACGGATCTGGCTCGGGCGGAAAAGGCCTTCGCGACCTACCGTGCCACGCCTATGGAGGCTGATGAGCAAGCAGCGGGGGACAAGTACGAAGCACTGTGGCCCGCTTATGTGGCAGGTACCCAGAAGGTCATTGAGCTGGTAGACGCTGGCGATCTTGCCCAGGCACGCACTCGCTTGCACGTGCTGTCGCTTGACGTGTTCAATCATTCCCGCGAGTACCTACGGGTTATGATCGATTCGACCAATCGGCAGATCAAAGAACGTGCCGAGCAAGCGCAAGAAGTCGAAGCCAACTCCAGGCTGACTCTGCTGGTCGGGATCGTGATCGCCTTTCTGGTGGCCATTGCTCTGGGCATTCTGATTGCGCGCATGATCACTCGCCCACTGGCGGTGGCGGTCGCGAGTGCCCAGCGCATTGCCAGTGGCGATCTGACCCAGAGCATTTCCACTACCCGTGGCGATGAAGCGGGGCAACTGCTCAATGCCTTGGCGGACATGCAGGGAGGCTTGAAGCGCACCCTTCAGGAGATCGCCAGCGCCTCGGATCAGTTGGCCTCGGCCGCCGAAGAGCTGAGCGCGGTGACCGAGGAAAGTACCCGTGGCCTGACACGGCAGAATGACGAAATCCAGCAGGCGGCCACCGCTGTCAATGAAATGACTGCGGCGGTCGAGGAAGTGGCACGCAATGCCGTGTCGACTTCCGAGGCCTCTAAAGCCGCGACCGAAGACGCCGCTCATGGCCGCAGTCAGGTCGACCATACGCTCATAGGCATCAGCACCATGGTGGAAGAGATCACCGAGTCGACCGAGACGGTGACCGAACTGGCCGGGCACATTCGGGAAGTCAGCAAGGTACTGGACGTGATCCGCAGCATCGCCGAACAGACCAACCTGCTGGCGCTCAATGCGGCCATCGAAGCCGCCCGTGCTGGCGAACAAGGGCGCGGGTTTGCGGTGGTGGCCGATGAAGTGCGCGCGCTCGCCCACCGCACCCAAGCCTCGACCGTAGAAATCGAAGGCATGATCAGTACCGTGCAATCGGGTGCTAATGGGGCCGTCACTGCCATGGGCAAGAGCCTGTCGCTGGCCACCAACACCCAGGAACTGGCCCAGAGCGCCGGGGCGGCGCTGGAGAAAATTAGCGACAGGGTCGTCACCATCAACGAGCGCAATCTGGTGATTGCTTCAGCGTCCGAAGAACAGGCTCAGGTCGCCCGTGAGGTGGACCGCAATCTGCTGAACATCCAGGACCTTTCGACCCAGACCGCGGCTGGCGCCAACCAGACCAGCGCCTCCAGCCAGGACCTGTCGCGCCTGGCCGTCGCCTTCAATGTTCTGGTAGCACAGTTCAAGCTTTAAGGTGCTGAGGACTACTACGGATCGATCACCGCTGTCAGGACAGGGCGCCTCGGCGATTTCCCTGTTTGTCAGTGCCGAGAGAAGTGCAACGGTATCCACAACGCCGCCTCGGGCGATATTGACCAGATAGCCATCAGGGCCGTGTGTCACGACGATGTAGCGTGCACGAGTAGCCTACGCATGTTGGGAGCGTTCTGCCCCCATAGACTACATGATTCGTTGCAAGCAACCTGCCCCTCTCTGCTCTGCCAGATGGGCATTGTCGTGCAACCAACAACCGTCGGCGAAGTCAGCCTGACCGGTTTCATTGATCAAAATCAAAACTCGAAATCACATTGATATCACGCTGAACAGCACGGGTTGCGCCGAGGCAACGCTCAAATCAGCATCGCCAAGCCCTGCAAGCGCCCCCCTACGGCAAAGGACCGCTGTTATCCACAATAACAATCTGCGGTTTACCCTGAGGTAGTCCTTGATGAATCTCTCTCATTTGTTCAACCGGACCCACTCCTCTTCGCCAGGCACCCTCAGCGTGCACAGTACCGCCAGTGAACTCCAGGCCAAGCTGCAGGCGATTCGCCTGGAGCCGGTATTCATCTCCGGCTTCGTGTCGCCGCACCTGGACCTCGACCAGATCGCCCGCACGGTGCGCCAGCGCTTCCCGGGCTGCGTCATCAGCCTGTGCACCACCTCCGGCGAACTCTGCAGCAGCGACAGCCAACTCTACTGCCCTACCGGCGAACGCTGGGACCGGGTCGTGCTGCAGTTGTTTGACCGTGGCGTGATCGCCAGCGCCGAAATTGCCATGGTTTCCCTGGAGTGCAGCGACATCCGCGGTGATGGTAAACGCCTCAGCATGCGTGAGCGCATCGCCCGCCTGGTGCAGAACCTCAAAGGCGTGCAACTGCGTACCCGTATCGACCAGCGTGACACCTTGGCCTACATCCTTTTCGACGGTTTGTCGGCGTCCGAATCCTTCTTCATGGAAGCCCTTTACGAATCCGGTCGCTTCCCTTGCCTGTTCGTTGGTGGTTCGGCGGGCGGCAAGGGCGATTTCAAGAAAACCCTGATCCACGATGGCACTCGCAGCTATGAGAACCACGCCCAGATCGTCTTTCTCAAGTGCCCGCCCGGCATTCGTTTCGGCGTGTTCAAAAGCCAGAATTTCCAACCCTCGACACTAACCTTCAACGTCCTGACCGCGTCGCTGGAAGATCGCACCATTCACCAGGTCATCGACACCCAAGGCAATATCAAGACCATGGTCCAGGCCCTGGCCGACGCCTTCAAATGCGCACCGCAGGCATTGGAGCAGCACCTGAGCGACTACTCCTTCGCCATCCGTGTGGGCCAGGAATTGTTCGTCCGCTCCATCGCCCGCATCGATCCGGCGCAAGGCCTCGTACACCTGTTCTGCGACGTGGCGCCGGGCGAAGAACTGATCATGGTCAAACGCACCTCGATCCGCGACGCCACCCGCACCGACTACCAACGTTTCCTGCAGGGCAAGGGCGGCCAGCCGATTGCCGGCATCCTCAACGACTGCATCCTGCGCCGGCTCAACAACACCGCGGAACTGGGGTCCATGACCGGTCTCTTCGGCGACGTGCCGCTGATTGGTTTTTCCACCTTCGGTGAGATTCTGGGGCTCAATCTCAACCAGACCCTGACCGCGATCTTTTTCTTCCGCGTCGCCCACGGCGCCAGTTTCGAGGATGACTACGTCGACCGCTTCCCGATCCACTATGGCGAATTCAAGGCCTTCTTCCTGCGCCGTCAGGTCAAGAAGCTGGTCGGCCTCAACCATGTGCTGGTCAAGCAGATCGAAGCCTTCAAGAACAACAACTTCGTCAGCACCCTGGATGTGAGCGGCCTGGATGAAAACCTGCAACCGGTGTTCCACGGTCTGACCGACCTGGGTGCCGCACTCGACCAGGCCAACCGCCATCAGGAACAGATCGCCAGCGAGCTGCAGCACTATTCCCAGGAGTTGCACCTATCGATGGACGACCTGGCCACCACCATCGACCAGCAACACGACGTCGCCGCCGAAGCGCGCTCAACCTTCGACGGCCTGTCCACCCAGGCCGACGAGGTAGTCGGCGGTGCCCGCGAGCTGGCGCAGTCGAGCCTGCGCATCCAATCGATCGTGCAGGTGATCCAGCAGATCGCCGGCCAGACCAACCTGCTCGCCCTCAATGCGGCCATCGAAGCCGCTCGGGCCGGTGAAATGGGCCGCGGCTTTGCCGTGGTGGCCGATGAAGTGCGCAAACTGGCGGAGATCACCCGCAAGAATGCCGGGGAGATTGGCGTGGATATCGATCGGCTGTCGTCCGAGATCCAGAAAGTCGCGGTGCAGATCGAAGATCAGTCCACGGCCGTGGGCACCCTCAGAGGCTTGTTCAACGCTCTGGAAGACTCCAGCCAGACGACCGAGGGGACGTCACGACGGACCAAGACGATTGCCGATACACTAACCGGGCTGACGCGGCGCGGCTGAAGACAAAGGGTCTGTCGGGAACCTGAACACCTGTGGGAGCAATCGGTCGACACTTCCACAGTGGGGTGCCTGTGCTGCCAGGCCCTTTCAAGGTAAAATTGAACAAAACAGCATCAACGATGCTCCGCTCCCCCCGGCGACTACGTGACAGCGTACGCCAGGCATCCCAACCGCCCCATTGCTTGATTGCCACCACAGGCATTCCCATGTCGATCCGGATTCCATCAAATGCCCACCCGGCCAAAGCCAAAACTTAACCTGCGTACTCTTATTCTGCTGATTGCGCTGCTCTCCGCAATCACGACCCTGGCCAACAGTTTCTGGGTGATCTATAAGGTTCAGAAGCAGGAACTGATCACCAACGCACTCAATAACAACAAGGATTATGCGTCGAGAATCGCTGTCGGTATCGAGCAAGTCCTCAGCTCCGACATCGACAAACTCAAATACAGCGCCAGTGTCATCGGCCAGGGTTTTGACGAGCAGGAACGCCTGGGTGACGAAGCCCGGCGATTGCTGAAGCAGGACAGCAGTTTCAATTCCATCCTGGTGGCAAACGCCTCCGGCATGGTCGTGACATCAGCGCCGGAAAATCTGAACATCAGTGGTCAGGCGCTGCGTGACAAAGAGCCACTGCAAACCCGCGCCCCCAAGATCAGCAACTCATTCAGGTCCATCGCCGGCAACCTGGTGATCTTCATCTCTTATCCCGTATTCGGGGCAAAGGGAGAATACCTGGGGCTCATCGGCGGGACCGTGCGGCTCGACCAGGAAAACGCTTTGCACACCCTGGTCGATCAACATGTTCGCCATGACGGTGCCCATGTTTATCTGGTCGACAGGACACGTCGTGTACTCTATCACCCTCAACCCGACAACATCGGCGCCGTAGTGGGCGATGACCCCATCGTCGATGCCGTCCTGCAAAACAAGAGCGGTACCCTCCAGGCGCACAACGCCAAGGGCATCGAGATGCTTGCCGGCTTCGAAACCGTTTCCAGCAGTGGCTGGGGCGTCGTTTCGCAACAGCCGCTTAATAATACCCTCGCCACACTGAATGAGCTGATGGCCAAGGTCGGCCAGGGAATAGCGCCCGTGGGATTGCTCGGGCTCATTCTCATCTGGTGGTCGGGGACGAAGATTGCCAGCCCCCTGTCCATGCTGGCCCGGTATGCGAAACGATTGGATGCGCCTGAAAGCTATAAGCGCATCAGTGCAGTTTCAGCCTTTTTCAACGAGGCCTGGCAAATCCGCCGCGCACTGCTGCTCAGCGTCGGGTTGCTACAGGAGAAGATTGGCCGACTGAACCGACAGGCCCAGAGCGATGCGCTCACCGGCCTGGCCAATCGCCGGGCCATGCAAGATGCGCTGACGCTCTGGGAGGAAACAGGCCAATCATTCGCTGTTGTCTCCCTGGACATCGACCACTTCAAGCGGGTCAACGACACCTTCGGCCATGGCGTGGGCGATGAAACCCTTCGAATCGTCGCCGACCTGATGAAACAGAACTCGCGACAGAACGACTTGCCCTGCCGGGTGGGCGGTGAGGAGTTTGTTCTGCTGCTGCCGAACAGTTCACTCAAGTCGGCGGCCGAAGTAGCCGAACGGCTTCGGGCCTCGATCGAACACACGACCATCGAAACCGTCGGACATATCACGGTTTCGTTCGGCGTTGCCCTCTGGACACCGGAGGGGGAATCCGTCGCCGCGGTATTCGAGAAGGCGGACAAGCTTCTGTATCAGGCTAAGCAGAACGGCCGGAACTGCGTGATGGTAGAAGATGCGGGCGTGCCCGAGAGAACATAGCCTGGCGCCATGCCGATCAAGCGTTTTTTTTGCTCGGCCCGCTTGCCACCCACCCGGGTTGCTCGGGATCTCGACACCCGCCCGTTAGTCGTCCAGGCGCAGCACCATTTGCTCTTCATCATAAAAGCGCCCACCGATCCACAGCACCCGCGGCTTGATGCCGAAGGACTCGAATCCGAGCGAGCGATAGAAGTTGCTAGCAGCGACATTCGTTGGCCACATGGTGGATGGTGAATCGACAATCGCACGAAGGCGGATTGCCCTGTACGGTTGCGCGTCAATCTCCGACAGCGGTCTGATGATATGGCTGTCTTGCATAGACGCGAAACCTCTTCTGCGAATTGAAAGTCACGTCCGGCATGTGGCGTTAGTCTGGGTTGTTGGCTGTTGAGTCGGAGAACTCAATATATCGGTATAGCTGAGTCCGGTTATATTCGCTGATGCGTTGAAACACCTCAAGCGTTCGAACATGAAACTTTTCGAGCAGACAAAAGTAGCGTACGGCCGTTCAGAAGCGGCATGCGGGAGTTGCTCACGCATGCACAAACCGACACTACGAAACATGAATAAATGTATCAAAATAACTACAGCTGAATACAAATTCACAAGCAAAGTACTTATTGAATCTGTCCCCATAGACAGAAGGTGATGGCAGCAAAAAAAAGGAATTTCAAAATACAATAGCGCTTCGCGGTTCCGCTGTTTAATACAGTTCCCAATCAACTATCAGAAATATCTTGAAACCCAACTAATACTGATAACGTCTTACAAAAAAGGAGCGTGCCCGCTCGACTACGACCCAATAGCGTTTGATCATTTCGTAGAGCGGCACGCCAAGCAGACATCACAACCATCTTGTAAGCCAGACCCTGGATCGCTTCAAAATTGACCCGCCCCCTCTCATTCCAGGGTCGCACAGCTAGGCTGGAATCGTTGAACCGAGGTGCAAAACCGTTGCGGGGCCGGCTCTGAAGGTCGGGTTGTATGCGTCCGCTGCAATCATATGAGGCGTAAGATCATGAGCCTCCAGGGCTGATGTCGATGCCCATCGCTCAATCAAAACAAACTGCTCGTCATTGCCAGTAACCCGATGAAGATCGTATTGCAGGCACCCTTCTTCATTTCTGACCAGCGGGGCAAGTTTTTCAAATGCATCAATTTGCACTTGCCCTCGCCCCACCTGTGTGGAAATCAAAATGACTAGTTTCACTTCACTCGACATAAACAGGCTCCCTGCGGGTATTCAGAAATTTGATTGCACATTGCTGTAGGCCGCCGGTCTGACGACCATGGCAGAAAAGCATGATTTGGTCCATGCAGCAAGCCTGCTCGGCTTAGCCCAAACGACACAGCGAACTCGAGCCGTTCACGTGCGGTACAGAATGAACGGTGTACAGTTTTGTACAGACCGCCCTTTCACTCGGAGTTAAAAACGTTGACCTCCTCATTCAAAAGCATGAGCCGTTTAATTGGCACCTTGATGGCGATCGCCTTGTTTGCACCTTCCGTCATGGCAAGCTCTTTCCTTCATCCAGGTGCACTTCACACCCAGGCCGATTTCGACCGCATGAAGGCTCAAGTCACACAACACCTGCAGCCCTGGGCTGACGGATGGGACGTACTGGTCAAGAACCCCCATGCGTCATTGAACTGGACGCCACGCGCTCAGAGCGTGATTTACCGAGGCTATAACGGCACCAACAAGGAAAACTATGCCCTCCTGTTCAACGACGCCGCCGCGGCGTACGCGCTCGCTCTGCGCTGGAAAGTGAGCGGCGACGCCGCCTACGCCGACAAGGCCATCGCGATTCTGGATGCCTGGTCCAAAACGTTGACCCGGATCGATGGGACATCCGACAAATTTCTCGCCAGCGGTATTTACGGCTACCAGTTGGCCAACGCGGCGGAAATCATGCGCACCTACAAGCACTGGCCCGCGGAGGATTTCAACCGATTCAAGAGCCTGATGCTCGATGTGTTCTATCCGATGAACCACGACTTCCTGGTGAACCACAATGGCGCGAAGATCGATCACTACTGGGCCAACTGGGACCTGGCCAACATGGATTCGCTGCTCGCCATTGGCATCCTGACGGATCGCCGCGATATCTACGACGAGGCCATCGAGTACTTCAAGCACGGCAAAGGCAACGGTTCCATCGATCACCTCGTGTGGAAAATCTATCCAGATGGCCTTGGACAGACCCAAGAGAGCGGGCGTGACCAGGGACACAACACCCTCAATGCCGCCGAGCTGGGGGCGTTCTGCCAGATGGCATGGAGCCAGGGCGATGATCTTTTCGCCTACCAGGACAACCGTGTCCTGAAAGGCATGGAGTACATTGCGAAGTACAACCTGGGTCAGGATGTGCCTTACACCCCTTACAGCAACAGCGACGTCACCCAGGACATCATTTCAAACGCAGGACGCGGCGACACTCGCCCTGTCTGGGAGCTGTTCTACAACCACTACGTGGTGCTCAAAGGTCTCGATGCGCCGTACGTCAGTGCATTTGCCAAAAAGATTCGGCCGGAAGGCGGCGGCGGCAACTACGGTCCCAATAGCGGCGGATTTGATCAACTGGGTTACGGCACGCTGACCTATACACTGAAACAGAAACCATAAAAGGTTTCACCGCGAGCAACCGTGGTCGTAAACAATGAGGCTGGTGAAGGGACAGGCGAGGAACTCGTCTTCGTCACTAGCCGGGCCTCTACTACACTTTAAAAGTCGGCCCATTCGATGCGACAGGCCAGTGTGCTTGATGGGGGGATGGCGCGTCGGATGATCGTTCACGCAGGCCACAGCCTGCCTTTCGTCGTAGGGAGGAGAAGATCATGGCGCGCAAATACATTGACTGCCGCGAGTTCCCAAGCGATTCAAAATGCTCGGTCGCGCTGTCCGCAGACTCTGAAAACGAACTGCTCGAGGCCGCGGTACAGCATGCGGTCAGTGTTCACAAGCACACCGACTCAGCGGAGCTGCGGGGGCAACTGAAGACGATGTTTCACGACGGTACCCCGCCTGTTGCAGCACCGCGTCCCGCTTAGCAAGGAGCCCCTCTGTAAGGGTTGCCGAAGGCTTGCGTATTTCGGCCCGTCGTGACCCATTTCCGCCTGTTCCGAAACAGCCGGTCACACCCTTACCGAAATGAGCAGTCACGTTGTTAGCAAAATACCCTGCACCTCATTGTGCATGACCTGACCCGCCGCCACCCTGCGTCCCATTTTGGGGAAGCGAAGGATGGCGGCGCGGCGAGCAGCCATACCGGGTTCCCCCGGCCTTCGCTGACAGTAGATTTCTTTCGCCAGCACCAGCAGGTACTCACGGAGGAGACACTGACCGTCGGCGACGATGAGTTTGCTGTTGGGGGGCTTACGTGGATGGACCACGAGTATGGCAACTTCGGAAACGCTGCCAACCCGGCCTTGTAGTTCCAGCAGACAATGCAGTTGGAGAACGGCGTCCACATCTCGCACTACACGACCCTCAGCAAGGGAGCTCCTGCACCAAAGCTCGATGTGCCGGTGTCGAGCAAGGCAACGATCGAGTTCCCCGATGGAACCACCTACTACCAGACGGATTGCACGATGACGCCGACCGGGAAGACGTGGACCGGTGCGACCGGCGTGGTGTTCTTCATGGAGTTCAAAGTCGAGATTCCATCGTTCGATGTCAAAAAATGACTACAATCGGATCCCCCCCATAAGAAGGTGTTTATTGAAACTGCCGCCATCCCCAATAAACAATAGCAATCGATAAGAACATCATCCCTAAGCAAAAAGGGACGACGAACCAGCGCCTGAGGGCTATTGGAATGGATTCCAGCTCTTGCTCGGTGAGCCATCCACGTCGTATGCAACGCTTTGAAAACACGAAAAGCCCACCGATGGCAAACGTTCTCGCCATTCGGTCGTTATAGGAGTTGCCTTTCCAATATTGGCGTTCTGCAATCATCGCCACATTATCCTTGAGGTAAGCCTCAACCAGATCCAGCTTGGTTTTAGCAACATAGCCCGAAAGGCCGAGACCAAAGAAAATCAGGAACAGAACTAGAAAAGCACCCGAGATCTCTAACGCCATCATCAATGTGCCCTCTCATAAATCACATCCCCTGTAAACTCTCCCGCTCCGCCCCCGATCAGCCCGCCGATATAGCCACCTGCGGCTCCACCAATGATTCGGCAACTCAACGCTCCCCATCCCCCTGATACGATGCCCAATCCAAGGCCGCAAACCAGCAGCCCCGCACGCGCTCCAAATTTTCCTCCGTAGTAAGACCCCGTAATCCCGCCCGCCGCTTTAGCTCCTTCCACATAACGCGCCTTCCTGCACTGCTCCTCCCGTCCCGTCGAACACGCCTCCTGAATCGCCAACCCCGCCGCCCCCACATCCAGCGCCATGCCTACATAGCCACCTTTGCTCAGGAAACGAGAAGTACTGGCAATCTTGTTGATCCGTTGCGCATACCCATCGATTTCCTGGCGATGCAGGTAGCGTCGAGTGGAAATGCCGAGCATCTTCTTGATCGAATTGTTGTGCCGCAGGCTAGTGCCGTAATGGCCGACACCCAGGAGTTGGGTGTCCAGCTTCTGGAACAGTACCTGCCGCTTGGCGATAAACTCAGCCCTGGCTGAAGTACCACCTTTCAAATGCTGCTGATGCAGTTTTTCGATTTCCTTCAAGGTGTCCTCAATCCCACTCAAGTGTCGTCCCCAGGCCGCCGTGGTGCTGCCGATGCCAATCGAGCTGTAACCCAGTAAACCCTGCAACAAATCATAGTTGTTCAGGATCTCGACACCCGCCCTGGGTTCGAGACTTAGAGCCAGATCGATTTCCCGGGCCCGGGTCATCAGCCAGGCTTCTTCGAAAGTACAGGACGCCGTGCTGTCGTCGGGCACGATCACCAGTTGCCCTGGGGTTACCATCGAGCGGCGCAGGTGACTATTGATCGTGTCGAACTTGGTGAGCGCAGGTGAACCGCGCTGTATCAGCAGTTGGCTTTTTAGACTGGGGTAATGAGTGGTTTTTCCATTGATGAATCCGTGCGCCATGTTTCACATCCTTGATGTATAAAAAATGGCGTTAGATATAAAGGCAGATAAACACTAAAAGAAGAGCGATACTGCTATTTTAGACGACTCTCAGCCAACTATCAGAAACATCCTACGCGCTAGCAAAGTGACAATTGACACTACCGACATAGTCACGCAGGTGTACTCGCGCGGCTTCTTCTGGATCCAGGTCACGCAGTTCTGTTGTCCGTGACTCGCTACTAGGCAAAAACACCGTCAGCGTATTCCCCCGATCACAGCATAAAAATTAGAGTATTGAATACCCCCATGCTCGATTGTGATTTCGTCCTCCATAGGCAAACACCTTGTCCTTTTTCGTAAATAAACACGGACTTGAGTCCCTACTGACCAAGCGCCGCTTACTTAAGCAACCGAGTATCCAGCCCAAACCGCTCCTGCGACACAAGTCTGAACTGCTCAGCCGCCAAATCGCAGCTCACCAGCAAATTCCAGGAGTGCCGAGTCACCGCCGAAGGGATCAGCACAAAGGGATACTGCGCCAACAACTCATCAGCAAACTGTCGCTGATTGGGCGAGGGTAATGAAGGGACAAGCCAATTTGGGTTCGGCACATCTTCTGGCTGCACAACCTTGATAAGCGACGAATCCAGCACCTCAAAGCACGTCAGCACATGGGGCACCATATCCAGTGCATCGAACCCCAAGTGGGCCGCAACTTCCAGAATGGCCGTGGACGGGTCGGACGACGCGTAAATCACCCGGCGGCCGGGTGGGTTCCATCGGCCACCGGATCGTTGCGCACCAATGCCACTGTCCCACGTGTCCTTGTAGATCTCGCGGTCGAGGCGCCAAGCGTGCCACCGCCCGTCCCAGGGCAAAGGATTCATTGGTAGACACCGTGTTCAATCCTGCTCAGGTAATCTTCCACCACCTGGAAGCCAAGCGAGTTCTCGATCAGTTCCAGTGGGACATTACCGTCCAGGTACTTGCAGGGTTTCTTCAGCCAATCCTCAGCCAACTGCTGACTGCCAAACACGTTGGTGGCGTGCTCCAAAGTCTGGGCATACTGAAACGCAACCGTACTTTGTTGCTGGTTCAGGCGTACTGGCTTGGTCTCTTTCGCCAAACGCTGGACGGTCCTGACAGACTTCCCTGTAATGCGCTGAACCAGGCCGTGCTCCATGTACAGAGTGGACGTTGAAAGCATGTCCCTGACGTCACTCAGGTCAAAGCCCTCCTGCGTGTACCGGATGATCAGCATGCGCTCATCACCTTTGCGGCCATGTAATAGCACCTCAGTAGGCTTTCTAGTGACGTTCGTTACCACCGCTGCGTTTCCCGTGGATTTGACGGTTGGCTTGTCAGCTTGCTTCGCTGCGGACATAGCGATGACCTCCCTACGACATTTGGCACAATCATAGCGCCAGATGTCGCGATGCGGGAAACTGAGTTTACCGGCCTAGGCGTATCGTAAAAGCGAAGCACTCGAAGCGCTCAAGCCAGCATTTGAAGCGAAACATTTCAAAAGCCAACTGCCCTTGCCAGCCCCGGCGATCAACCCCATTTCCTGATAAACTGCCCCATTCAGCCTCACGCCACTCAAGCCCGCGCCCTGCCCCATCCGCGCCGGCTGCGCCCACAGCGACAGACCTTCCATGCCTTTGAACGACGCGACACCTTCCCGCTCCGAGCCACCTCGCCGCTTTTCCGTGGCCCCGATGATGGATTGGACTGACAGACATTGCAGGTTCTTCCTACGCCTGCTCTCCAAGCACACCCTGCTCTACACCGAAATGGTCACCACTGGCGCCATCCTTCACGGCGACCACGAGCGTTTCCTGCGTCACAACGAAGCCGAGCACCCACTGGCCCTGCAACTGGGCGGCAGCGTGCCGGCTGACCTCGCCGCCTGCGCCCGTATGGCCCAGGATGCCGGTTATGACGAAGTGAACCTTAACGTCGGCTGCCCCAGTGATCGAGTGCAGAACAATATGATCGGCGCCTGCCTGATGGGGCATCCCGAGCTGGTGGCCGATTGTGTGAAAGCCATGCGCGATGCCGTGTCGATTCCAGTTACGGTCAAACACCGCATCGGTATCAACGGCCGTGACAGCTACGCCGAACTCTGCGATTTCGTCGGCAAAGTGCAGGAAGCCGGTTGCCGCAGTTTCACCGTGCATGCGCGGATCGCGATTCTGGAAGGTCTGTCGCCAAAGGAGAATCGGGATATTCCGCCGCTGCGTTATGACGTGGCCGCTCAGTTGAAGCGGGACTTTCCAGCGCTGGAGATCATCCTTAACGGCGGGATCAAGACCCTGGAGCAGTGTCACGAGCATTTGCAGACGTTTGACGGGGTGATGCTGGGCCGCGAGGCGTATCACAACCCGTATCTGCTGGCCGAGGTGGATCAGCAGTTGTTTGGCAGTGAAGCGCCGGTGATTTCACGGGCGGAAGCGTTGGTGCAGTTGCGGCCTTATGTGGCGGCGCATATTGCTGATGGTGGCGCGATGCACCATATCACCCGGCATGTGCTGGGGCTGGGTACCGGGTTTCCGGGGGCGCGGCGGTTTCGGCAGTTGCTGTCGGTGGATATTCACAAGGCCAAGGATCCACTGGCGTTGCTGGATCAGGCTGGGGAGTTGTTGGAGGGGCGGTAATGCGCTCGGCGAGAGACCGCGTTATCGTTCTTCGCGGGCAAGCTCCGCTCCCACAAGGACCGCGTTATCGTTCATCGCCAGCAAGCTGGCTCCTACAGGGGCGGCGGGGCGTTCGAGAACAGCGCAAAAAGGGCGACATCTGCTTAGATGTCGCCCTTTTTTGTACGCTCTCGGCGTTAGACGGTCAGGTGCGCTCCAGCGCATTCACCAGGTCGTGAAAGGCTTCGCGGTTCGAATCGTTCAGGCCCATCAGGATCTTGTGCGCTTCCAGTACCTTGACCCGCACCACCTCTTCCGACTGGTCCTGCGATGGCAGGTCAGTCAGGCAGTCCGTGCACGGAATCGGGTGATTGACGATATTGAAGACCTGGTCAAACCCCATGGACTGCAACAACCGGGTGATATCGTCGTGGGTGGTGACCACGGTCGGCAACAAGCCCACCTTCTGCCGCGACAAAATCGACAGCTTGGCCAGCAAACCCAGCGTGGTGCTGTCGATGCTGCGGGTTTCCGTCAGGTCAATCACAATCGCCGAGAAGTTCAGCGCCGTGAAAATCCTTTCAATTGTTGCATCCAACGCTGAACAGAGGGTCAGGCGAACTTCACCGACGAACTTCAGAACGAAGGTGCCATCCTGCTCGGCGAACTGGATTCTACCGGTACTCATCAAATGTTCCTGCTCAACACTAACAGGGCGATATCATCCGGCATCTCCCCTAGCGTGGCCAATCCAAAGACCTGGCGCAAGCCATCCAGGCTGCCCCCGGCTGTTTTTACCAGTTCAGGCAAAGCAGCCTCTTTCTCTTTGAGTGTATCTTGCTTCAAAAGGTCCAAGATGCCATCTGACATCAGCGTCAAGCTGAACGCCGGCGGCAGCTCCAGAATGTGATCTTCATAGGTAGCTTCGTTGAACAAGCCCACCGGTAAACCACGACCTTCCAGGTAACGCACGCTGTCCGGGGTGTAGAGCACCGGCAACGGCAAATGCCCACCAATGCTGTAGGTCAGCAACCCGGTTTCTTCATCGATAACGCCGCCAACCATGGTCACATGCTTGCCCAGCTTGCAGTTGATCAGGCCGCGGTTGATATGACCCAGCACTTGCGACGGGGTGAACTCCGGCAAGGTACCGTTGCGCTTGGATTCGAACAGCAGCCGCGTGGTCATGAATTTCAGCAGCACGGTGACAAACGCCGACGACGCACCATGACCGGACACGTCCGCCAGGTAGAACGCCACGCGGCGCTCATCAACCCGGAAGTAGTCGACAAAATCGCCTGACAGGTACAACGACGGAATGATCTGGTGCGCGAACTGGAAGTCGTCGATGCTCCACGGGCTGGTCGGCAGCATGTTCATCTGCACCTGGCGACCGGCGTTCTGGTCTTCCTGGAGCAGGTGCAGGCTGGCTTCGAGCTCGCGGTTGGCGGTTTCCAGCTTCTCGCGGTAGCGCTGGTTCTCCAGCAGCAGGTGCGCACGATCCAACGCCCGGCGCACGGAGTGCTCCAGGACGGCGAGATCCTCAAGAGGCTTGATCAGGTAGTCGGCAGCACCCAGGCGCAACGCCTCGACAGCGTCGTTCATGACGCCCGCGCCGGACACCACGATGACGGGTGTCTGCGGTGAAAGGTCGGTCACCTGACGAATCAGCTCGAGACCGCCCATCTGGGGCATCCGCAGGTCGCAGATCACCAGGTCGGGCTTGGACTGCTCGAATACCTCAAGACCCTGTAAGCCATTACCGGCCTGCAGGACGCTGAATCCGCTGTCTTCCAAGTAGGCCGCAAGGCTTGCACGCACTACTTCGTCGTCATCAATTATCAGCAGCGTGGCACTGGTTTTTTGCATGTGGGCAAACGGCGCCAGAATTAGGTTGGCGTAGACAGCAAGGCAACGTGCCCGACTCGTACTACTGGATTCGCTTTCTAGCCTCTCTGTCGCGAACAAGTCGGACGATCACGTCCGGTGCATCGGTATCAGAGGTGCCCTTCTAAGGCGCAGACGGTACTCCCATCCGCCGGGCGTTTCAAGCTCATGCCGATGGTCGCTTGACGTCTTTACACCTCAAATCACCGGGAGTTATAAGAACAGTGCAAACCACAACGGAATTGAAGGACTGCCCCCATGAGCCGAACCGATCAGGACTACAGTGAAAAGCGTGATTACATCCGGATGCGCGTCGAGGCCGACGTCACGCTGATCCACGCCGGACTGGAGATTTCCGCCACCTGCCTGGACCTGTCGAGCAGCGGCATGCAGATCGCCGCGCCAAGGGCCTTCAAGGCCGGTGACCAGCTGCTGGTGCGCATCGAGTCCGATCACCCGTCCCTCAAGGGCCTGGAGGCTGAGACCGAGGTGGTTTGGGTCCACGACGACGAAGCTGGTCAGCGACTGGGGCTGCATATCCTGAAGATGAGTTGAGACCTGCCAGGCACAAAAAAAGGCGCCCCCTTGAGGTCGCCTTTTTCATTGGCCCGGTGACGATCAGAAATCGTCTACAACCTTGCCGTCCTTAACCTTGAACTCGCGGTTCTGCAGGTAGGCGTTGCGGATGAAGATGTACTTGTCGCCGGTGATCAGCTTCTCGCTCGACAGCAGGCTGGTGCGGGTGTCGATCACCTGCGCGCCGAGCGACATGTTGCGCGCTGGAATGTCGTTCATGTAACGCCAAGGCTGGGTATAGGTGTCGATGTACTTGGACGGCGCGTCACGCAGGGTGCTCGGGCCGAAGAACGGGATGACCACGTACGGACCGCTGCCCACGCCCCAGTGTCCCAGGGTCTGGCCGAAGTCTTCGTCGTTACGCTGCAGCCCCATCTTGGTGCCGACATCGAAGAAACCGGCGACCCCGAAAATGGTGTTGAAGAAGATCCGTGAAGTATCGACGCCGGCCGCTTGAGGCTTGAGCTGCAACACGTCGTTGGCCAGATTCTGCACATCGCCGATGTTGCGGAACATGTTGTGGATGCCGTCGATCAGGAACTGCGGCGTCACCGCCTGATAGCCCTGGGCCAAAGGTTTCAGCGCGTAGGTGTCCAGCACATCGTTGAACTTGAAGATGGGGCGGTTGACGCTCTCCCATGGATCTTCATCTGCCGCCTGTGCGGCAAATGGCACCAGCGCAACGCTGGCACACAGGGACAATTGAGCTAGACGATCGATCCAGCGCATAAAAAGAACTCCTTGGATAAGACGGGCTGGGCAACCGCGCCCTCGAAAAGCGGCCAGTATAAAGCGGATAACTTCGATTAGGCAGTCTGGCCGGAACAAGTCCTACAAAGATTTGCAGATTACCCAAGACCGGCCGCCGTCATCCAACTGTCATGGGAGTGTCTTAACCTGCGGAGTCATTTCAGGGACGTTGCCATGCCATTACCCGCTGCCGTACCGCTGCCCGCGCCCACCGCCCTGCTCTTCGGTCTGAGCGGTTGTCTGGTGGATTTCGGTGCCCGCGCCCGCCCTCATCTGGACCCGGACGAGCACAACCACGCGACACCGGGTGCGCTGGAAATACTGCAGGGATTACAGCAACGTGGCGTGCCTTGTGCCTGGCTGGATGAATTGCCCCTCGCGGTCAGTCAACCGCTCGCCGCGACCCTGCCACGCTGGGTCAAAGCCTCCCACTCCCCCGCCAATGGCGTCCAATGGCCGGCGCCCAACGCCTGCTGGCATGCGCTGATGACCCTCGGCGTGCAGCAACTGGACGGCTGCGTGCTGGTCAGCGGCGAACCGCGCCTGTTGCAATCGGGCCTGAATGCCGGGTTGTGGACCATCGGCCTGGCCTCCTGCGGTCCCTTGTGCGGCCTGTCGCCAGTGGAGTGGCAGGCACTGCCGCAAAAGGAGCGGGAGCGCAAACGCGGCAAGGCCACCGTGGAACTGTTCGGCCTCGGTGTGCACTCGGTGATCGATCATCTGGGTGAACTGGCGACCTGCCTGGATGACATCGCCCTGCGCCGGCTCAAGGGTGAGAAGCCCTGACGCGGCGATCTTGATCGAGGTCATGCAGGCCGCGCGGGAGTGGATTACTCTGACAGTCAGGCACAGACTTTTAGCGCCACATGGCGGTCTATGCCAAAGACTATCCAAAGAGGAAGTACCACAATGCCTGCCCGCGAACTGCAAGAACAACTCAATACCCTGCGCGAGCAACTGGAGCAGAGTCCGCCCCTGTCACCGGAAGAACGTGAACATCTGCAAGTGTTGATGCAACAGATCGAAGCGCAAATCAAACTGGAAACCTCGACCCAGGACAACAGCCTGGCGGACGGCGTCAACCTCGCCGTGGAGCGTTTCGAACTCGAACACCCCGCCATCGCCGTCACCTTGCGCAATATCGTCCAGACCTTGGGCAATATCGGCATCTAAGCGACTCGCAGCCAGGCCCGGCGTTCGCCCTTGACGGGTGCGCCGGGCACAGCGTGCAAGGGTCGACGCTTCTACAGCTCGACACTCTCGACCCCCTGCGCCCGCGCCAATGCCTCCCGGGTCAGTTGCTCCAAGCCACTTTTTCGTTGCTGAGCAATCACTTCGAGCGCACCGGTGTACAAGGTCTCGCTCATTTCCTTGCCAAGGGGAATGTCGGCCTGGGCGATCCCCAGGGTGGCCGCCGTGCTCAGTACCGTACCTGTCCATCCCGCTCGTTCCTGGGCCGAAGCTTGCGGCTGCCGCGCCAGGTCCTCCAACGCCGCCCGCAGGTCCTCTAGTGCATTCAAGCGCGCCTGTGCGGCGCGGGCGTAGCTCACCACCTCGGGCAACGCTTCCAGGTAGTCCATCCATAGAGGCTGCTCAAGCAGCAGCGCGACCCGCTTGTCCAGCGTGCTCTCGGCGGCCAGCACCCGGGTGCCAGCCTGCCAGGTCATGTCCTGCGAGACGTTGCTGGCGCCGCGATACAGCATCGACAACGGCTGCCAGGACAACCCCAGGCGCTGGGCGAGATCGACCCGATAGGCGAGGAAAATCTCCACCTCGTCGACGTCGGGCCAGCGCCCATCAGCCGCCAGCGCCGCCAGGTTCCCCGCCTCCTCGACCTCGGCCGGACTGGCCTGACGCGCCCTGGCCAGGTGCATTGCCTCTGTCCTGGCCTGCTCTACCCGGGTCGACCTGAGGATCTCCTGGTTTATGGTCTCGACTTTCGCGATGTCGTTCAAGCGCCCCAGCCGCGCACGGCCCTCGGCCAGTTGCAGATAGGCACTTTCCCGGGCCTCCCCGGTCAGGCCGCGTGCTTCGTAGAGCAAGACCTCGGCCCCCAAGCGACTGAAAACCTCGGTGAAGCCATCGGCACAGGTTTCCAGGTCGGTCGTCCAGGCAAACAGCGCCCGACGCAGCGTGGTGTCCCGGGTCGCCGCCTCGATCATCCGCCAGACCCGGCGGGTCAACTGCGCACGGAATTCGATACGATAATCAGCCGACTGACGCAACGCCGCGATGGCGGCCAGGAACGTTTCATGTCCGGGCTCATGGGCGATCAGGTTCCACAGCGTCCGTCGACGCTCCTGTTCCTCGACCGAAAAGCTGCTGTCCAACCAACTTTCCACCACCGGAACCAGGCTCGGCACGCCCACCGTGAGTCCGCTTTCTCCCGGCAACATAAAGCGTACCGAAGGTCGATCACGGAACATGGCGATGTTTTGCCGTGTCACATCATCCAGCGGATTGCCGTAGAGCAGGACCGTCCGCATCCGCTGGCTGCTCAGGGCATAAAAGTCCCCTGGCAGGGAGGTCAGGCGATTGCCTTGCACATCCAGCAATGTCAGGTCCAGCAACTCCAGCGCCCCGGCCGGCCAGGCGATAAGTTCGCTGCGTTGCACCTGCAGCGCTCGCAGTCCAGGCATGCCTCGGGCATCGAAGGTGCTCAGGGGGTTGCCATTCAGATTCAAGCGCCTCAGGCCCCTCATGCTGCGCAGTTGCGCGCCCAGCGCCTGGGTCCAGGCGATGCGATTGCCATTGAGCTGCAAGTTGCTCAGTTCGCCCATCAGTCCAAGACTCGTCGGCAGCTGGGTGAGCCGGCCACCGGTGATCTGCAACCGGCGCACCTTGGGAAAACGCTTGAGAAACTCATTCAGGTCATTACGATCGCGCAGCCCCACCATGGCCAGTTTCAAGGAGGCCACATGCTCGAAACTTTCATCCAGTTCGGGCAACTTCAGCAGATTGGCCCCGGAGAGATCCAACTCATACCCCAGCACCTGCCCCGTGGAATCGAGCATCGGCTGCGACTCCCGGCGCCAGCACTGTTTGATCCGTTCCACCACGGCTCTTTTCGCGAGGGTATTGACGTGCCAGCCGCCGACGCCACTGTGCTCACTTTCGTACTCGGGCCCCACCCGCCAGTACTCCAGCGCCAGCTTCAGCTTCTGGTACTCGGTGCGCCGCAGCTTCAGGGCCGCCAGGAACGCCTGGTCATCCGGCCCTTCCAACACCAGAAATCGCCGCACCGCCTCCGGGTCCTGGCCGGGATAGAGCTTGTCCACCAGCCGCTGGATATGGCCCGGCAGCCCTGCCAGGGTGCTCTGCCGCTGCCCTCCGAGCGGGTAACCGATGCGGCCATCGCTCAAGCGCATCGGCGAGCGGAATCCGGGCTGGATCGCCGGCATCTTCAACAGCCGGCGAATCCGCTCGCGGGACAGCGTCAGACGTTGCACCACCGCTCGCTTAAGCTGCTCCGGTCGAGTGGTTCGCGAGAACCCCACGGACTTCAACGCGTCGTCCGGCAGGGCCCTCAGCAACGTGGCTTGAAGACTGCCCGGGGGCTGCGCCGGCCGGCCGAGCGCGCCCTCGATCACGTACTCGTTCGAGGTGCGGATCAGCGCCAGGCGGTTTTCAATCGAGGTCGGCGCGCCCATGCTGTCAATCAACCTCAGGCCACCCGGCGCCAAGGCAGACGGTTCATAGAGCTCGATACGCAAGGCTTTCGACCAACCCGGCAGGTTGTCCAGGGAATGCAGGAACAGCCGATCGGCATCCAGACTGACCGATGACTCGAGGAACATCCCCTCATACGCCCGGGCGATACGCACCTGTTGCAAATACCAGTGGCTTTCTTCCGCCAGCCGCAACGGCAACTTGCCGGCTTCCAGCAAGCCGATTTCATAAGCCTCGGCCGCACTCACCAATTCTTCGATAACCGCCGTTGACAGGCCCGGAAACGAACGTTTGAACACCGCGGCGAAAGGGTTTGTCGAACGGGTACGAAACTCGTAATAGTTCTCGAATAACGCACTGCGCTGATTTTGCGCCTCGTCCACCAGGCGCTTGTTCAATGCCGCCCGTTGTTGCTCGGCGCTCAACGACGGCTGATCGGCACGCCGTCCGAGCATCGCCTCGATCTCCGCCAGATCGAGCCCCTGCTGCACCACCTCCAACAGCTGGCCGTCACGTATCTGGCTATCGCGGATCGACAATACCGGCAGTTGGGTTTTATCCGCGGGACCGTACGCCTTCAACACACGCCCATCGGCATCCAGGAACCGCAGCACCTTCGAAGACGGCCATACGGTCTCCAGCAACTGTTCCTGGATACGCCAATCAACCAGGTCACCGTTGGTGCTGCCGGTCTCGATAAAGCGCTGGATATCGGCATTGACCCGGAAGCGTGCCACCGTATCGCCGAGCAACGCCGGCGTCTTCATCTGCTCCAGGTAAACCGGACGCAAGGCATCGGCCTCGACGCCACTGACGGTCATGATCCGCCCGACCTGCTCCCAGCTCATGCGCTTGAAGTCGGCGCCCAGACGCTCGAACAAGGTGCATTCATCCCACCATAGCGGGTCTTCCAACTCATGTACCCAAGCGCCTGAACCGTTGTGCCTGAACAGCGGTTCATAGGTGCTGCGGGCCGGGTGCTCGGCATGGTATTCACTGGCAAGCTGGCCGGGCCTGAGCTTGTAGTAGCCACCCTCGAACGGCAGGTAAGCGCTGGCGTTGTGCCGGTGGAGTCCGTACTCGTCGGCCTTGAGCCCTTCGGGCAGCGTCGGGGTCTGTCGATAGGGCTTGAGGTTCGCTTGCCATAAACGGATGTCACCGCCAGGCACCTTGACCCGTTTGAGGCTGTTGATAAACGCGGCGGCGTCACTGTCGCGCGCCACCCCTTGCATGAACGCCCCCAGCTCCAGGGTCAGCACCACGCCGAGAAAGCTCAGCACTGCCTGTTTTTTATCGCCATGCTCCCACTCTTCGATGCCCTCATAGAGCTGCACAAGCAACTGCGCGCCGGCGACCGCCAGCATCGCCTCACCCAAGCCCGGCACAAAAAACAGCAGGTTGACGCCCCAATTCAGGAAGGCTTGCCAACGGGCGCGACGGGGCTTCTTGTCCTCCTCATCGGTCGATACCGCCAACACCCGGGCGTCGTCAAGCATCTTGACCAGATGCTGGGTATAGAGCTCGGTGAAGGGATCGGCAAACATCAGTGCGGTCCGCAGTTGCAAGTCGGCGCGCTCATCCGCTACCCGTTGACGCATTCCCGGGTGCAAGGGGTTGAGCCGCTCGTTGAGAACCGTGAAAAAGATCGGCTGGGTGCGCAAGTGGATATACCGTCGGAAGCTGCGCTGATAATCCAGGCTACGCAGCCGGCCTCGCAGCTCATCCTCGAAGGCCGTCAGGTTCGGGTACTGCTTGACTGCCTGCTCCGCATCACCGGACAGATACACCACACAGGGGCGCGCCTTGGGCGCTTGTCGGGACGCCGCGCAAGTCAGTAACACGCCCTTGAGCAGCGCACCTCGATAGCCACTTTGCGGAACAGGCACATTGAGGATCTTGAGGTCATGACATTCCACCGGGTCCGAGCCCCAGACAGGCCGCGGATCGCCGCTGACCAGGCCTTTGAGCATGCGATAGACCGATTCGTCGATATGCCCTTTCATCAGCGCAATATCGGCCTGTACCGCCAATTCGGAAGTCTCGCTGGCCACGCACAATCGCTGAAACTCGTCGCCTGGTTGACCGAAGGCATTCTTGCGCAAAAGGAACGACTCAATATGTTTTTTATATTGCCCGCCCAGATCCAGGCCTCGACATAACAAGGCGAACGCCTGCAGGGTCAGTGGCTTTTTCAGAACCGCGTGGCTTTCGCGGATGATCTGCGAGCCCCGATCGAAGCCAAAATAAGTGGTTTCACTTTTCTCGAAGTTTTGCAGCGCCGCCTGCAATAACGTCTGCTCTGTCACGCTTTCCTGATAGGCCGTGGAGAGTGTTTTCGCCGCCAATATATGAATATGTCTGAGTTTGTCGCGCTGAATATCCAGGCCCGGCCCGAACGCATTGTCCAGGGCCTCTTGCAAGCGCGGCGCGGCGAACACTTCCGGGCTCTGCAAGCCCCGCAGGTAAACCGCCAGGCGGGTTTTATCGGCCTGGTGCAGGCGCATGTTATCGACGTAGGAGCGTCGATGTTCGGCGGACGCTTTTTTCAACCAGTCAGGCAACCCACGTTCCACGGTTGCATAATAATCCTCCGCCTCCAGGGGAACGCTGATATCTGTTTCGTCAACGGTAGAAACAAGCATATTCGGAAAACCTTAAAGAACCTCGATCATTCCGATACTAATCTTCACCGCTCAGGAAACAGTTTAAATAATTAACCGCCCAGGTAAATCCTCCACACAAGTTTTCATAAAAAACAGGTATTTACTGCCACTTCCCGAATTATTGTTTTCCAACGCCAACCGCCCTCACTTTCCAGGCAAAAGAAAGCCCCACCTCCTACGAGGCGGGGCTTTCTTTCAGCGCAACGCTATCAGTCGATTACAGCCCCGACTGACCGCTCAACGCCAGGTCCATCAGTTCACGGTTGGCCACCGCGTACATGGCGTAGTCGGTGCCGCTGGCGGCACGGATTTCCACCAGCATCGAACGCCAGCGCTCGGCCATGCTCGTGTTGCGCTCAAGCCACAGAGCCACACGAGCTTCCATGTCTTGCGGCGCATCGGCCAGTTTCAGCACCGAGATGGTGATCGCACGTTGCTGCCAGTCCACATCGTCGCGGAAGGTTTCACGGGCCTGGGCCTGCCAGTTGTTGCTCACCCGCAGGTCGCTGATCTGCTGGGAGTACCAGGTCAGGTCCAGCTCACTGCCCACCGCGAAGTAGGCCTTGGCCACTTCGGCAGCATCGTGGCCGGAAACGTCGGCGGCCTCGATGATCGGCAACAGGGTGTACAGGTGCGTGGTACCGGCCACCATACGCGCCAGCAACTCCGGCACACCGGCCTGGACATAAGCCTGGTAACGCGCCTGCCAGACTTCCCGGGTCGGGCCTTCCAGCAGTTCGTCGAGCTTGAGACCCAGCGCCGCCAGGTGTGGACCAAAGTGCGCGACATCACGGGCAGCATCCTGCTCGTTGCGACGGCTGCGCAGGAACCAGCGCGTGGCACGACGGCCCAGGCGCATCAGCTCGTCCATCAGCTCCAGCTGGGTCTCGGCCGAAACCTTGTAGTCCAGGGCTTCGATCTGACGGAACCAGTGCGGGAGGTGGAAGATGTCACGCACGATCACATAAGCACCGGCCACGTTCGCCGGGCTCATGCCAGTGGACTCCTTCAGACGCTGCACGAAGGTGATGCCCATGTGGTTGACCAGGTCGTTGGCGATCTGGGTGCTGACAATCTCGCGCTTGAGGCGGTGACGGCGCATGGCGTCGGCGAACTTGCTCACCAGCATCGGTGGGAACGCGGTTTCCATGTCGCGGGTCAGGTACTCGTCGTCCGGTACCTTGGACTCGAGCAACGCCGCCTTGAGGTCGATCTTGCTGTAGGAGATCAGCACCGACAGCTCGGCACGGGTCAGGCCCTGGCCTGCCGCGACGCGCTCGACCAGTTGCTCTTCCGACGGCAGGAACTCGATGGCCCGGTCCAGCTTGCCACGGGCTTCCAGGTCACCCATCAGGCGCTTGTACTCGGCGATCCGCTCGACTGCGCGACGGGCCGCCAGGGACAGGGCCTGGGTCTGCTTGTAGTTGTTGCCGAGGACCAGGCCGCCGACTTCGTCGGTCATGCTGCCCAGCAGCTGATTGCGCTGCTTCTCGGTCATATCGCCGGCCTGCACGACTTCGTTGAGCAGGATCTTGATATTCACTTCGTGGTCGGAGCAGTCCACGCCACCGGCGTTGTCGATGAAGTCGGTGTTGGAACCGCCGCCATTGAGGCCGAACTCGACGCGACCGAGCTGGGTCATGCCCAGGTTACCGCCCTCTCCCACGACCTTGCAGCGCAGTTCGTTACCGTTGACGCGCAGTGCATCGTTGGCCTTGTCGCCGACATCGGCGTGGCTTTCGCTGCTGGCCTTGACGTAGGTACCGATACCGCCGTTCCACAACAGATCCACCGGCGCCTTGAGCAAGGCATTGAGCAGCTCGGTCGGGGTCAGCTTGTCGGCGCCGATGTCGAAGCGCTCTTTCATCTGCGGGGAAATCGCGATGCTCTTCGCGCTACGCGAGAAGATGCCGCCGCCTTCGGACATGAGGCTGACGTCGTAGTCCGACCAGGCCGAACGCGGCAGGTCGAACAGGCGCTGGCGCTCGGCGAAGCTGCTGGCAGGCTCCGGGTTCGGGTCGATGAAGATGTGCAGGTGGTTGAAGGCCGCGACCAGCTTGAGCTTGTCGGACATCAACAGGCCGTTGCCGAACACGTCGCCGGCCATGTCGCCGACGCCCACCACGGTGATGCTGTCTTCCTGGACATTGATGCCACGCTCACGGAAGTGGCGCTGTACGCCGACCCACGCGCCCTTGGCGGTGATGCCCATCTTCTTGTGGTCGTAACCGGCCGAGCCGCCGGAGGCGAAGGCATCGCCGAGCCAGAAGCCGTAGTCGATGGCAATGCCGTTGGCGATGTCGGAGAAGGTCGCGGTGCCCTTGTCCGCCGCCACCACCAGGTAGGGGTCATCGTGGTCATGACGCACGACGTTGGCCGGCGGTACCAGGGCGCCGTCTTTCAGGTTGTCGGTGATGTCCAACAGGCCCGAGATGAAGATGCGGTAGCACGCGATGCCCTCGGCCGCGATCTCGTCACGGCCGCCGCCCAGTGGCAGGCGACGCGGCAGGAAGCCACCCTTCGCCCCCACCGGCACGATCACCGAGTTTTTCACTTGCTGGGCTTTTACCAGGCCCAGGACTTCGGTGCGGTAGTCTTCTTCACGGTCCGACCAGCGCAGGCCGCCGCGGGCGACATTGCCGAAACGCAGGTGCACACCCTCGACCCGTGGCGAGTAGACGAAGATTTCGAACTTCGGTACCGGCTTGGGCAGCTCGGGAATCGCGTGTGGGTTGAACTTGAAGCTGAAGTACGACTTGTTCTGGCCGTTGGCGTCGGTCTGGTAGAAGTTGGTCCGCAGGGTCGCCTTGATCAGATCAAGGTAGCGACGCAGGATGCGGTCTTCGTTCAGCACCTGGACGTCGTCCAGGGCAGACAGGATCGCGTGCTCCAGGCGCAGCTGCTTGTCGTCGAGGTCTTCGACGCTGAGCTTGCGGGCCAGGTAGAAACGGGTCTTGAACAACCGGGTCAACTCGCGGGCGATGTCGGTGTGGTTGTTCAGGGTGCTGGCGATGTAACCCAGGTCGAAGCCCAGGCGGATCTGCTTCAGGTAACGGGCGTAGGCACGCAGCAGCGCCACGTCGCGCCATGGCAGGCCGGCGGTCAGCACCAGGCGGTTGAACGCATCGTTCTCGGCATCGCCACGGACGATGTGGACGAAGGCGTCCTGCAAGGTGTCGTTGAGCTGCTGGATATCCAGGTCCAGGCCTTCGGCGGCGGTGAAGGCGAAGTCATGGATCCAGAACTCGCGACCGTTGTTGTGCCGCAGGCGATACGGGAACTCGCCAAGCACGCGCAGGCCGAGGTTTTCCAGGATCGGCAAGACGTCGGACAGGGCCAGCGGCGTATCGGCATGATACAGCTTGCAATGCAGCTCGCGCTGGCCGGAGACGTGGCCCAGCGGCTGGTAGAAGCTCATCACCAGCGGATTGCTGTCGCTCAGGCTCAGCAGGTGCTGCATGTCGACCACGGCCGAGTGCGCGGCAAAGCGCTCGCGGTAGCCGGCCGGGAAGCCTTTCGGGAAGTCCGTCAGCACGTTGGTGCCCTGGGCCTCGCCGAAGCCTTCGACCACCAGGCTCTTGTAGTCGTCCTGCCAGCTGCGGCAGGCCTGGATCACTTCGTTTTCCAGTTGCAGCGGGTCGATATCGAGACGGTTCTTCGGGTCGACCCGCAGGATCAGTTGCACACGGGCCAGCACGGACTCGGAGAAGAAGGTCCAGAACTCGCAGTCGCTGGCTTTCAGGCGATCCATCAGCACTTGCTGGATCTTCTGCCGCACTTCGGTGGAGTAGACATCACGCGGCACGTAGGCCAGGCAGTAGCAGAAGCGGCCGTACGGGTCCTTGCGCAGGAACACGCGGATCTTGTTGCGTTCCTGGATCTGCACGATCGACATCACGGTGTTGAACAGCTCATCCACCGGGGTCTGGAACAGATCGTCGCGGGGCAGCACTTCGAGGACCTGGGCCAGTTCCTTGCCCAGGTGGGCCTTGGCCTGGAAGCCCGAACGGCGCTCGACTTCGGCGACCTTGCGGCTGATGTAAGGGATCACTCGCACGCTTTCGCCGTACACCGAAGAGGTGTAGAGGCCCATGAAGCGGCATTCCTTGATGACGTTGCCGGCGGCGTCGATCTCACGGATCGAGACATAGTCAGGGTAGGCATTGCGGTGCACACGGCTCGGGTGCGCGGCCTTGGCGAACGACAGTGGCGTCGGTTCACGCAGGTAGTTGACGGCGTAGTCTTCGATGCGGGTGTCGTCGGGGGTCAGGCCGGCGCGCAGCAATTTGGTCAGGCCGAGGAAGGAGTTGGGGTCATATTCGATATGCCCGCCGTCCTGCTCGTCACGGACCACGAACTCTTCGTAGCCGAGGAAGGTGAAATGGTTGTTCACCAGCCACTGCAGGAAGGTCTTGATCTCGACCTTTTCTTCCGGGTCGATGGCGAACTGGCTGGCGTCGATACCGGCCAGCAGGTCCTGGACCTTGGTCTTCATCGGTTCGAAGTCGGCGACCGCGATCCGCACTTCGGTCAGGACCTGTTCCAGCTCCTTGGACAGCACACTCAGTTCGGCGGCGTTGGCGCAGCGATCGATTTCCAGGTACATCAAGGATTCTTTGTCGATCCCCTCGCCCTGGGTGCCCTTGGGCAGGACTTCGAGCAACTCGCCCTTGCTGCCGCGACGCACGCTCAGCACGGTGGTTTGCAGGGTGTGGATGCTGTAGCCGCGGCGGTTCAGTTCAGTGCGGACCGAGTCGACCAGGAACGGCAGGTCGGGGTGCAGGACCTCGACGGCGGTGTGGGTCGACTGCCAGCCATGGCGCTCGTAATCCGGGTTGTAGGCGCGAACCTGTGCCTGGGTGTGGTCGAAACGCTCCAGCAGACGCCAGGCCGAGAGGGTACAGCCGGCGAGATCGGAGAGCCGGCGCTGGGTCAGCTCGTCCAGGGAAATGATGCCGAAGAACTGCTCAGCGAACAGCGCCACTTGTGGCAGTGCCTGTTCGTTGATGTGCTGCGCCAGTGCCGCCTGCAGTTGGTGCTGGAAGTCGGCTTTGCTGGCTGCGGTGAAGAACGCCATCTGTGGTACTCCGCTTGGGCTTGTTATATAGAGAGAAGCGTCGCGTTTTCTTCCCCGAAAAAGGGGACCTGCATCACTCTGCAGGGTAAATCTGGGCAGTACAGAGTGACAGGTTGATGAAGCTGGCCGCGACCCAGGGGTCACATTCACGTTCAAGATAGTCGCACACGACGGTAACAGCCGGGTGCACAGGCTGTATTTTCGTGGGCGACGCTCCGTTGCGCAGCTTAACGAGTGCGCGAACGCCGCTGCTTGCGGTGCTGCGACATATTCGGACATTGGCTGGTAGTACGGGGGGATGCGGGGCATTTTCAGCCAGGGCCGCCAGGACGGCAGGCCGCGTCGGCGGGCTCAGCTTTGCGGCCGGTCAGAGCCCTTGATGCTGGCTATCTCATCCTCCAGCGCCTGCTTGAGTTTATTCAGCAGCGCCAGATGGGTCATCGGATCGCGGGCGTGATCGACAAATTGAACCTTGTATTTCCCATACCTCAATTCATCCAGTTCAACCTGATTTTCAAAAAAGTCGCCACCCGGTATTTCGCTACGAATGGCCTGCATGCCCTTCCTCAAAAAAGCGACACCCGGGTACACATGCAGCTCTTCAATGCCCCAATCGGGAAGCAACGCTTTCACCTCTTCAGAAAGCAGATTGCTCCTGTTGATAATATCAATGGACTGTTTCAACCAGCGCACTGGCGTATCCAGAAAATCCTTGGCCAAGGTCGACCCATCATAGACCGGCCAATACGACGTGAAATAATCCTCCAGGACGTAATACCCACCGGGAACGACGCTTGAAATAAGAGTAAACAAACTGGTCAACTGATCGGAACGTTTGTGGCTTCCATCGTCAATGACAACGTCAAACGGACCGTGTTTTTCCGCAAATTCCTTCAAGGCCAGCGCGTCGCCCTGATCGACGATAAATGTCTTGACTCTGTCACTGTCCAAAGCACTTTTGTCGTAAATATCCAAACCATAGATTTCCGCCAACGAAAAAACCTCAGCCCAGAGCCGTAACGAAGCACCGCCCAGCTCCAGCCCCTCGCCACCGATACCAATCTCCAGCAATTTGAATGGACGATCGACATAACCCAGAAAGTGAGTCGCATAGAACGGATGATAGTGATGGGGTACCACCTTATCGCAGCCACACTCAATACCCACCGCCTGGAGACGCGCCTCAAGGCTTTTTTTATTGCGCATCACTGAAAACCTCCAGAATAAACTTCCGATGCTGATCCGTCCAAGTTTCTGCCCAAGACTTAGGCCAATTGACCGTCGCATTTTCATACCGAGCCTCAGTATCCTGGGTTCGCTTGGCGCCCTCGATAATGGCCGAGGACAGTTGGTACAAGTCGGGATGGGCCGGAATGATATTTTTTGAAATACCCGTCAGGTAATCCGGCGTCTTGGTTTCAAAGGTGTTGGTGACCACAATGGCGCCTGAGGCAGCAAGGTCCATGGGAATCAAACTGGGATGCGGCGAGGACATCAAGGTCAGGCAAAGATCAAAGGTCTTGGTGATCGCTTCATATTCATCCAAAGGCAATCTAGGCAACTGGGTCACTTCTACACCCTCCGCCAATCGGACCGTTGTGTTCCCTATGCCCATCCCATAAAACTCCCACTCGCCCTCATCGAATGCACCTTTCTTGAACGCATCAATCAAGGCCAGCGCCGCCATTTCAAACATATTCCTGTTCACCGCTGGGCGGCTATAAAACACAAAACGTTTGGTACCTTTCTGTTTTTCCAGATGAAATTCATTTTCCGGGTAGATTGAAGATGAGTAAGCATTATCAAAGCTCATTGACTTGACAGATTGCCCCTGAGGAATAATGGCGTTAACTTCAAGGTACTTTAACAACGCGTTCGATGACGACAAGGTATGATAGTGAAAATCGTAGGAGTTCCTGGAAATACAGTACTGACTATTAAATGGATAAAAGGCTGCTTCAAAATCCTGAATCAGATATAAGAAAGGACGACCGCCGGTTAACAGCGCGATTTTGTTTGCAAAATAGGCGCTGTACCAAACAGTGGCAACACAATTATCTCTGGGTGACACCCGCAGCGGATCAATCCGCGACCCAATATATTCAATTTCAAGCAACTCGAATAAACGCTCCATCGAGGGAAATTTTTTTAGCGCGCGACGAAACTCGTCTTCGACATAGTAAAAATTATCAAACAGCACCAGCCGCACACGATAGCCTTGCTGTGCAATAAAAAGCGCCACATTAAAAACACCAAAAAAACCCGCTGAAATAGTGCTGATGGTGAAGGCCGGCACCAGCACATTGATACGTACCGGTTCCTGATCGCTGACCCGTACTTCAGGCAGATCATAAGCTCTGTTAACCATCAGATTAAGCAAATGCTCGTCGTACACCTGCGGACGCTCAATTTCCGACTTCTCCTGCTCGCGCATGAGCGAAGCCAAGGGAAGAAAGACATTCGCGACCTTGAACGAGTAGTAGGCGAGTTTCACTCTCGACGGTAAATTTTCCGGAGACTTACGCTCGCGCAACGTCGCCAAGGCGAGCCGACAAGCATAGGGACTTAACAGCTCAAAAGCGGTAGCTTTGGCGATCCTGAGAAATGCGGCCTTACTCATAAACCCTCCTTAATCGAATCAATTTCAATAACGCTACCGGATTCAAGTTTAATGGTTTTATTACAAAATTTGTTAATCAACTCCTTGGAGTGGGAAGCCATCACTACAATTTTTGAGCTTTGCATAATATTTTCCATACGTTGCTTGGCTTTTTCCTGGAACGCCTCGTCACCCACGCCAAACACTTCATCAATCAGGAGAATATCACTGGGATAAAGTGTCGATATCGCAAATATCAATCTCAACTGCATACCCGAAGAATAAGACCGTATCGGAAGGTCGAGGTATCCTCCCAACCCGGAGAACTCCTCAATCTCAACAATATCCTCTTGTACTTTCCTTAACGGAAAACCGTACAAGCGGGCCAAACGATCAATATTCGCTCTCCCCGACAATTCATGATCAGTACCCACCCCAAGCTCAAACAATGCCTGGACACTACCCTGCAAATATCGAGTGCCACTGGAAGGCATATAGATCCCTGCCAAGGTTCTCAGCAGAGTGCTTTTACCAGAACCGTTATGACCAATCAGCCCCACTCGATCGCCATCGTTAAGGGTCAGGTTGATATTTTTCAGCGCCTGAATATGTACCGTGTGCGAGTGATCACTGGAGATCACACCACCGGTACTCATTTTCACCAACTGTTTCCTCAGTGACGCGCCGGCTTCAGTGATCACCGGAAAGGTCAACGAAAGGTCTTTCAACTCTATCAACGCCATATCAAATCCAGAAAACAATATGTTTTTTGTGTCGACCAAAAACCGCGATCGCCAAGACCCAACCGACCAGGCTAAAAATAGCCATGCTCATGTAATCAAAGGGGACAACAGGCAACGAAAGTAATGGATTCTTTACCAAGGAGAACAGAGTGGCAATTGGGTTATAGGCAAACCAACTGATGGAGGCAGCAACATCGGACTTCTTATACAGAATCGGTGTCAAAAAAAACAAAACCGGCATTAATGCATCGATCGAAGGTCCCAAGTCTCTAAACCTGGCGCCCAACGTGGCAACCAACAGGGAGATCCACCACAAATTCAGTATCACCAGCAGGAAACCGAGTAACGCCCAGGCAAAATTGGCCAGCGTTGGAAAGCCATATATAAAAAACACAACCAATACAATTGACACATTGTGAACAAAATTAATCAAATGCTTAGACAGCAAACGCAAGGTGTGCAATGACAACGGCAGTGAGTAATTCCTGATGATCGCTGACTGATTGATAAAACAATTCGATGACTCCGAGATCACCCCCGAAATCATGAACCATAAAATCAAACCCACGGCAAGATTGGGCAACATTGTATGAAGATCAACGCCCATGACCGCGCTCCACACCAAGCCCAAACCAATGACCCCCAGTGCAGTGCCCAATGTGATCCACCAAGGACCCAGTGTGCTGCGTACATAACGTGCACGGGTGTCACTCAGGGCAAAACTCAACCAGATATCTCGCCTGGCAATAGATTCAAACAGATCTCTAATTCCCTCCCTCATTGGTCACACTCTTTCTTGGTCGGATGCATAAGATTCCTCATTGCCCCGTCACGTTGAGACTTATAGTGATAAACGGACTGCCGATGACTCCAGTCGACACAGGATCACGATGCGACCTGATCAACAGGGCTTCGTGGCACCAGTGCAAGGGTTTGTGATCATGTTGTTCACCGTCGGCGATCACGACCTGAATCACATAGTCGCCCTTGGCCAGCCAAGGCATGAAGAACTCGAACTGCGCCGATAACAGCGAGTCCGCCGGGGCGCTACGATCCTTGCCGATCTGACTGATATAGGTGTTGTCTCCGAACAGCGTCTGCCCCAAGCTATCCTTGAGAAGAAACTCGATAATGGGGCCTTCCAGCGGAACAAAGGTCTGCGCATCGACGCAGAGCGTGACACGTTCACCACCCAGCACCCACGTCAATCCGGCACCCGAAGCGTCGTTGAACCTGACGTCGACAATGCGCGCGTCGCCCCCACCAAATGCGTCTACGCCAGGCGCCTGTGGGTCGAATCGGAAAACTTCCAAGTCATTTGAATTGATCGTGCCGGCACGCTGGTCACGCCACTCCAAGCCATCATGGCCTTGGCGCTTGGTCATGCTTTTATGCCCGTCGGCATGAACAATCACCGGCTCCGCAAGTTCGTCATTCATCGAACGAAATAAATCGTCCAGATACGCCTCGCAGACCGACTGTGACGGACCCGCTTGCTTTTTTCCCCCGAGGTCCAGCCAGATCACCCGATCACACAGATCGATAATGGCCGCCGTGTCGTGGCTGACAACAATCAGCGAATGTTCTTCTTTGAACTTGCGCAGAAACCGCATGCACTTCTGGAAAAAACAGGCATCCCCCATGGAAAGGGCTTCGTCAATCACCAGGATATCGGCGTCTACGTAGGCAATAACCGCAAAAGCCAGACGAACATACATTTCGCTCGAGTAGGCCATGAGCGGTTGCTCCATGAACCCGCCGATATCCGCAAAGGCCGCAATCGCGGAAAAACGCAGATTGATCTCCTCGTGGCTCAGCCCATACAGCGAAGCCGCTATATAGACATTTTCACGCCCGGTGAACTCAGCATTGAAGCCAGCCCCCAACTCCAGCAGTGCCGCAACACGTCCCTGAACACGGAGAGTTCCGGAGGTAGGGCTCAAGGTTCCATAAATCAGCTGCAGCAGGGTTGACTTGCCAGAACCCTTTTGACCAACGATGCCAATGGCTTCGCCCCTTTTTACCTCGAACGAGACATCCTTCAGCGCCCACAGCTCCCGATAACGCCCCTTTCGCCCCGGCGACAGCACTTGAAAGAGCCGATCACTGGCTTTGTTGTAGATCGGATAACACTTGCTGAGCCCCTCAGCACAAATGGCAATATCAGAGGACATCGGCAAATCCTCCACGGGTTTTCTGGAAAAAAGCCAGACCGAGCCAGGCAACCACGCCACTGACCAGCAACGACAGGCACCAGGATCCGAGATCGGGCAGCCCGCCCGAAATCAATACCAATCGGACATTTTCAATCACTTGGGTCAGGGGATTCAGATACATGAACGCTTGGAGTTGCCCAGGTAAAGCCGTGACGGGATAAAAGATCGGTGACAGAAACAACAGCGCGGTGACTAGCGCAGCCACTCGGTGACCGATATCGCGAAGGTAAGTCCCCAGTGACGCCAGGGCCCAGGACACCCCCAGGGTAAACAGCAGCAAAGGCAGTATCACCAGGGGTAGCAGCAGTGCAGTCAAATGTGGGTGTTGGAAAAACACGACGTAGAACAACAGCCAAACACACAGATTGACCAGAAACTGAAACAGCGCACCCGCCAGCAACACCACCGGCAGCACTTCAAGAGGAAATACGACTTTCCTGACATAGCTGCTATGGGTCAGCACCACACCCGGCGACCGACTGATGCACTCAGAAAACAGATTGAAGACCATCATGCCAACAAAAAGAATCAGGGAAAACTCCAACAACGAACGATTGCCGGTTCCCCAACTAAACTTGAATATTCCACCAAAGACAAAAGAATAGACAGCCAACATAAACAGAGGATAAACCAACGACCTGAGAACACCCCACAACGAACCGCGATAGCGTCCGATAATGTCACGCCGCGCCAACATCAACGCGAGGCCTCGGTGACGCCACACGCCCCTCGACATATCCTTCGACCTGCTGGTGAATTCATCCATGCGGTCAATGCCTCTGAAAATCAAAAAACGACGACCTCTCGGCCGAGCCAAACAAACAACCCTTCACAAAAAACGTTCAGATTTTTCTGATCAGGGCGGCAAACAGCAGTCCCAGATTGCCGCCAAGTGTCTGTCGATAGACGCCGGAACGGCGAATACCGGCAAGCCGAGGGAACAGTGGCTGATCGCGAGCCGTTTTAAAGTTTGAAAGGGTTTCAACACTCTGCTTATCCAAGCGGTGGCTCATCACCTCCAGCGCTCGGATATTTTTCCAGCTCCATTCATGAAAGCGCCCATGGAGCACCATCCACAGTCGATAAAGACGTGCGTACCAACCAGCATTGCTGCCCACCAGGTTGCTCCTGTGCTGACGATAGAGCGTCTTGGCATGGTGATCGTAAAAGACCACGCCGCCCTTGGCGCCGGACACCAGTTGATAAGCCCACCAGTCATGGGAAACGATGGAAATATGCGGGCCCGCCTCGCGCAGAAGCTCCCGGGCGGCATGATTGAACACCATCGTATTGCCACCGCCGATACACTGTACCAAGGCGTTAGCAAACTTCGGCGGTTGGGAAAATTTCGGCGACTGGCCGGCGGCGATGCCCAACTCACTGATCAATTGGGTGCGACCACAATAAAGTGCCGGGACCTGCTCAGGCACACGTTGCAGCCACATCAACGCCGTTTCGAGTTTGTCCTCGTTCCAGATATCGTCCTGATCAGACCAGGCGTAAAAATCCGCCTGAACTTCAGCACGACAGGTCAACGAGAGAAAGTTGGCCGCAAATCCTTTCTTCGGTCCGGAAAAAACCTTAAGACGCGCCTCCGGCCAGTCACTGGCACAACTACGGACGACGTCCAGGGTTCCATCGGTAGAGCCGTCGTCGGATATTGCCAAGCTCCAATTGAAATGGCTTTGACGCTCAAAGGAGTTGATCTGCTCAGCCAGAAAACGCTGGCCGTTATAGGTGCACATCAAGATCGAGACTTTCAAGGCCTTATCCTCCGCTAAAAGATTTTTATGAAAAATCTTGAACCGGACAACGCTGGAACTCGGCTTGGCAGTGATTATCAAGATTTCGATCGGTATCGTCTACTGTCAGAAATGACAGGTATATACGAGTATTCCGATTGAGAAATGGAAGCAATAGAAAACTCCATAGGATATTTCCCACAACCACCGAACACCCCGCAAAAAAAGCGCCCGTCGAGCCTTTCAGCCACTTAGCCCCGAAAAATCAGGCAAAATACCGCTCCCCCGCCAAAACAGGACGCGCCCTCATGCAGCTCAGTACCGCCCACCTCATCGCCAACCCCTGCGACGATGAAGAAGACAACATGGCGATGCTCTGCTGCCATAGCGACAAGGGTGAAATGTTCCTGATGACCCGCTACCCCGACGAGGATGAGCTGGAAATCACCCTCGATGGCGAACCCTCCACCCTGGACGGGATCAAGGTCACCCTGAGCGCCACACGCCTGCTGATCGAAATCGCCGCCGCCGATGCCGACGCGCTCAACGGCGACGATCACCTCGAAATCCAGCACCAGACCGCCACGGCCGACCTGGCTGAAGTCGAACAAACCCTGAAAAATATTCTCGCCGGCACCGGCACTTATATCAGCGAACTGGGCTGACACCGACCCGTCTTGAAACATCTGCGATCAGAACCGACACAAAAAAGCACGAAACAGTGGTTTAAAGTGAGGCGGTTTTTACTTCTGATCGGGAAAGTGGCATGAGCAAATGGCTGAAGGTTTTAGTGCTGGCGTTGGTGGTCGCGGTGCTGGCGGCAGGGTCCTGGCTGATCTGGGGGCTCGGTAAAGGCAACGCGCTTTGGCAGATTGTCAGCCAGCAATGCGTGCCCCATCAGCAGAATTCGCAGAACCCCGCGCCGTGCCTGATGGTCGATCTACAGCAGCATGTTGCCTTGCTCAAGGATCGCCAGGGCCCATCGCACGACCTGACCATTCCGACGGACAGGATTACCGGCATCGAAAGTCCGCTGCTGCTCGAAGACAACGCCTACGCCTTTTTCGCCAGTGCCTGGCAACAACGCGGGCGCCTGTCCGCCGAAGCCGGCAAACCGATCAAGGATGAGTTCCTGTCATTGGCCATCAACTCGCCGTATGGCCGCTCCCAAGGCCAGTTGCATATCCATCTCGCCTGCCTGCGCCCCGAGGTCTACCAACAGTTGGCCGAACAGGCCCCGCAGGTGACCCAGGCGTGGCAGCCACTGGCGGTCAAGCTGAACGGTCACGGGTACCTGGCAAAACGCCTGAACGGCCAGGACCTGATACAGGAAAACCCGTTCAAGGTACTGGCCGAATACGCCCGACAACAGGGTGACAGCCTGTCCCACTATGGCTTGGCCCTGGTGGTGGCGCCCGGCGGCGACCTGCTGTTGCTGGCGAACCGGTTGAGCCTGGCCGACTTCAGCCGCGGCTCCGCCGGGGAGATCCAGGACTATGGCTGCGCACTGGCCAAATAATCCGTAGCACGAGCGCGCGCCGCCCGATGGAACTCCCACAGGGCGGCGTTGCGTGCAGGAGCCACCACCCAAACAAGGTAAGACTTTTCCTCAAAACCCATAAAAATCCCCATAGCCGTTAGTCGCCAGCCCCCCCGATGCATTAAAGTAACGCCCCCAGCCGTGACATTAATTTAAATGCCACCGGCCACCCTCTCCAGGAACACTCATCGATGGAACATCGTGAAGCGCTGCTTGCGCTGCGAACCTTTCTCTCAGCGCAGATCCTCGGCCAGGAAAAGCTCGTCGAGCGCCTGTTGATCGCGCTGCTGGCCGACGGTCACATGCTGGTCGAAGGCGCCCCGGGCCTGGCCAAGACCAAGGCCATCAAGGAGTTGGCCGAAGGCATCGAAGCGCAGTTCCATCGCATCCAGTTCACCCCCGACCTGCTCCCCGCCGACATCACCGGCACCGAGATCTATCGCCCGGAAACCGGCAGCTTCGTGTTCCAGCAAGGCCCGATCTTTCATAACCTGGTGCTGGCGGATGAAATCAACCGCGCCCCGGCCAAGGTCCAGTCGGCCCTGCTCGAAGCCATGGCCGAGCGCCAGGTCAGCGTCGGACGCAGTACCTATGACCTGTCACCGTTGTTCCTGGTGATGGCGACCCAGAACCCCATCGAGCAGGAAGGCACCTACCCGCTGCCCGAAGCCCAGCTCGACCGTTTTCTGATGCACGTCAAGATCGGTTTTCCCGATGCCGCGGTCGAACGGCGCATCCTGCAACAGGCCCGGGGCGAAGCCCTGAACGGCGAAACCAAGCCCGAGCGCCGGGTCAGCCAGCAGGCGATCTTCGCCGCCCGCAAGGAAATCCTAGGTTTGTACATGGCCGATGCGGTGGAGGAGTACCTGGTGCAACTGGTGATGGCGACCCGTACGCCGGCCAAGTTCGACCCGGAAATGGCCGAGTGGATCGCCTACGGCGCCAGCCCTCGCGGTTCCATCGCCCTGGACCGCTGCGCACGGGCGCATGCCTGGCTGGCCGGTCGCGACTTTGTCAGCCCCGAGGATATCCAGGCGGTGCTGTTCGACGTGCTGCGTCACCGCATCATCCTGTCGTTCGAGGCCGAAGCCGCCGGGATCGACCAGGATCGGGTGGTGCAGCGCATCCTCGATGTCGTCGCCGTCGCCTGACCCGGACCATGATCGCGCCCCTGCCCGCCGAACCCGGCATCCGCACCACCCTCGCCGAACTGATCGAGATGCGCCATCGCGTGCGCGAAGTGCAGCTGTTCTCGACCCCGAGCCAGCGCAGCCCGCTGATCGGCCTGCACCACTCGAAACTGCGTGGGCGTGGAGTGGACTTCGACCAGGTGCGGGTCTACCAGGCCGGCGACGATGTGCGCACCATCGACTGGCGTGTCACCGCCCGGACCCAGGAGCCCCACACCAAGCTGTTCCACGAAGAGCGCGAACGACCGATCTTTATCCTCGTGGAACAGAGCCGCCAGCTGTTCTTCGGCTCGGGGCTGACCTTCAAGTCGGTGCTCGCCGCCCAGGCCGCAAGCCTGATCGGCTGGGCCGCCCTGGGCCACAACGACCGGGTCGGCGGCCTGGTCTATGGCGACAACGAGCACTACGAAATCAAGCCGCGGCGCAGCAAGCAAAGCCTGTTGCAACTGCTCAACCGCCTGGTGCGGGTCAACCACTCGTTGCACACCGAAGCCGCCGCCGAGCCCAATGCCCTGGGCCTGGCGCTGATCCGCGCGCGCAAGGTGCTGCGCCCCGGCAGCCTGGTGATCGTGATCTGTGACGAACGGGCCTTGAGCGATGCCGCCGAGCAACAGCTCAGCCTGCTCTCGCGCCATTGCGACCTGCTGATGCTGCCGGTCTCCGACCCCCTCGACCACGCCCTCCCCGCCGCCGGCCTGCTGCGCTTCGCCGAACGCGGCGCGCAACTGGAACTCGACACCCTCAACCTGGAGCTGCGCCAGACCTACCGCGCCCAGGGCGAAGCGCGGATTGCCCGCTGGGAGCTGCTGGCGCAGAAACTGCGGGTGCTGTTGATGCCCTTGAGTACCCAGAGCGAGATGGTCGAGCAGTTGCGCGAATACCTGAACCCTCAGCGACCGGGGAAACAGCCATGAGCAGCCTGGAGCAACTGCAACCGCTGATCACCCCGCCGATCCAGGGTTTCTGGCCACCGGCCCCGGGCTGGTGGCTGCTGCTGGTGCTGATTCCGCTGCTGGCCATCGGGCTCTGGTACCTGCGCCGTTTCCTCCCGGCCAAGCGCCCCGTCGCCCGCGCCGAGCAGCCCCTGGACCCGGTGCGCCTGGCCGCCCTGGCGGAACTCGCACAGTTGCCCAAACCTTATGACGGCGCACCGGCCGGGGCCTGGCTGCAACAACTCAACGGCCTGCTCAAGCGCCTGTGCCGCAACCATTACCCCTACAGCCAGAGCCACACCCTCAATGGCCGCAAATGGCTGGCCTTCCTCGACAACCGCTGCCCGGCCGCCGGCCTGACCCGTTGGATGGTGCTGGTGGAAGGTGCCTACAAGCCCGAATGCAAGCTCGACGACAAGGCCATCGCCGGGTTGAACCAGGCGATCGATACCTGGATCCGCAAACATGTTTGAGTTCGCCTGGCCCTGGCTCTTTGCCCTGCTGCCACTGCCCTGGCTGATGCGTATCCTGCTGCCAGTAGCCGACAGTGGCGAAGCGGCGCTGAAGGTCAGCTTTCTCGCCCACCTGGAAAGCCTGGCCCGACGCCGGGCCCGGGTCAGCCTGCCGAGCTGGCGCCAGCAATTGCCCCACATCCTGCTCTGGCTGCTGCTGTTGTCCGCCGCCGCACGTCCGCAATGGTTGGGCGAGCCTTTGCCAGTGGCCGCCAGCGGTCGCGACCTGCTGGTGGCGGTGGACCTGTCCGGTTCCATGGAATACCCCGATATGCGCTGGCAGGACGAGGACGTCAGCCGCCTGAGTCTGGTCCAGCACCTGCTCGGCGATTTTCTCGAACATCGCGAAGGCGATCGCGTGGGCCTGATCCTGTTCGGCAGCAAAGCCTATGTGCAGGCACCGCTGACCTTCGACCGGCGCACCGTGCGCATCTGGCTGGACGAAGCGAAAATCGGCATCGCCGGCAAGAACACCGCCATCGGCGACGCCATTGGCCTGGCCATCAAGCGCCTGCGCCAGCGGCCGACGCAAAGCCGGGTGCTGATCCTGGTCACCGACGGCGCCAACAACGGTGGCGAAATCGATCCGATCACCGCCGCGCGCCTGGCCGCCGAAGAAAGCGTGAAGATCTATACCATCGGCATCGGTGCCGATCCGCAACAAACCGGGACCCTGAGCATGCTCGGCCTGAACCCGAGCATGGACCTCGACGAACCGGCGCTGAAGGACATCGCCAGCATCACCGGCGGTCGCTATTTCCGTGCCCGCGACGGCCAGGAACTGCAAGCCGTCAAGGAAACCCTCGACCAGCTTGAGCCTGTCGCCCAGCAGCCGACCCAGGCCCGTCCCGCCCGGGCGCTGTATCACTGGCCGCTGAGCCTGGCACTGCTGATCAGCGTATTGCTGGTGATTCGCGAACGCTGGCCGGACAACCTGCTGCAACGCTGGCTGGCACGGCGACAGTTCCTGCCCCAGCGCCCGGAATGGCGCCAACGCCTGGAGCGTTTGCGCTTGCGGAGGCGTCGATGATCGAAGCCCTCTGGCCCCACTGGTTCCGCCCCACCTGGCTGCTGGTCCTGCCGCTGCTCGGCTGGTTGCTGTGGCAACTCTGGCACCGACAGAAACGCGCCGGGCGCTGGCAGATGATCCTGCCGCCGGCCTTCCATCGGGTGCTGCTCAAAGGCGGCAGCGGCAGCAACAGCAAGCTGCCGTGGATCGCCCTCGGCCTGGGCTGGACCTTGGCGGCCCTGGCCCTGCTCGGGCCGAGCTGGCAACGGGTTGAAGAGTCCACCCAGAAACCTTTGGACCCACTGGTGGTACTGCTCGAACTGACGCCGGATATGCTTGCCACCGATACACCGCCGAACCGCCTGGAACAGGCCCGACGCAAACTGTTCGATCTGTTGCGCGCCCGCAGCGACTCGCAGACGGCAATCATCGTCTACGCCGGCAGTGCCCACACCCTGGTGCCGCTGTCCGATGACCTGGGCACCAGCCGCAATCTGTTGGACGCCATCAAGCCGTCGATCATGCCCGAGGCCGGCCATCGCGCCGACCTCGCGGTAAAAAAGGCCCTGAGCCTGCTCGAACGCGGCGCCCTGGGCCAGGGTCGCTTGCTGCTGATCGGTTCGTCCCTCAGCGAAGAAGAACGCCAAGGCATTCGCCAGGCCCTCGACAGCAAGCCCCACAGCCTGCTGATCCTTGGGATCGGCACCCGCGACGGCGCGCCGGTGGCCCAGGAAAACGGCGGCTTCCTCAAGGACGCCCAGGGCACGATCCTGGTGCCTCATCTCGACAGCCAGAGTCTGAAGGACTTTGCCAGCGAAACCGGCGGCCGCTACCGCCAGGCCCGCCTGGACGACAGCGACCTGCGCAGCCTCGGCCTGCTGGACGGCCCGCGGCAGTTGCGCAAGGACGGCCAGACCGTGCAACTCGACAGCTGGGCCGACCAGGGTTACTGGCTGCTGCTGCCGCTCCTGCTGCTGGCCGCCTGTGCCGGCCGGCGTGGCTGGCTGTTCTGCCTGCCGCTGTTCTTCCTGTTCCCGCAGCCGAGCCAGGCCTTTGAACTGAGCGATCTGTGGCTGCGACCGGACCAACAGGGCCAGCAGTTGCTGGAGCAAAAGCGCCCGCTCGAAGCCGCGCAGCATTTCGAAGATCCGCAATGGCAAGGCCTGGCCCTCTATGAAGCCGGCGACTACAGCGCCGCCGCGAAGAAGTTTGCTGAAGGCGACGATGCCAACGCCCACTACAATCGTGGCAACGCCCTGGCCCGCAGCGGCGAGCTGGAGGCCGCGCTGGACGCCTATGAGCAGGCCCTGGAACGTCAGCCGGACTTGCGACCAGCGTTGCGCAACCGGACACTGGTGGAAGAGTTGCTCAGGGAAAAACAGGCCAAGCCGCCGGCTGAGCCGAGCAAGCCCGCCGACACCGCCGAAACCGGCAACGAGCAAAACGCCGCTCAATCGGCTCCGGTCGGGACGAATTCGTCCAGCACCACCACGGTGCAATCCGCTCCCCAGGAGCAGAGCCCACCGACCGGCAATCAGCCGCCCGCCGCCCAAACGGCGCAAGCGGGCAATCAGCCGGGCAGCAATGAGGTACCGGGCAGCGAGCTGGGCGACGAACAGACCACCCACCCGCCCTTGCGGGCCGCCGCCGAGATCATCGACGGTGAACGCCATCAGGCGTTGGAACAATGGCTGCGACAGATCCCCGATGATCCGGGGGAATTGCTGCGGCGCAAATTCTGGTACGAACAACAGCTCCATCAGGACAAGACCCGATGACCCTGCGCTTCTCCCTGTTCCTTACGCTGCTGCTCTGCGCGAACCTGTCGGCCCAGGCCGAAGGTTTGCTGGCCAGCGTCGACCGCACGCGCCTGAACTCCGGCGAGTCGGTGGAGCTGACCCTCGAATCGAAGGATGTCACCCAGTTCGGCAAACCCGACCTGGCCCCGCTGGACGCGCAGTTCGAAGTGCGCGGCACCCGCCAGGTCAACCAGTTGACCACCCTGGGCGGCGAGAGCCAGGCCACCACACGCTGGATCGTCACCCTGACGCCAAAGGAAAACGGCAGCGTGGTGATTCCGCAGCTGCACCTGGGCGAACTCAGCAGCGAGCCGATCACCCTGCAAGTGGTACAAGGCGAAGACCAGGCAGCGGCCAGCAACCTGGCGCCGGTGTTCATCGACGCCAGCCTCGATCAGGACAACGTCTACGTCCAGGCCCAGGCCGTGCTGACCCTGCGCATCTATCACTCGGTGTCGCTGTATGACGACAGCAGCCTCACTCCGTTGCAGATCGCCGACGCCCGTATCGAGCAGTTGGGCGAGTCGCGCACTTACGAAAAGCTGATCAATGGCGTGCGCCATGGCGTGATCGAGTGGCGCTATGCGATCTACCCACAACACAGCGGCGAACTGGCGATCCCCACGCAGGTGTTTACCGCGACCCTGGTGGACGCCCAGCCGAATCAAAGCCAGGGCCAGGTGCCCCAGGGCGCCAAGCCCGGCAAGTTGATGCGCGTCAGCTCCGCGCCCCTGCTCCTGCAGGTCAAGCCGCAGCCCGCCAGCTGGCCGGCCGAAGCGCCCTGGCTGCCAGCCCGCAGCTTGAGCCTCAGCGAAAGCTGGAACCCGGAACCGGACCACAGCCAGGTCGGCGATTCCCTGACCCACAACCTGACCCTCAAGGCCGAAGGGCTCTCCAGCGGGCAACTGCCACCGCTGCCGGCCACCACGATCAATGGCTTGCGGCGCTACCCGGACCAGGCGCAACTGAGCAACCAGAACAGCGAACGCGGCCTGATCGGCACTCGCGAGGAACGTGAGGCGCTGGTTCCGACCCACAGCGGCAGTTTCGACCTGCCGGCGGTGGAAGTGCTCTGGTGGAACACCCATGAGGACCATATGGAGCGCAGCAGTTTGCCGGCGCGGACCCTACAAGTGGCGAACAACCCAAGCCTGGCGGTGGACACCCCGGTGACCAGCGCCGTCAACAACGCGCCGCCGCAACCGCCACTGCTGTGGGCCTGGAAGCTCAGCACGCTGATCCTCGCCTGCTCCACCCTGCTCGGTTTCGGCCTGTGGTGGCGGGCCCGCTCGCAACCGGCGGTGCACCGCACCGCGCAGACCGGCCCGAGCCCGCGGACGCTGCTCGACGACCTCAAACGTACCTGCTTGGCCAACGATCCCCAGGCCACCCGCCAGGCCCTGGATGCCTGGGCCCGGCAGCAACCGGAAACCCTGGCCGACATGGCCGCGCGCTTCGTCACCCTGTCCGATGCGCTGGATGGCCTCAATGGCGCGCTCTACAGCGAAAGCGGCCAGTATTGGCAGGGTGAGGAACTGTGGCGGGCGATCCGCGCGATTCCGGTCGCCGAGCGCGTCCAGGACCCGGTAAGCGACAGCAGCCTGCCGCCGCTCTACCCTAAATAATCGATAAGTTGGAGTTTGCCTTGCGCCTGTTTCACACCTCCGACTGGCATCTTGGCCAGAACCTTCATGGCCAGGAGCGAGATTTCGAACACGCTTGTTTTCTCACCTGGCTGCTGGCCCAACTCGGGCAACGGCAGCCCGATGTCCTGCTGATCGCCGGCGATATCTTCGACACCGTCAACCCGCCGGTCAAAGCCCAGGAACGCCTCTACGACTTTATCGTCAGTGCCCACGAACAACAGCCGCGGCTGACCATCGTGATGATCGCCGGCAACCACGATTCCGGTTCCCGTATCGAACTGCCCGCGCCGCTGATGCGCCGCCTGCGCACCCATGCCGTGGGCCGGGTGCTGTGGCTCGACGATGGCGAGCTGGATAGCGATCGCCTGCTGCTGCCGTTGCCCGGCAAGGATGGCGAAATCGCCGCCTGGTGCCTGGCCCTGCCCTTTCTGCGGCCCGCCGAAGTCACCGGCACGCAGTTGGGTGACAACTACCTGAAGGGTATCGGCGAGGTGCATCGCCGACTGATCGCCGCGGCCAACGCCAAGCGCCAGCCGGGCCAGGCCCTGGTCGCCGTCAGCCACGCGCATATGGCCGGCGGCTCGGTCTCCGAAGACTCGGAGCGCAGCCTGATCATCGGCAGCGCCGAAGCCCTGCCCGCGAGCCTGTTCGGCCCTAGCCTCAGCTATGTCGCCCTCGGCCATCTGCACAAGCCGCAGAAGGTCAACGGCGAAGAGCGTATCCGCTACAGCGGCTCGCCGATTCCGCTGTCGTTCTCGGAAATCGCCTATCAGCACCAGATCCTCGATATCGTCCTCGATGGCGAAACCCTGGTCAGCGTTGACAGCCACCTGATCCCCCGCGCCGTGAACCTGCAGCGCCTGGGCCCGGCACCCGTTGCCGAGATCCTCGAACAGCTGGCGCAACTGCCGGATGTCGACCTGCTGGCCGACCTGCAACGCCAACCCTGGCTGGAAGTCCGGGTACGCCTGGATGAGCCGCAACCGGACCTGCGCCAGCAAGTGGAAACCGCCCTGCAAGGCAAGGCCGTGCGCCTGGTGCGCATCGCCGCCGAATACGCTGGCTCAAATGGGAGTGAAGGCGAAACAGATAGCGAGCGGCTGATCAACCTCGACCAGCTCAGCCCGCAGGAACTGTTCAGCCGTGCCTGGCAGGACAGCTATGGCAGCCCGGTGGACGAGGCGACCCTCAATGACTTTGCCCTGCTGTTGCAGGAAGTCCAACTGGAGGGCGAACAGCCATGAAAATCCTCGCCATCCGCCTGAAAAACCTGGCCTCCCTCGCCGGCCCCTTCGAACTGGATTTCACCGCCGAACCACTGGCCAGCGCCGGTCTGTTCGCCATTACCGGCCCCACCGGCGCGGGTAAAAGCACCCTGCTCGATGCCTTGTGCCTGGCGCTGTTCGGCGCCGTGCCACGGTTGAACAACGCCTCGCGCGATGCCAAGGTGCCGGACGCCGACGGCGAGATCGGCACCGGCGACCCGCGCACCCTACTGCGTCGCGGCACCGGCACCGGCTACGCCGAAGTGGATTTTGTCGGCATCGACGGCCGCCGCTACCGCGCCCGCTGGGAAGCCAACCGCGCCCGGGACAAGGCCGGCGGCAAGTTGCAGGCCAGCCGCCAGAGCCTGCGCGACCTCGACAGCGATCAACTGCTGGCCAGCCAGAAAGGCGAATACAAGACCCTGCTGGAAAGCCGCCTGGGCCTGAACTTCGAACAGTTCACCCGCGCCGTGTTACTGGCCCAGAGCGAGTTCAGCGCTTTTCTCAAGGCTGACGACAACGAGCGTAGCGAACTGCTGGAAAAGCTCACCGACACCGCCCTCTACACCCGTCTCGGCCGGTGTGCTTTCGACAAGACCAAGCAGGCCCGCGAAGCCCACAAGCTATTGCTGGACCAGGCCGGTGGCGTCGCGCCCATGGACGCTGAAGCACGGGTCGAGCTGGATCGGCAATTCGCTGAGGCCCAACAGCAACTCAAGACCCAGCAAGCCCAACTCAAGCAGCTTGAGCTGCAGCACACCTGGCTCAAGGAGTTGCGGCAATGGCAGGCACAACACCAGGCCGCCGTCGAACAACTGCAAGGCGCCGAACAGGACTGGCAGGCCCGCGGCGCCGAGCGCCAGCAGCTCACCCGCCTGGAGCAACTGGCGCCGCAGCGGCATCAGTTCGCCCGTCAACTGCAGTTGAACGAGCAGCTTGCGCCACTGACCGCGCAGATCCAGCAACATATTGACCAACAGACTGACGTGCAGGCTCGTCAGCAACAGCTTGAACAGAGCCGATTAACGGCTCACACCCAGTTGAGCGAAGCCCTGGCCCGGCAAAGCGACAGCGCGCCACGGCTGCGCCAGGCCTTCGATGAGCAGGCCACGCTGAGCCATTTGGGCAAAGACCTGAGCGATGCCGAACGGCAGAAACAGGCTGCCGAACAAGCCAGTAGCGGAGGCCGCACGCAGCTCGCCAGCCTGCTCGACCAACAGCAGCAGGTCGCCACGCGCCTGGAACAGATCGCCGGACAGTTGCAGCACAGTGCCGCCCTCGCCCCGTTGAGCGAGGCCTGGAACGCCTATCGTGATCGGTTGCAGCAGTTGATGCTGATCGGCAATCGACTGAACCAGGGCCAGCGCGAACTGGAACAGTTGCAAACCCGTGTCGTCCACACCGACCAACAGCTTGAAGAACAGCGTGGCGCGCTCGAGGTGCTGTACAGCGAAGCCGGGGCGGAACCGGCGGCCGTCGGCGAACAGATCCAGATTCTCGGCAGCCTGCTGCAAGACAATCGCAAGCAACTGCGCGCCTTCGAAGAGCTGCAACGGCTTTGGAGTCGCCAGCGCGAGCTGGACCAACGCACACAGCAGTTGCAGGAGCGGCAGCAGAGCACCCAGCAGCAGCGCGACGAACTCAACCGCGAAGGGCTGCAGGCACGGGATGAACTCAAGGTCGCCGAACAGGCTTTGACGCTTACCCGACAGTTGCTTGAGCGTCAGCGCCTGGCCCGCAGCGCCAGTGTCGAAGAACTGCGCGGGCAGTTGCAGGATGACCAGCCCTGCCCGGTATGCGGCAGCCATGAGCATCCCTACCATCAACCCGAAGCGCTGTTGCAGAGCCTGGGTCGTCACGACGAGAACGAAGAAGCCGCCGCACGGCAGGCCGTCGACACGCTGACGGAAAAACTCAACCAACTGCGGGAAAAGGCCGGCGGGCTGATTGCCCAGCAGAAAGAACTGCTCAATCAGCAGGAGCAGTTGGCCCAGCAGCACCTGGAACTGGCACCGAGCCTGCAAGCGCATCCATTGCACAACGCGCTGCTGGAGCAGGATGACGCTCGCCGTGATGCCTGGCTCAACCAGCAGTTGCAGCAGTTGCAACAGAACATCGGCCAGGACGAGCAACGGCAAACCGCCCTGCTCACCCTGCAACAGGATGCCGCGCGGCTCCAGCAACAACTGCGCGCGGCCACCGAGGCCCGCCAGGCCGCGCACCAACAGTTACTCGATCAGCAACGCCAGATGGGTACCGATCAGGAACGACTGGAACAGGAGTTGGGCGCCTTCGCCAGCCTGTTGCCGGACGAGACCCTGCAGGGCCTGCGCAATGATCCGGCGGCGACCTTCATGCAGCTCGATCAACAGGTCGCGCAACGTCTCGGCCAGTTGGAGCAGCAGCGCGAGGAGCAACAGGAACAGCGCGAGCGCCAGGAGAAAATCGAACTGGAGCAAGTCCGCCAGCAAACCCGTGAGCAGCACTGCGAAGAGCTGAAACAACGTTGCGCCGTGCTGCTTGAGCAGCAGCAGGCCAGCCGGCTCAAGCTGGTCGGCCTGATTGGCGAACATGCCAGCGTCGAAGCCTGGCAACAGCAGATGGACCAGACGGTGGAGCATGCGCGGCAAGCCGATGCTTCGGCCAACCAGCAGTTGCAGGCGCTCGCCAGTCAATTGATCCAGCTCGGCGCCGAGCTCAAGGCCCGTCAGGAGCGCCGGCAGGCCCTGGAACAAGAAAGCCTGGAACTGGCACAACAGGTTGCGGATTGGCGCGCTCGTCACCCGGAACTGGACGACGCCGGACTTGAGCAACTGCTGGCCTGCGACGATGAGCACGTCAGCCAACTGCGACAGCAATTACAGGTTAGCGAAAAAGCCGTCGAGCAAGCCCGGGTGTTGCTGCAGGAGCGGGAGAAACACCTTCAGCAGCATCAGGCCCAGCACAATGGCAACCTCGACGCGCCAGCGCTGGACGCCGCCCTGGGCGATCTGCAAACACAACTGATTGTCAGCGAACAGCACTGCGCGGAACTGCGCGCGCAACAGACCGAAGACCAGCGGCGCCAGGACGCCAACCAGGAGCTGCAACAGCGCATCGTCGACGCCAACCGCGAGTATCAGCGTTGGGCGCGCCTGGACGCGCTGATCGGCTCGGCCACTGGCGATCGCTTCCGCAAACTGGCCCAAGCCTACAACCTCGATCTGCTGGTGCACCACGCCAACGCGCAACTGCGCCAACTGGTGCGACGTTATCGCCTCAAGCGCGGCGGCAGCATGCTCGGGTTGCTGGTGATGGACACCGAGATGGGCGACGAACTGCGTTCGGTGCATTCGCTGTCCGGCGGCGAAACCTTCCTGGTCTCGCTGGCTTTGGCCTTGGGCCTGGCGTCGATGGCCTCGAGCACGCTGAAGATCGAATCGCTGTTTATCGACGAAGGCTTCGGCAGCCTCGACCCGGAATCCCTGCAACTGGCGATGGATGCGTTGGACGGCCTGCAAGCGCAGGGCCGCAAGGTCGCGGTGATTTCCCATGTACAGGAAATGCATGAGCGGATACCGGTGCAGATCCAGGTACGCCGCCAGGGCAACGGGCTGAGCACCCTGGAGGTGAAATGACCCCGGCCACGCTGTATTCGTTCCGCCGCTGCCCTTACGCCATGCGCGCACGCATGGCGCTGCGGTATTCGGGAGTGGCAGTGAATATCGAGGAGGTCAGCCTCAAGGACAAACCGGCGCGGATGCTGGCGTTGTCGAGCAAAGGCACGGTGCCGGTGCTGGCCTGCGCTGATGGGCGGGTGATCGAACAGAGTCTGGAGATCATGCACTGGGCGCTGGCCCAGCATGACCCGCAGGATTGGCGGCTCGGCAGCGATCCGGCGGCGGCACAAGTCGCTGCGCTGCTGATCGAGGAAAATGACACGGTTTTCAAGCTGTGGCTGGACCGCTACAAGTACGCGGTACGCTACCCGGAATTTCCCATGGAGCACTATCGGGAACAGGGCGGGCAATTTCTCTTGAAACTGGACGGTTTGCTTGCGCGTAACGGCCATCTGTTGGCCGAACACCTGAGCCTGGCGGACATTGCAGTCGCACCGTTCGTGCGCCAATTTGCCCATGTGGATCAGGTGTGGTTTGCGCAAGCGCCGTACAAACATCTACAGACTTGGCTGGAACAGTTCCTGGCTTCGGAACTGTTCAACTCTGTTATGACAAAACCCCTGTAGGAGCGAGCTTGCTCGCGATGGTAGTCGCAGCGACGCAGTGCATCAGGTTTCCCGCGTTATCGTTGACGTCCATCGCGAGCAAGCTCGCTCCTACAACCGACGCTCAGTGCTGGGTTTTGTGATCCAGGGCGGCGTAGAAGTTGGCGCTCTGTTGCAGGTACTTCTGGGTGTAGCTCTGGGTGTGGCTTTTCGGGCTGTTGATTTCCACGCTGGCGCTGGCAGGCAGGGCCACGGTGGCGGAAACAGCGGAAGCGGAGATGATGGAGAAAAGATTGAAGTTCATGATGTAACCCTCGAATGTCAGTTGGCTTGCTTGCCCTTTCAGGCCGTGAGTCAAAAGTACATCCGAGGGTGGACATCGTTGAAATTCATTGCAGCAGTAGCGGATATCAGCGTCATTAATAGAAGCGCAAGTGACTGATTCGTCAGGCGCTGCGGTCTATTGTCGCAGCAGCGCGCGCGCCGGGGCGGCAAGCTGCATCGATACCCTAACGCCTTACTCTTCCTCGTCGCGACCGGTGAAGGTGCTCATGCAGACCAGACGGTGTTCGCTGGAATCGTCGCTCAGGGTCCAGCTTTGCAGGGTCTCATCGAAGGTCGCCGCTTCAAGCTGGGCACGGGTGAAACTCCAGCGCTTCTCGGCCCGGCCATCCATGCATTCGATCAACAGGCGGCTGTCGTCGAGGGTGAAATCGAAGGCGTGCAGGCCGTCGACTTCAAGCATGTTGCAGGTTTCAAGGGCATTGAGCAGGGTGTCGGTTGCAGCGGTCATGAGGTTCTATCGTGTTTGGGGAAGTGCTCATGATAGGCGATATTGCCCTGCAGCGGCGCCACTACCTGTGGGAGCGGAGCTTGCCCGCGAAGAGGCCCTTGATGCCGCCAAAAGCTTCGCGGGCAAGCGCCGCTCCCACAGGGGGGATTCAGCGCCTGCACATCAGGTGCTCTCAATGGGAAAACAACGACCCACCGACCTTGTCCGCCAGCTTCTCCGGCTTGATCAGGAACCGCGCCAGCGCCGGCAACAGCCACAGCGCGCCGAACATGTTCCAGAGCAACATGAAGGTCAGCATCAGGCCCATGTCAGCCTGGAACTTGATCGCCGAGAAAATCCAGGTGCACACCCCGATCGCCAGACACAGGCCGGTGAACAGTACCGCCTTGCCGGTGGATTTCAGCGTCTGGTAATACGCCTCCTGCAACGGCAGCCCGGCACGCAGGAAGCTTTCCAGGCGACTGTAGATGTAGATCCCGTAGTCCACGCCGATCCCGACGCCCAGCGCCACCACCGGCAAGGTCGCGACCTTCACGCCAATGCCCATGAACGCCATCAGCGCATTGCCCAGCACCGAGGTCAGCACCAGCGGCAGGACGATGCACAAGGTTGCCGCCCAGGAGCGGAAGGTGATCATGCACATGGTCGCCACGCAGAGGTACACCAGGATCAGGATGGTCAGTTCCGACTCTTTGATCACTTCGTTGGTGGCCGCCTCGATCCCCGCGTTACCAGCGGCAAGGAGGAATTCCAGGCCGTTCTTGTTGTTCTCCTTGGCGAAGTCCTGCACCGCATGCACCGCGCGGTCGAGGGTCGCGGCCTTGTGGTCGTTGAGGAACACCAGCACCGGCGCCAGCGAGCAATTGTTGTTGTACAGGCCGTCGGCGCGGGCGATGGAGTTGTTCAGCACATCGGGGTTGCGCGACAGGGTTTCCCATTTCAGGTTGCCCTCGTTCATGCCCTTGATCATCTGCTTGGACACGGTCACCAGGGAGATCGCCGACTGCACGCCCTCGGTGTTCTGCATCTTCCACATCAGCTCGTCGATGGGCGCCATCGCCTCATAGTGCGAACAGCCCTCGGGCGCTGTCTTGACCATCACCACCAGCACATCGGAACTGGTGGAGTAGTTGTTGATGATAAAGCGGTTGTCCTTGTTGTAGCGCGAGTCGGGACGCAGCTCCGGCGCGCCCTGGTCGAGGTCGCCGATCTTCAGGTTCTGCCCGTACCAAAGCCCGCCGCCCAGGGCCAGCAAGGCCAGGACGATGGACACCGGGGCCACCCTGGGGCTGGCGAAATTCGCCAGCAGGCGCCAGAACGGGTGTTCGCGGGTCGCATCCTTCTTGCTGCGCCCGACCGCCCGCTGGCTGATGCCGACATAGGAGATGGCCACCGGCAGCAAGATCAGGTTGGTGAACACGATCACCGCCACACCGATGGAGGCGCCGATGGCCAGTTCGCGGATCACGCCGATATCGATGATCAGCAGGGTGATGAAACCCACGGCGTCGGCGAGGATGGCGATCATCCCCGGCAGGAACAGTTGCCGGAAGGTCCGTCGGGCCGCCGTCAGGGCGTTGTCGGCGTCGCTGGACTGCAAGGCGATGCCATTGATCTTCTGCACCCCATGGGAAATACCGATGGCGAAGATCAGGAACGGCACCAGCATCGAATACGGGTCCAGGCCGAAGCCGAACGCATGCATCAGCCCCAGTTGCCAGACCACCGCCACCAGGGTGGTGCTCAGCACGGCGATGGTGCTGCGGATGCACCAGGTGAACCAGTACAGCAGCACCAGGGTGATGATGAAGGCCACGCCGAAGAACAGCACCACCATGACCAGGCCATCGATCAGGTCACCGACCTTCTTGGCGAAGCCGACGATGTGTACCTTCACATTGGGGTTCTGCGCTTCGAACTTGTCGCGGATCTTCTCTTCGAGCTGGTGGGAGAATTTCTGGTAGTCCAGCGCCAGCAATTTGCCCTGGTCCTGCGGGTCCGGGTAGGACTCCAGCAGCGGGATATCGACGATGCTCGACTTGAAGTCGTTGGCCACCAGGCGTCCGACCTGGCCGGACTTGAGCACGTTGTTGCGCAGTTTTTCCAGGCTATCGGCCGAGCCGTTGTAGCTTTGCGGAATCACTTCGCCGCCGGCAAAGCCCTCCTCCGTCACCTCGGTCCAGCGCACGCTGGGGCTCCACAGCGACTTGAGCCCGGAGCGGTCGACACCGGAGATGTAGAACACCTCGTCGTTGACCTGACGCAGGGTCTCCATATAGTCCTTGGTGAAGATATCGCCGTCCTTGGCCTCCACTGAAATCCGCACGGTGTTGCCCAGGTTGGCGAGGTCGTTGCGGTGCTCCATCATCTGTTCAATGAACGGATGCTTGAGCGGAATCATTTTCTCGAAGCTGGTGGACGGCCGGATCAGCGTGGCCTGCCAGAACAGGAAGGCGCTGACCAACAGGCAGATGACGATCACTGCCGGGCGGTTGTTGAAAATCAGGCGTTCGAGAAACGTCGCCTTGTCTTGATGATGACTTTGCTGACTGCTCATAGATTCCCGCCTTTCTTGTTATTGGCCCAGCTCAGCGCCCGTGGGCGTGGTGGTGTGGGCGCCGCCCTGGCCGACGAGGATCAGGTTGCCGTTGCCGGTCGCCGTCACCGCCGACAGGGAAATCCGGTCGGGACGGTTGAACACGCTGAAGGTCACGCCGTCATCGCTGCTGCGGATCACGCTGCCGCCGTTGCCGACGATTACCAGCGAGCCGTCGGCCAGCAAGGTCGCGCCGGACAGACCGAACTCCAGGGCGCCACGGGCGGCCTTGAGTTCCACCGGTTCCCAACTGCTGCCGAAGTCGCTGGAGCGGTAGAGATTGCCGCGCAAACCGTAGGCCAGCAGCGTCGAGGGTTGGGCGGTACCGATCACACCGAACAGCGAGCCCTGGTACGGGCCTTCGACGTGTTCCCAGGTCTGGCCCCAGTCGGCGGAGCGGAACATGCTGCCCTGCTCGCCGACCACGAACAGCCCGGCATCCTTGACCGCGGTGATGGCGTTGAGGTGGTACTGGTCGGGATTGTCGAGGCGCTCGCTGACATTTTCCCAGTGCTGGCCGCCGTCGGTGGTTGCCAGCAGGGCCCCGTAGGCGCCCACGGCAAAGCCGCTGCTGGCGTCCTTGAACCAGACATCGAGCAATGGCGCTTCACGCTTGAGGTCCTGGAACTGGCGAGTCCAGGTGGCACCGCCGTCGGTGCTGGCGAGAATCTGCGCATCGTGGCCGACGGCCCAGCCGTGCTGGTCATCGACGAAATAGACCGCGGTGAGCATCTGCCGGGTCGGGACCTTGGCCTGGGTCCAGTGGCCGCCCTGGTCGTCGGAAAAGAGGATGTGTCCGCGATCACCGACGGCCACCAGCCGCTTGCCGGCGTGGACCACGTCGAGCAGCAGGCCCTTGATAGCCTTGGCGGATTCGATGGAGTAGACGGTGTCGGCAGTGGTTGGCGCCGCCGCGTATGCGCTGGCCGGCAGTGCCGCCAGTCCCGACAGCGAAAGCGCCGCCACCAGCAATGCCGTGCCGCGCCAGGTCGGCGGACAGCAAGAACCCGTAGGCCTCACAGGCTCATTCATAGACCTTTCTCCCCATTTATTATTGTCAGGTCGTCCAACCTTTCAGGGCGCCTTCGAGGGCGTTTCATGACTGCCGGGTCGTCTGAAACCGGCAATCTAGAGCCCCTTCTAAAGCTGGAGCTATCCTATCGGGCTTTGGAATCGTCTGACAATCGACGCCACGTTATCTTTTGTTAACCCGGGGCGTTGAGGGCAGGCCTGAATGATGGGGCATCAGGCGAGGTGATGAGCAAAGGCCACGGGTGTGGCCTTTGTGGAGGTGAGTCAGGTGTTTCAAGGGTGTTTGTGCCGACGCCTTCGCGGGCAAGCTCCGCTCCCACAGTTATTTTGCTCGTCCATAACATTCAGGCTCGACCCAAATCCTGTGTTTTGCTCGTCCATAACATTCAGGCTCGACCCAAATCCTGTGTTTTGCTCGCCCATAACATTCAGGCTCGATCCGCTTTCGCGGGCCAGCTGAGCCCCCACCGTTTTTGAGTCAAACCCAACCTTTGTGAACGACCCAAATCCTGTGGGAGCGGAGCTTGCCCGCGAAGGGGCCCTCAAGGGCGCCCGCAGGCAAACAGCTTAAGCCAGGCTCTTGCTGACAACCTCGTACACATCCGCCGACAACTCGCCCGAACCGCGAATCCGCTCCAGCTCGGCCTTCATCAGCGCCTGGCGGGCGCCGTCGTATTTGCGCCAGCGGGTCAGCGGCGCCAATTGCCGCGAAGCGATCTGCGGATTCAGCGCATTGAGCTGGATCACCAGGTCCGCCAGGAAACGGTAACCGGAACCGTCCGCCGCATGGAAGTTGATCAGGTTCTGCCCGGCAAAGGCACCGATCAACGCCCGCACTTTGTTCGGGTTCCTGATGGTGAACGCCGGGTGCTCCATCAACGCCTTGACCCGCTGCAAGCCGCCAGGCAACGGGCTGCCGGCCTGGACGCTGAACCACTGGTCCATGACCAGCGGATTGTCCTTGAAGTGCTCGGCGAAACTGGCCAGCGCCAACGCCTTCTCGGCTTCGAACGGCGAGTTCACCAACACCGCCAGGGCGGTCAGGCGCTCGGTCATGTTATCGGCGCTTTCGAACTGCTCCAGGGTCGCCGCCAACACTTCAGGCTTGCCACTGAGCATCAGGTACGACAGCGCAATGTTCTGCAGGGCACGTCGAGCGAAATGCTCGTTCTCGGCCACATAAGGCGTGGCTTTCGACACCGCGCGATTGGCCTGGTAACGCTGCCACAAGCCATCGAACAACTGCTCGGCCAACTGCCGGAGAACGAACTCACGAGCGGTGTGGATCGCCTCGACATCAGCCACTTCGCTGATCTCGGTGAGGTAGGCCTCGCCTGGCAACGAGAGCATTTCAGCAACCATCGCCTGATCAAGCTGCTCATTGCCCAGCACGCTGCGCAAGGCCGTGACCAGACGCGGATCGAGCACCAACGCTTCGCCCTTCTGATGCTGGCCGATCAGTTCCTGCAGTACCTGCACCGATAATTGCTGGCCGGCGTCCCAACGGTTGAAACCGTCGCTGTCGTGCTGCATCAGGAACATCAGCTGGTCGCGGTCGTAGGGGAAGCTCAGCTTCACCGGTGCCGAGAACCCCCGCAGCAGCGATGGCAACGGCTTGGCGTCGAGGCCGACGAAAGTAAAGGTCTGTTCCGCTTCGGTCACCGAGAGCACGCGGCTGGTAGCGCCAGCGGTCGTTTCAGCGGCCAGTTGCAGGGCGATTTCCGCACCCTGGGCATCCAACAGGCCGATCTCCACCGGGATCACGAACGGCAGTTTTTCCTGCTTGTCCGGGGTCTGCGGGCAGCTCTGGCGGAAGGTCAGGCTGTAGCTCTTCGCGTTCGCATCGTAGCTTTCGCTGACGGCCAGACGCGGCGTACCGGCCTGGCTGTACCAGCGTTTGAACTGGCTGAAGTCGACGCCGTTGGCATCTTCCATGGCCTTGACGAAATCGTCGCAGGTCACGGCCTGGCCGTCATGGCGCTGGAAGTACAGATCACTGCCTTTGCGGAAACCTTCGGCACCGAGCAGGGTGTGGATCATGCCGACCACTTCCGAGCCCTTCTCGTACACGGTCAGGGTGTAGAAGTTGGAGATCTCGATAAAGCTGTCCGGACGCACGGCGTGGGCCATGGGACCGGCGTCTTCGGCGAACTGGTGGGTGCGCAGGTAGGCAACATCCTGGATACGCTTGACCGTAGGCGAGTTCATATCGGCGGAGAAGCCGGCATCGCGGAACACCGTGAAGCCTTCCTTGAGCGACAGCTGGAACCAGTCGCGACACGTCACGCGGTTGCCCGACCAGTTGTGGAAGTATTCGTGGGCAACAATGGCCTCGACCCGCTGGTGCGCGGCGTCGGTGGCGGTTTCGGCACGGGCCAGCACGGCGCTGGAGTTGAAGATATTCAGGCCCTTGTTTTCCATGGCGCCCATATTGAAGTCGTTGACCGCGACGATCATGAAGATGTCCAGATCGTATTCGCGACCATAGGCCTCCTCGTCCCAGCGCATGGACTTCTTCAGGCTGTTCATGGCGTGCTGGCACTTGTCGATATTTTCCGGCTCGACGTAGATGCGCAGCGCGACGTCGCGACCACTCATGGTCGCGAAGCTGTCTTCGACGCACCACAGGTCGCCCGCCACCAGGGCGAACAGGTAGGCCGGTTTCATGAACGGGTCTTCCCAGGTCGCCCAGTGCCGACCGTCGTCCTGGGGACCGTTGCCCACCGGGTTGCCGTTGGACAGCAGCACCGGATAGCGATGCTGCTCGGCGATCACCGTGGTGGTGAACTTGCTCATCACGTCCGGGCGGTCGAGGTAATAGGTGATCTTGCGAAAACCTTCGGCCTCGCACTGGGTGCAGAACATCGCGCCGGACTTGTACAGGCCTTCCAGGGCGGTGTTGGTTTCCGGATGGATCTTCACGCTGGTGTCGACGCTGAAGCGCTCGCTGCCCGGGTGCAGGGTCAGGTGGCTGTCGTCGAGCTGGTAGTCATTGCTCGACAACACCTGGTCGTCGAGCTGCACCGACAGCAGCTCCAGCAACTGACCGTCCAGCACCAGCGGCGGCAGCCCCGCGCCGGCCGCCGGGTTGCGGCGCATCACCAGCTGCGCATGGACCAGGGTATGGTCCTCGAACAACTCGAAGGTCAGGTGCGTCTCGTCGATCAGGTAGTCCGGTGCCTGATAGTCCTTCAGATAGATCATCTTCGGTTGTTCGGTGCGCATGAGGGCGTCCTTCTACTGATGCACGGCGAGCTGGTAGGCCGTGTATTTACGGATATTGATCACGCCGGTGTCGAAGATCAGGTACTGGCCCTTGATCCCCATCAGCGTGCCTTCGGCAATCGGGTCTTTGTCCAGGTTGAAGCTGACCACCTTGGTCGGGTAGTGCTCGATCGGGTAACGGATTTCCAACGGCTCGACATCCCGCACCGGCTGAATCGCCTGCAGGCCGAACCGCGCCTGCAAGGCGGCGAAGCCCTCGGCACAGGACTCGAACAACTGCTCGCGCACCGCCTTGAGGTCCACCGCCGGTGCATCGCCCTTGAGCAAGGCGCGCCAGTTGGTCTTGTCGGCCACCTGGCTGCGGAACAGGTCCTCGACGAAACCGGACTGCTGGCGAGTGGCAACTCGCACGATCGGCAGCGCCTGGCTGGCGCCCTGGTCGAGCCAGCGGGTCGGCAACTGGCTGGCGCGGGTGATGCCGACCTTGATCCCCGACGAGTTGGCCAGGTAGACCACGTGCTCGGTCATGCAGAACTTTTCGCCCCAGGACGGCTCGCGGCAGGTACCGGCGTCGTAATGGCAGCGCTCGGGACTCATGATGCAAGTGTCGCACTGGGCCAGCTTGGTCATGCACGGGTAGCAATAGCCCTGGCTGAAGCTGGTCTTGGTCTTGCGTCCACAGTGGCTGCAATGAATCGCCCCAAGGAATTCCAGGCGCAGCTTCTGGCCGATCAACGGGTTGACCGGCACCTCGCTGTCGCCCAGGCGGAAGGCGTACTGCACGTCCGCGCCTTCAAGGCGCGTCGACATCTTGCTGATTGCACCGCGGCCAAGCTCGATCAATGGATGGCATCCGACTTGAACAGGATATTCGGCACCGGCGCCGACTTCGAAGCACACTCCTGCGCGCCCATGTAGCCGGTGCGCTGGTCTTCCGGCAGGTTCTGGGTTTCCCAGGCGATCATCGCCTGCAACGACAGCTCGCGCTGTTCGGCGCTGAGCTTGCGCCCGTCCGACCATTTGCCGATTTCCACCGCCAATTTCAGGCTCTGGTAGATATCGGGGGTGATGTTTTCAATCATTTCGATAAAAGAGGACATGCGCTCTCCACGCGTGAAAAAAGTCGACTAGATGGCCAGTTTACGACGAGACCAGAGGCCGCCCAACAAACCGCTGAAACATCCGATGAGCAGTCCGCCGACATGCGCGCCGTTGGCGATTTCGCCAAAGCCGATCATCGAGACCAGGCCCGACAGGCACAACAGCAGCCAGACCAACATCATCACCAGCACACCACGGGGCAGACGGTAGACCGGGTTCGGTGACACCCACTGGTAGATCCAGCAATGCCCGAGCAAACCGTAGAGCACACCGGACAGGCCGCCGAACAGGGTCGGGCCACTGACGTAATACTGCGTGTAGTTGGAGACCAGGCTGAACAGCAGTGTCAGCCCCAGCAGGTTGATGCTGCCCTGACGCAGCTCGATACGCCGGCCCAGCTCCCAGTACCACATACCGTTCATGGCGATGTGCAGAATGCCGAAATGGATCAGCATCGGCGTCACCAGGCGCCACCACTGCCCCGCTGCCAAGCCGTCGGCCAGGGGGGTGAACTGGACGTAGTTGCCATGGACCTGGAAGTCGAGAAAGGTGAACCAGTGCAAGGTCTGCAGGTTGTCACCGAGCAGGGTGACGCCGGCGATGATCAGGCTCAGCAGCAGGATCGTCGCGGTGGCCGGACTCTGGCGCACCTGGCTGAGAAAGTTCGGCCGGGTCATGGCCGCGGGCTTGTCCGGGACTTCCAGGTGGTTGTCCGGATCGCCGGCGGGAAAACGCTGATATAGGGACAGGACGTCGGCACTGATCGACTCGGGCACCCACAGCACCTGTTCGCCGGATTCCTCGTTGACCCGGTGCGGCACCTGCATGCGCTCCAGCAGTTTGACGAAGCCACTCAGGTCAGTGGTCAACGGCAGGCGTAAGACAGCAGTGGCACTCATCGCAAAGCCTCGGGACGTTCGACATCGACCCAGACGAATTTCTGCGGGTCGAGGGAGGTTTCCTGGTCCAGCCGGTAAGCCGCCAGCTTGCCGTAGAGCACGGCGCTGTAATCCAGGCAGGCCAGGTTGGGACGGATCGGCGCGGGCTTGCCGCTGCGCCAGTAGTGACCGACGAAGAGCATCGGCTCGTCGAGGCCGTAGCGCAGCAAGGCGTTCTTTTCGGTAGAGGACAACGGCTTGCTCGCCACCAATTCAGGCAAGGCATCCGGCTGGAAAACGATATCGCCGTAGGTCTGCGGGTCGTCTTCCCAGAACTTGGTGCGGAAGAACGCCCGGGTCAGGCCGTCGCCGCCAGTCAGCGTCAGGCCGTCCGGCAGGCGCATATCGGTACCACGTAGCAGGCGGTCGAACACCGTGGCGGCAAAACTGCCGGGCAGCGCCGAATCCTTGAGGAATGCTTCGTCGATCCGACCGTCGGGGTACTGCGCCCGCAACGGCGCGATCAAGCCGCCATCCCAGCAGGCATGCACCACGCGGAAACGTCCGGCATCGACGAACAGTGGCAGTTCGTAGAACCAGGCGAGGAAGTCCTGCCAGTCCGCCGGGTGCTGTTCGAACTGGGTCAGGGTTTCCTGGAGCAGTCGGGCATGCCGCGGCGTATGTTCGCGGACGAACTGCTTGCCACTGCCCGCCGCGGCCGGCGTGCTCCAGCCCAGGGCGTTGAACTCGTGGTTGCCCATGATGCACAGCGCCTGCCCGGCCACGACCATGTCACGGACGATATGCAGGGCCTCGCGGATGCGCGGGCCGCGGTCGATGATATCGCCAAGGAACACCGCCATGCGCAACGGATGACGCCAGACGCCCCCCAGCTTCTGGTAGCCGAGCATGTCCAGCAGATGTTCGAGGGTATGGGCGCAACCGTGCACATCACCGATCAGATCGTAGCCACGCGCGGGATCGAGCATCAGTCGCCTCCACCACCCAGCCGACTGCCCCAGCCGAGCTTGGTGCGGCAGACTTCGTAATAGTTGTGGTCCAGCGGGTGAATCAGCCGCAGTTTCTGCGGTTTCTTGCTGATGGTCACCGTATCGCCGGGGGCACAGGTGAAATGGTTCTGCCCGTCGCAGGATACCTGCGGGTAGATCTGCATGTCCTTGGACACCACGATTTTCAACTCGCTGTTGCCGTCGACCACAATGGGGCGGCTGGACAAGGTATGGGGGTACATGGGCACGATCACAATGGCATCGAGCTTGGGATGCATGATCGGTCCGCCGGCGGACAGCGCGTAGGCGGTGGAGCCGGTGGGCGTGGCGACGATCAGGCCGTCGGCCTTCTGGCTGCAGACGAACTGGCCGTCGATATACAGCTCGAACTCGATCATCCGCGTCGACTTGCCGGGGTGCAGGACCACATCGTTGAGCGCATCGCCCTGGCCGATGGCTTCGGCATGGCGGCGCACTTCGGCTTGCAACAGGAAGCGGTTCTCCACCAGGTAGTGGCCGTCAAGGACCTTGGCCACTTCGACTTCCAGGTCATCCGGGCGGATATCGGTGAGAAAGCCCAGGTTGCCGCGGTTGATCCCCAGCACCGGGATATTGTGCCGGGCCAGCGCGCGGGCGGCGCCGAGCAGGCTGCCGTCACCGCCGACGACGATGACCATGTCGCAGACTTCGCCGAGCATCTTGCGCGACGAGGTTTGCAGGCCATGGCCCGGCAGGACCTCGGCGATGGTGTCCTCGAGGATGACATGCAGGTGCCGCGCCAGGAGGAATTTCTTCAGCCGGCGAACGGTATCCAGCACCTGCGAACTGCCCAGGCGGCCAATGATGCCGATATTGCGAAATTGCTCCATGGGGCTCCTGCGGGGTCTGGGACGGGCAAAGGGGAGATTATGGGCGAAAGCCGGCCCGAGACAAAACCCTTTCAGCTATGCTCGCAGGATGATCCTCTTCCCCGACTTGCTCAACCTGCCCCGACAGTTGCGCCATCCCGAAGTGCGTGATCTGGCCTGGGTCATCCTGGCGCCACCGATGCTGGAAGACACGCCGTGGCCGCAACGCCACCCGTTGGCCGGCAGTGACTGGGTGCGGGCGCCGGAGCGGCTGGAGCAATGGTTGCACGGACTGGACCGCGATCCCGTCGAGTTGCAGGGTTGGCTGGTGCGCGGGGCGACCCGCCGGCTGGGGCTGTATTACGAGCGGTTGTGGCAGTTCGCGGTGCAACAGGCCCCCGGGATCGAGTTGATTGGCGCCAACCTGCCGATCCGCCGCGAAGGCCACACCCTGGGTGAGTTGGATCTGCTGTTGCGTGATCGCGATGGTGTGCATCACCTGGAGTTGGCGATCAAACTGTACCTGGGCCCGCAGCACGGCGGCGGCGAAGACCCGGCGCGCTGGCTCGGTCCGGGTTGCCATGACCGACTGGACCGTAAGTTGGCACACCTGAGCCAGCACCAATTGCCGATTTCCGCCCGCCCGGAAAGCCGCGAGGCCTTGGCGACGCTGGATATCCATCAGTTCAGCGCACAGTTGTGGCTGGGCGGTTATCTGTTGTATCCGTGGCCCGGGACGGCACTTCCTCCCCGGGGGGCTCATCCGCAACATCTACACGGACGCTGGCTGCATCAGCGCGACTGGGCGGACTTTATCAAGCGCAGCCCGGCGGGCCGCTGGCAACCCCTGCCGCGCCATGCCTGGCTGGCACCGGCGCACTATGCCGAGGCGGACACCTGGCCACGGGAACAGCTGGAGCACTGGCTGAAGGAACTCGACCCGCATGCTCCGGCACAGCTGCTGGTGCGCCTGACCCGGAATGCGCAAGGCGACTGGGAAGAGGCCGAGCGATTGTTCCTGGTGGCTGATCTTTGGCCGAATGTGCCGGGTATCGGTTGATCGCGCCAGCACAGCAAGCCCTCCCCCTCAACCAGAGTCAACGCACGCCCCTGTAGGAGCTAGCTTGCTGGCGATGACGGCCGAGCAATCGCCGCAAGACTCGCGGGCCTCATCGCCAGCAAGCTAGCTCCTACAGGAACCGTGCATGACCTGGGAAAGGGGGCGCCACTTACTATCGCCACCCGACGGAAACGTCAGACCAGCGACAAACGCAAGGCCAGGGCCGCCAGGGTCACCAGCAACACCGGCAAGGTCAGGACGATCCCGACCTTGAAGTAATACCCCCAGCCGATACGGATATCCTTGCGCTCCAACACATGCAGCCAGAGCAAAGTGGCCAGGCTGCCGATGGGGGTGATTTTCGGGCCCAGGTCGCTACCGATGACATTGGCGTAGATCATCGCCTCCTTCACCACCCCGCTGGCCTGGCTGGCGTCGATGGACAAGGCGCCGATCAGTACCGTGGGCAGGTTGTTCATGACCGAGGACAGGAACGCGCTCAGCAGTCCGGTGCCCATGGCCGCGCCCCAGATCCCGTAGCCGGCGAAGTGGTCCAGCCAACCGGCCAGGTAAGTGGTCAACCCGGCATTGCGCAGGCCATAGACCACCAGGTACATGCCCAGGGAGAAAATCACGATCTGCCACGGCGCTTCTTTCAGCACCTTGCGGGTCGAGATTTTGTGACCGCGGGCCGCGATCCCCAGCAGCAAGGCCGCGCAGGCCGCCGAAATCGCACTGATGGGAATTCCCAGGGGCTCCAGGGCAAAACACCCCACCAGCAGAATGAGCAACACCCACCAACCGGCGATGAAGGTCGCCTTGTCGTGGATCGCGCTGGCAGGCAGCTCCAACTGCTGCGGATCGTAGTCGCGGGGGATGTCACGCCGGAAGAACCACAGCAACACCAGCAAGGTCGCCGCCACGCTGACCAGGTTCACTGGCAGCATCACCGAGGCATAGGCATTGAAGCCGATCTTGAAATAGTCCGCCGAGACGATGTTCACCAGATTCGACACCACCAGCGGCAGGCTGGCGGTGTCGGCGATAAAGCCGGCGGCCATGACAAAGGCCAGGGTCGCCGCCTTGGAGAAACGCAGGGCCCGGAGCATGGCAATGACAATCGGCGTGAGGATCAACGCCGCGCCGTCGTTGGCGAACAACGCCGACACCAACGCCCCCAGCAGCACGAAGGCGGCGAACAGATTGCGTCCGCTGCCCCGCCCCCAGCGCGCCACATGCAGCGCCGCCCAGGCAAAGAAGCCGGCTTCGTCAAGCAACAGGCTGATGATGATCAGGGCAATAAAGGTACCCGTGGCATTCCAGATGATCTGCCAGACCAGCGGAATATCGGCGAGCTGGACCACGCCGCAGAGCAAGGCCAGTAGCGCGCCCAGGCAGGCGCTCCAGCCGACGCCCAGGCCCTTGGGCTGCCAGATCACCAGGGTAATGGTCAGCAGGAAAATCAACGCGGCAATCAACATGCACAACAACCTTCAAGGTCAGCAAGAGAAATGGTAAAGGCTCAGCAGCAGCGCAGCGGGCGCTCGTCCATGGCCTGCAACCGCTGGATATCCGCGGCCAGCCAGGACTCGCTGGCCTGCAGGGTGCCCTGCAACAAGGTCGAGACCCATTGGGGCAACTCAGGGTGCAGGCGATAAAACACCCACTGCCCCTGACGACGATCGGCCAGCAACCCACCCTGGCGTAACTGCGCCAGATGCCGGGAGACTTTCGGTTGGCTCAACGCCAGGGCGGCGGTCAATTCACAGACACAGAGTTCACCTTCACGGGCCACCAGTAGCACGATCCGGCTGCGGGTTTCGTCAGCCAGGCACTTGAAGAGTTCCACGGGGGAGGCAAAACAGGACATCGCGGGCAAACCATTACATATGTTTTTTCGAATATATGGATAGTCATATATAAAAGCAAGTCCCAATCACGGGCAATACAAACCCTCCCCCTGAGTTGCCTTGGGCAAAATGCTGAAAAAACCATTAAAGTGTATGGACTTCGTCGCTCAAGAACGAAGGTTCCAGCCCTGATGACCCGAGGAACACGCTATGCCCTGGAAGAATACCGACAGCCGCTATAGCAGCGTGTCGATCGCATTGCACTGGCTGATGCTGGTGCTGCTGGCGGTGGTTTACGCCTGTATCGAGTTTCGCGGGATATTCCCCAAGGGCAGCGGCGGACGCGCGCTGATCGTCGAGGCGCACTACATGTTCGGCCTGACCGTGTTCCTGCTGGTCTGGCTGCGCCTGCTGGCGCGCGCCTTCGGTGTGGCGCCGAAGATCGCCCCCGCGCCGCCGGTGTGGCAGATGCTGATCTCGAAACTGATGCACTGGGCGCTGTACCTGTTCATGATTGCTACGCCGGCCCTGGGTTGGTTGGTCGTCAGTGCCCAGGGGCATTCGGTGCTGTTCTACGGTGTCGAGCTGCCGGCGCTGACGGGCGAGGACCTGGGTTTCGCCAAAGAGGTCAAGGGCTGGCATGAACTGCTGGCCTCGATCGGCTACTGGTTGATCGGCCTGCATGCCCTGGCCGGCCTGTATCACCACTACTTCGTGCGGGATAACACCCTGCTGCGCATGCTGCCCAAGCGGCGTACTTGAGCCTTCTTGCTCGCAATGGACGCCAACGATAACGCGGAGTACCTGTCCCCCCGAAACCTGTAGGAGCCTGGCTTGCCAGCGAAGCTTTTGGCGATCTTGAGAGCCCCTTCGCGAGCAAGCTCTGCTCCTACACGGACCGGTTTACAGAGTAAAACCTCGGCGGCCTTGCAAACCGCCGGTATGCACGAACACCAGGCGCGTACCTGCTGCGAAGCGTCCGGCGCTCACCTGCTCCCGCAGCGCCAGCAAGGCCTTGCCGGTATACAGCGGCTCCAGTGGCACAGCGCTCTGTTGCTCGCTGTGCTCGATAAAACCCAGCAACGCCGGATCGACCTTGGCAAAACCGCCACGGCAGGCGTCGATCAGTTCAAAAGCCGGACTTACCGCCCCGCCCGCCTCCAGGATCGCCGTGACCAACGGCGCTACGCCATGGTCGGCCGGCACTGCCAGGGCACCGTACACCGGCCGACGCCCGGCTTCGGCCAGCACCAGTCCGGCCAGGGTGGTACCGGTTCCGGCGGCCAGCCACCAGCCGTGATAGTCAGTCCAGCCAAGTGTCGGCAATTGCCCGCGAACCTGATCAAGCAAGATTGCACAGCCGCGTGCGCCCCTCAAGCCACCACCGCCCTCCGGCACGCCGTGCAAGTGTGGATAGCGCAGGCGCCACGCTGCCCAGAAATCCGGTGCATGCCGCGCCCGATAACCGCCATGGCCGAGCCAGTGCAGTTCCATGCCGAAGGTTTTAAGGTCGCAAACGGTGGGGGTTTGCACGGGATGGCCGCGCAGCAGGCCGACGGTGGGGAAACCGAAACGCTTGCCCGCCGCCGCCAGGGCGTGAAGATGATTGGAATGCGCACCGCCCAGACTGATGAGGCCTTCGGCGCCAGTTTGCCGGGCCGCCGCCAGATGCTCGGTGAGTTTGAACCACTTGTTACCGCTGATCAGCGGATCGATCAGGTCGAGGCGCAGCACGGCCACCTCGACACCAGACCGGGTCAACCAATCCAGGTGCAGCGGTTCGAGGGGGGCGTGGGGGTGCCAGTCGGTCGGGGGTAACATTGCGAGGGAGGTCCCGTGGGGTAGACCTGCAAGTTTAACAGTTCGGGTCTTGGGACCAATGCCATCCAGAGATTTTGAAAGCACCGCAAAACTCTATGGGAGCTGGCTTGCCGGCGATGAGGCCCTTGCTCATCGAGACGCCATCGCCAGCAAGTCGGCTCCTACAGGAGAAAGACCGCGTTCAGTCTGGTCAGACTTACAACTCAGCCGCCAACCGCGAACCCTGGTCGATCGCCCGCTTGGCATCCAGCTCCACCGCCACGTCCGCACCGCCGATCAGGTGCACGTTCTGCCCTGCCGCCAACAGCCCGGCCTGCAACTCGCGCAACGGGTCCTGCCCGGCGCAGATCACCACGTTGTCCACCGCCAACAACTGCGACTCGCCACCACCGATGCTGATGTGCAGGCCCGCCTCGTCGATCTTCAGGTACTCGACGCTGTTGAGCATCTGCACCTGCTTGTTCTTCAAGCCGGTGCGATGAATCCAGCCGGTGGTCTTGCCCAGGCCATCGCCAACCTTGGAGGCCTTGCGCTGCAACAGGAACACTTCACGGGCCGGGGCATGGGGCTCGGCCTTGATCCCGGCCACCCCGCCCCGCGCCTCAAGACGGCTGTCGATGCCCCACTCCTTCCAGAACGCCTCGCGATCCTGGCTGGTGGCCACACCTTCATGCACCAGGAACTCCGAGACGTCGAAGCCGATACCGCCAGCACCGATCACCGCTACCTTGTGGCCCACCGGCTCGCGCTCCAGCAGCACGTCCAGGTAGCTCAGGACCTTGGGACTGTCGATGCCGGGAATCGCTGGCAACCGTGGCGCGATGCCCGTGGCGAGAATGATCTCGTCGTAGCCACCAGCCATCAGTTGCGCCACATCCACCCGTGTATCCAGGCAAACCTCGACATGAGTGGTTTGCAGCTTGCGCTTGAAATAGCGCAGGGTTTCGAAGAACTCTTCCTTGCCCGGCACGCGCTTGGCGACGTTGAACTGACCACCAATTTCACTCGCCGAATCGAACAGCGTCACCTGGTGCCCACGCTCGGCGGCCACGGTGGCCGCCGACAGGCCGGCAGGCCCGGCGCCGACCACGGCGATTTTCTTCACCTGGGTGACCGGCAGGTAATTCAGCTCGGTCTCGTGGCAGGCTCGCGGGTTGACCAGGCAGGAGGTCAGCTTGCCGCCGAAGGTATGGTCCAGGCAGGCCTGGTTGCAGCCAATACAGGTATTGATTTCGTCAGCACGCCCTTGCGCCGCCTTGTTGACGAAATCCGGGTCGGCCAGGAACGGCCGGGCCATGGAAACCATGTCGGCATCGCCGTCGGCAAGGATCTGCTCGGCCACTTCCGGGGTATTGATACGGTTGGTGGTGATCAGCGGAATGCCCACCGAGCCACGCAGTTTCGCGGTGACCTTGCTGAACGCGGCGCGCGGCACCTTGGTGGCGATGGTCGGAATCCGCGCTTCGTGCCAGCCAATACCGGTATTGATGAGGGTCGCGCCAGCCTGTTCGATGGCCTTGGCCAACTGCACGATTTCGTCCCAGGTGCTGCCGCCTTCCACCAGGTCGAGCATCGACAGACGGAAGATGATGATGAAGTCCGCGCCCACCGCCTCACGCACCCGACGCACGATGTCCACCGCCAGGCGCATGCGGTTCTCGTAGCTGCCGCCCCAGCGGTCGGTACGCTGGTTGGTGTGGGCGGCGAGGAACTGGTTGATGAAATAACCTTCCGAACCCATGATTTCGACGCCGTCGTACTCGGCATTCCTGGCCAGGGTCGAACAGGTCACGAAGTCGGCGATCTGTTTCTCGATACCGTCCTCATCCAGTTCTTTCGGCTTGAACGGGTTGATCGGGGCCTGGATCGCACTCGGCGCCACCTGTTTCGGGCTGTAGGCATAACGCCCGGCATGCAGGATCTGCAAGCAGATCTTGCCCCCGGCCGCATGCACCGCGTGGGTGACGATACGATGCTGGTCGGCTTCGGCCTGGGTAGTCAGCTTGGCCGCGCCGGAATACACGCCGCCCTCGTCGTTCGGCGCGATACCGCCGGTCACCATCAGGCCGACACCACCCCGGGCACGCTCGGCGAAGTAGGCCGCCATGCGCTCGAAACCGCCGGGCTTTTCCTCAAGACCGGTGTGCATCGAACCCATCAGGGTACGGTTGCGCAACGTGGTGAAACCCAGGTCGAGCGGGGCCAGCAGGTGCGGGTATTGGGCGGCGGTCATAGAAACTCCACAACAGGCAAGATCACGGAAATGCGGGAAGCTCTGTGGCCCCCGTCAGTTGTATGACTGGCACATTAAAGAGCCCCCGGCCCTGGCTCAATGACCGAAACTGACAACTTATTGATCCAAATGCGCAGCCTCCTCAGCAAGGACACCGAAGCCGCCTCACCAAGTCAAAGACTCCCGTAGCTCTCATCCGCACGTTTGGTGATTGATTCGTTTATCTACTGGTCACGACAGGCGGCATCCGACGTCATCCGACCCCGGTTCTTCTGGAGGAAAACTAGCCATCACGGCATGTCAACCAGCCTGTGCAACTCCAGCAAACTTTCAGCGTGGAGGATATTTTTCATGTGATACTTTTTTTGCAGGACCTCCAGCCCAAGCGTCACATCCACCACTCCAAGTTCTTTTTTTATTGAAAAGTATTCGCCACCCCAACAAACAAAATTCCAGATCGCATTCTCCCCCACCAGCATGGGTGGAAGCAGCTTGAGGGGGACTGCGCCAAACTCACTGGGCGTGGCGGGGTAGCACATGGTGCTATCCAGCACGCTTTCCATAATCAGCCTCATCGGCAACGTCGCCTTATAACGCTCGAAAACGGCGTCTGCTCTTTGACGCCAAGCGAAGTCGAGAAGACTCAAGGCGTACTCATGAAATGGAGTCGTCTCCGGGCAAATACCTGCAATCTCTCCCTGCCGAGTAAAGACAGGGACATACTCGGCGGCAACGACGCGCCTTGCCATCATTAGCCGTCCCAACCGGGTCGGCGAGGGTATTGGCCATTGAGCTGACTGCTTGAAGTTCAGACCTATCCGACTATTTCCAATCAGCGCCATCACACCAGCCGGAGAAAGAAAGTGCTGAGGCCACTCAACGCTCGCATGTTTTCCAAGCTGCTCGACGACCTGCTCTCGATAGGGTGTTCTCAGCCCAAAGAAACAAAAATCAACCGTCGGGTTTTCATTCAAAGATGCTGGAATCAGCCGCTCCGAAAAACCCAATTCGATATAGGCAGTCGGGCAAAACCTTGAATAGAACGGAACCGAGCTTTCAACCATCGTCCATATAAATTTGGCATTTTTGGCCACTTCGGCGAAGGCTTGAAACCTGGCAACCCACTCGGATTCATCCCGCCAATTGAACCCCTTGCCATCCGGTATTTCCGTGGCAATGATTCCGTAGTCGACGCCTGAGCTGGCTATTTCTGCGAGCATGCCGGGTTCGAAGTATTCCCAAAATAGATTAATGGCGGATTTTTCTACGTGCGTTCTGGAAAAAGTGACCTTATGCCCTAGTTCGAGAAGCCCCGCTTGGAACCAATCGGCCATGTCAACCAACGTCGACTTGCCCATTTCATGGTGATTGGCCGTACAGAAATGGAACCAGGCCATAATTCAAGCGTCTCCTGAAAAATAGTTCTGATATCGCCAGTACCACTCGATATCGGCAGTCGTCCTGATAGGCATAGGTCTGTTAGCCATTCGCCGCCCACACTCCACGGCTTTGACACGCCCCCCACCCACTCAATCGGACTGTATGACGTCACCTCAGCCTTTGACAAAAGGCTTCAATAGACCATGGGCGGCAGAGTGACGAAGCGTGAACCAGATCCAAAGATAGCTACGCCAACGAAGTGGAAGTTGCGAGTCGAGAAAAATCTTTTTGAAATAAAAAAACAAAGCTCCCCGCTCCGTCGACGGAGCCTCGCCCATCGCTTCCGGGAGCAACGCTGTAGCCACTGACTCCCCCCGAAGTGCCTGAGTCAAGCGCCGGGCCGCATGGCGCCGGTTATCGCTCAATCTGATGAATATCGAATCATCCTGGAAACGCCCACGTTTACTGTACGTTTCGTCATAGGCCGCCTTGCCGGTGCGATAGTGCAGGTGCTCGAAAACCACATCGTGCAGATAGATAATCCGGTCAAAGCCCTGGTGTTGAAGACGCTTGAAAATATCGAACAGATGAAAATCTATAAAAGCACCCGCATAAGCCGTCGGATAAGGGTCAATCAGTAACTCGCAGGTGCTGCGTGACAGAATAGGAAAGGTTGCCAAGCCACCTTTTTTTAGCAGATCGTTGCAATAGCCCAAGTAGATCCGGTCAGTGAAACGACTGTCCATAGCCCGTAACTCCCGGTCCCAGCCTGCGGTCCGCATGACCATGTCATCATTGACCAACACAATGATCTGCCCACGCGATGCCTTATAGCATTCGGTGTTGTAAGCCCCCATGGATCGGTTGGGACCGATAATGCGCACCGTACGCAATGATCCGCCATCCAGATGGTGACTTCCCGGATCATCCTCGTCGACATAGAGGATGACCTCGACGGCGTGAAGGCTATCTGCCGTGCTCACTACGCTGTCAAAAAAACGTGCGACCAACTCAGGTCGCCCCCGGGTCGGTAGCAGCAGAGATATCAATGCCTGACCTTGCAACGGATCACTGGATCCAGAAGCGCTCTGCACGATAGGCCCTGCGCTGCTTTTGACTGCGGACAGTTCAGTTTCCATTTATGACCCCTTATTCAGAGCTACCGGCGAACAACTCAGGCGATCAGTCATTTGCCAATAGGCGAATAGATCGTGCGGAAACGGCCGCTCCAGCGCGAATTTTTCGGCCATGGCCTGATATCCCGCATGCATTCGTTCATACAATACTCCAGCGCCTTCGACGTAATCTCGCAGTACCTCAAGCCAATCGGGCCGTTCCAGGTCAATCTGGGGGCAGCAAGCGGCGATCTGCGACGTGTCTGCCGTCCCCAGGGAAACGGTCACCCTGCCGACCCGCAGGGCCGCAATGATGCGCATCAGCGAAAGCCAACGCCACTCCAGGCGCTGGGGAAGATTGAGCACCAGCCGGGTCGAACGGTTCAATGTATCGCGCTGCTCATGGGAGACAAACCGTCGAGGACTGGCGACAGAAAAACCTTGTTCCTGCAGCCGATCCAACAGCTTAGCGCGATAGTCCGTGATAACGCCGGTAAACAGCAGATCGCTTTCGAACACCCCGGTCTCCGAGAGTGGCTCGACTAACGCAAGCCTTGGAAAGCTGATCGTTCGTACGGGAACACCTGGCAGCATCTTATCCATATTAACCAATGCGGGAAGATCACCCAGTATCAGGAAACTGCAAATATAGGGTAAACACTCGAACAAATGCTGGATACGGGCTACCTGCACGCTGGGGTGCATATAATCGTTGTTATTCCAGAGCGGGTCGCCATGGATAAAAATCTTGTCATCCACAAAGTCAAGATGTTCGGTCATGATCACCGCGACCCGTTTGTTGTGGCGCGTGCAAAAATCAATGAGGGTGTCACGTGATGGCTCGGAAAAATTCTCGATCACTATATTCAAACACTCTTCACTGGGGTGCTTGCCGACGCTAACCGGATACCCCTGCTGCTGAAGTGCAAGGATTAGAAAATCGACCTGATCGCTGATACCAAAGTACGAATGGTTATAGACCCACAGGTGAACGGGCGGCCGGGTATGGAATTGCATCATGCATTTCCCTTTCGTATTGTCGTGTCCGGGTCCCGTGCTGAACCCGCTCCAGCCAAACCGGCAATGACCGACTGCTTGACGACCTGCAGGTTCCCATCCGAGTAGGATTTTTTATAACAGCCATTGTCCAATCTCTCGGCCGTCAACGCTCCATCACTCTGTAAAACGGCATGAAAACACTCTTTGTAAAGAATGATGTTGAAACCATGAAACCCTTCAACCACCAGCTGCAGCTCCGACTCATGCCCCCCGTCGGCAGCAAATGCAGCCTCCGCCGGGTTCACGCTCGAAGCTGACAGAACCTTTCGCAAGCCCCGGTATTGACGCAACCATCGTGAACAACGGCTGTGCAGACGTGGGAACGGCAGCAGCAAACTTGAGATTATCCTCACCATCCGCGAGGGCTCAGGCTGTCGAGCTTTCCCTGGCTGCGGCAGGTACCCGCCCATCAGTTCGGGCAGACTGTTTGCAAATACAATCGGCCGGCCCTGTGGCTGCCGATATTGAGTCAGTACCGACCAATCCCGGGTTGCCATGACCGGGCAACCTTCCAGAAGTACGAAACACGCCCCCTGGGACCAGACACTGTACAACCCGGTATTGATCCATAGTGCCGGGCGGGCGCTGCTGCCAAAGGCCCGGCGTAATCCCACCGCGTCAAGCAGACATTGCTTTAACGGTATCGGAGGAACCAAGACAGGCCGTGCCGGTGTCTTGTGCTCGGCGTAAAGCTGGAGCACACGAGTCCAGAAGGTATCGGCAAACGCCTCCACAGTGAAATCCGTCATGGCTCGCTGGTGAGCACCACGCTGCAATACGAAGTACCGCTGCGACGAGAGCAATTCGGGGATACGCAGCAGCAGCTCCTCGCCAATCAGCTCGTCCTCACGATCTGTCCGCACAGGTATCTTCCAGGGCTGTGCAGCAACGGACTCGGTACCCACCGTCACCCCGTGTACATTGTCCTGCAGTAACGTATTGCTGCCCTGAACCGCGGCAATTACAGGTACGCAGCCCAAGCTCATCGCCCTGAGAATATCGACCGTGCATAACACATCCGCTGGCTGCAGGAAGATATGCGAGCCGGCCATCAAGGCCTCGACTTGGGCACTGGAAGAGGTCGCCCATAAAATGCTACGCCCCGTCTCGCGCTCGACGAATGCGTGATCGACACCCGCCGCATCGAGCGCCTCCGGTGTGGGGCGCTCACAGGCCATACTGAGCGTGGCGCGATGGCCAGCCGCGCAGAAGTCTTTCCAAAAGCGCAGTACACGATGCCCACCACAGGTGAAAAAATCGGTCTCGTGATCCGGCGTGACCACAAAGAGAAACCTGGGATGGCTGAGCGCTGGTTTCTCGGGAAGCGTCTTCCAATCCTGCCGCATCGGCACAGGCAGTCCGATGGGCGTAGTGAATAGCCGAGGCTCAATCTCCGAAGCCTCGAGAAAGTCACTCAAGGCGTCAAGAGCATCGGGTTGGTGGGAAAACACTCCCAGGCACAAAGGCCCTCCCAGCAAACGGCGATAATGCTCACGAATGAGGGGCAACTTCTCCTCGACAGCGTCTTGCGACACAACCCACGGCGAGAACAAAGAGCGCAAAGACTCGAAATGCAGCAAAAAGGGTCGAGTCAGACTAGGGAATGGCACCGAGTGAAAAAGCTCTATATCGCCAGGCAACTTCTGCGTCAGCTGACGGTTTTCAGGCTCAAAACCGCGTATGTCAGACATGACCTGATGATCGGCCTGCTTTGCCAGCCCCGACAGCAACCACCGGCGAACATCGGCAGAGCTGGCAAGCTGATCTTGCAAGGCCACGTTGTCCCAGGCATTGATAGCAACCCCAACAGGTGCTCGGTCGAATAGCCCGCTATACAACGGATGAAATCCACGCCATGGAATGTAATGACTCTGATTCCAAGCAACAGCCACGGCCAACTCACTCACGATGTGTGTCCTCCATAGCGCTTGTACCTCATGAGCGGCTCTCCTGAAGGCCAGACACCGACAAGACGTCATATTTGACCTGTAGATCGGCGAAACCGGTGATACCCGGGGTATCGGCGAATTTCAGCCAGGTCAGCGAACGTCGTACGTCCAGGAAACGGTCTTCCTCAGGCGTTACCTGAGTGCAGCCAATATCCAGAAAGTATTCAGCGCCCACCAGCCCGGCATACAAGGAAAACCTGACGACCAGACACTCTCCAGCGTCCGCCGATAGCAGCGGGTCGCCGCGCATCAGCAGGTTGGTCCCGAACACATAGGTCCCATCGAGCGACACGATGGCAAACCCCGCGGACACGCCATCCAGTTTCTTATGGAAAAGCAACTTGACTAATAGTTCCACCGTCTGGCCCGAGGGAATCGTCGGTGGATCCCTACGTCCATCGACCAGTACCTCAACATCGATTATCTGAACTTCACCACTGCCCAGTCGCGTTTCGTGAGCGTTGTAGAAAGGCCTGTCACAGACCACATCGGCTTGCCCATTGGTCAGCAACCGCGATCGCTCCACTTCACCTGACACGACCTGGCCTGGTTTGTCCGACACGTCCTTCGGCGCGTCCGTGCCAGATAAAAGATTTTGATAGTGGTTGACCGCGGCGACAATCGGACCGTCATAGCACACGCGACCATTCTCGATCACCAGTCCACGTTGGCAAAGACGCAGCAGGGTATCGGCGCTGTGAGAAACAAACAGGATCGTCTTGCCCTGCTCGACAAACTCACGAATACGTTGGAAGCAGCGGTGCTGAAACCTCGCATCGCCAACACTCAGTGCCTCATCGACGATCAGGATTTCCGGTTCTACGTGAATCGCCGCCGCAAAAGCGACTCGTACGAACATACCGGACGAGTAGGTCTTCACCGGCTGGTCGAAGTGTTCGCCGATCTCGGCAAACGCTTCGATTTCGGGCATCTTCGCCTCCATCTTGGCTCGGCTGAAGCCCATGATCGAGCCATTGAGAATCACGTTCTCCCGCCCGGTAAACTCTGGATTGAAGCCCGCCCCCAACTCGAGTAGCGCAGAAACCTTACCGTTCACCCAGACGCTGCCGGTAGTTGCCTGCATCACCTCACAGATAATCTGCAACAACGTCGACTTGCCAGAACCATTGCGGCCCAATACGCCGATGAACTCGCCCTTGCTCACCTCGAAAGAAACGTCATGCAATGCCCAGAACTCTTTGTGGTATTGCTTGCGCAAAGGGTGAAGCCCTTCGATCAGACGCTCACGAGGCGACGAGAACAGCCTGAACTTCTTGGAGACACTCTTCACGGCGATTACGATATCGTTTGGCATGGCGATTAAAGGACATCCGCGAATTCCGGCTTCAGCCGACGAAAGATAAAAGACCCCAGAAACAACAGAAAGAGGCTCCCCCCCCAGAAAACCAGCGTCTGATCCAATGCCGGCAAGGAAACCGTTTGAAAAATCAGCGCCTCGCGATATCCCTGGACGATGTAGTACATGGGGTTATAGACCATCCATTTAGCGATGACTGGCGGCATGATTTCCGCGGACCAGACAATCGGGGTGCTCCAAAACCACAAATTGAGCAAAATCGTCAGGGCTTGGCCAATGTCCCGATAGAACACCTGCAGCGCCGCAAGCAGCCATCCCAGCCCCAGCAACAGAACACCTGTGCAGAATAGGAAATAGACAAATAGCAGGCGCTCCGGAAACAGGGGGACGTTGTAGAACAGCATTAAGCCCGCGAGTACCAGTAGAAACACACCGTGAGGAATCAGGCCCGACACCAGATGGACCACCGGAAGGATCTCCGTGGGGAAAACCGTTTTCTTGACCAGATGACTATTGCGGGTGACCGAATGGGTTATGGCGTGCAAGGCATCGCTGAAAAAGAACCAAGGTACCAGGCCGCAGACAAACCACAGGATGAAGGGGGTATTGACCGGTCCCTGGGAACGGAAACCGACCGCGAAGACGAAATAAAATACCGCCACCACCGCGAGGGGGTGGGCAAACGCCCACAACATCCCTCCGAGGGTTCCGACATAGCGACTCTGCAAATCACGCATAGCCAGCGCTTGAATCAAGGCGCGATGCCGAAAGACATTGCGCAATAGCTGCCGCGCCGAAAGTTGACTAGCCAAACGACGATCCTTTTATGGGCTTGTGCATCAGCACGGTCAGATGTTGCCGTAGACCATGTTCTTGATCATGGTGAAGCCCTTGATCAAGTCCTTGATGCCATCATCCAGCGACATGGAAGGCCGGTAGCCCGTCGCTTCCAGCTTGGCATTGGAAACCACATAATTGCGCTGGTCCTGGTCCTTGCCCACTGGCGCCTCGAGGAATACGAAGTCCAGAATATGCGCTTGAATACGCTCACACAACTCACGCTTGGAAATGTTCGCATCCGATAGACCGACGTTGTAAATTTCACCTTTCATTGAAGAGAAATGTTCCAAACCATGCAGGAATACCCGAGCCACATCGCGCACATGAATATAGTTGCGCTTGAATGAGCTCTCGAACAATACGACAAAGCGATCATGGACGGCACGATAAGTGAAATCGTTGACCAGAAGATCCGTGCGCATCCTTGGCGACATGCCAAAAACTGTCGCCAGGCGAAAGCTGATCACATTGTCCCGTTGCATCAGTAACTTTTCGACTTCGACCTTTTCCTTGGCATACTGCGAAATCGGCCGCAGGGGCGACTCTTCACTGCAAAAGTTGTTGGCATCTCCCGTTCCATAAGCACTGTTCGTGGTGGGCATGAGCACAACCTGCTCAGGTGACATCAGGCGCAGCATCATCTCGATCGCATCGTGATTGACGCTCGATGCCCCCACTGGATCGGCAATACACATGGGCGCCCCTACCAACGCCGCCAGAGGGATGACCACATCAGCCTTGCTCAACAGCGGCCTCATCACACTTTCAAGGCGAATATCGCCCTTTACCACGTTGAAATTGGGTGCATGGCACACATGATTCAAGCTTGCCTGCTTGAACAGAAAGTTATCAAGCACTGTTACTTTATGCCCAGCTTCCAGCAATGCAGGCACAAGGGTAGACCCCAAATAGCCAGCGCCGCCGGTCACGAGAATGTTGTGGCTCATCGTCTGCTACCTTTTTCAAGTGTATAAAATGATGTCAATACAAAAATGCCCCGCCCCCAGTCATTTATGACTCACCCTTCAATGCTCGCCAGTACAAGGGCCGCGCGGTGGTAATCGTCAGGAATACCGATGTCGATAAACGTCCCGTCAGCCGCGAAGCCCGACAGCGGGACCCCACGGTCAAGCAAGGTCGGTAGAAGCTCATCCTCCAGCGATAAAACCTCGCCCACGACGAACGGCAGGTTTGTCAAACTGCTTCGGCGTACCCAATAGACGCCACCATTGGCAAGACAGCCCGGTAGCCCGCGCTGTGATGCCAGCGAGATAATCTGCTGCGCCTGGTTCAGCTCAAGGCCCATGTAACGGTTCGCCTCACCCGCGCGAAAAAGGGACAAAGTCCAGTCCGCGACTGTTTGCCGGGCGAACCGGTCCAGTGCCGCAAGTTCGACGGCAAAGAAGGTATCGCCGTTAAGGACCAGAAAGGCCTCTTCGTCGATCAACCGAGAGGCCGCCAGCAGCAAACCACCGCCGGTACCCAGGCGTTCGTACTCAACCGCGTACTCCACCTCGGCACAACGATAGGAACTGCCGAAGTGCTCGGTAATGACGTCGCATTGGTAGCCCACCGAGAGGACGAAACGACGAATACCCTGAGCGATCCAGTAGTCCATCAAAGATTCGAGAAAGGGCCGACCGTTGACCGGAGCCATCGGCTTGGGCACATCAGACACGACGCTGCGCAAGCGAGTCCCCAAGCCTCCGGCCAGTATGATCGCCGTAGTCACGGTCATGGCTTACACACCATTCAGGAAGCGGCAAAGTTCATCGATTTCCTCATCTCGCAGATCCGGAAAGTTGCCGATGTAGAACCCGTAGAAATGGATGTGCTCCGTTTCGGGAAACTCACGGTAGTAATCCGGCGGCACAATACCCTTGAGGTAAGGCTGGCGCAGTTGATTGCCGCCGCCGGCGCTGCCCCGACGAAACTCGATCCCACCTTCCTTCATATGCGCCATAAGCCGCTGCGCCTGCGCCTCATCCGGCTCGCGCAGGATCAGATTGAACGCATAGTTGCTCGAGCCTTCCAGCTTGAAGTCGGTGCGGTACTTCTGCGGATCAATCCCCTTGAGGAAACGATGCAGGTTCGCTGTACGGCGCTCGACGTTGGCCGATAAGCGTTTTAGTTGCTTACGCCCCAGAATCCCACCGATCTCCGTATTTCGCGTGTTGAATGCAGGGAAGGCGAAAATGAAATCCGGATTGAGCTCAGGGTTGGCCTCCTGGTACCGGGTCCGAAACGCGGGATCGTCGGACTCCCTTACCATACCGTGGGAACGCAACATCCGGGCTTGTTGATAAACCAGCGGATCATTGGTGCAAATCATCCCGCCTTCGATGGTGCTCATGTGGTGGGCATAGTAGAACGAGAAATTGGAAACCCATCCCAGGCTGCCCAGGCGCCGCCCATTATGCTCAGCGCCGTGGGATTCGCACACATCCTCGATCAACGGAATGCCTCGCCGCTCCAATACCTGCATGACCTCATCGTCGATACCGTCAAAACCTTGCACATGAGTCAGAAATACTGCTCGAGTCCGCTCGTTCAACTTGCTCAAGATCTCTTCCGGCGCCATCGAAAGGGTACGCGGATCAATATCAGTGAATACTGGCGTGAAACCGTTTTGCAGAACGCTCGCGATATCGGATACCCAGGTCAGAGAGGGCACGATGACTTCCCCCCCTTCGGGGTGGCGGAGCTTGAGCAACGCCATGGTCAGCAGGTTTGCCGAGGCCCCGGAGTTTACGAAAACGCTGTACTTGACCCCCAGCCATTGCGACCACTCCCCCTCAAAAGCTCTCACGTTCTCACCATGAGTCAACTTGGGATCGTCCTGACGCAGATGCTCAATCACCGCATCCAAATCTTCCCGCAAGATGTTGTTACGCATTAAGGGGTATTTCATAGTCGACGACTGCTCCATTGCACATGTAGTCATGAAATAGGGATCAAAATGAACGGTGAAAATCGAGGGCTTTCTGGATAACCGCATGGCTACCGATACCCACCTGCTCGTGCAGGGTTTCACGGTTGCCCAGCTCGAATCGATACTGCGGCGCCACGCCAATATTCAAGAATGGCTTTCCTGGCACACGTCGGGACAGCAGGTTGAACAACAAAGCGTCCAGTCCACCAATCCCCTGAAAGCCCTCTTCCAGCGAGACGACCCCGCGAGCATCCCGAAGCCGGGAGACCAGTGCCTCTTCATCGAACCCGCTAAGATCGAACAGATCCACAACGTTCACCTTCAACCCCTGCTCAGCAAGGCTGTCGGCCACTTTAAGCGCGGTTTGTGTCATATAGCCCGTTGACACCAGGCAAAGCTCCCGGCCTTCGCCATGCTCATGAAAACCGCGTTTAAGGTCAGGCGGGTTGTGGCTGTAAATCAGCGGAAGGACTTGGGCGTCCAGACGTAGGTATTTGATACCCGGTCGCGCCAGACACTCGGCAGCTAACAGGCCGGACGTCACTTGATCGGCGGGAGAGAACACCTGCATGTTCGGCAGGCTGCGCATCAGCGTAATGTCCTCATAACACTGATGGGTTGGGCCTGAGACCACATAGCTGTAACCGGCTCCCACCCCGATCAGACTGACGTTGAGCGGACGAACCATGGACAGCAAGGCCAAGTTGACCCGGATCTGCTCAAAACAACGCATCGTGATAAAGGGCGCGATTGCATAAGCGAAGACCTTGAACCCCTCAAGGGCCAAGCCGGCCGATACGTTGATCAGGTTCTGCTCGGCGATGCCGACATTGACGAACCGGTGCGGGTAACGCTCGCGAATGAGATCAAGCACCGGCGAACCAAAATCGGCGGTGACGAAGAACACATCATCGCTCTCCATGGCTTCGAGGATTGACGAGAGCAGCGTGTCACGCATGGCGCGTGGTTTTAACGGCGGCGGCATAACACTCATTGTTCGACTCCCAGCAATTGATCCATCAACTGCGCCGCTATCGGGGTAATGTGTGACAACGGTGCGTTTTCCAGACCTGGCACCCTATGGCCCTTGCGAGTATTGACGATAATGACCTGCGGTTTCCCCTCATCACTGGCGCGACTGACATTCAATGCATTGGCAATAGCCTGTGGAGAATGACCATCGGCCACCACCTGAGTCGCCCATCCGAATGCAGTGAGCTTGGCACTCAAATCACGGTGGGAAACAATATCGTCAGTGTGGCCAAGCATGCTGATCTGGTTGTTGTCGACGAGCACGGTGAGGTTATCCAGACGGTGTTGTGCGCAAAACATGAAGGCTTCCCAATTAGAGCCCTCATGCAACTCGCCATCCCCGGTGACAACATAGACTCGCTGATCCAGCCCGCGCCTTTTTAACGCCAACGCCATGCCCGCGCCCACGCCCACGCCATGCCCCAGCGAGCCGTTAATCGTTTCGTAACCCGGTATCACCGGGTCCGGAATACCTCCCAGAAAGCTTCCCGCCAGACACACGCGCTCCAGTTCAGCCGCCGGAAAATAGCCGAGATCGGCCAGGATCGGGTACATACAGAGTGAGCCGTGGCCTTTGCTGATGATGCAACGGTCTCGTCCCGGCCAACGTGGATCGGCCGGGTTTTGCCGCAAAAAACCGCCATAGTAGAGCGTCACGAAAATCTCGATCGGCGACAACGATGAAGCCACTCGCGTCTCCGGCGCCCGCTGGTGAATCTTCAAGGTTTCTCGCCAAACCCAGCGTGCTTTTTCCAGTAACTGCCCACTGAGAGCAGGTTCAATATCATGCATGGAAATTCTCACTCTCCAGAAAGGACGCATACGTTTGGCGAATACCCGTTTCAAGGGATATACCCGGCTGCCAGCCAAGGGCCCGCATCCGTGAACTATCGAGCAACTTTCGCAAGGTGCCGTCAGGCCGTTCGCTATCCCAGCGAACTTCACCACGGTAGCCGACAATATCGGCAATCAGTCGAGCCAATTCGCTGATCGGCAGGTCATACCCTGTGCCAATATTGATGGGCAGTTCGGTAGACGAGAGATCCGTATCCAAAAGTAAATGGCCGGCAGCGGCCAAATCGTCTGCATAAAGGAATTCGCGCCGTGGCGCGCCACTGCCCCAAAGAGTGATCACTTGATCAGCGGATCGAAGCGCACGGTCGAAACGATTGATTAATGCCGAAAGTACATGCCCGGATTGAGGATCAAAATTATCGTTAGGCCCATAAACACTATTGGGAATTACTGGAATAAAGCGCTGCTCGCCATATTGCCGGTTGTACGCCAGGCACATGTGCACACCCGCCAATTTCGCGATGGCATAGGCGATGCTGGTCACCTCCGGCTTTCCGCTGAGTAACGCCTCCTCAGCCATTGGCTGAGTCGTCTCCCGCGGATACATGCAGGACGAGCCGAAAAACAACAGACGCTGCACACCGTAATGATGAGCGCTCTGTATGACATTGGTCTGAATTTCAAGATTATTTGTAATAAAATCAGTTGGATAGGTGAGATTTTCGACAATCCCCCCGACCTTGCCCGCCGCGAGAATCACTACCTCTGGTCGCTGATCGGCGAAAAATGCGTCAACTGCCCGCTTGTCCCTCAGCTCCAGTTCATCGTGCTCACGCAGAATCAGGTTGGTAAAACCCGCTGCGGTAAAGTGCCTGACAAATGCCGAGCCAACCAATCCGCGGTGCCCGGCGATAAATATCCCTGAACCTTCGGAAAAAAAAGGCGACATGCTTAGAATCCATTCGGCTGATAAAGGACCACACGACTTCCGGAGTTCTCAAACTGGAACGGTACATGCACCAGGTCTTTCAAACACTCAATGACCTGCCGTTGCAATTCGGGCTTGACGAAAAACAGCATAAAACCTCCGCCCCCGGCACCCAGCAACTTACCACCCGTGGCTCCCGCCGACCTGGCGATAGTGTAGATATGGTCGAGATCAGGATTACTGATCCGGTTCGACAAGCTTTTTTTCAGGCACCATCCTTCATGAAGCAGGGCACCGAAGTCATCCAGTGTCCCTGGGGCCTGAAGAACCGACAGCGCTTCATCCGCCATTTGCATGATCTGCGTCAGTTCACGGTGCCGCGACGATATGTTCTTGATTTGACTCTGTGCAATTTCCGATGCGATGCGGGAAAACCCGGTAAAAAACAACATCAAATGATCTTGCAAAGACTGCAGGCGCTCCTCGGGCAAGATGATCGGCGCAACATTGAAACCGCCATCATGATGAAAGTCGATACGATTGAAGCCGCCATAAGCCGCAGCGATCTGATCCTGCGAGCCGACACTTTCCTTAATCAGATCCTGCTCGATGTGTATTGCCAACTTCGCCAGGGAATTCTGGGAAATCTGTTCGCCGTTAAGTGCTTTCATCGCGTGTAAAAGCCCTACGGTAAACGACGAGCTAGAGCCCAGCCCCGAGCGCGCAGGTAAATCACCATCATGGTGTATCTCCAGCCCCCGATCACAGGCCATGTAGCGGAGCACCTCACGCACCGCGGGATGCTGAATCTCATTAGGATCCATCACGTTTTCGATCGCCGAATAAACGATCCGATACTTGTGATCGAAAAAAGGAGGCAAATGCCGACAGTTGATATAACAATACTTGTCGATCGAGGTAGAAATAACCACTCCACCCTCTTCACGAAACCAACCCGGATAATCGGTACCACCGCCAAAAAAAGAGATACGATAAGGCGTGCGCGTGACAATCATAGGTTAATCCCCCAGCAGTTTGCGCTTCAACTTTATACGCGTCATATCCTCAATATTCTGGCGTTGTGCAAGGCCGAACTTTTCCTGAACAAGCCCCAGATACAACGGATTCGTAAAATAACGCTGCCACGCCTCATCTCGAAATTTCAGCACCTGCGCGGCCGATAGATATTTCGTTGGCAAGGGCTCGCACTCATAGGACAAGAACGCATAACCCTCATAGCTGGAGGGTAACGACCAACCTTTTTCGCGAGCCATTCGATTCATCGGACTTCCTGGCAATGCTTGACACGGATACATATTGGTCATTTCGCAATTCAGCTCAATGGCCAGATCCAGCGTTTCCTGCATCGTCTCCAGCGTATCTTCGGGAAACCCAAAAATAAAGTTACTGATGACATTGATTCCACTGCTCCGAATCCCATCACAAACGTCGCGTATATTAACTTCCTTGAATGAACCTTTTGAAACTTCCTGGCGAACCATTTGATTGCCTGCTTCGACACCCAGTGCCAGCCAGTTGACTCCCGCTTTTTTGAAACGTTCCAACGCGTCGCGACGAACGGTATCGACCCGAGAGTAGGTCCACATATTAAAATTGAAATCGCGTTCGATGACCTGATCCAGAATCGGCTGATAGAACTTGCGATTGAGGAAGAACATTTCATCGCTGATTCGGAGCGTGCGCACACCCAGCCGGGCCAGCTTCTCCATCTCCCGCATCACCCAGGCCGGGCTCCAGAATCTCATGCCACGAAAGCTCGCGGCGTCTACATCATCAGAGTTGTCAGTCCGGTTAAGAATATTGATCATGCAGAAATTGCAGGCAAAATTGCAGCCCAAGGAGGTATAGATTGCTGCAAACGGTGTGCGATTGCCGTGATCGAACCCGGCGTGCCAAAAGTGGGCCCGGTACAGATCCAGTGGCCGCTGTTTGTAGGGCAAGAGATCCCAAGCATAACCAGGCATATCGATGTCCATGCGCTCCTGCGGCACCAACCGTTCGGGGGCATTGAGCATCGGCATGGAAAAATTCGCCGGTCCCGGCTGCTTGTAACCTATCCCCTTGATGGAAGGGAGATCATCGCCCAAGTTGCTTCTGAGCAGGGCGTGCAATGCATAAACCCCCTCGTTGAGCAAAACAATATCAATACAGGTGTGAGCCAGGACCTCTCGGGGTAGTGCACTAACGTGGGAGCCGACAAAGCAAATCTTGAATAATGAAGACTGCTCCTTAAGGGCTTTTGCAAGTTCCAAAGCCCCAATCATGCTGGTGGTGCCGGAGTTTGGATTTTGTCCATAGACGACGAAGACAACCAGTCGCGCCTGATGCTCTTCTATCCGTAGAACCGACTGCTCCAGGGTCAACCTTTCTGCGTCGCAATCAAGAATCGCTGCCTCAAAGCCCTGACTACGACACGATTGCGCCAGAAGCAGAGACCATGTCGGTGGTTCTATTGCAGAGTAGATATCAGCCAGGCCTTGATAGGCCTTGGCAGAAGAGTCAGGTGTTACAAATAACACATCCATAATGCTATTTCCCCCTCTACATTCGATCCAATAGCGCCCGTCATCTCACAGAATAACGGCGCCGACCCTGTAGCACGCGGCCCAACATCCCGCGGCGAAAACTCCCCCCTCTTCCCTGCGGCACACTGACCAACCGCCAGCAACACCAAGGGTTACGCCGCAAACATCACCGCCGATCCAACTACCCTCGCCAAACGCCGAATATCTCGACTGCCTTAATCGGAGCCAGTCTCAATTTATACAACTCAAGAATTTTTATGGCATGTTGCCATCATTTAGCAACGGCAATCATTGACAAGAAGAACACAAAGTGATATTAAAAATCAACCGATTAGCAGCACTAAAAAACCTTAAATGACTGGCAAAGTATGCGCCGAGCCACTGTTTTGCCGTACCCTTGATTAAAATCCGAAAGAAGCATCACACTCCCGGTCGTTCGCTATCCAAGCCCATGCGCAAATTTCTGCTCTTCTCCTTACCGGTCCTGCTGCTCGCCGCCGTCACCGGTTACGGCGTGTGGACCCAACATCGCAGCAATGGCCACTACCTCTCCGACCTGCGTATCCGCCTGGCCCTGAACCAGGGCGTGGCAGGCGATCACGGCAACCTGCTGGGCCTGCAACCGGAACTGTTTCCCAACGACTACCAGAGCCCGGCGCGCCTGCACCGCAAGTTGGCCGCCTATCTGCAGCAGGCTCGCGGCCTGGGACTGCTGAACGACAAGACCATTGTGGTACTGCCGGAACATATCGGTACCTGGCTGCTGCTGCGCGGGGAAAAGGACGACCTCTACCAGGCCCTCGACCAGCAGGAAGCGATGAACTGGCTGATGCTCGGCAACCCGCTGAAACTGCTCGGCGCGCTGTTCAACGCCAAGGGCCGCAGTTTCCTCGAAGACGCCCGCCTGCGCATGAAGGCCAAAGCCATGGCCCAGGATTACCAAGCCGTGTTCGGCGGCCTGGCAAAAGAGTTCGGTGTCACCCTGGTGGCCGGTTCCATCGTCCTGCCGGACCCCAGCGTCGAGCAAGGCACCCTGAAAATCGGCAAGGGCGCCTTGTACAACGTCAGCCTGGTCTTTGCCGCCGACGGACGCCCCTTGGGTCAGCCCCAACGCAAGCTCTACCCGACCTTTGACGAACGCGGCTATATCAAGGGTGGCGAACGCCAGGAACTGAATGCCGTGCAGACCCCGGCCGGGCGCCTGGGCGTGCTGATTGGCAATGACAGCTGGTACCCGGACAACTACCGCCGGTTTGACGAACTCGGCGTGTCACTGATTGCCGTGACGGCCTCGCTGCCCGGCAAGGACAGTTGGGAGCAACCCTGGCGCGGTTTCAAAAACGCGGCCACCCCGGCGCAGATCAGCCTCAGGCCCGGCGAACTCGGCGAAGGCGAGGCCTGGCATCGCCTGACCCTGGCCAGCCGTGCCCCCGCCAGCCAGTCACTGGCCGGCATGACCGTGTTCCTCCATGGCCAGTTCTGGAACCAGCGCTATTCGGGACAAAGTTTTATCAGCCAGGATGGGCGCTCCATCGACGGGCAGGACCGCGGCGATCGCGGCGCGCGCCTGCTGAACCTGTGGCTGCCATGAAGCCGGTGTCGATGCGCCTGGGCGACCTGTCCGTGAGCTTCGTCCACAGCCTCGCCGACGCGGTGCGCAGTCACGGCCAGGACCCTGACAGGCTGCTGGAGCAGTACGGGCTGGACCCGGCGCGCCTGGCCGAGCCCAACGCACGGCTGTCGATTCCACGCTATATGCGCCTGGGACACGCGGCGATCCAACTCACCGGCGACCCGGCCCTCGGATTGCGCATGGGCCGCTTCAGCCGACTCAGCCAAGCGGGCCTGGCCGGTGTGACCGCCGCCCAGGCACCGACGGTACGTGAGGCGGCGCGAACCCTGACCCGCTTCGAGGCACTCTACGGCTCCAACTATCGCGGGCAGTCAAGTTTCCACGAAGACGCCGATGGCGCCTGGCTGCGTTTCTACTCCATCAGCCCGTACAACGCCTACAACCGCTTCGTGGTGGACTCGATCATCGCCGGCTGGCTGCAGCAGTTGACCAGTGTCGGCGGCGAAACGCTGCACGCCGAGCGCATCGATATCGAATTCACCGAACCGGACTATGCCACGGCCTACAAGGGCCTGGGCGACTGCCAGGTGCATTTCGCCGCCGAGCACAATCAACTGCGCCTGGGCCAGGCCAGCCTGGGCCTGCGCAACCGAGACCATTGCCCCAGTACCTGGCGGCACCTGCTGCAGCTGTGCGAACGAGAACTGGAACAACTGACGCGCACCCGCAGCCTGCGTGAACGTATCACTCAGTTGCTGGGTCCTTTGCTTAATGGCGGCCGGGAACCCGACCTGGAAGAAGTGGCGGCACGCCTGAAGCTGCCGACCTGGACACTGCGTCGCAAACTGGCCGAGGAAGGCACGCAATTTCGCGCCATTCTCAATAACACTCGCCGTGACTTGGCGATGACCTATATTCGCGACACCGAACTGGCCTTTGGCGAAATCGCCTACCTGCTCGGGTTTGCTTCAGCCGAGGCCTTTCAACGGGCTTTCAAACGCTGGAACGGCCAGACACCCGGCGAGTTCCGCCGCAGTCAGCGGCATTCGACCTGAGCCGAAAAAAACGACCGCTTACAGCTCGGTCGCGTCTTCAGCCGGTTCAACAGGGTCCAGTTCGAAAGCCTGGAACTCCAGCAGCTCTTCTTGATAGTCATCCATCGTCAAACTCCTTTTTTCATTCGAGGGTAAAACCGCTGTCTTGCTGACCGCCTCCTACAGGTAAAAGCGGGCTGGATCCAGCATAGGGGTCTCATGTGAAGGAAAAATGAAGCACCCCGTCTGCCCAGGCGCCTGGATAAGGGCCTGAAATAAAAAATTAGCAGAACGGTCAGGATTTACCCAGTTTTATTTTGTAGGCGGCGTCCCCCATCACAAGGCCACGGGATCGCGGTCGACAAAGCCGATCCTGCCGCCTGGTGCCGGGCTTACTGAGCCGGGGTTGCCGGCTCGCTGGCGACGGGCGCCGGGGCGGGCGTCGGCTCAACAGGGGTTACCGGGGCGGCTGGCGTGACCGGCGCGGCGACCGGCTCGGACGCGGCAGGCGCGGCCGGGGTGACAGGAGCGCCATGCAGCGGCTCCGTGGTCTTCGGTGCCGGTACAGGCGTCGGTTCCGCAGGCTTGGCTTCTGCCGCCTTGTGCTCTACCGGCTTGGGGTCCGTCGGCTTGTCCGCCGGTTTGTCCGCCTGGGCCTTGGCGGGTATCGCCTCGGGCATCCCCAGATCAACCTTGGGTTTCTCGTCGGTATGTTTCTCTTTCTTCACTTCAGGCGGCAGGAACAGTTCCACCAGGGTAAAGAAGCGGTCATAGAAGGTTGCTGAGGACACGGTCTCGCTGGCCACCTTGACCATCGAGTCATCGGTCGAGCCGATCGGCATCGACACCGAGCCCAGCACACCCACGCCCAGGCTGGCGGAGTTGTTGACCTTCTTCAGGGCATAGCGGTCCTGCAGGGCGTTGGCGAACATGGTCGAGCGATGATTGGCACTGCCATCCGCCGCACAGACCACGCTGAAGCTGATCTGCATATGGGTATCGCCAGTCTGCTGGAAGCTCTTGTTACCGCTGATCAGCTTCGGGTCGCTGCTGGTGATGATGTAGCCCTGGCTGAGCAAGGCGCGCCGGGCCGCTTCACAGGACGCCGCGTCGCTCACACCGTAGTTGCGCGAGAACGTGCCGGCGTCGTCGAAATTTTCCCGTTCGTAAACGGCGGTCTTGGTGGTCGACGAGCAGCCCGCGGCGCCCGCCAGCATCAGTGCCAATGCAACGGCACGCAAGTAGAATGATGTCGACATTGAAAATCCTGAGGAAAAACGGTCCGGGGCGTATTGTGCATCAGTTCGAGATCGCTGAGCGCACGCTGAACAGGTTGTGACAGCGAATTTTCAGGAAAATGCACCTCAGCGCCCTTCCATCTGATAACGCACCTTGTACAACTCGTTATCGCCACGCAGGCCCAGCTTGCGAAACGCCGCCTGTTTCTGAGTACTGATGGTCTTGATACTGCGCGAAAACTTGCGCGCAATGTGGGTCACCGACAAGCCGTCCAGGCAACAGCGCAGCACTTCATGCTCGCGTACCGTCAATTCGGAGGTCCTGGCCAGCACGTCGAGGCTGGCGACCTCGGACTCAGAGGCCGGGGTGGCGATATCGAGCCGTGACACCTCATGCACCTGCAACGCTTCGAGCATGTCCGGATGCAGGTAGACCTTGCCGGCCGCCACCTGACGAATGGCCAGGACGAACTCGCCGGAATTCAGTTCCTTGCCAATAAAGCCGCTGGCCCCGCAGCGTAGCGCCAGGGCCACCGTGGCCGGTACGTACAAGGACGAGATGATCAGCAGCCGCAGCTTTGGAAAGCGGATCTTCAGGGTACGAATCAGGTTCAGACCGTCGACTTCGCCCGAACGCAAGGAGTAATCCATCACCACCAGGTCGACCTCCTGCTCGCGCAAGGCGGTCATCAGCGCCGAGCCACGGGTGAAGCTGCCCAACAACAGAAGGTCGGCCTCGGCCTGGATCTTGATCTCCATGCCGCACAGGACCAGGCTGTGGTCATCCAGAATCATGAGGCGGGTAGGCTTTTTTTCGAGCATGGACTCTCCGGCACTGCTGCCAACGAAAAACTGACTCGGCAGTGGTCAGGTCCGCCCGACGCAAAATCGTTGTGCGGACTGCCACCCCTTCACAATGGCATCCTGCCCAACCGATACATCCCCAGATCCGCAGGGCCCCTCTCCCTGCGCCAGATACCCCGGCCAGCCGCGCCGCAATCGACCGACGCCCCTGGAGTGGGCTATGGCTGACCATGCTAAACAGTCGTCGGCGCATCCGACATAGGACATTTCCACAGACCCATTGTGAAACTGACCTTCATCTTGCGGGACGGACCAAATACCTACAGTCGCTATGTCGAGGGGCATCGGAAATCGCTGAGGATCTTGCGGCCAAAGGGATGGTCAAGGCTGGCACTGCGCAATTGCAGCACCACCTCGACGTCCTCGAAGCCCAGGGTCAACCAGTAGCCCTCCCCACTCGGCGCCGGCACCAGCCGCCCCTGTTCCATAAAGCGGAACCAGGCCCAGGGCCCTTCGGCCGAGCGCACCAGGCTACGGCCGTCGATCAGTGTGACCACCATCCTCAATTGACTACCCAGGGCCCGGGTTGGCCAGGTGAACAGGCTGGGCCGGATCGGGCCGTGGGCATAGTTGAGTTGCAGCTCGTCCAGGCTCAGGCGCACCTGGGCGATGCTTTCAGCCATGGACACAGGGCTGAGTTCGAAATCGACCCGCGCGACGTCGGAGGTGCCGGGGAAAAACGCCCGACGAATCTGCTCCGCGCGCCGGAACTGTGCCGCCACCGGGCCTTCCAGTCGCGTGACGTCCGGATGACGCTGTTGAAAATCCTGCAACAGTCCGGCAGGAGCGAACAAGCGGTTGAAGTCGGCCAGCGATAGTTGCTCTCGGGCCTGTCGGTCAAAGGGATAGCGCTGGGCGAGCAGGCGTGAACATTCGGGGTTCAGTTGCTGGTTCAGGCCGACGCCGACTGTCACCACTGTCTGCAGGTGCACATGTTGCCGGCCAACGCTGACGATATCGGCAAACAGCGGTTGCAGCATCGACGGCAGCTTGTCGATCTGCCGTTTCAATGGCTCCAGACCGTCCACCGGCGGGCTCGGCAAACCCAGCGCCAGTGCCTGCTCCCGGGCCTGCAGGTAAACCGCGGCCTGGGCCAGGGCTTCGCGCAGCGCCTCGAGCGGGGCGCCAGCGCCTTCGCTCAGCTGCTGCAACGGCGCAAAGTGCCGATTGACGGGGTGCTCCTCGGCATCAAGCGTAACGGGGAGCTTGCGCACCTCCGGGGAAAGGCTGGAGGCCAGTGACGAAACCTGCTGCAGCGCCCTGTCGAGCAGTGGCTGCGGGGCCTCGCTGAACGCCAGGTGGGTTTCACGCCCTGCCGCGCGCAGCAAGCTGAACAGAGCCGAGTCGGCCCGCGCCAGTCGCTCGAGCCTGAGAGCCAGGGACTCGGGCTGGTCGAGGCCGACCAGTTGCAGGTCCGCGAAAAAACGCTCCCAGTGGCGGATATAGTCCTGTGCATAGAGCGCGGACACTTCGTGGTACAAGGTCGGCGCGTCCAGTCGCGGGCCCGCGCCCATGACCCAGTCGTCATCCTTGAGCGTCTCGGCCACCAGCAATGGCAGACGGCTGAGCAGCCGCTCGTATCCCCTGGGACTGAAGCGTGGCGGAACACCTCGGTTCAAGGGGGCACCGCTGCGGCGGGCAAGGCTCAGCAGGCCCTCGCTGCCACTGACGGCGACGACACTGAAATCCTCGCCATCGGCATTTCCCAACCTCTCGCTCAATCGAGCGTACAGCCGCTGCTGTTGCGGCACGCGGCGCAGATCTTGACGCACCTGCTCGACCCACTGCGGATCGACACTGATCACCGGGCCCTTCGCCAACAGCGGTATCAGCGCCTGGACATGAACCTGCAATTGCTCGCGTTGCGTCGGGGCCAGCGACTGCGCGAAATCGCCCTGCACCTGGGCCGACAACCAGTCTTCGAAGGCTGTCGCGTCGAAGCGGCCCTGGCCGCCCAGCATCAGGTAAAACCGCAAGCGCTCCAGGCGCTCGTTGTGCAGCCCGTTCGGCGGGGAATGTTGCAAGGTGTGCACAACACCGGGGAGTAACTCATTGAGCAGCGCGCCCTCGTAAAGACTACGAGTCAGGTCCAGCAATCGCTGATACTCGCTCAACCAGAAACCGGGCTGCAGCCAGCCGCCCGTGGGGAGATAGGCCAGGCTCCTGAAGCGCGCCAGACGTTCGACCAGCGCCGGCGTCGCATACGTCCCGGCAGCGCTGGCCGGCAACGCCGCGAGCAACGCTTGCTGCTCGGCCAACCACTGCAACTGCCGGGTCTGCTGCCAGTAACCGTTACCGAACAACGTCGCCGACAGAATGACCAGGACACTCGACCCGAGCGCAAGAAACCAGCGCCCCCGGCCAGCCCCCAGAAGCAAAAACCCCGGCCAGCGAGTGTGACGCCGACTCTGCTGCAAGCAGCGAACCAGCCGCTGGCTGGCAGCCAGGGCGCCCGGTTCGACGCGCAAGTGAGCGCTGCAACGTAACGATTGCAGATGCACCTGCGAGACCCGCGGCTGCTCGAAAAACGCCGTCCGCAGATAAGGCTGCAAGACCTCGCCGAACTGTCGCCACAAGCGCGGAAAACCGTAGAGCTGAACCCGCGCCGAGGTCTGCACTTCCCTCTGCAAACGCTCGGGGAGTCCGTCCTGCACCGCCGCGAAGGTGCAGGCCAGACGTTCGGCCAACACCGCCAGGTTCTGTCGGTTACGCCCATGGGCAAAGGTCAACGCCAGGTCCCGCGCCTCGGCCGGCAAGGTCAGCAGCGACGCTTCGAAGCCCGGCAAACGATCACAATGGCTGACAATCACCTGCACCGGCAGGCCGTGACCGAACTCGGCGGCCAGCTCTTCCAGACGTGCCCGCAGGATCAGCGCCTGGGCATCGCGGGCAGCGGGGGCCAGGCGTAACAGATGCACGACATTGAGCACCAGCACCGCCCCGGCGACACGGATCCCCTGGCGGCGCGAATTTTTCAGCTCATCGAGCAAACAACGCCATAGCTGAACGCAACTGGGGTCTGCCTGGGCCAACAGCGCCGCACTCACGGCCATGACCGAAAAGGCGCCGATACGCCTGGTCTGCAAGTCATCCGGTGGCGACTCCCCGCCCCCACGCGCCCGCCGCCCCTTTTCGCCCATCAGGCTGCGCTTGCCGGCGCCCGCCGCCCCCAGCAGCAGGAAGACCGGACCGCCCGAACCGGCCTGGCTTTCCAGGCGCCAGCGCTCCAGCCGTTCACGCAAGCGGCGTTCCCGAGCACAAGGTGGGTCCAGCCCCTGCAAGGTCTTTTGCGCCGCCTCGGCATGGCACAACTCCCGACGCTTGCGCTGGCGCCGGGTCCACCAGAAATAAAGCAGCCCACCCAGGTACAACGGCCCCAGCAACAGCCACTGCTGCCAGTCATGCGCCAACGGCGAGACCCCATCGATGGACAAGCGCGGACCCTGACTGCGCACCAGCAGGGTCAACAGATAAAGGCCGGCCGCCAGCGGAAGCAACCGCAGCAGGTTTTTCAGCAATCTCAGGAGCATGGTGGCAGTCATCCAGCGGGGGGCAAAGAGAGGGCGCGCCCTATGGCACGACGACGTCGGTCATCACCGACTCGAAGACAATTTCCACCCGACGATTGCGTGCCCGATTGTCCACGCTGTCATTCGGCACCCGTGGTTCACTGGCGCCACGCCCCAGGGCCTGCACACTCGCCTGAGCGGCCGCCTCGCCGAACATTTCCGCCTGCACGGCACGGGCACGCCGGAGCGAGAGTTCCTCGTTGGAGACCTGCCCCTTGCCGACCGGCGTGTCGTCACTGTGGCCGATGATCCGAATACGTCCCGGCCGATCCGCCAGCACCGTGGCGATACGCTGCAAGGTCGCCCTGTGCCGTGGTGCGATCACACTGGCACCTGGTGCAAACAACTCCGTGGTCCCGAGCAGCAACCGAACGCCGTTGGCCTCGCGCTTTAGCGTCAACCGCCCGGCCTGGAGGTCCTCAGCCAGATGTTCAGCCAGACTCTCGACCAACGAGGGCCGTCGCGGAGGAACATAAGGGCCCGTGTCCATGGCCGCCAAGACCCGCGCGGCGTTACGCAATTGCCGCTCGGAACGCACTTGCACGTCATATGCGGCCACCATCGTGAGGATCGGCGACAGCACCAGCAGAGCGTAAGCGCCCCAGAGCAGGGCACGCCGCCAGCGCTGCCTCAACTGCACACGCCTGGGCACCGAACGCGGATAACGCTCGCGGTACAGGCGCAAGGTTTCGTAAAGCTGGGCACGCTTGAGAGCCAGGATCGACTGGCCTTCGCGCTGGATTCGATAACGCCCCTCCAGGCCCAGCGCCAGGCACAGGTACATCAGTTCGAGCAGTGCCAGGTGCTCCAGCGGCCTGAGCTGTGCCTCATCCAGGAAAGCGAAGAAGCCTTCGCCGCCCTCGCTTTCCTGGTGAAAGGTCATCAACAGGCTCTGCTGTGACCAGGCGCCGCGGGCCCATTCGCTGCTGGCGATGACCTCATCAAGCAAGGTGCACAGGGCATAACGGGCGCGCCGCACAGTGTGCTGCTCGATACCACAAGCCAGGGCCTGCTGCTGGAAGGTCCGCATCAGCGCGATCAGCCGCAGGCGCAGCGTCGGCAAGTCGGGCTGGCGCGTCAGGCGCTGGAACAGCACCACTTCATACAGCAGATCGTCAGCCAGCACGCAGAGGTTTTCGTCGACCGACGCCGGTCGTGCCTGAACACCCTCAGCGGTGCTTTTTGGCAATCCGGGAGCCACCTTGGCGAATGCCATCACGCCTCCCTGATGGCCCAGAACGCCAATTGCAGTCCCGGAAACGAACCGGCCACATGCAAGCCGAAGCCGCTGGTGTCCACCAGGTCGGACCACAAGGGATGATCGTTCGACAGCTGGAAATAGCTGAAGCCGGGATAGTAAGGCAGCTCCCGGGGAGCCGTTGGCAAGACCTGGATCGCCAGCCCGGGCAATTGCAGATTCACCAGGTCGTGCAGGCGCTCGGCCGGGCCGATCTTCAAGCGACTGGGGAAATTTTTGCGCAGTTCTTCGTCGGGCACCTGCGCGCGAACCGCGAGAATGAAACGCGCCGCCTGGTACAGGTGGATGTCCGGCACCTGGGCAAAACGAAAGCCAAAGGCCCCAGGCTTGAGAGCCAGGGCGACCACGTCGGCGCTGGCCAGCGTACTTAACGCCTGCAACAGATCCTGGATCAGCGGTACAAAGCTTTCACCCAGGCGGTCATGGCGATACGGCGGATAGGCCCGGGGGCGCTTGCGCTCCTGGCAGAAAATCGCCAACTCGCCCGCCAGCCGCACCAGCTCGCGGTACAGCAACTCAGGATGCAGCGCCGGCTGGCTGGCCAGGTGCAGCAACAGACTTTCGGCGCGGTTGATGCTCTGCAGCATCACATACTGCTGGATCTCCGTCATCCCAGCGAGCCCGCCCTGGCCCAACCCCTCGGCCAGGGCCGCACCACGTTGCCGGGCCCGGGCGATCAGTTCGTCGACGGAACGCGCCAACACCGGCGAACAACGCCAGGCCAGCAGCGGCGCCACCTGTTGCCGGTCGAGCACCACCAGGCCGGCAGCCGTGCGTTCCACCACCCGGGCCACCCGCAAAAAGACATGGGAGGCGGCTACATCGGCTTCCCGCGCCAGTTTCAGGTTCAGGCGGCTGACCTGCACACAGGCCGGTTCGCCACCTTCGCTATTGGCATCGGCCAGCAGGATTTCGCTGACCCGGTAACGCGCCAGACTGGTGTCCCCGGCGGCGATTTCAGTGTCCGCCGCCCCAGGCCGATTGAGCGCCAGGGCCAGCACCAGTTGCACGTCACGCGCGTTGTCGGCCAGCGGATAACGCAGCCGGAGCAACTCTTCGTCCGTCAGGGCGAAGGGGCTGCCATCGGGCATGATCCCTTCGCAGACGCTCAAGGCCAGGGTGCCCAGCGCCAGCTGCGCGGCATCGATTTTCAGCGCGGCAAAGCCCCAGCCATGGGGTTGCACGGCGCGCAGGACCTGCGCCAGCCGGGCCCGGTAATGGCGCTCCTGCTGCTGGAAGTGTTGCGGCAGCAGGAACATGCCTTCGGACCAGACGACGCTATCGTGACTACTCATCGGCTTTCTCCTCCGGGGGCGCGGGCGTCAATGCCACGCGCTGGCGACCGATCAGCGCGGTCAGCCGCGAGGGCCGTGTCGGATCGATTTCGGCCCAGGCCCACCACTGGGCATGGTCGATATTGCGGTACTCGACCACCAGCGCGATAAACCGGGTGCCGGGCACCGGCAGAAACCCCTGCGCCTGCAACTGGCCTGGGCGTAGCAGCAATGACTCCTGCCAGAGCAGGTCACGGCCCAGCGCCTGCTCGGCCGCAGCCTCGGACTGGAACAGCTCGACCTGCTCCAGGCGCTTGCTGTCGGCCAGTTGCAGGAGCCTGACGATCACCGGCGACGGCCGACCATGCAGGTCGGGATTGCTGTCCAGCGCCGCTTCCAGGGACAACCCGATATGCGGTTCAGGTGCCGGCGGCTCGTCCGCCCAAAACCAGCTGCAGCCTGGTAGCGCCAACGCCAGCAGCAGGCACACGAGCCGTCGAAACACCGGCTTAATCACGACCATCGTCGGCCTCCTTGGGCTGCTTGACCGCCGCCGGTTTCGCCGCCTTGGCCGAGGCGGTGGCCGCGGCGGCACCGCCATTGATGTCGACCGCGGCCGAGCCGTCGAGGGTCACGGTCTTGCCATTGATCGCCACACCCGCGGCGCTGAGCACCAGGGTGCTGGCACCGACCTTGAGGGTCAGACTCTTGCCGGCTTCCAGCACGAGCTTGCCGTGGGCCTTGAAATCCATATCGGTCGCTGTCGACTGCCATTGGCCGGCAATCCTGCAGTGGCTGTCGCCACCGATATCCAGCGAGTGATCGGCATCGACCCGACTGTTGCGTTTGCCGCCCACGGACTCATGGAGATCGTCCTTGACCTTGAGCAACTGATTGGCGCCGACCGTCAGGTGCCAGTCGTTGCCGATGCTGGCGAAGGCATCGTTGCGCACCGTCAGGTCCTGGTTGCGCCCGGCATGGATCAGCAACTGCTCGCGACCGGCCTTGTCTTCGAAGCGCAGCTCGTTGTACACCCCCTGCTCGCCCAGAGACTGCGACTTGAGACCGCTACGGGCCGCCTGTCCCGGCAGTTCCCAGGGTGGCCGGTGACCGGCGTTATAGAGCCCGGCGGTGACCAGGGGCCGATCAGGGTCGCCGCCAAGAAACTCCACCACCACCTCCTGCCCGACCCGCGGCACGAACAGCGCGCCCCAGCGCTTGCCGGCCAGCGGCTGGGCGACCCGAACCCAGCAGGAACAGTGCTCGTTACGCTGCCCGCTGCCGTCCCAATGGAACTGCACCTTGATCCGGCCGAACTCATCGACCCAGATCGGTTCACCTGGCTTGCCAACCACAAAGGCCGTCTGTGGTCCGGCGATCAGCGGACGCGGCGTCTGGATCGGCGCGCGAAACACCTGGGTGGTGGGGATCGCCTCGACCTCGCAGTGCAACGGCTGCGTTTCATCCAGCTGCAAGGTCGCGGCCACGATCAGGTAGTCGCCGTTCTGCTCGGCGCGCGGGTGATCGACCAGGGTAAAACACTGTCCGGGCGCCAGATACGGCGACTGGCTGACACCCCGGCGCCACTGCTGGTTGGCATGCGCGGCTTCGAGCTGGATCCGCGCCTGGGCTTCGCCGGATTCGCGGCGGCTGAACCGCCCGGGAAAACCTTCCTGCCGATAGTTGCCATGACGGGATGTCGCCGCGCCAGCATGGCTGGCCGACAAGACGCTGGCCTCTCGAGTGCTGGCCTTGGTGAAATCGAAGTCCACCAGGCTGACCTCCCCGGGCCGCAGTTCAGCATGGGACTCCCAGACGAGCAGGCTGCCCGGGACCTTGTCCTGATTGGGCCGGTAGTTCATTTCACGCAAGTGCCGCACCGGCTTGTGGGCACTCATCGAATCGGCGATCACCAGCAGGTGGTCGTCGGCTGAATGCTCGAAAAAATAGTAGAGCCCCGCGCTCTCCAGCAAGCGGCTGCAAAAGGCAAAGTCGCTTTCGCCGAACTGCACGCAATACTCCATCGGCTCCGAGCATTCGGCCTGCCAGTCGAGGCTGCCGGGATAGTCGCCAAAGACCTCTTCGAGCACCTGCCTGAGGCTCAGGTTCTGGAAAATACGCTGGCGCCGGGACTGCGTCAGAAACCACAGCCAGGGCCTGAGGGAAAGCCGATAACGCGCCTCGCGCTCGACCCGGCCAATAGTGCTGAAGGCCGTGATGTAGCCGTGAAGGGAGCGCGCCCGTTCACCTTCGCCCCCGAGGCTCAGTGCCAACGGGTGGCCCAGCAGGTTATCGACCTGCAAGCCGTCGTCCGCGCAGGCCACGGTCAGCTCGTATTCGCCGAGCCGGCTCAGCCCTTCCCGGCCACTGAGCTCGAGCAACGACAGCTTGGCGTCGATGCCAGGCACCTGAAGAGCGTGGTAAGGATTTTCGGACATGGTGACAAGGACTCGCTCAGGTAATCGTGGTCTTGAGGGTGGCGCTGGTGTTGACGCGGATCTGCCCGCCCCAGTTGCACTGGCAGGTACAGCGGTTGTCCAGCGCCGGCAGCTTGGCAATCCGCGTCCGCGCCGCGCCGGGCTGCCAGGGGGTGGCCGTGGCGGGCACGCAGGGCATCGGCGTCAGCACGCCCATGGCGGCAGCGGTCGCCGCCGCGACCTGGGGGTTGGCCGGACTGCGGCACAAGCCGAAGGCAGGGATATTGACCAGGGGTTGATGATCGAGAATGTTCGCCGCCGGCTGGCCTTCGGCCGTGACCCGCCCCAGCGGCAGGACATTCAGGCGGGCCGGTGCGGCGCCAAACGAACAGGAAAGCAAGGCACCCATTACAACTTGTTGATTCATGCGTGCTCCAGACAGACATCCATGGAAAGCCCGTGCAGTGTCAATCAAGGGGGCGTCGTGGGGTATCGGATAACTCCTAAATCAGTCGGCGCTGGCCGCTGCAGATCGCCGCCAGCGGGCGGGCTCGAAACGCCATCCCGGCGCTGCTTCGCAGCCGTTGCCCAGCCAGCAGGCTCGTCCAAGGCCTTGCCGCGCGCCCAATTGCAGCGCGGGTCGCTGCGCCGGTTGCAGGCGCAGGTCGAGGTCCCATTGAAAGGTCGGGCCGACATAACACTCGACCAGTTGGCACAGCGGCTCGAAGTCGCGCCCGCCGGGCAGCAGATGCGGGTACTCCGCCCAGGACAACGGCCCCAGGTGCAGGCAGAAACTGTGCTGGATATTCCACAGGCGACGCCCCAGCAACGCCGCCCCGCCGAGCCGCGCCGACTCGCAACGCCGCCCCAGTTGCAAGCGTTCATCGCGCGCCAGGACGGCCCGATGCCGGCCCAGGGTACTCACCGCCACCGGCAGGCGCAGCAGATCCCGGACCAGGGCCAGCAAACCGGCGGCGCTACGGCGTTGATCGATAAACTGCGGGGCATAAAAGCGCGCTCCATCGGGCAACGCACCGATCTCACCCGGGGAGAACGCCGACACATAGTCGGCAAAACGGTCGTCGCCCGGGCGATCGGCCCAGACCACCGACCGCACCCGTGCCCAGCTTCGATAAAGCAAGCTCAGCAGGCGGTGGTGAAACACATCGAGAAAGTGCGCCAGGGTGCTGTCGCCATGGTTGATCTGACGCGACAGCACATCTTCGCTGAAATGCAGGGGCATCGGTCCGTTCGCCCCCGTTAGGCCGAAGAAGTTCACCGCCAGCAACGCGGCGCGGCCCTCACGCAAGCGCAACTGGGCGATCATCGCCGGTTCGAACGCCAGCGAGACGTGCTGCGCCAGGCGCAACGGGTCGTCGCCCAGGCGCTGCGCCGTACCCCAGCGCGGCGCATCGGGGTAAGTGCGCTCGAGCAAGCGCATCGCCGAGAAGAAATCGTAGCGCCAGGGCTGTGCGACCAGTTCGGGCGGTGGCGCTACCAGATCATGCATTGACCCGCCCTCGCCCGCCAGGTCTTGATATGGCCTCGGCCCACACTGTGCAACTCGGTCTGCATAAAGGCATTGAGCGCGGCATAACGGACAAAAAAGCGCTCCAGCGCGGCACCGAACAGATAGGTTCCGGTGCCTTCGCAGGCGGCGTCGTCGAGCACCAGGGTCAGGTTCAGCCCACGTCCGAAAGCCACCGGACCGGCACCGGGCAGGCGTCGGGTGACGACCTGCGCGCGCAAGGAGACGATGCCTTGCAGCAACTTATGCCCACTGCTGTCGTCCTCGGGCAGGTAATGCGCCAGCAGCTCGCGCAAGGCCTGGGCCCCGGCCGCCCCGTCGTGGTGAGCCAAGGGCAGGTAATTGCGCGACAGCTGGCGCACCACCTGCCATTGCCGATCGCCCTGGGACGGCGCGGGCAGCGGTCGCGAGGGGCCGGCCACACAGCGGATCGCCAGCACCGGGGCGCCCACATCGAGAACAAAATCGGTGTTGCCCGCCCCCAAAGGCAGGCGCAACGGCAGGTCGCGGTTGGAACACAGCACGTCCACCGCCAGACGCTGCAACTCGGCATCCGCCTGCAGTGCCAACACCAGGCTGGCGTCACAACCACGGTAACGCCGCTGCCCGTCGACGAAGCGTTGCGGGACGCGGCTGGGCGTGCGCTGCATCTGGTAGAAACCGGTCGCGCGAGCGGCGTTGGCGTCCAGCCCTGACGGGGCATACAGCGGCAGGATGACCTGGCGCTCCTTGGAGCCGGCGGCATAACCATGGACCGCCAGCACCTCCTGGATCTCGTAGGCGAGCGGCCACGCCTTGTCGACCAGCAACGGCAAGTCGGGCCGATAGGGGTCGACGACAATACGCTCGACCCGCTTGTTGAACAGATTGATCACCGGCGCACAGAACAACCCGAAGTGGCTGGCATTGAGTAGCGTCGACAACGGTTGTGACAGGGGCGCGAACACCACTACCAGTTCCACGCTACGCGCCGGGCAATTGCGCAACGCCGACCCCAACCCCCCGAGGCTGACAAAGCGCTCGCCCTCGGCGAAGGCGAGAAAGGTCTTCAGCCGCGCGCACACCGCGTCACTGTTCAACGACCGCGCATACTGGCTGGAAACCGGGTGCGCCGGCGGTTGGCGGATCTGTCCGGGATCGATCCACGGACTCCACCCGCCCTCGCCTTCGCCAGCACGCACGAACAGCCCCTCGGCGCGGGTCAGCAAGGCTTCCTGGACCGCCAGGGGCAGCGAGCCATCGCCGCGCAGGAACAGTGTCAGTTCCTGCAGCGCCAATTGATCGAAAGCTACCCCAGCCGTGGTCCGCAGGCGCAGGCGCAGGGCGCCACCGTCGTGCTTGAGCACGCTGGCGGGCAAGCCCTTGAGCAACCCGGCACTGGGCAGGTAATCCGCGGATTCCAACGCCAAGGGCCAGAGCGTCACCGGGCGCAGGCTGCGAAACTCGCAACGCGGGTCTTGCCCGCCCGCCTCCCCCACGGAGCGCACCACGCTATCGGCCGGCAAGGTAAACCCCGAGGCCAGCGACCCCTCCTGCAAATCCGGGGAAAACTGCAACACCGCCATGGATGGCACCGGCAGCAACTGTTGCGGCTGCACCAGTTCCAGCAGGCTCTCGGTGAAACGCGGGAATTCGGCTTCCATTTGCAATTGCACGCGGGCGGTGAGAAAACTCAAGCCCTCCAGCAAGCGCTCCACCGACGGGTCGGTCACCTCCTCGGGACGCAGGCCCAGGGTGGCGGCAATCTTCGGGTAGTCCTCGGCGAACTCGGCACCGGCTTCACGGAGGAAACTCAGTTCACGCTCGTAATGCCGCAGCAGCCGTTCATCCATGGACGGACAGGCGGTCGTAGGGCCGGACCCGCACCTCCCCGCTCTCGGTGTTCCAGGCAGACTCCAGGCGGAAAGTGTGCAACGCCTCGAGGCCGCGAATCTCGCCTTCGATCAGAAAATTCAGGCTGGCACTGCAGGGTGTCACCGGCAGCAGTTGCACCGCGACGCTGTAACGCAGAATGCGCGGTTCGAAATCCAGAACGATTTCACGAATGCGGTTCTCGAGCTTCTGTGTATCGATGCTCGACAGCACCACCCCGGCCAGGTTGCCCAGGCCGTAGTTGAGCACCGAACGGGTAACATGGGGCTGGCTGCCCAGTGGACAAACCGCCCCCAGCCCAGTGGCATTGAACAGCAGCCTAAGATCCCGGCACAGCTGTTCCAACTCCTGCTGCGCGCCAGCCCCGGCCCGGCGCCGGGTCATCTCGTCGTCCGGGTTGGTGGGACGCAACAGACGTTCGAGCAGCGGCGTCATGGAAGTGCTCATAAAATCCTCCCGAAAAAACCCAGGCACCGATGGATCGCACAGCGTTGCGCAATCCATCGGCGTTCGATCACACGGTCGTGTTGCTGAGCAGGTCGTAGCCCTTTTCAAGGGTCGCGACAGCCTTGCCGTCAACGAAGTGCTTGTACTGGTACTTGATGGCAGTGAAGCTGATCTGGAAGGTCTCGATCGGGCGGTCGCCGCTGCCGCTGATCGCATAGTTGCTGATGATCGGCGCATCCAGCGTGAACTCGACATAGGGTTCGTTCTTGCCCGTCGAACTGCCGCTGGTCTGGATGATGCGCAAGGTCGCCTCACCCAGGGACTTGCCGCTGACCGACTCGATAAACAGATTGGGCGAAGAAACGTCAGTGGTCTTGTTCAAGGTGATCTCGGTGACATGCCCGACGCTCGGCTCACGGTCATTGCCAATGGAGATGGAACGACCACTGCTGAACCCCCAGGAGTCGATTACGATCCAGTCCTTGTGATCCTTCTCCTGGCAGTTCCCCTTAATCTCGGTTTTGAACTTCAATACAATCATTCGGTACTCCAACATCTATTTATTTGAATGGTTAAGCACCTTTCCCGGGAGGAGGCCCCGGTCGGGCAGGAACCCCTCAGCCTTTGACCGAGGGCAGTTGAGAGACCAGGCGCAGGGATACGCTCAGGCCTTCCAATTGATAGTGGGGACGCAGGAAGAACTTGGCCTGGTAGAAGCCCGGGTTACCCTCCACTTCCTGCACCACCACTTCGGCACCCGCCAACGGCTTGCGCGCCTTGTCGGCGTCACTGGCGGTCGCCGGGTTATGCTCGACGTACTTGACAATCCAATTGTTGAGCCAGATCTCCATGTCTTCGCGCTCGCTGAAGGAGCCGATCTTGTCGCGCACGATGCACTTGAGGTAATGGGCAAAACGGCAGGTGGCGAACAGATACGGCAAGCGCGCCGCCAACTGGGCATTGGCGGTGGCGTCGGGGTCGTCGTATTCCTGGGGACCGTGCAGGGACTGCGCGCCGATAAACGCCGCCAGCGAGCTGTTCTTGCAATGCACCAGGGGCATGAAGCCGTTCTTGGCCAACTCCACTTCGCGCCGATCACTGATGGCGACCTCGGTCGGACAGGTCATGTCGACACCGCCCTCCTCGGTCGGATAGGTGTGTACCGGCAGGCCGCTGATGGCGCCGCCGGACTCGATGCCGCGAATCCGCGAGCACCAGCCGTACTCCTTGAAGGAACGGTTGATATTGATCCCCATGGCATAGGCCGCGTTGGCCCATAGATAGTTCTGCGCCTGGCCCTCGGTGACTTCCTCGAAGGCGAACTCCGCCACCGGCGCGGTGCGCACGCCATAGGGAATACGCCCGAGGAAACGCGGCATGGTCAGGCCGATATAGCGCGAGTCCTCGGAGCGCCGCAGGTTGCGCCAGGCGGCATGCTCGGGCGTCAGGAATAACTTGCTCAGGTCCCGGGGGTTGGCGAGTTCGCGCCAGGAGTCCATCAACATCACCGCCGGCGACGCCGCGCTGATCAGCGGCGCATGGGCCGCCGCGGCAATCTTCGCCAGCGACCCGAGCAGCTCGACATCCGGCGGACTGTTGTCGAAATAGTAATCGGCGATCAGCACACCGAACGGCTCGCCCCCCAACTGCCCGTACTCATGTTCGTAGATTTTCTTGAACAGCGGGCTCTGGTCCCAGGCCGCGCCCTTGAACTTCTTCAGTTCGCGGGCCACTTCGTCCTTGGCGACGTTGAGGAAGCGGATCTTGAGCTTCTCGTCGGTCTCGGTATTACTCACCAGGTAGTCGAGGCCACGCCAGGCCGATTCGACGGCCTGGAAGTCCGGGTGATGAAGGATGTCATTGACCTGCGCGGACAGCCTGGCATCGATTTCACCGATCAGCGCCTGGATGGTGCCGAGGGTGTCGTGGGCAATCAGGTGGGTCGTGCGCAACGCCTGTTGGGCCAGGGTCTGTACCGCATTTTCGATGGCTTCGCGCACCGGCGCGCCACGCGGTTTGAACTCGCGTTGCAGCAGGTCGTTGAATTCACTGGGCGACAGTTCGACTGTCGGCTCGATGCCGGACTGATTCTGAGAAGTGACGGACACGGATATTTACCTGTTTCAGGGAGCGATCATCGAAGGCATCAGTCTTCGGACTCGGCGGCCACCGGCTTGGCCTGGGCCAGCAGCGACTGCATCAGGGCCGGGTTTTCCAGCAAGCGCGCCATCAGTTGCTCGGCGCCGCTCTTGCCGTCCATGTAGGTCAGCAGGTTGGCCAGTTGATTGCGTGCCTCCAGCAGCTCCCGCAGCGGCTCGACATTGCGCGCCACGGCCCCGGGCGAGAAGTCGTCCATGCTCTTGAAGTCGAGGGACACCGCCATCTGCCCTTCCCCGGTCAGTTGGTTGGGGACATTGATCCGAACCTGGGGCTGGATGGCGGCCATGCGCTCATCGAAGTTGTCGATGTCGATTTCCAGGAACTTGCGCTCGGCCACCGGCGGCAGGTCGGCACGGTTGGCGCCCGAGAGGTCGGCGAACACGCCGTTGACAAAGGGAATCTCGACGGTCTTCTCGGCGCCGTACAACTCGACGTCATATTCGATCTGGACTCGGGGCGCACGGTTGCGCCCAATGAATTTCTGGCTGTTGTTACTGGACATACAGATAAACCTGAGCAGGGAGGGAAAGGTCAGTCATGGGCGATACCGCCCAGGGCATGCAGGTCAGCGAGGCTGCCTGGCACCAGTTCGGCGATCGCTTCGAGAAAACTCATGGTGGCCAGCCGCCGCGTCCTGGCCGCCAGCAGGGGCACCGGGCTCGACGGCTCGTGGTGGGCGTAGTAGGCGCAAATGGCATCCAGGGCGCGGACCACGTCGTCACGGGACTGGCAGACGCCGCTCCAGGCGCTCGGGACGCTGTTTATCCCCTCGCTGGCCGGCGTCTGCGGCAAGTCCCCGGCCGGCGATGGCAAGACGGCGCTGCAGCGCTCCTCGGCGACGCGGCACCACTTGTCCAGGGCCCGCCCGAGCGCCCCGAGCGGGGAAATACCGGGCGCCGCGGTTTTTTCCTCAAGGCAGGCGCCGATCCGCGCGATCAGCGCGACCAGCGCCCTCAACGAGCGCAGGTTCTCGAGCAACTCATTGCGGGCCGGGGATTCGACCAGGGCGATCAGGCGCGCCAGCCCCTGTGTCCGAGCCTCCTCCTGGGCGGATTCAGCGATGCAGGCCAGATCGGCCAGACGCAACGGTTCAAGGCCCATGGCACTGGCCAGTTGCTGACGTTTGAGCACCAGGACCACGCTGGTGGGCACCGCCAACTCGGCGAGAGTATTGAGCCGCATCAGCGGATCGTGTTCATCTTCGGCCAGGAGCTGAGGGTGAACGTCCTCCCAGCGCTCGCGCAACAGGCCATCGATCAGGCGCAGCCCGTCGACAAAACCGGATAACCCGTGCCACTCCAACAAGGCCCGCGCCAGGCAGACCGCAACCCGCAGATCGAGGGAATCTTCCAGCAGCGTCAGGCACAGCGAGCGCACCCGTTGCCAGTCCACGGGCGTGGCGGGATACACATGCTCGCCATATTGAACTTCATTGCCACCGTCTACTTCTTGTAACAGTTGAATGAAGTCCGCTCGGTATTCCAAGTTCGGGCCACAGGGTCTGTCAGCCAGGGTATTAATATAAGGAATCAGTTCTTCTATCGACATATTCCAGCCCCATGACAAATGCCCTTCAGGCATGTTTGAGCACAATCACCAGCGTTAAGCCCCGGCGCCTTGTGCACACGGCACGCCAGGGGCTGCGGGGATTCACTCTAGTCAAAGGGCGGGGCCGAAAACATAGGAATAATCCGAGATCGGATCACCACGAAGTTCCGTATCACCGGCGATAAACAAGGGAAGTTTGTAACGTGGAAATAAACAACCAAGCAGCAAACTTTATGACACGGCTTAAACATCTACCAAGTCGCGCGGGTGTCATAAAGCAGCTGGGAGAGCAGCGCGGTAAATCAGCGCAAGAAGCTCAGATGGTCATTGGTAAAAAACAGGCAAAAAAAATGCCCCGGCAAGCCGGGGCATTTTCTTTTGCTTCAAGGAGTTCAAGGGCCTTGAAGCGGTGTATGGCGCAGCGGACGGGACTCGAACCCGCGACCCCCGGCGTGACAGGCCGGTATTCTAACCGACTGAACTACCGCT